>JAZKIC010000001.1:0-166691 GCA_040385065.1 Pseudomonadota bacterium
TTCGCTCAGACAATCGCTCGCCCTTTTCCGGCTGGACCTGCGCTCCTCGGCGCAGTCAGAAGGGGTGGGAATGAAGAAGAAAAGTCGGGAGCGGGACCAACGGGGCGCCAGACAGCTCGCTGGCTTCTATACATCAGCCCGAACGGATAGTGGGAGCGGTACTTGCTTCGTCCGCTTCGTCTGGAATCGACCCGACCGGCTCTGCCCGATCCCGATTCCGCAAGTCCCGTCCTGGCTGGGCCGAGGAGCGCAGCCGAAAGTGGATCAGGGCGAGCGATTGTCTGAGCCGCAGGCGAGTTTGAGCTCGACCCCACTTTCGGCGAGCACCGCAGGTTGCCCGAAGCGCAGCGCAGGGTCCCAGACAGCCGGGTCGCCTTTCTTTGGGGTACTTTTCTTTGGCGAAGCAAAGAACAAGTGCCTCGCCCGCCGGGGCGAGACCCGGCTTGTCACGCCAAACAGCTCGCCGGCTTCGACAAGCTCAGCCCGAACGGCTGGGGAGCGACCCGGCTTCCACGAACGGCTGTGTGGAGCGCAGCACTTTCAGCATAAGCTCGCATCTCATGCCCGCCGCGCCCACCGCCTACTTCCTCTACCTGCTCGAATGCGAAGACGGCAGCCTCTACACCGGCATTGCCATCGACGTCGTGGAGCGTTTCATCAAGCACCTGCTGGGGCTGGGCGCCGCCTACACGCGCTCGCACCCGCCACGCCGCGTCATCGCCTGCCGCCCCTATGCGAACAAGGGAGATGCGCTGCGGGCCGAGTACGCGCTCAAGCAACGGCGCAGTACCGACAAGCTCGCATTCTTCACGAAGACCGAACGCCTGCCTGAACCTTCGCAGTGAGCGGCCGGGCATCGAGGCAACGGCTGTCCCTGCGCCGGTACTGCAATGCTACGATTTCGGCGCTTCACTTCCTCAGACATTCGCGTACGCACCTACAAAACCACCATGCCTTCTTCACTCGACGTTGTCACTTTCGGCGAAGCCATGATGCTGCTGGTTGCAGACCGCCCAGGTCCGCTCGAAAACGCGCAGTCGTTTTTCAAGCGCACCGCAGGCGCTGAAACGAACGTCGCCATCGGCCTGTCGCGCCTGGGGCTGAAGGTGGGATGGGCCAGTCGGCTCGGCACGGACTCGATGGGCCGCTATCTGCTGGCGGCCATGGCTGCCGAGGGTATCGACTGTTCGCACGTCATCTGCGATGCCGCGCAGAAAACCGGTTTCCAGTTCAAGGGCAAGGTCGACGATGGCAGCGACCCGCCCATCGAATACCACCGCAAGGGATCCGCTGCGAGCCAGATGGGCGAGGCCGACATTGACACCGGGTGGCTGCTGTCAGCGCGGCATTTGCATGCCACGGGCGTTTTTGCAGCCATCTCCGCCAGCACCTTGCCGGCGGCAAGGCGCAGTATGGACCTGATGCGCGATGCCGGGCGCAGTGTCTCTTTCGATCCCAATCTCCGGCCGACGCTCTGGTCAAGCGAAGCGGTGATGCGCGCCGCCATCAACGACCTCGCCACACGTGCCGACTGGGTGCTGCCCGGGCTGGAGGAAGGCCGGCTGCTGACGGGCGAAAACACGCCTGAAGCCATCGCACGCTTTTATCGCGCACGAGGCGCGAGCCTGGTGGTCGTCAAACTCGGGGCTGAGGGCGCCTACTACGACGGTATTTCCGGCTCGGGCCATGTCCCGGGTTTTCCTGTGGCCCAGGTCGTCGACACGGTCGGCGCAGGCGACGGGTTTGCGGTCGGCGTGGTCAGTGCGTTGCTCGAGGGATTGACGGTCGAGCAGGCGGTACGGCGCGGGGCATGGATTGGCGCGCGTGCGGTGCAGGTGATGGGTGACAGCGAAGGGCTTCCGTCCCGTGCCGAACTCGATGCAGCCGGCCTCTAAAGTCCGCAGTCAGACAGAGTCCGCGCCTTTGCCGGGGCCTTCCGGCCTGTCAGGCTGATCACTCGGCTGGTTGGAGCCGGACAATATCTCGGCGGGGGGGCCGAGCGGGGCACTGTCCCCGCCCTGCGCCTGCCAGGTCCCGCCCATGCGGACGTTATTGCCGCCGCGTCCGCCGTCCACCATGTCGCCATCGTCGAAATCAAGTTTGCCACCGGACTCAGGCTTGTCGCTCGCGCTGCCGGTATCGCCCTCGTTCAGCCTGCCCGGCGCGACCAGCCCGGGTGCTTCATCGCTGAAGCTGCCGCGGTTACCCTGGAGCGAGCCAGGCGCAGGAGAGGACACGCTATCCTGCCGGCCCAGGTCGGGCCGAGCGCCTTGAGTTTGCTTGTTCATCGGTGAGCCCCTCCATCGGTGCAAAAGCCTGACTTTCACGACCTCTTTATTGCGGGCCTGTCAGTCCCGTGATCGCGCCGTCGTAGGAGCAAGCGCGTGCATGCCTTTTTTCAGGCCGGGTCGGGCCGGTTGCGTTCCCCGATAAAGCCCGGCTGGTTTTCGTCTTCGGCCGGTTGCGGCTGCTGAAGGTTGCCGGCGGCGGCTTGCCCGGCCATCGGTTGCGAGAAAGGCTGACCTTCTGAATCGGGCGGCACAAGCGAGGTTTCTTCCCCGAGCAGGTCCGCTTCGGCCGAGGTCGGCGTGTCCTTTAAATCGGCTGGTGGTTTGCGCATTGCCGGACTCAGTTTCCCAGGGGCGGCCGCGCGAGGCCGGTCTGCTGGTCGAGTTCACGGTTGGCCAGGGCTTGCCGGCTGTCCTCCTCGTCCCGGGCATCGTGGCCGCCGGGCTCGGCGACCCCCTGGGTGCTGGCTTCGAACTGGGCAGGAGGAAAAGGCTGCTCTATAGGGCGGTGAAAAACCTCGCCGCCTTCGGGGGTGGGATCAACAGGCATGAAAGCTCTCCCGGTTATGCAAGGGTGCTACCTTCAGTCAGGGGCCCGCTCTCCGCCGGGAGATAAGACCCCGTCCTGCTGTGCGTGCGCGCTGACGCGCTGAAGCCGAGTCTCTTGCCAACGCCTTCCTGGAAGGAAAGGCTGGGGGGAAAGGCGCGAGTAATCGGAAGTTGCTGCGTTAGTGCGCGTGTCCGAAACTGCTGACCAGCGTGACCATGCCCATGCCCACGCCGAGCCACAAAATCTGCGCGAAGGTCTCCCGTACCGACAACTGCTTTTGCAGTTGCGGAATCAGGTCGGCCAGCGCCACATACAGAAAGCTGCTGGACGCCACGGCGAGAAAAAAGGGCAGGTAGGACTCCAGCTGGGCCACGAGGTAGTAGCCCACCACCCCGCCCAGCATTGTTAGCGCCCCCGCCAACGACACTTTCACGAAAGCAACGCGGCGGTTGTCGCTGGAATGCCGCAGGACGGCCAGGTCGCCCATGTGGTGCGGGACTTCGTGCACCAGCACCGCCAACGCTGCCACCAGCCCGAGCCGCATGTCGGCGACGAAGGCCGAGGCGATCAGCACACCGTCGCCGAAACAGTGCACGCTGTCACCGGTGAGAATGGTCCAGCTGCCGCTACGCGCGCCCTTGACCAGAGGAGTTCCATGGCTCCCGTGGTGATGGCCGTGGTGACCATGATCGCCGTGCGCGTGGCCCGCGCCATGGGGCCCTTGTTCCTCATGATGGTGCTCATGGCCGTGGTGCCACAGCTCGGCTTTGTCCAGCAGGAAAAAGAACACAAGGCCAACCAGCAAGGTGGCAAAGAGCTGGTGAGCACTGGCCTGGCTTTCGAAAGCCTCGGGCAACAGATGCATGAAAGCGGTGGCGAGCAACGCGCCAGCGGCCAGGCTCAGCATGTGCTGCGTGTAGCGGGACAGTACTCCGAAGCTGAGGAGCGCGGCCAGCCATACGCTGCCGATGCCGGCCAGCAGCGTTCCGCCCAAAATCGCTAACAAGGTCATGTGCCTGTGCCCAAAACAAGGGCCGGGGCCCGAAAAGACGCTGGAAGCGAGGGCAAAAGAAACCGCGCTCCAATATAAATCGGCCGCAACAGTGACGTTGCGGCCGAGAAAGCTATCTTATCAAGCGTGTCAAGCCCTCCGCTTGGCGGGTGGCAGACAAATGGCTTCAGACGATTTTGACGCTCAGTCCGGGCAGGCCATCGATATGGCATTCGATGACGTCGCCCTTGTCGACCGGACCGACATTCTCGGGCGTGCTCGAATAGATGATGTCGCCGGAAACAGCTCGAAGGCTTCGGACAGCTTAAGAGGTGCATTGCGCGGCGCCCCCTGCAGGGCCCCTTGGCCGCGGGATAAACCCGGCCCGCGTCGCAAAAAACTCAGTGCGCCTGCTCCCAATTCGGCCCAATGCCGATTTCGGCCAACAAGGGCGCCTTGAGCTCTGCCACCACGGCCATCAAGCGCGGGATTTCAGTCCTGACCCATTCGACTTCGGCTTCAGGAACCTCGAAAACAAGTTCGTCATGCACCTGCATGATCATGCGGGTGGCGCGCTGCTCGGCGTCAAGCACCTGCTGCACCTTGACCATGCTGAGTTTGATGAGGTCGGCCGCCGTGCCCTGCATGGGCGCGTTGATGGCCGCACGTTCAGCGCCGCTGCGACGTGGGCCGTTGGGCGAGTTGATCTCAGGAAGGTAGAGGCGCCGGCCGAACACGGTTTCAACATAGCCCTTGCTCTTGGCCGAGAGTTTGGTTTCGTCCATGTAGTTCTTCACGCCGGGGTAGCGCTGGAAGTAGCGGTCGATATACGCCGCCGCGGCCTTGGTCTCGATGCCGAGGTTGCGCGCCAGCCCGTAGCTGCTCATGCCATAAATGAGGCCGAAGTTGATCACCTTGGCATAGCGGCGCTGCTCGCTGCTGACCTGATCGACCGCGACGCCGAACACCTCCGAAGCCGTGGCGCGGTGCACGTCGATGCCTTCGGTAAATGCCCGGAGCAAGGCTTCGTCCTCGCTGATGTGCGCCATGATGCGCAGCTCGATCTGCGAGTAGTCGGCGCTGGCAATGACGCAACCCGGTGGCGCGATGAAGGCTTCGCGCACGCGGCGCCCTTCAGCCGTCTTGACCGGAATGTTCTGCAGGTTCGGGTCATTGCTCGAAAGCCGTCCCGTGACCGCCACTGCCTGTGCGTAATGCGTGTGCACGCGGCCCGTGCGCGGATGCGCCAGTTGCGCCAGCTTGTCGGTATACGTGCCCTTGAGTTTGGACAAGCCCCGGTGTTCTAGGATCTTGGCAGGCAAGGGGTAATCCTCGGCCAGCTTTTCCAGCACTTCCTCGTCGGTGCTCGGTGCGCCGGTGGCGGTCTTCTTGACCACGGGCAGCCCCAGCTTGGTGAAGAAAATTTCACCGATCTGCTTGGGTGAGCCGAGGTTGAAGGGCTGGCCCGCCAGCACGTGCGCGTCCGTCTCTAGTTGAAGGATGCGCGCTCCGAGTTCGGCGCTCTGGCGCGCCAGCGTCGGGGCGTCAATCATGACGCCCTGGCGTTCGATGCGGTACAAGCCCTCGCTGCTCTCGATTTCCAGTTCGTAGATGAAACGCAGCTTTTCGTTGGCCTGCAGGCGCGGCCACAGCGCCAGATGCACGTCGAGTGTCTGGTCGGCGTCTTCGCAGGAGTATTCGGCCGCCTTGGCGATCTCGACCTGGCTGAACTTGATCTGGCTCGCACCCTTGCCGCAGAGGTCTTCGTAGTTGATGCCGCTGCGGCCCACATGCCGCTCCGCCAGGCTAGCCAGGCCATGCGGCTTGTGCACTTCGAGCACGTAGCTTTGCAGCATGGTGTCATGGCGGTAGCCCTGCACCTCGATGCCGTAGTTGGCAAAGACATGGCGGTCGTATTTGATGTGCTGGCCCAGCTTGGCACGGGCGCCATTTTCCAGCCAGGGTTTCAGGCGCGCCAGCACTTCATCGCGCGGCAGCTGCGCCGGTGCGCCCGGGTAGTCGTGGGCCAGCGGAATGTAGGCAGCCTCGCCGGGCGCGACGCTGAAACTCAGGCCGATGATCTGCGCACGCATCTCGTCGAGGGAATCGGTTTCGGTATCGACTGCCACCAGATCGGCCGCCTCGATGCGCTGCATGAGGCCCTGCATCGCCTCCCAGTTGAAGATGGTTTCGTAGCGCAGGTTGGTGACGCGCTCGGCCAGGGGAACCTGCAGGAATTCGGGCTCGTCGAAGAGACCGGGGAAATGCGAATCGGCCTTGGGCTTGATATGCCGGCCTTCCGGTCCGCCGATCAGCTCGGGCGGCACGCTCTGCACGTCCAGACTCTTGGCCAGCGCCTTGAAGCCGAAGCGCTCGTAGAAGGCCTTGAGCGCCTCGGTTTGTTGCGCCTCCATCGTCAGGCCTTCGAGCGCGGGCAGCCCTTGCAGGTGGGCCTCGAGTTCGCAATCGGTCTTGATGGTGAGGAGCTCGCGGCCACGAGGGAGCCACTCCAGCGATTGCCGCAGGTTTTCTCCGACCACACCCTTGATGTCGGCGGCGCGCGCCATCAGTGCATCGAGCGAGCCGTACTCCAGCAGCCACTTCACGGCTGTCTTGGGGCCGACCTTGGGCACACCCGGCACGTTGTCCACCGTGTCACCCACCAGCGTCTGGTAGTCGATCATCAGGCGGGGAGGAACGCCGAACTCGGCCTCCACGCCGGCGAGGTCGCGCCGGCGATCGTTCATGGTGTCGATCACCGTGATGTGCTCGTCCACCAACTGGCTGAGGTCCTTGTCGCCGCTGGAGATGATGACCTCGATGCCCTGCTTCGACGCAATGCAGGCCAGCGTGCCGATCACATCGTCGGCCTCCACGCCGGGCACGTTCAGCACTTTCCAGCCCATCAGCCGAACCACCTCGTGAATGGCGTCGACCTGGCTGCGCAGGTCGTCCGGCATGGCCGAACGCTGCGCCTTGTACTCGGGGTACAGGACGTCACGGAAGGTCGGTCCCTTGGCATCGAAAACGCATGCAGCGTAATCGGCACGCACGTCCTTGCGCAGCTTTTGCATCATGTTGATCATTCCCCGGATCGCGCCCGTGGCCGGGCTGGCCGGATCGCCCGCCACGACGCGCAGGTCGGGCATAGCGTGGAAGGCGCGGTACAGGTAGCTGGAACCATCCACCAGCAGCAGTGTTTTCTTGTCGGTGCTCATCGTCCTGATTGTGAAGGATTTGGCACCCTGCACGGGCGCCACGAGGCTATTTGGCGGCGATCCCGGCGGCCTACAATACTGCCCATGACGCATCCCCTTCGCCTTGCCCTGCTGCCTGTTTTGGCCTTGCTGCTCAGCACACTGGCGCTGGCCCAGCCCGCGCCCCCGGCTACCGCGCCCGAGGCCAAAGGCGCCAGCCGGCCCGACCAGACCGTCGAGCGCATCCGGACCGAAGACGCCGGTTCGCGGATCGACGAATTGCGCATCGGCGGGCAGACCCGCAGCATCACGGTGCAACCCAAGGCCGAAGTTCCCGCCTACGAGGTCAAGCCCGCCGGCGCCACTCGGCCCGACGAGGCGGGCAACACCGGGACAACTGGCCCACGCATCTGGAACATTTTCCGGTTTTGAGCGTGCGCGGCTGCCACCGCGATGGCTGCCAGCCCCGCCATTGCGCCTCTTTTGCGCACTAACTTTCTGATCTTCACATGGCCGTTTTCACCGAAGTCTCGTTCGAAGAGGCCGACACCTTCCTGCAGGCACTCGGGCTCGGCGCCCTGCAATCCATTTCGGGCTGCTCGGGCGGTATCGAGAACACCAACTACTTTGTCGACACTGCGCAGGGCCAGTTTGTCCTGACCCTCTTCGAGCGCCTGACGTTCGAGCAACTGCCGTTTTACCTGCGGCTCATGAAGCACCTGGCCGGCAAGGGCATCCCTGTTCCGGACCCGCAGGCAGCGCCCGGCGTAGCGCCGGCCGCCGCTACCACAGCCAAGAGCCGCAAGGCCGTGGTCGCAGCCGTTGTCGCTGCCACCGTGACCCGCCCCGGAGAAATTCTGCATAGCCTCAAGGGCAAACCCGCGGCGGTCGTGAACCGGCTGCGCGGCAGCAGCGAACTCCACCCGAGCGCCGCGCACTGCGCCTCGGTTGGCGAGATGCTGGCGCGCATGCACGTGGCGGGGAGCGACTTTGACATGCGCCAGCCCAACCTGCGCGGACTGCCGTGGTGGAACGAGACCGTTCCAGTGGTGCTGCCTTTTCTGACGCCGGAGCAGCGTGACCTGATCGTGAGCGAACTGGCCTTTCAGAACCACGTGGCGGCATCATCGGTTTACCGGAGCCTGCCGCGCGGACCGATCCACGCCGACCTCTTTCGCGATAACGTGATGTTCGCACCCGATGGCGAAGGCGGCCACGCCACCGAATTGACCGGCTTTTTCGACTTTTATTTCGCCGGTTGCGACACCTTTCTCTTCGACATAGGCGTCAGCCTGAACGATTGGTGCATCGATCAATCCACCGGGAAAAGCGACCCCGACAGGGCGCGGGCATTCCTAGACGCTTACCAGCGGGTCAGGCCGCTTACTGGACAGGAGCGGCAACTCCTGCCGGCCATGCAGCGCGCTGGCGCGCTGCGCTTCTGGATCTCACGCCTTTGGGATTTTCATTTGCCACGCGAAGCCGCTGTTCTCAAGGCGCATGACCCGCAGCACTTCGAGCGCGTGCTGTCCGCATGCGTGGCGCAACCACTCCAGCTTGCCGCCTGAGCCGCACGGCCGCCCAGGTGCTGCAAGCGTTCCGTCGCACAATAAGGATGTAGGAACTCGGGGAAGTTCTGGCCATGCCAGCCAGTCCCGGCCCGACTCTGAACCGATCCCTCTTTCCCTGAACCCAAAAAGCGTTACGCCGATTTCATGAAACTCAACATTGTCCCCGCGCGCACCGGCATCACCTGGGCCAAGCTCGGCGTGGGCACTTTCGTCAAGCAACCGCTTGCGATGACGGGCCTGTTCTTCATGTTCATGGCTTTGCTGTCGATTGCCACGCTGGTGCCATTTCTGGGAGCCGCCCTGGCATTGGCGCTCCTGCCGGCCGCAACACTGGGCTTGATGGCCGCCACGCATGAGGCTACCAAGGGCAAGTTCCCGATGCCGTCTATCCTGTTGAGCGCGTTTCGCGCTGGCAAGCAGCGGATGCGCGCCATGGTCGTACTGGGCATTTTGTACGCTGCCGGATTCCTGATCCTGATGGGCATCACCGCCCTCTTCGATGGCGGGCAGTTCGCCCGGCTCTACCTCATGGGCGGACAGATCACCGAAGAGATGCTGATGAAGGGCGACTTTCAGGTGGCCATGTGGGTTGCACTGCTGCTGTATGTGCCGCTTTCGCTGCTGTTCTGGCATGCCCCCGCGCTGGTGCACTGGCATGGCATATCGCCGGTCAAGAGCCTGTTTTTCAGCTTCATGGCCTGCTACAAGAACTTCGGCGCGATGACCGTCTTCGGACTGGTCTGGATGGGCTACTTCATGGCCATGGCGCTGGTGATCACGCTCATTGCAACACTGCTCGGCAGCCCGGCCGTCGCCGGCATTGCGATGTTCCCCGCGGCCATGCTCATCGTCGCGATGTTTTTCACGTCGATCTACTTCACCTTCCGCGACAGCTTCGTGGAGACGCTGCCGGACGGCTCAACGGTTTCGAGCGCTTCCGGGACGCAACCCGCCGACGGCGCGTAGGCATCCTGGTCGCCACTGAAGTGATTCAGTAAAAGGCGGCCATGATGTAGCGGTCCCGCGCGTTGGCTTGCGCTACTTGGCTTTTGCCTTGTAGGCCACCAGGGACCGTGACAGGTCTGCGTATTCCTCGCACGAGGTGTTGCCGCAGATGCGGGCCAGTTCTGCCAGATGCTTTTCAGCCTCGCCCGGATTTTTCTCCATCAGGTAGGCTTCACCGATGTATTCGTGCGCACCCTTGTGGCGAGGGTCCAGCTTGATCGCGGTCTTGTAGTGCTCGATCGCGCGGGCCATATCCGGACGCGCCTGCTTGCGCAAGCTGTAGCCCAGGAGGTTGTGGATGTCTGCGTTGCGTGGCTCTTCTCGTACCGCGATGTTCAGCTCTGCAACGGCCCGCCGGAAATCCTTGGCCTTAATCGCGTCCCGGGCGAGGCCGAGGCGCTCCGTGGCGGTGGGTTCGGCCACCGTTGGCGTATCCGCGGCATGAACCAGCGGGCCGGCAAGGGCCAGGAAAAGAACTAGCAGAAAAGGTTTCATCAGGACTCCTCGAAGGGCAAAGCAAGAACACGGGCAAGAGCAAGAGCAAAGCGGACAGGTTGAACTCAGACAATCGTCAGTTTGGCCACGCTTAGCGCAAGCCATTTAACCCCATGGCGATTAAAACTGATCTGCGCGCGGGCATCATCGCCACTGCCTTCAAGCATCAGCACCTTGCCTTCGCCGAACTTGGCATGGAACACCGCGGTTCCGGCTTTCAGCCCGTGCGCAGGTGCATTGCGCTGCGGCGGCACCGGCGGATTGGCAAAACGCTCTGTCCCGGCATTGCGCGAGGCGTAAGCGTTGGCGGCCCAGTCGCCGCGCTGGCCGCCGCCTGAATTTCCTTGCCAGCCGCCACCCTGCCCGCCGGCGCCATAGCCAGAACTGAAACCCTGGTTTTTGGGCGTGATCCACTTGAGCGCCGCTTCCGGCAGCTCATCGAAAAACCGGCTCTTGATGTGGTAGCGCGTCTGCCCATGCAGCATGCGCGTTTGCGAGTGACTGAGGTACAGGCGCTTTCTGGCACGAGTGATGGCCACATACATCAGGCGGCGTTCCTCCTCGAGCCCATCGCGGTCGCTCATGGAGTTTTCGTGCGGAAAAAGCCCTTCTTCCATGCCCGTAATAAAAACGCAGTCGAACTCCAGCCCCTTGGACGAATGAACCGTCATGAGTTGCACGGCGTCCTGCCCGGCCTGCGCCTGGTTGTCGCCCGACTCGAGCGCGGCATGCGTGAGGAAGGCAGCCAGCGGGGAGAGAGTCTCGCCCGTTTCCGCATCGGGCGGCGGCAGTTCGAGCGGCTCGTCGAGTAGGGGCGCGTTCGGGTCCAGCCCCTGGCTTGCAGGCGACTGGCGCATAGGGGTGCCGTGCTCGTCGATGGGCATCGCCACCGCGTCGCGGCCGAAGCCTTCCATGCTGACAAAGGATTCAGCCGCGTTGACCAGTTCCCCCAGATTCTCGAGCCGGTCCTGCCCTTCTTTCTCCAGTTTGTAATGCTCTTCGAGGCCGCTGTGCTGCAGTACCAGCTCGATGATCTCGCGCAGCGTCAAGCCCAGGGTCTGCTCACGCAGGACGTCGATCTTGGCCACGAAGCCGCCGAGATTGGCGCCAGCCTTGCCGGTCACGGCGCTGACCGCATCGTTCAGCGAACAGCCCGACGTGCGGGCGATGTCCTGCAACTGCTCGATGCTGCGTGCGCCGATGCCGCGAGGCGGAAAATTCACCACACGCAGAAAGCTGGTGTCGTCGTTGGGGTTCTCAAGAAGGCGCAGGTAGGCCAGTGCATGCTTGATCTCGGCGCGCTCGAAAAATCGCAGCCCGCCATAGACCCGATAGGGAATGCCGGCGTTGAAAAGCGCTGTTTCCATGACCCGGCTCTGGGCGTTGCTGCGGTACAAGAGCGCAATCTCCTTGCGCTCGGCACCTTCCCTGACCAATTGCCGGACCTCGTCCACGAACCACTGCGCTTCGGCAAAATCAGTCGTCGATTCATAGACTCTGACGGGCTCACCCGGCCCCGCTTCGGTACGCAGGTTTTTGCCCAGGCGCTTGCTGTTGTGGCTGATGAGTTCGTTGGCCGAATCGAGGATGTTGCCGAAGCTGCGGTAGTTGCGCTCCAGCTTGATCTGATGCTGAACATGGAACTCGCGCACAAAGTCCGCCATGTTGCCCACGCGCGCGCCGCGAAAGGCATAAATGCTCTGGTCGTCGTCGCCCACCGCCACCACGGAGCCGCCCGGCAGCGCTCCCTGCGCTTCGGAGGCGTCCTCACCTTGCCCCGCCAGCATCTTGATCCACGCGTACTGGAGCTTGTTGGTGTCCTGGAACTCGTCGATCAGGATGTGCCGGAAGCGGCGCTGGTAATGCTCGCGAACTGGCGGGTTGTCGCGCAGCAGTTCATAGCTGCGCAGCATCAGCTCGCCAAAATCGACCACGCCCTCGCGCTGGCATTGCTCTTCGTAGAGCGCGTAGATTTCGGCCTTCTTGCGGCTTTCTTCATCGCGCACGATGACGTCTTTCGCGCGCAGCCCGTCTTCCTTGCAAGCGGCGATGAACCAGACCAGCTGCTTGGCCGGGAAACGCTCGTCGTCGACGTTGAACTGCTTGCACAGCCGCTTGACGGCCGAGAGCTGGTCTTGCGTGTCGAGAATCTGAAAACTCTGCGGCAGGTTGGCCAGCTTGTAATGCGCGCGCAAAAAGCGGTTGCACAAACCGTGGAAGGTGCCGATCCACATGCCGCGAACATTCACCGGCAGCATGGCCGAAAGCCGGGCCATCATTTCCTTGGCGGCCTTGTTGGTGAAGGTCACCGCCAGCACGCCACCCGGCGAAACCTGGCCGGTCTGCAGCAGCCACGCAATGCGCGTGGTGAGAACGCGCGTCTTACCCGAGCCTGCTCCGGCAAGGATGAGCGCATGGGTATTCGGCAAGGTCACCGCGGCCAGCTGCTCTGGATTAAGATTTTGAAGGAGTGGGGAGCTGGAGGCGGCTTCTGCGAACATTCCCCATTGTAGAAAGACCGCATGAATTCACCGCACCGCCAAGCCATTTCCCGTGTCCGGCAACAAGCTCCGCGCGCGCTCGCCCTGACGGCCGCACTGGGTGCTGCGGTGCTGAGTGCCGCCCACGCCCAGTCCTCGTGTTCCAGCGACAGGCAAGCGCGGCCCGTCATGCTGCTGGAGCGATTCATCAGCGCCGACTGCGCCACATGCTGGAGCGCGCCGGCAACGCCCGCTGCCGGGGCCAGGGAAATCGCGCTGGACTGGGTGGTGCCCGGAGCCCGCGGCGATGACGCGCCGCTGTCGGCTGTGGCCACGCGCGACAGCCTGGAGCGGATGGAGTCGCTGCGCTTGCAGCCATCGGGCAGCCAGTGGGAACGCAAAAGCCGCGTCACGGGCCAGTCGGGAGCGCTGCGCGTTGCCCATGGCCTGCCCTTCAACGGTTACGTTGGCACGTCGATCGAACTCAAACCCGTGCCCCGGTTGGCGCGCGGGTCCCAATGGACGGGCTGGCTGGCGCTGGTAGAGACGCTCCCCGCTGGCGCGGAGGGCTCGCCGGTCGAGCGCAACCTGGTGCGCAATCTCTTCAAGGCACAGTGGAAGACATCGGGCGCGAACACGGCCAAGGCCGCCGCGCGCTGGTTCGACAGCCGTTCGATGAGTCTGGCCGAAGGGGCGAACCCGGAACGGCTGCGCCTGGTAGGCTGGGTCGAGGATGCGCACGGGCGCGTGGTCAATGCCGCCGTATCCAGGTGCGTCCCGCCCTGAGGTATCGCGTCATTCGCCCGCTGATATACGCCTTATACGGCCCTGCTCGGTATCGGGAAATCGGCAACGCCTAGAATCAGTCACCGGGCCCAAGCAATTGCGCCCGGTTTTTTTTGGTCTGCTGCGCCTTGCGCGCGAGCGGGCAAGCCGGTCCAATCCAAGCGCCCTTCGTTGAACAACTGAATTCTGGAGCTTGGGCCATGGAAATTTTTGACTACGACAACGTCTTGCTGCTGCCGCGCAAATGCCGCGTGGAGAGCCGCTCCGAATGCGACGCTGGCGTGCCGCTCGGCAACCGCCACTTTCGCCTGCCGGTGGTGCCGGCCAACATGAAGACCGTGGTCGACGAACCCATCTGCGTATGGCTGGCCGAACATGGCTACTTCTATGTCATGCACCGCTTCGACCTGGACAATGTGGAGTTCGTCAAGCGCATGAAAGGCCGCGGCCTGTATGCCTCGATTTCCCTCGGGGTCAAGCAGCCCGACTATGACGCCGTCGAGAAACTGGTGGCGCTCAATCTCGTGCCCGACTACATCACGATCGACATCGCGCACGGCCATGCCGACAGCGTTCGCAAGATGATCATGCACCTGAAGGAAGTCATGCCTTCGGCCTTCATCATCGCCGGCAATGTTGCCACGCCTGAGGCCATCATCGACCTTGAAAATTGGGGCGCCGACGCCACCAAGGTCGGCATCGGCCCGGGCAAGGTCTGCATCACAAAAATGAAGACCGGCTTCGGCACCGGCGGTTGGCAGCTCTCAGCGCTGAAGTGGTGTGCCCGTGTGGCCACCAAGCCCATCATTGCCGATGGTGGCATTCGTGAACACGGCGACATTGCCAAGTCGATCCGCTTCGGCGCGACCATGGTGATGATCGGCTCCATGCTGGCAGGCCACGAGGAAAGCCCGGGCATGACCGTCGAGGAAGACGGCAAGCGCTACAAGGAGTACTACGGCAGCGCGTCCGACTTCAACAAGGGCGAGTACAAGCACGTCGAAGGCAAGCGAATCCTGGAGCCGATCAAGGGAAGCCTCAAGGACACGCTCGTCGAGATGGAGCAGGACGTGCAAAGCTCCATCAGCTACGCGGGCGGCAAGAAGCTGATGGACATCCGCAAGGTCAACTACGTGATCCTGGGCGGCGACAACGCCGGGGAACACCTGCTGATGTAGCCGGCTGCGGGAACGCGGTCAAAGGCCCAGCAATTGCCGCGTAAGTTGATACAGGCGGTTGTCGGGCTCGACGAGCGCGTCCAGCACGCTGAAATGGTTGCGGCCGGGAATGCCTTCCTGGACCGGCACCACCTTTTTGCCCCAGACCTTCTGGATGAGCTCGTTCTGACGCTTGAACTCGGCGCTCTCGTTGCCGCCATAGACCGCATAGAGTTTTCCGTGCGATGGCGCCGGCATCCACGCGGGACTTGTCTTGAGAACCTGTTCAGGGGTGAGCCGGAGCGCTTCTTTCAGAAACGGCGTATGCATGATGGGTTCCAGGTCATACAGCCCTGAAATTGAAAGTGCGCCCTTGACCACATCGGCGGGCAGCCTGGGGTCAAGTTTCTGCCAGAGCGAAGCCAGCATCATCGCGGCCAAATGGCCTCCCGCGGAATGCCCGACCACGCTGATTCGTTGCGGGTCTCCGCCATAGGCGGCGATATTCCTGAATGTCCACTCGACCGCCCGCACCATCTGCATCACGATGCCCGGCACCGTCGTGGCAGGACAGAGATCGTAGTTCGGCACCACGACGCAGGCGCCCGCTGTCGTAAACGCCGGCGCAACGAATGAATGGTCGGCCTTGTCGAGCGCGCGCCAGTACCCTCCGTGGATGAAGATCAGGACGGGCGCAGACGTCTTTCCGGGTGCCTGAAAGACGTCGAGCTGCTCGCCGGGCTCCTTCCCGAAGCGGACGTCGATCGCGCAGTCCGGATGGGTTCGGGCATCTCGGGACAGGCCACCCCAGCGCTCGAAATAGGCGGGCGCATCCGGCACCAGTGCACGATTGTTGTACATGCTGTCGAGCCATACGGGATCGAAAGCATGGTTTTTCTGCTGCATCGAAACTCCTGTTGGTGAAATGGGGTGAATGCGATAAGGACGGCCCGCCAACGGGCGGCTGGAAAAGCTCAATACCCGAGCATATTGCTGCGCACGTGGGCCAGGTGCGCCATACAGAGCTTTCTGGCCAGTTCGGCGTCGCGCTGCTTTAGCGCGTCAACCAGGGCGCGATGCTCTTGCTGGTATTCGGCACGGCGCTCCGGTGTGGCGCTGCGCCGCTTGAGCATGCCCCACTCGGCGTCGGCCCGAGCCTGGTTGATCAGGCGAAATACGTTGTCGATAAAGCTGTTGTGCGCGGCCGCCGCTATGACTTCGTGCAGCAGGCTGTCCCAGTGCTCAAAGTCTTCCAGCGTTGTGGCTGCCTCGGCCTTGGCGCAGCACATGTCCATTTGCGCGAAGTCTGCGGCGTGGGCAGCTCCGATGACCATGTCGATGATGGCGGGCTCCAGCGCAAGTCGTGCGCTCATCAGCTCAGAGGGGCTGGTGGCCTGGACTTCCGGACCACCCTGCAGTCCCGGCAGCAGGTCGGCAATCTGCTCGCTCACGTAGGTGCCGCTGCCAACCGTCTGCTTGATCAGGCCACGCTGCTTCAGGCCGCCCAGCACACGGCGCACGGTGGAGCGGCTGAGGCCCGTTTCGGCGCTGAAGTGCCGCTCGGTCGGAATGCGGTGGCCCGCCCGCCATTTTCGCGACTTAAGTTTCTCGATGAGGGTTTCCTGGAACAGGGTGGCGGGGTCCATGGGGAGGGGGAAAGTAACGGGATCGATCGGGAAATTGGTGAGAATTTACACGCAATTGGGCCACATTGGTTGCTCATCTTTAAGGATTTATGGGCTTTTTGCTCAGTGTTTTCCCGATGCAAGGGATTTTGTCGAGGTTTTTTGGTTGCGCATTGGTACCATTTGGGCGATTCATCAACTCTCGACCAGGAGCGCTCTTGCGACTCGCCAGCTATGAATGGAACGGCCGCCTCTATGCAGGTGTCGTATCTGCGGACGGAAAAACCGTCACGCCTTTCGACCTCACGCCCGAACTCGCGCGAAAAGGTGTACTGAGCCTGATCGAAGACGGGAGCGCTCAAAATACACGGCTCGTGGAGGCCGAACGCCGCGAGGTCAGCGAAGTCAGGCTGGTTGCGCCGCTGCCCCTGCCGCGCAGGAACCTTCTGTGCGTGGGACGCAACTACCACGCGCATGCCAAGGAGCTTTCGGCCTCGGTATTCAAGAACAACAACGCCAACCCTGAAAATTGGCCCATCGTTTTTTCCAAGGTACCGGAATGCGTTGTCGGTCCCTTCGACGATGTCATGCTGCCAGGCGCCACCGTATCCAGCCAAATCGACTACGAGTCCGAGCTTGCAGTGGTGATTGGCAAGGGCGGCAAGAACATCTCGCGTGAAGATGCGCTCGGCCACGTGTTCGGCTACACCATCGTCAATGACGTGACCGCGCGCGACGTCCAGATGCGCCACCAGCAATGGGACCTGGGCAAATCGTTCGACACCTTCTGCCCGATGGGTCCGTGGATTGTCACGGCCGACGAAATGGACGGCACGCGCACGCGCGTGCGCGGTTGGGTCAATGGCGAGTTGCGGCAGGACGGGCAGACCACCGACCTGATTTTCGACATTCCGACATTGATCGAAACCTGCTCGCGGGGCATCACGCTCTATCCCGGCGACGTCATTGCCACCGGAACGCCAGCAGGCGTCGGCATGGGCCTTACGCCACCGCAATACCTCAAGGCGGGTGACGTGGTGCGGATCGAGATCGACGGAATCGGCGTGATCGAAAACAGGTTTGTCTGAGCCCGGCTGGGCAACTTCGAAGGCATGCCTGCATGCCAGAAACAAAACGAAAACTAGAAGGAAATTTTGATGAGCGACGTAAAGTGGACGGGTGGTTTTGAGCACTGGACAAAAAAGGGCGACATCCGCCTGTTCCTGTGGGAAAAGAAAGCCAACCCCAAGGTTCCCCACGCCGGGACGATCTTCTTCGTGCACGGCTCCTCGATGGCCTCGCAGCCCACGTTCGACCTGCATGTGCCAGGCCGGCCTTATTCGTCGGCCATGGACTGGTTTGCCGAGCACGGTTTCGATACGTGGACCATGGACAACGAAGGGTATGGCCGGTCTGACAAGCACCGCGAGATCAACTTCGACATCAGCAACGGCGCCGACGACCTGGAAGCCGGAAGCCGCTACATCATGGAAAAGACCGGCGCAAAGTCGCTGCTTCTGTATGGCATTTCTTCAGGCGCCCTGAAGGCCGCGCTCTTTACCGAACGCCACCCCGAGCGCGTTGAAAAGCTGGCGCTCGACGCCTTCGTGTGGACCGGCGAAGGCAGCCACACGCTGGAGCAGCGCAAGAAGAAGTTGCCCGAGTTTCTGGCCAAGAACCGCCGGCCGATCGACCGTGCCTTCGTGCACAGCATCTTCCAGCGCGACCATCCCGATACAGCCGATTCGGCCACCGTCGAGGCCTTTGCCGATGCCATTTTGACGCTCGACGACTCGATGCCCACGGGCACTTACGTCGACATGTGCAGCCGCCTGCCTTTGCTCGACCCAAAAAACATCACCGTGCCTTCTCTAATCTTGCGCGGTGAGTACGACGGAATCGCGGGGATGGACGACCTGATCGATTTCTTCAAGCTGTTGCCGAACATGAACAAGCAGTTCAGCGTGATGCGGGGCATTTCGCACGCAAGCTTTCAGCAGAAGAACTACATGATGGTCTACCACCTGCTCAACAGTTTCTACACCATGCCAGAACCCACCTACAAGGGATAAACGCCATGAACCTTTTCAGAAAATCCATCGTCACTGCCGCTGTGGTGGTGAGTTCCATCGCCGCAGCGCATGCGCAGGCCTACCCGAACAAGCCGATCAAGCTGATCGTGCCGTTTGCACCCGGCGGGTTTACCGACGTGGTGGCGCGAATCCTGGGCCAGCGAATGTCTACGGCCATGGGGCAGCAGTTCGTGATCGAGAACAAGGCCGGCGCGGGCTCCGTCATCGGTACCGAGTTCGTGGCAAAGTCGCCGGCGGATGGCTATACCTTGGTCATGGTCTCGACCACGCATGTGATCAGCCCATGGATCTACAAAAACATGCCGTACGACCCGATCAAGAGCTTCACCACAGTCTCCAAGCTGGTGGACTCTCCCTACGTGCTGCTGGTCAACCCGAAGGTCAAGGCCAACAACGTGAAGGAATTCATCGCATTGGCCAAGTCGGCTCCCGACACCATCCACTACGCGTCGTCGGGCAATGGCAGCTCGCAGCATTTAATGGGCGGCCTGTTCGTTTCGATGACGGGCGCTCCCCTCAAGCATGTTCCCTACCGCGGTAGCGGTGGCGCTGCCAACGACCTCGTCGCCGGTGTCGTCGAAAGCAGCTTTGCGGGCGTTCCGAACGCGCTTGCCCAAGTGCCCGGGGGCCGCCTGAAAGCGCTGGCCGTCACCACGTCCAAGCGCATCCCGCAATTGCCCGATGTGCCGACTCTGCAGGAAGCGGGCGTTCCGGGCTATGAAGCGTCGGTCTGGCTTGCCCTGCTTGCTCCCGCCGGCACGCCGCGTGACATCGTGCTGCGATTGAACTCGGAAGTGGCAAAGGCCATGGCCTCGCCAGAAACAAAGAAGGCGCTCTATGACGCCGGTGTCGAGGTAACGCCATCGACACCCGAAGCGATGTCGGAGTACATGGTGCAGGAGATGGAACGCTGGGGCAAGGTCGTCAAGGACGCCGGCATCAAGATGGAGTGAGCGAGTCGGTGGCCGCGATGGCGCGACCACGTCGATCACCTGGTACGCGATCAGTTTCAAATCGAGAGACCTGCAAATAAAAAAGCCGCTGCAACGCAAAGTTGCAGCGGCTTTTTGCCGTCATGCGCGGCCAACCGTAAAGGCTTGGCCGCGCTGCAGGATATCAATCAGTCACGAAAAGGCTTGCTGAACTTGCCGCCAGCTTTCTTGGCTGCGTCACGCGGCACGAACACCTTGCCAGCTGGCTTCGAGAAGGCCGGCTTGCGGTTGGCGAAGTCACCACGAGGAGCAAAGCCGTCGTTGCGGGGAGCAAAGCTGCGCTCTTCACGCGGTGCGAAGCTGCGCTCTTCACGGGGAGCGAAGCTGCGCTCTTCGCGCGGTGCGAAGGTATTGGTGCCGAAGTTACGGTCGTCAGGACGGCGCGGTGCGCGATCTGCAAAGCCGCGGTCGCCGAAACCATTGCCCTGTTGTGCCGGGAAGGGAGCACCGCGGTCGTTGCGGTTGCCGCCGAAGCCGCCACCGCTACCGAATCCACCACCAGCGGGCTTGCGGCCGGCGAAACCACCACCGCCACCGCCGAAGCTGCGGCCGCCGCGGTCACCGCGGTCGTTGCCGAAGTTGCCGCGAGGGCGATCGGACGTAGGCGCGAAACGCTGCTGTGGCTCCAGGCCAGCAATGACGCTGGGCTTGAGGTTCTGCTGTGTGTAGTGTTCGATGTCCTGGATCTTGCGGCGATCGCGGAACTCGGCAATCGTGATGGCCTGGCCTTCACGACCGGCACGGCCGGTGCGGCCGATGCGGTGCACATAGTCTTCGGCTTTCATGGGCAGGCCGTAGTTGATCACGTGCGTGATGGTCGGCACATCGAGGCCGCGGGCAGCCACGTCGGTTGCGACCAGGATCTGGACGCGTCCATCGCGAAAAGCCATCAGGCGGCGATTGCGCAGGCCCTGGCCGAGCGCACCATGCAGTGCTACAGCGCTGAAGCCTTCCTGCACCAGGTCATTGGCAAGGCCGTCGCATTCGACTTGCGTGCAGGCAAAGACGATGGCCTGGTTGATCGTGGTGTCACGCAACCAGTGGTCGAGCAGCTTGCGCTTGTGGGTCATGTTGTCGGCCCACAGCAGCGACTGCGTGATCGACGCATGCTTTTCGTGCGGCGAATCGATCTCGACACGCTGGGGCGTACGCATGACGCGCGTGGCGAGTTGCATGATGCGCGGCGCGAACGTGGCGCTGAACATCATGGTCTGCTTGCGCTCGATGGTCAGCTGGTTGACTTCGGTCAGGTCGTCGGCAAAGCCGAGGTCGAGCATGCGGTCGGCTTCGTCGACGACGAGGAACTGCACCTGGTCGAGCTTGATTTGCATGCTGCGCTGCAGGTCGAGCAGACGGCCTGGCGTTGCGACCACCAGATCGGCGTTTTGCAGCTTGGCGATTTGCAGCTGGTATGGAATGCCGCCCACCACGTTGGCGATGCGCAGGCCGCGGCAATGGCGAACGAGGTCGATCGCATCGGCGCAGACTTGCTGCGCAAGTTCGCGCGTCGGGCAGAGAATCAGCGCGCCAGGCGTTGCGGCCTTGAAGTTACGCGGGCTGGTCGGGTCCTTGCGCTTGGGTTTCTTGAGGCCAGGCTCGCCACGAGCAATTGCTTCGGCGTTCAGGCGTTCAAATTCGGCGCGCTCATGACGCTCGGCAGCTTCTTGCTGCTTGAGCAGCGTGTGCAGCACGGGCAGCAGGAAGGCTGCGGTCTTGCCGCTGCCGGTCTGGCTGGAAACCAGCAAGTCGGTGAAGACGGCTTTCTTGGCACCTTCGGCAGCGTCAGCGGCTTCGAGGCCTTGCATGGCTTTGGGAATGGTCGCGAGCTGCACGGCGGTAGGCTGCGTGAAACCCATGTCGGCAACTGCCTGAAGCAGTTCCTGGGCAAGACCGAGCTTGACGAAACCATTGGGTTCGGCGGCAACGGCATCCAGAGATGTGTCCTCAGCGGGCGCATCGGAAAAGTCGGGAACGGCGTGGGCGTCCACGGAAGAAATCAGGTCGGCGGAAGTTTCGGGCAAAAAGTCGCCACGAGCCTCAAAAGAGTCAGTCATGTTTTTTCTCACTAATCACCTGCGCGGATCGCTTTTGGCGAAGGCAACAGGAAACTTGACCTCCCGCGTGGCGGAAGGCTTCGTTCATGGTTAATAAAACACCAACCATCAAACGAATATTCGTTTCGGGTGCAAGAAAGAGACCCTGAAACGCGACCCAGTAGACGGGTCAAAAAGTGTGAGGCAGATGTGCAATCCATGCAGCGCACCCTGTGCTGCTGCAAGCCCTCTATTATGGCACGTTTTGCGGGTTTTTACCAATAGCCCTGAAAAGCTCTCGATAAAAGCGTCACTTCAGGAAGTGTTCCCGGTAATGTTCGAGCTCATCGATCGACTCGTGCACATCAGCCAGTGCGGTATGGCTCTGTCGTTTTTTGAAGCCGCTATACACCTCCGGCCGCCAGCGCTTGGCAAGCTCCTTGAAGGTGCTGACGTCGATGTTGCGGTAATGCAGGAAAGCTTCGAGCCGGGGCATGTACTTCACCAGGAAGCGCCGGTCCTGGCTGATGGTGTTGCCGCACAGGGGCGAAGTGCCCTTGGGGACGTACTGGGCAAGAAACGCAAGCACCTGTCGCTCGGCCTCTTCTTCCGTGACGCTGCTGGCCTTGACCTTGTCGATCAGTCCGCTGCGCCCGTGCGTGCCCTTGTTCCAGGCGTCCATCTGGTCAAGCAAGGCATCGCTCTGGTGGATCGCGAGCACCGGGCCTTCGATCCTGGGCACGAGGTCGGGGCCGGTGATGATCACGGCGATTTCGATGAGCCGTTCCTTTTCCGGGTCCAGCCCCGTCATTTCACAATCGATCCAGACGAGGTTCAGGTCGGATTTTTTCAAAGGGTGTTGAGTTTCAGCCATCTTGCGATTCTCGCTGATGGCCTAAACTTCCCCGGATGATTCAGCCCTCCCTTGCGTTCACGCTTGTCTTTTCGGCTGCTCTGGTCCTGAGCCTGCTGGTGAAGTTTTATTTGAGCTCGCGCCAGGTTCGCCACGTGGCCCGGCACCGCGACGCCGTGCCCGAGGCCTTCGCGAGCACCATTTCGCTCACCAGCCACCAGAAGGCTGCCGACTACACCATTGCCAAATCGCGGCTGGGCCTGCTGGAGCTGGCATTCGGCACTGCGGTGCTGGTTGCCTGGACGCTTCTTGGTGGGCTCGACACCCTGAACCAGGCCATCGCGCAATCGCGCCTTGGAAGCTGGGGCCCTATGGCGCAGCAGCTCGCGCTGATCGCGGGTTTTGGCCTCATCAGCGGATTGCTGGACTTGCCCTTTACGCTGTACAGCACCTTCGTTGTCGAGGAACGCTTCGGCTTCAACAAGATGACGCTCAAGCTTTGGCTGGGCGACCTGATCAAATCCACCCTGCTCGGCGTGGTGATCGGCCTGCCCATCGTGGCACTCGTGCTGTGGCTGATGGCAAGTGCAGGCAAGTTCTGGTGGTTGTGGGCGTGGGGCGTATGGATGGGTTTTAATTTGCTCGCGCTGGTGCTGTACCCCACCGTCATCGCGCCGCTCTTCAACAAATTCAAGCCCCTCGAGGACGAAACGCTCAAGGCCCGGGTGACCGCCTTGATGCATCGCTGCGGCTTCGCCGCCAAAGGCCTCTTCGTCATGGATGGCAGCAAGCGTTCGGCCCATGCGAATGCCTACTTCACCGGCTTCGGCGCGGCCAAGCGCGTAGTCTTCTACGACACGCTCCTGAGCCAGTTGAACCCTGCCGAGGTCGATGCTGTGCTGGCCCATGAACTCGGCCACTTCAAGCACAAGCACATCATCAAGCGCATCGTCGCGTTGTTCGCGCTGAGCCTGGCCGGCTTTGCGCTACTCGGATGGCTTTCGACGCAGATGTGGTTTTATACCGGGCTCGGCGTACAGCCCAGCTTGCGCGGAGGCAATGACGCCCTGGCGCTGCTGCTTTTCATGCTTGTCGTTCCGGTTTTCAGCTTCTTTATCTCGCCACTCTTCGCCCAGCTGTCGCGCAAGCACGAGTTCGAGGCAGACGCGTTTGCCGTAGGCCTGACCGGAGCGGCAGACCTCTCGAACGCGCTGCTCAAGCTCTACAAGGACAACGCCAGCACCCTGACGCCCGATCCTGTTTTCGTGAAGTTCTATTACTCGCATCCCCCCGCATCGGAGCGTTTGTCGCGAATGTCGGCGTTCGCAGGGTCAGGCCTGCACCGGGCGGCAACATGAGCAACCCGGTGCACTTGAATCGGCGCGCGTTGACCGCCACTGAAGTGGTGGGCCAGCTTAGCCAGCTCAATGGCGAGCAGGCTTTGGGCTGGCGGCTGATCGATGGCGCGCTCGAAAAGACGTTCGCTTTTGCAGACTTTCATCGCACGATGGGATTCGTGAATGCGGTCGCGTTCATTGCCAACCGGGAAGACCACCATCCCGACCTCACGGTCAGCTACGGCAAATGCACCGTGCGCTTCAACACGCACGATGTCAACGGCATTTCGGCAAGCGACTTCTACTGTGCGTCCTGCGTCGACGCTTTGCTCGCTTGAAAGGCCGGCAGCCACAGGCCAGGACAGGACCGGCGCGGCCCGTGGTGGCGGGCACACAGCCCGGACTGGTGGTGGCCGGTTTCGGTCGCCACGTTCTGGTTGAAACCGAGGGCGGTGAACGCATCATCTGCCACCCGCGCGGCAAGAAAAGCCAGGCCGTCGTGGGCGACCGCATCCGCTGGCTGCCCAGTGAAGACGAAGGCACCATCGAAAAGGTCGAGCCGCGTGACAACCTTTTCTATCGCCAGGACGAGCTGCGGACCAAGTCATTTGCCGCCAACCTCGATCAGGTGCTGGTGCTTATCGCCGCCGAACCGGAGTTTTCGGAGAGCCAGCTCACGCGCGCCCTGATCGCGGCCGAAGCTGCGCGAATCCGCCCGATCATCGCGCTGAACAAAAGTGACCTCGTGGAGCCCTTTGGCCGCGCATGGACCAAGCTCGCGCCTTATCGCGCCATGGGCTACCAGGTTCTGCCGCTGGCCATCAAGCCGCGCGATGCGCAAACTGGCCAGGCGGGAACGCCGGTCGAAGAACTTCATGCACTGCTAGAGCACAAGAAGACGCTGGTGCTGGGGCCTTCGGGTGCCGGCAAGAGCAGCCTGACCAACTTGCTCGTGCCCGATGCGCAGGTGCTGACCGCCGAGATTTCGCAGGCGCTCAACTCAGGCAAGCACACCACGACCAGCACCACTTTGTATTGGCTGGACAAGGCCCGAACGACGGCGCTGATCGACTCGCCCGGCTTTCAGGAATTTGGCCTGCACCACGTAGAGCCCATGCAGTTGGCCACGCTCATGCCCGACCTGCGCGTGAACGCGCAGAACTGCAAGTTCTATAACTGCACCCATCTGCATGAACCCGGCTGCGGTGTCATCGCGCATGTCGGCTCGCCAGGCGTCGTTACCGACGGCATGATCAGCGCTGCGCGCTACCGGTTGTATGGCGAACTCTTCGCCGAGTTGTCGCAAACGCGCTACTGAACGCCTTTTCAGCCCAGCAGCCGCGCCAGCGTGAGCAGCGCGAGCAGCACCATCCACAGCACCACGGACCGCCAGACCAGTCCCACAACGCTGCGCAAATGACCGGGCTCGGGTTCACGCCCGGGCGTAAATCCGGTGGCCACCGATTCGACCATCTCCCCCGCGGTCGATAGAGGCAGGCGCACCGGCTTGAGTGCCGCGCCGCCCAACCTGACATTCACGGCTCCCGCCGTGGCAGCCAGCACGACGCCATCGTTGCGGCGCGGAGACAGCATGGCCGTCCCCAGGGAAAAACTCTGCGTGTAATTGCGCCAGCTGTCGATGGC
Source organism: Pseudomonadota bacterium (assembly GCA_040385065.1). Classification (GTDB taxonomy): domain Bacteria; phylum Pseudomonadota; class Gammaproteobacteria; order Burkholderiales; family Burkholderiaceae_C; genus Polaromonas. Next base: position 25,098 of record JAZKIC010000001.1, read on the forward strand.
GTCCTCGAAACTGCCAACGATGGCAAAGCCGATGGCCGTCATGCGGGCAGGAAAAAAGTCGAGCAGGCCCCAGGCACGCTGCGCTGCTTGCTGCAGTGCCGGACTCACCGCATCGCCCTGAACGCCTCGCTCTGCCACCCAGTAGCGCGAAGCAAACTCGCTCATGCGATAAAGCACGGCGCCCGCTGGACCCAGTCCCAGCGCCGCGCAGATCGAGAACCAGGCAAAGACGCCAAAGACGTGGCGATGCGCGGCCAGCACCGAATGCTCGATGACATGGCGAACAATTTCGCTTCGAGGAAGCTCGCTCGCATCGACCTTTTGCCAATCCGCAAGAAGCTCCCTCGCACCGTCCTCGTCGGCCACGTCGAGCGCGTCACGAATGGCCGTGAAGTGGTGGCTGAACTGGCGAAAGCCCAACGTGACATAGAGCACGGCCACGCTCCAGACGAAGGCCAGCGCACCATGGATGTGCCAGAGGATCAGGTGAATCGCCAGCGAAAGCAGAGCGGGACCGGCCGCGACCACGCCCCAGGCGAGCCAGCCATGCAAAGTTCGGCCGGCATCGAGGTTTCGGCTGGCCCACCGCGCCCAGCTTCGCACGGCGCCATGGAGCAGATTGCCGCGTCCCAATGGCCTGGCCTGCTCAAGCAGCAGGGCAAACAGAACGGCAAAAAAGCTCATGCCAAATCATAACGGTCCAGCAGGGCCGTGGCGAGACTCAGTGACTCAAAACGAGCGAGCCGTAGCCAAGGTTCAGGCGGCGTGCACCCGACTGACACGCCGATCGAGCACCTCGAAGATCGCCATACCAGCGAGCATGAAGCCGACAAAAACGGCTGCCTTGATCTGGCCGGAAGCCAGCGAGACCAGCGCAGGACCGGGACAAAACCCAGCCAGACCCCAGCCGGCGCCGAACAGCGTAGCGCCAATCACCAGGCGCCTGTCGATCTGGCTCGCGGACGGCAGTCGAAGCGCGTTTCCCAGGAAGCTCGAAGTCCGCTTCCGGGCCATGGCAAAGGCGAAGAACCCGACCAACACGGCGCCACCCATGACCAGGGCAAGCGAGGGATCCCACGACCCGAAGATGTCGAGAAAGGCCAGCACCTTGCCGGGATCGGTCATACCCGACAGCAGCAAGCCGCAGCCGAACAAAAGGCCGGCGAGAAATTCGGTGATGCGTTGTCTCATGTACCAGCCTTTGTCTCAAAGCACGTGTCGGACGATATAGACCGTGAGGAATCCCAGGGCTATGAAGGTTACGGTGGCCACCATGGACCGTGGCGACAAGCGAGACAAGCCGCAAACGCCGTGGCCGCTGGTGCAGCCAGAGCCATAACGGGTACCGAAACCCACGAGCAAGCCTGCGGCAGCAAGCAGGCCCAGCCCCGCGTCGATCCGCGGTGCCTGCAACAGATTAGGTGCAAGCAGTGAAAACAGCCAGGGCGCAAAAGCCATCCCCAACAAGAACGCAATGCGCCACGCAGCGTCGCCTCTGCGCGGCGTCAGCAATCCACCGAGGATCCCGCTGATGCCGAGGATTCGGCCATTGAGAAGAATGAAAAGCGCAGATGCCAGGCCGAGCAGCAAACCGCCCGCCAGTGACACCCAAGGGGTGAAATTAACCCAGTCGATGGTCATGCTGGATCGCTTTTCACCGGTTTGCAAAACTGTTCGTACAGCACCTTCATGACCGCAGCAGCCTGCGGGCTGGTGAGCTGGTAATAGATGTTTTTGCCGTCGCGCCGCGTACTCACCAGCGACTCGTCCCGAAGGATAGTCAGTTGTTGCGAGAGGGTCGGCTGAACGATGCCCAGCAATTCCTCGAGTTCGCCCACGCGCCGCTCCCCTTCAGCCAGCTGGCAGAGGACCATCAGGCGGTCGGGGTTGGCCAGCACTTTCATGAGCCGGCAGGCTTGGCCAGCGGCGCTGCGCATTTCCGCAGGATCGATATGCGCTGTCATCACGTAAAAGCTCCGGTTGATTGCTTGCTCGATATTCTATTGAAATTTAATCTATTAAACAATATAATGTTAATCGAATTGGAAGGACTCGACACATGGCCAAGCCCGACATACCGCAGGTTCACCCGGTCTTCGATCCCGTCACGGGAACCGTCACCTACGTCGTCCATCTGGGACCGAAATCAACCTGCGCCATCATCGACTCCGTGCTGGACTACGACCCCAAGTCGGGACGAACCGGCCATGCAACGGCCGACAAGGTCATCGACTTCGTACGCGCCAACGAGTTGAACGTAGCCTGGATCCTCGAGACCCATGCGCATGCGGATCACCTCACGGCAGCGCCCTATCTCAAGGCCCAACTCGGTGGGCGGACCGGCATCGGGGAACACATCACGCGCGTGCAGAAAGTCTTCAAGGGCGTCTTCAATCTGGAAAACAGCTTTGCGCTCGATGGGTCGCAGTTTGACCATCTCTTTCGGGACGGCGAGACAATTGACGTCGGCGAGTTGACCGGCGAGGTGCTCTACGTACCGGGCCATACCCCCGCCTGCACGGCCTACCGCTTCGGGGATGCCGTTTTTGTGGGCGATACCTTGTTCATGCCCGACGTCGGCACAGCGCGCTGCGACTTCCCCGGCGGGGATGCGGCAACGCTGTACGCCTCCATTGGCAGGCTGCTGAGCCTGCCGGCGCAGACCCGGCTCTTCATGTGCCACGACTACCCGCCGAATAATCGTGCCGTTCAGTTCGAGACCACGGTGGCCGAACAGCGAGCGAAGAATATCCACGTCCACGATGGCATCTCGGGAGACGAATTCGTTGCGATGCGAACGAAGCGCGATGCGACGCTGGAAATGCCCGTGCTGATTCTGCCGGCCATTCAGATCAACATTCGAGCGGGTGAACTGCCGCCCAAGGAGGACAACGGCACCGCTTATGCCAAGATTCCGCTGAACGCGCTTTGACGGAACCGTCACCGCACGGCGGGAACCCAGCCGTATTTGTTAAGCGGCCAGAAACCGGTACAGGTTGCGCAGCATGCCGGCGGTGGCACCCCAGATGTAGCGCTCTTTCGGCAGCATTTCGTCGTCACTGGTGTAGGGCATCGAAATCCACTCGCGCAGCCCGCCCTCGAATTCCAGGGCATGCCGTCGATGGTTCGAGGGGCTCATGAGATAACGCAAGGGCACCTCGAAAACGTCAGCCACTTCGGCAGGGTTCGGCTGCAGCGTGAAACCAGGCCGGACCAGCGCGACCACCGGTGTGACGATGAAGGCGGTCCCCGTCACATAAATTGGCAAAGTGCCCAGCACTTCCACATGGCGGGGCGGTAAGCCAATTTCTTCCTCTGCCTCGCGCAAGGCCGTATGGGCGGCATCGCGGTCTGTCTCGTCCGTTTTTCCACCTGGTAACGCAATCTGGCCGGAGTGCGTTGAGAGGCCCATCACGCGCTCCGTCAGAAGGATGGTGAGTTCATCGCGCATCACGAGGGGAATCAGCACGGCCGCATGAGCGGGTTTGCGGTCGCCGAATTTTTTTTCAACGCTGTGTTCAGGCGTCCACGCGGGCGGGGCGAGGAAGCGCTGGCGCAAGGCCAGAGGCGTCATGGCGCTGGCAGGCACATCGGACAGATGCGTATCCACCCCCAGAACCGGAACGGTTCGGGGATCCAGCAAGGGAAGCGGCTTGGTGATGGTCATGAAAATCAGGTGGCCTGGGCGCAGAGGCGTGCATGGCTTGCAACGCGGGTTCCTGTCCAGACTTTCAGAGCCTAACAGGCATAAAAAAGCCGCTCCAGGGAGCGGCTTTTTGGGGACGGCGGCAGCTTACGCAGCCTTGGCGCCCAGCTTTTCCTTGATACGCGCCGACTTGCCGCTGCGGCTGCGCAGGTAGTACAGCTTGGCGCGGCGGACGTCACCACGGCGCTTGACTTCGATCTTGGCGATCAGTGGGCTGTAGACCTGGAAAGTACGCTCGACACCTTCGCCGTTCGAAATCTTGCGAACGATAAAGCTGGAGTTCAGGCCACGGTTGCGCTTGGCAATCACGACGCCTTCGAAAGCCTGCAGACGTTTGCGGGTTCCCTCGACGACATTCACGCTGACGATGACCGTGTCACCAGGAGCGTAGGCCGGAATGGTCTTGTTCAAGCGAGCAATTTCTTCTTGCTCGAGGGTTTGGATCAGGTTCATAAAATTTCCATCGCTTCGTTTTCGTTCATTCACGCGCTACGCTAAAGACCGCAAATCCAGGGAAAAAATCGCAGCGCCGTGGGGCTCGCAAATTTTCACGCTGCTGGTTGCGGTGGCCGCCAGAGGATCGAAAAGCCTTTGATTATAGCTGTTTTGCGCCGCCTGCCGGGCTGGGGCTGGCGAGCGCGGCTGATGCGTCATTCAAAAAGGCCTCATCCTGACGCGTAAGCCTGCCCGCCGCACGGGCAGCGTCGAGCAATTCCGGGCGGTGCCGCTGGGTCAGCGCCAGGCGCTGGTTACGCCGCCACCGCTCGATCTGCGCGTGGTGGCCGGACAGCAGCGGTGCGGGCACGGCCTGCTCCCGCCAGACTTCGGGCCGCGTGTAATGCGGGCAATCGAGCAGGCCGTCCAGCGCAGGGTTGAAGCTGTCTTCCTGATGGCTTCCCGCGTCATTGAGTACGCCCGGCTGCAGGCGGGCCACGGCGTCCAGCAAGGCCAGCGCGGGAATTTCCCCACCTGACAGCACAAAGTCGCCCAGGCTGATCTGCTGGTTCACATAGGCGTCGATGAAGCGCTGGTCCAGCCCCTCGTATCGTCCGCAGAGCAAGGTCGCGCCCTGGCTGGTGGCCCAGCCGGCCACGGCAGCATGGTCGAGCTGCTTGCCGATGGGCGAAAAAAGAATAACCGGCGCAGGCGCGTCGCCTTCGTTGCGCTCGACGCGAATGGCCTCGATACAGCGGGCCAGGGGCTCCGCCATCATGACCATGCCGGGGCCACCGCCGAAAGGACGGTCATCGACCCGGCGATAGTTGCCTTCGGAAAACTGTCGCAGGTCCCACAGCTTGACCTCGACCAGTCCGGCTTCGAAAGCACGGCGCGTCACGCCGGCGCTCAGGAAGGGCCCAAACATTTCCGGAAAAAGGGTGACGACGTCGAAGCGCATGAGAAAAGATTGTGCGCCCGCCGGGCTGGGAGCTGCGGCCGGATCAAACCGGCGAGCCACCGCTAGTAGTCGGGCTGCCAGTCCACCGTGATGCGCTTGCCCGGGAGGTCGACCGAATCGACGAAGGCCGCAACAAAGGGGATCAGGCGCTCGGCCTGGAGGGCGGCGCCGTCATCAGCCTGGCCGGTGTACTCGACGCATAGAACGGACTGGGGACCTGTGGTCATGAGGTCACGAACGGTGCCGAGGGCCAGGCCTTCGCGGTTGACGACGGCAAGACCGATGAGGTCGACCCAGTAATACTCGTCGCTGGCGGCCTGCGGAAAGCTACTGCGCGAAAGAAAAATGCGTGCACCGCGCAGCGCTTCGGCGGCGGTGCGGTCGTCCATGCCCGCGAGCTTGGCGACGATGGAGTCGGAGTGCACTTTGCACTCGTCGACAGTCAAGGTCACGGTGCCTTTGAAAGCAGAAAAGCCCGGTCGAAAGCGGGCTTCTGGAGCCTGGAGAAACCAGGCTTTTGCGGAGAGAAGGGCCTCGGGGTCGGTACTGTGCGGAAGAATCTTCAGCCAGCCCTTGACGCCCCAGGCATCGAGAATGCGCCCGACTTCGATGGCATCGTCCGGCAAAGCGGACGCCTCAAAAGCAGGCGGCATGCTCTGGAGATGCTAGGCAGCCTTGGCGGCGCCTTGCTTGACGAGGCGGGCAACCGTAGGCGAAGCCTGGGCGCCAACGCCGAGCCAGTGGGTCAGGCGGTCCTGCTCGACGCGCAGCGCCTCTTCACCACCCTTGGCGATCGGATTGTAAAAACCGATGCGCTCGATGAATCGGCCATCGCGGCGGACACGCTTGTCAGCAACGACGATGTTGAAAAAAGGACGGTGCTTGGAACCGCCGCGCGAAAGTCGAATGACGACCATGATTTATCCTTCGGGTGGTGGAGCGACGAAAATTGTCGATCCAGATGTTCTGCAGCGCTTGAGACACACGACATGGCCACCCGGCCAGCGAAATGCTGCAAAGCCGCAGATTATAGCCCGAGAAGCACTCCGCCGACCAGCCCCCTCCCCTCGTGCTCCCGGCGTGCACCAGCCGCAAGGCCAAGTGCTGGCACACTCTGGGTCTTTGCCCAGCCCATCCATGCCACTCATTCGCCCCAGCCAGGAATCGGACCTTGCCGAGATCACCGCGATCTATGCGCACCACGTGCTTCACGGCACCGGCACTTTTGAAACAGAGCCACCGAGCCTGGACGACATGCGCACACGCCGCGCCGACGTTCTGTCCAAAGGACTGCCCTACCTCGTGATGGAAGATGCCGGCAAGGTGATCGGGTTTGCCTATTGCAACTGGTTCAAGCCGCGGCCCGCTTACCGCTTTTCTGCCGAAGATTCGATCTACCTCGCACCCGGCACGCAACGGCGCGGGCTGGGGCGCGCGCTGCTCGACGCTTTGTGCGAAAAGGCCGAAGCCGCTGGCGTGCGCAAGCTCATCGCGGTCATCGGGGATTCGGCCAACCTTGGTTCTGTCGGTGTGCATGTGGCCGCAGGCTTCCAGCACGTCGGCATCCTTCAGTCATGCGGCTGGAAGTTCGGCCAATGGCGCGACGTGGTGATGATGGACAAGGTCATCGGCGAGGGTGACGCCAGCAGCCCCGAGAGCGTCAGACCAGCATGAAGAACAAGACCCTCGCGGCCTGGCTCGCTTTTCTCGGCGGCCCGCTCGGGCTGCATCGCTTCTATCTGCACGGCTGGTCGGACAAGCTGGGATGGCTGCTGCCGGTTCCTACGCTGCTCGGTACTTACGGCATTGCCCGGGTGCGGCAATACGGACTGGATGATCCCCTGAGCTGGGCGCTGATTCCGTTGGTGGGCTTTACCGTGGCCGGCTGCGCGCTCATGGCCATCGTGTATGGCCTGACTTCGGCGGAAAAGTGGAATGCGCGCTATGCGCTGGCCCCCGAAGCCCCGGCGGGCCGAACACACTGGCTGACGGTCGGCGTCGTCGTCATTGCGCTGCTGGTCGGCACCACGGCCCTGATGAGCAGCCTGGCTTTCAGCTTCCAGCGCTACTTCGAATACCAAGTCGACGAGGCGCGCAAGATTTCCCAGTGAACGGAAACACTCCGTTCAGAAAATCTGCAAGCTGATCCAGTAGGACACCGCGGCCACCAGCGCTGCGGCCGGGATCGTGAAAATCCACGCCCAGACAATCGTTCCGGCGACACCCCAGCGGACCGCACTGGCGCGCTGCGTCGACCCCACGCCGACGATTGCCCCGGTGATGGTGTGCGTAGTCGACACCGGGATGCCCAGGCCTGTCGCGAGGAACAGGGTCAGCGCACCGCCGGTTTCGGCGCAGAAGCCGCCAACCGGCTTGAGCTTGGTTATTTTCTGGCCCATGGTCTTTACGATGCGCCAGCCGCCGAACATGGTGCCCAGTGCAATGGCCAGATAGCAGCTGATGATGGCCCACGACGGAGGACTCGCATCCGTCGCCGACGTGTAGCCGGTAGCGATCAGCAGCATCCAGATGATGCCGATGGTTTTCTGGGCGTCATTGCCGCCGTGACCGAGGCTGTATGCACCTGCCGAAACCAGCTGCAGACGGCGAAACCAGCGGTCTACGCGCGAAGGTGTGGCACGCCGGCAGACCCAGGCGACCAGCACCATCATGAGCGAGCCCAGCAAAAAGCCCATCACCGGCGAGATGAAGATGAAAGCCACCGTCTTTAAAATGCCGCCGGCCACCAGCGCCCCCGTTCCCGCCTTGGCCATCACGGCGCCGACGATGCCGCCAATGAGCGCATGCGACGAGCTGCTGGGGATACCGTAGTACCAGGTGACGAGGTTCCACGTAATGGCGCCTATCAGCGCCCCGAACACCACATGCGTGTCGACGATGCCCGGCTGCACGATGCCTTTGCCGACCGTTGCGGCCACGCTGAGGTGAAACACAAAGATGGCGACGAGGTTGAAGAAAGCCGCGAACACCACGGCGTGCCCCGGCTTCAGCACGCCCGTCGACACCACCGTGGCGATGGAGTTCGCTGCATCGTGAAAGCCGTTCATGAAGTCGAACGCGATGGCCAGGAACACCAGCAGGGCAACGATCCAGAAGGCGGTTTGTGCAGTTTGCATTGAGGGCCCGCTGCTTACGAGTTTTCGAGGACGATGCCCTCGATCAGGTTGGCCACGTCTTCACACTTGTCGGTGATTGTTTCGAGCAACTCATAAATGGCCTTGAGCTTGATGACCTCGCGCACATCCGGCTCCTCACGGAACAGCTTGCTCATGGCCGAGCGCATGACGCGGTCGGCGTCCGACTCCAGCCGGTCGATTTCCTCGCAGGTCTTCAAGGCCGCTTCGGCCGTCGCGGGATCGTCAAACTTGCCGATAAGGCCAACCGCATCCTTGAGCCGCTCACAACATTTCACGCTCAGCTCGGTCAGCGTGACGATTTCGTCCGTCATGTGCCGCACGTCGTACAGGGCCATGGTTTCTGCCGAGTCCTGGATCAGGTCAGCAACGTCGTCCATGGTGTTGATCAGGGAATGAATCTGCTCGCGGTCGATCGGCGTGATGAACGTTTTGTGGAGCATGCGGTTGACCTCATGCGTGATGCGGTCAGCGGCATGCTCGGCGGTATCCACCTCACGGTTAAAGCTCTCGCGCTTTTCAAGGTCGCTGTAGTTGGCCACCAGTTTCGAAAACGCATGGGCAGCCTCGACGATCCGGCTGGCGTGCTGGTTGAACAATTCAAAAAAATTGCCTTCGCGTGGAAGGAGCTTGGCAAACAGCATGGGAAGTCCAGGTGGGAGATCGGTAGGAAAGGAAGGCTTGAGACTGCCGGGAGTTTAACCGCCGAGGGTGGGCAAATCAGGGTTACTACGGAGCTGTCCGCAGCGTGCAGCAAGCCCCTAGCTCGAGCGAAAGATGAAATAAACCGCCCCGAGCATGCACAGCGCTGCCCACAGATAGTCCAGCTTGAGAGGCTCGTTCATGTAGAAGACCGCAAACGGCACGAAGACGCTCAGCGTGATGACCTCTTGCAGGATCTTGAGCTGCCCCAGGCTGAACTGGGTGTAGCCGATCCGGTTGCCCGGCACTTGCAGCAGGTACTCGAACAATGCGATGCCCCAGCTGGCCAGCGCGGCGGCATACCAAGGTGCCGAGGCGAGATTTTTCAGGTGTCCGTACCACGCAAACGTCATGAAGACGTTGGACAACACCAGCAAGCCGACGGTCTGGGCGGACACGGGCAACGCGCTGAAAAATTGCATCTTTGAAAGCCTTGAAACAGGTGGGGCTCAACCCTGCGTCTGTCTAAAAATAGGGGCCTGCGCGAATGCCAGGCCGATCAGGACGCCATCTTAGCGATGCCGCTGCAGCTTCCCGGCCAGCGCTATCGTTGGTAATCGAGCGCCAGTCTTTGCTGAAGCGACCTCGCAACCCGCAAGCATTCGCGCAACAGCCGGCGCTCGATCTCATTGAGCGTGTCGATACGTAGGTGATTTGGCCGATCGGAGGCAGTCTGGAGCGACAACTGGACGCGAAGCCGGAGCATCTGGAGAAATTCGAAGGCACTCACCCAGGCTTCATGTTCAGCGGGTGCAACGCCCAGCAAGGGACCCACGGCCAGCAAACGCTCGCGCGTGGACGTGGCCTCGACGCCGTGGGCGAGGCTATAGACGCGCGCGGCATCCACGAAGACCGCGGTGCCCTGAAGCTTGAGGTCGATCGTGCCATCGCCGCCTGCGACGATTTTCCCGGCCCAACTCAGTGGGACGCCATGGGCCAGCGCGTTGACCGCGAGTTGCCGAATAAAGCGGGGCGCGTCTTTCGCCCGCTGGGTTATGTCGTCTCGAAGCTTTCGCACCAGTGCGGCGTCACCCGCCAGCGTGCGGAAATCAAAAAATATGCTCGCATCGAGCAAATCCTTGGGAGCGCCGTGTTCTATCCAGTGCTCAAAGCGCGCCTGCCACTGCGAAAGCGTCAAGGTGCAGGCGGGAAGCCCCGCCATGATGCCGCCGCGGCACAGCGGATAGCCACACAGGTCCAGGCCCAGGTTCACCTCGTGCGCGAACCGCAGGATGGCAGCACGGGTTTGATCATCGGTGTCGTCCGCCAGGACCAGACCGTTGTCCTGATCGGTCGAAACCGTCTGCTCGCTGCGCCCCTCGGAGCCCAGGGCGATCCATGCCAGGCCGCTGAGCTCGATGCCATGGCGCACCGCTTCGATTTCCAGCAGGCGCAAGGTGAGCAAGTCATTGAGGTGGCTTATGAGGGCGGTGAGCTGGCGCGACTGCACCCCTTGCGCCAGCAAGCTCGCGGCGAGCTGGCGGATGTCCCGCGCACCCTGCACGAGCGCGGGCTGGTCGGCTGCGCTCCGCAGCGTGGCGCTGATGTGCGTCAGGCTCAAACGCTGCAAGGCAAAGAGGTCTCGCTCGGACAGCATGCCGATGCTGCGGCCCGCGCCGTCCGCCACCGGCACGTGGCGAATGGTGTATTGGCTCATGAAGAGCGCTGCATCGAGCGCCGTACGGTCGCAGGGCAAAACATGTACAGGCGAAGTCATCACCGACGCGATGGGAGCGGAGATCGCAAGCTCCGCGAGAACGACGCGTTCCAGAAGGTCATGCTCCGTGAAAATCCCGACCGGCCGCTGCTCGTGATCGACCACCAGCATCGAGCCAACACCTTGTTCCTGCATTTGTCGCAAGGCATCGCTCAGCGGTGTTTCAGGCGAGCAAGCGACCGGGGTGCGAGTGATCAGCTCACGCAAGGGCCTTTCGAGAGACTGTCGGGGCAAGGCGTCGGCCTCGCTTGCGGCGCGAATTGCGGAGCGAAGATCGTTCGGGTCAACTTCCTCGCGTCGAGGCGCTGCCGAATCGAGACCGGAAGATTCCATGTCAACTCCTTCGCTCCGAAGCGCAATCCTTCCACCTGAGCGGTGCGTCACAGCGCCGCCCCTGTCCCGCCCCGATCGCCTAGCGGATGCTGGTGGCGTCCGTCACTCGGTAAAACAAACTGTCCGCAGGACGATCGATGCTGCCCGGCAGCGTGGCGCCAGACTTGGCCTGCGGCGCCACGGGCGCGGAAACTACCGTCAGGATCGGTCGAAGTATCAAGGCCACGAGGCGAGCGGGCTGCTGCAGACGTTTTGCTGGCGTCATGGCTGAATCCTGGTCAAACACTGCAGGGCTAATGCCCATGCTTCATGCCGCAGTATTTGCCGACTGCCAGGCCTTTGCAAGCGGCTTGCAGATCTTTAACGCAGACATCTTCCTTCTTTCCCGATTCAAGGCACTTGGCAGCAGCCTCGTGCGCCGCGGCCATGGCGCGGTGGCGCTGAACGTCTTGCTTTGTCTCCTTGTCCGAATGCTGGGCCTGCGCCAGGGACGCAAGGCAAGAAAAGGACAAGGCGGCGACTGCCTGAAGCGCGAGTTTGTAGGGGGAGTGCATACGGGTCATGTTTTGGATTGAAGAAGTTCAAATACGTCAGTGCGGTAGGCCTCGATGGCCGGCGAAAACCCGACACTGCAGGCACCGCCGACACCGCCGACACGGCGGCGGCGAGCGCAGGCACCAGCCACATTTATACCGGCCTGTTTCAACTGCCGATGAGCAAGTTCCTGGCGGGTCGCAGCAAACCGCCGGCCAGCGCCAACCAGGTCGATTCTCCTGAACCGGAGGGCCCGCGCAGTAGGCGCGTCCGGATCATGCCCGTCCCGTCAGGCCTTGGCGTATTCGGAAAAGGTCTTGCGGAACTTCGCCACCTTAGGCGCGGCAACTGCCATGCAATAGCCCTGGCCCGGATTTTTCTCGAAGAAATCCTGGTGGTATTCCTCGGCGGCCGAATAGTTGCTGACGGGCAGCACTTCGGTCACCACCGGCTTGCCGAACAGGTTTTGGCGGTTCAGCTCGCCGACGAAGCTTTCAGCCACTTCTTTTTGCTCGAGCGTCGCGTAATAGATGCCGCTGCGATATTGCGTGCCACTGTCGTTGCCCTGCCGGTTAAGGGTGGTCGGGTCGTGGATGACGAAAAAGATTTCGAGGATGGCGCGCAGACTGATGACCTCGGGGTCATAGACCAGCTTGACCACTTCGTTATGCCCCGTCCTGCCGGTGCAGACCTGCTCGTAGGTCGGGTTGAGGGCCTGGCCGTTGCTGTAGCCCGACTCCACATCGGTGATACCGCGCACCTGCACGAACACGGCCTCGGTGCACCAGAAGCATCCGCCGCCCAGGGTGATGGTTTGAAGTTCGCTCATCTTCGCGTCTCCAGAAAGTTGGCCGAAGGGGTTTCGGCAGCGCATGACTTTAGCCTTTCCCGGCAAATTGGTGCGCCCTCTCCTCCTTTGTCCCGCAATTGACGAGCCGGCGCTGCCAAGCCCCTACACTTGAAAATTATTTTGAACACCGCCAGGAGATCCGCATGAAGGCCCGTTTCAACTGGGAAGACCCGTTCTTCCTCAACGACCAGCTCAGTGACGACGAACGCGCCATCGTCGAAGCCGCCAACAGCTTTTGCCAGGAAAAACTGCAGACGCGCGTGCTGATGGCAGCGCGCAATGAACACTTCGACCGCGAGGTCATGAACGAGGCGGGCGCCATGGGCTTCCTGGGCTCGACCATCGACGGTTATGGCTGCGCCGGCCTGAGCTACGTTGCCTACGGGCTGATCGCGCGTGAAGTCGAGCGCGTGGACAGCGGCTACCGCAGTGCCATCAGTGTGCAAAGCTCACTGGTCATGCATCCGATCCATGCCTACGGCAATGAGGCGCAGCGCCAGAAGTACCTGCCCAAGCTGGCCACCGGCGAGTGGATCGGCTGCTTCGGCCTGACCGAACCCAACCACGGTTCGGACCCCGCGAGCATGCTCACGCGCGCCAAGCCGGTCGATGGGGGCTTCATCGTCAAGGGCGCCAAGATGTGGATCACCAACAGCCCGATTGCCGACGTGTTCGTGGTCTGGGCCAAGCTGGAAGACCCCGACGGAAAGGTCGGCGGCCAGGAAAGCATTCGCGGCTTCGTGCTTGAAAAAGGCATGAAGGGCCTGAGCGCGCCCAAGATCGAGGGCAAGATGAGCCTGCGCGCATCGATTACCGGCGAAATCGTGATGGACGACGTCTTCGTGCCCGAAGAAAACCTGCTGCCCAATGTGTCCGGCCTGAAGGGACCGTTCGGCTGCCTGAACAAGGCGCGTTATGGCATTGCCTGGGGCGCGCTCGGCGCTGCCGAGGACTGCTGGCATCGGGCCCGCCAGTACACGATGGACCGCGTGCAGTTCGGTCGTCCACTGGCACAGAACCAGCTGATCCAGAAAAAGCTGGCCGACATGCAGACCGAGATTGCCCTGGGTCTGCAAGCCTGCCTCCGGGTCGGCCGCCTGATGGACGAAGACCGCGCAGTGCCCGAGATGATTTCGCTGATCAAGCGCAACTCCTGCGGCAAGTCTCTGGAGATCGCCCGCATGGCGCGCGACATGCACGGCGGCAACGGCATTCATGATGAATACCACGTCATTCGCCACATGATCAACCTCGAAACGGTCAACACCTACGAAGGCACGCACGACGTTCATGCCCTGATCCTCGGACGTGCGCAAACGGGCTTGCAAGCCTTCTATTGACGCCCGGGCGCTGAGTGAATCTCGCGGAGCTCAAGCCGCTGCTGGCGGCGCTCGTGCTGCCGCCAACGGGCCCGTTGCTGCTGGCCCTGCTGGGCCTGCTGTTGGCAGTCGGGCGTCGCAGATCCGGGCTGCTCATCGCCGTGCTGGGTATCGCCGCGCTGTGGCTGCTCAGCTGCAATGCCGTGGCGATTGCCATTTCGCAGCGGCTTTTGCCCACCTACGCTCCCACCAGCGTGGCGCAACTCAAGGCGCAGCGTGTCCAGGCCATCGTGGTGCTGGGCGGCGGCGTCAAACCCATGGCGCCGGAATACGGGCGTGCCCTGCCCGGCATCCAGACCGAAGCTCGCATGCGCTACGGCATCTACCTCGCCAGACAAAGCGGCCTGCCGCTGGCCTTCGCGGGCGGCGCGAGTTGGGCCGCCGATGGTGTCACCGCTTCGGAAGCCAGCACAGCAATAGAGCTTGCCAGGGACAGCGGCGTGACCTTGCGCTGGATCGACGACAAGTCGCGCGACACCGCCGAGAACGCAACGCGCATCAGGGAGGTCATGGCGGCTTCGGGCATTCAGCGCATCGCACTGGTCACCAACGCCTGGCACATGGGACGCAGCGAGAAGCTGTTCCGGCGGGCTGGCTTCGAGACGGTGGCCGCGCCGATGGGCTTCATCGTGTCGACGGAGCGGCCTTTGCTGGAATGGATGCCCTCCACTTCAGGCCTGAACGATTCGCGCAACGTACTACGCGAGTGGCTGGCCCTCAAGGTCGACGCCTTGCGCAACTGAGACACAGTCGAGGCTGGGCGGGTGTGCGCTGGTTGACCCCGGCGGCCTGCGCAGCCTATATTACTAACCAGCCAGTCAGTAGCGCAATGCCCGCGTCCAAGCCCCCGTCGTCATCCTCCCAAAATTCAGCACCCGTCCCCCGGCTGCGCCGCAAGCACGCCCGCCCGGGCGAGCTCGTCGACGCGGCATTGGACCTTTTCGTCGAAAAGGGTTTTGCGGCCACCCGCATGGAAGAGGTTGCGGCTCGGGCGGGCGTCTCCAAGGGCACTGTTTTTTTGTACTTCAGCGGCAAGGAAGAGCTTTTCAAGGCGGCTGTGCGCGAAAACATCTCGGGCCGCTTTGTCGAGTGGCAGGCCGAATTTCTCAGCTTCACCGGGACGTCCGAGGAAATGGTTCGCTACTGCATGAACAGCTGGTGGGAGCGAATGGGCTCCACGCGCGCCTCCGGGATCTACAAGCTCATGGTGAGCGAGGGCCGCAACTTCCCGGAGCTCGCGCGCTTTTACCAGGAAGAGGTGATCCAGCCCGGCCATCTGCTCATCCGGCGCATCCTGCAGCGCGGGATCGACCGGGGTGAGTTCCGGCCGGTCAACCTCGACTACGCGCTCTTCAGCCTCGTGGCCCCCATGATTTTCCTGATGCTCTCCAGGCACAGCCTTGGCGTGTGCGTGCGTGACGACGTTCAACTCGACCCGCTCGAATACATCGCCGTGCAGGCCGACATCCTGCTCCACGGCTTGAAGACCACCAGCCCTGGCACGGCGCAGGAATCGGGCAGTCCGGACCGTGCATGAGCTCAAAGACGGCTCGCTCGCTAAAATCAACAGGTTTTATTCGCCTCACCCACCTATTCCCATGAATTACGAACAAGCCCGCTTCAACATGATCGAGCAGCAGATCCGCCCCTGGGAAGTGCTGGACAGCCAGGTGCTTTCGCTGCTGGCCGTCGTCAAGCGCGAGGATTTCGTGCCCATGGCGCACCGCTCGCTGGCGTTCGCCGACATGGAGATTCCCCTGCCACCGCAGCGCGAGCCCGGCCAGTGCATGCTCGCGCCCAAGGTCGAGGCCCGCATCCTGCAGGACCTGGCCGTACAAAAACATGAAAAGGTCCTGGAGATCGGCACCGGGTCCGGCTACATGGCCAGCCTGCTCGGCCACCGCGCCCAGCAGGTCGTTTCACTGGAGATCGACCCTGCACTGGCCCGGATGGCGCGCGACAACCTTCAGCGCGCAGGCGTTTACAACGTAGACGTGCGCGAGGCCGATGGCTCGAAGCTGGCAACATCGGGCAAGGAGTTGGCCGGTCCATTCGACGTGATCGTGCTCAGCGGATCCGTTGCAGAGGTGCCGTCCTTCCTGCTGGCGCTGCTCAAGGAAGGCGGACGCCTCAGTGCCATCGTCGGAGACGACCCCGTCATGCGTGCCACGCTCGTCACCCGCGCCGGCCCGGCCGCGTGGCGCACCACGCAAGCCTGGGACACGGTAGCGCCGCGCCTGCTGAATTTCCCCGAGCCGTCACGGTTCACGTTTTAGGCATCGCGATCATGGTTGCGCAACTCCCCGCTTCACAATTCACGGCTTGGCGTGACGCCGCCACCACCCCGGGCGGGCCACTCCCGGCCGTTCTCGACGTACGCGAACCGTGGGAACTGCAAACCGCAAGCGTCAGGGAAGACGGCTTCGAATTGCTGCGCATTCCCATGCGCGAGGTGCCGGCACGGCTGGCCGAACTCCCGGCCGATCGCCCCATCGCCTGCCTGTGCCACCACGGCATGCGCAGCATGCAGGTGGCGCGTTTTCTGGAAGAGCATGGTTTTTCAGAGGTGGTCAACCTGGCGGGAGGCATCGACGCATGGTCGGTCGAACTTGACGGCGCTGTTCCTAGATACTGAGCTATAAGCTCTGCAACACGATCCGATCGAGCCCATGACATCCATGACGACTTTTCGACAACTCTTGTTGCCCGCCTTGCTGGCGAGCGCCTTCGGTTTCGCGCTTCCCGGCCATGCGCAGAGCCTGGTCGACCTGTACAGCTCGGCGCGCGCCTTCGACGCCACCTACCTTTCTGCGCGCCTGCAGTACGAAGCCAACCTGGCGCGGGCCGATCAGGCACTTGCCGGCATTCTTCCTACCGCCGGCGTCTCGGCCGGCGCGAACGTCAACAATTTCGAGAACAACCAGAACGCAGCGCTCAGCCGAAACTTCAACACTGAAACCGCGACGCTCAGCGCCTCACAACCGCTCTACCGCCCGGCCAACGTCGCCACCTACGAGCAAGGCAAGAAGCAGGCGGAGCTTGCCGCAGCGCAGTTGCTCGCGGCCGAGCAGGACCTCATCGTGCGCACAAGCCAGGCGTATTTCGATGTGCTGGCGTCGCAGGACAGCCTGGCCTTCGTGCGGGCGCAAAAAGCCGCCGTCAACGAGCAACTGGCTTCGGCCAAGCGCAATTTTGAAGTCGGCACTTCCACCATCACCGACACGCGTGAGGCGCAGGCGCGCTTCGACCTGGTGGTAGCGCAGGAAATCCAGGCCGAGAACGATCTGCGCATTCGCAAGATCGCGCTCGACCAGCTGGTGGGCCGGCTCGACACGCAGCCACGCGGCCTGCGACTGCCGCTTGCTCTGCCGGCGGTGGTGCCGAACGACGTAAACACCTGGGTGGGCCAGGCGGACACCACGCACCCGGCCATTCGGCAGGCACGCAGCAATGTCGACATCGCGGAGCTCGAAGTCAAGAAGGCCGAAGCAGGACACAAGCCCACGCTGGACGCCACTGCCAGCTACGCCCTAACCCGCAATCCCAGCGGCACCAGCACAAGCCTGGTGGCTGCCCGCACGAAGACGGCCTCGCTCGGTGTGGCGTTCAATTTGCCGCTCTTCGCGGGCTTTGCTACCCAGAACCGCATCCGTGAAGCGCTGGCGCTGAGCGACAAGTCGCGCAGCGACCTCGAAGGCACGCGCCGGAACGTGGCGCAGAGCACACGCACTGCCTTTTTCGGCGTGATCTCGGGCCAGGGCCAGGTCAGGGCACTGGAAGCGGCGGAACTCTCCAGCCAGAGCGCCCTGGATGCGAACCGGCTGGGATACCAGGTGGGCGTGCGCATCAACATCGACGTGCTGAACTCGCAAAGCCAGCTCTTCCAGACCAAGCGTGACCTTGCCCGCGCGCGCTACGACGTGCTGGTCGGTGGCTTGCGCTTGCGCCAGGCCAACGGGACGCTGACGCCTGAAGACCTGCTTCTGATCAACAGCCTGCTGGCGCCCTGACAGCAGACGCGCCTTGGCGTCTTGGCGCGTTGGTCCTTGCGTCTTTACGTCTTTACGTCTTCGCGTCTTTCGCCACTTTCCATCATCGCGCCAACCCTGCTTCACCGGGCAGTAGTAGCGCCTTCGCACGTCTTTGTTCGGCGGCTCCAGCGTGGGGTCAGACTGCGCCCACAGGCTGGCAGGACGGGGACCGACCTCTACCGCAAGCAGAGGTCTATACATTGCACCTAACGTTCGAAAGCGCTGCCACCCGGCTTCTCGATGAGGCAATGGTGGCGCCTGCAGGCGTTCGCCCTTCCCTTCCCTGAACTTCGCCCTAAAGGATCCGCCATGCTTCGCAAACTCGTTGTCTTTGCCATCACCTCCGGCCTTGCCGCCAAACTCCTGCGGAAATACACACAGCGCAACCGCACCACCAACATGTCTCGCGGCAGCACGTCCACGACGAACAGCTAAGCCGCGCATGGTGGCCAGACGTTCTGCCGCCTTGCGCCGCAACCGGGAGAACGCCGAGCGCGAGGACGGCCCCCCAGACTCCCTGCTGTCTCCGTCAGGGCGCGCACCTCGTCCGCGGCATTTTTCAATGCTGCGGGATTTCCACTTGGCGGATTTTTTTACCTTCGGCAACGCGGCTTGCGGTATCGCGGCCGTATTCCTGGCGATGGCCTTCGTCGGTGAAGGCTCCATTAACATCTTCTTGCTGGCGGCCGCGATGGCGCCTGCCGCTTTCATCTTCGACGTGCTCGACGGCCGCATCGCGCGCTGGCGCAATCAGCATTCGGAGCTTGGCCGCGAGCTCGACTCCCTGGCCGACGTTATCTCGTTCGGCGTCGCGCCTGCTACCTTGGCCTATGCGGCCGGCATGCGCGGCGGCTGGGACTGGGTCGCCCTCATCTATTTCGTCTGCTGTGGCGTAGGCAGACTTGCCCGATATAACGTGACGGCTGCCGACATGTCGG
Organism: Pseudomonadota bacterium; assembly: GCA_040385065.1. GTDB lineage: Bacteria > Pseudomonadota > Gammaproteobacteria > Burkholderiales > Burkholderiaceae_C > Polaromonas. The sequence continues at coordinate 43,839 of JAZKIC010000001.1, forward strand.
GCGACAGCGGCAAGGTGCCGTATTTCGAAGGCACGCCCATTCCCACCAGCGTAGTTTTGACCGGCTTGCTGGCTTTCGCCGCGTGGCAGGACCGGCTGGGTGATGCCCTCTACGGCGGCGCCTGGACCCTCGGTCCATGGCAGCTGCACCCGATGGCTCTGCTCTTCGTACTGTCGGGCTCACTCATGGTGAGCAAGACGCTGCGAATTCCCAAACTGTGAGCGGTCGGATCGTCAAGTCCGGCGGCCTCGCCACTCACCCTTAATTCATCGCCTGGCCTCGCGCTTTCCCATGGCTGCCCAGATCCGTTCACCGCAACTCGTTGTTCGCCCCGTCCTGCGCGACGTCGTCGTTGTCGGCGCTTCCGCAGGCGGCGTCTCCGCGCTCTGTTCAATGGCCGCGAAACTGCCCGCCTCATTCGCGCCTTCCGTATTTGTGGTCGTTCACATCGGCTCTCACCCCAGCGCATTGCCCGACATACTCACGGCCAGCGGCCCCTTGCCCGCGAAGCACCCTTCTGACGGGGACCGCTACCTGCCCGGTGTGATCTACGTCGCGCCGCCGGACTGCCACATGCTGCTGCAGGACGGACTGATAAGGCTGACCCACGGCCCCAAGGAACACCACACGCGACCGGCCATCGATCCGCTGTTTCGGTCGGCAGCACTGAGCGTCGGGCCGCGCGCCATCGGCGTGGTGCTGACGGGACACCTGGACGACGGCACCGCCGGCATGCAGGCCATCAAGGAGTGCGGCGGCCTTACCGTCGTACAGGACCCCGCCGAAGCAGAAGCTTCAGGCATGCCCGAATCGGTGCTGGAGAGCGTGGACATCGACCATTGCGTACGCCTGTCGGACCTTGCGGACACGCTCGTGCAGCTGAGCAAGCACCCCGTGGTGGCCAATGTCGTGCAGGCACCCCCGCGGCTCGTCAACGAACATCTGGCCAGCACCAGCAAGGGGCTCATCTTGGACAAGCTCGAATCGGTAGCGCAGCCTTCTTCCCTCGTCTGCCCGGAGTGCACGGGAACCCTGTGGGAAATCACGGACAGTCGCCCACCCCGCTACCGATGCCATACGGGACATGCGTACTCGCTGCAAAGCCTGGCGCACAACCAGAGCGTGAGCGTCGAGGCGGCGCTCTGGAGCGCGCTGCGCGCTCTGCAAGACCGCGAGGTCATCCTGAGAAAAATGGCGGAGCTACACAGGCAGAGCGGAGATGAATCGCAAGCCCTGGAGGTGCAAGCCGAAGCTGACCTCGTCTGCCAGCACGGAATCCTTATTCAGCAACTGGTGGAGAGCAAGAGCCTTCTTGCGCAATGAGCGCAACCCTATAAATCGGCAGGACACTCAGCGCACTGGTCTTGCGTAGCGCCAGAGCACCAGGGCGCCCACAAGGCTCAGCAAAAGCCCGGACCCGAGAAACGCCATGTCCCAAACCAGCCAGTGCTCGCGCGGCACGCGTTCGTTAACATGGTGTATACCTAACCAGAGATGGTTGACGATGCCTTCGATCAGGTTGAACAAACCAAAGCCCAGAAGCATTGCGCCGGGCAGTGCCAACGCGGGCCAAGGCGGATGCTCACTCCGGGCGGCACGCCAGACCGCTGCGATGCCCGCAAGCGTCAGCAGCCAAGTCGCCCCATGGAAGAGACCGTCTGCCAGCACGTTCGTTTGAAGGTTTAAAAGGCTGTCTGGAGGCTGGCCCGCGCTGCTCAACATGTGGTGCCACTGCAGTATCTGGTGAAAAACGATGCCGTCGACAAAGCCGCCCATTCCGAGGCCCAGGAGCAAACCTCCCAACCACGGGACTCCGCCGCCCCGTACGCCTTCGAGCGGGGGAGGCTTGGGTGCGGCCATGACCGGTCAGTGCAAGGGCGCTTGCGCTATTTCATCCAGCTGACCAGCGCAGCCGTCTTGAGCCCGCCGAACACGGCAGCGACCGCGCTCTTTTCCGGCAGGATGTAGACGACGCCCCCCTGCGCGGCGGAGAAGGCCGGGCTGACCACGTTCTCGTAGAAGGCCTTGGGCAGGTTGATGCAGCCGTACGAGATCCGGTTGTCCGCGGGCGTGGCTGAGGCCAGCCGCTGCAAGCGGCGCTCTTTCGGATTGTTGGCGCGAACCCGGTGCATCGAGACCGCCGCGTCATAGTCGACCCAAACGATGTCTTCCCCGTTCGCGTTGTGGCCCACCTCAGCCACGAAGCGGCCGGCAGGGGTCGTTCGTTCTTCGGGCAGGATGCTGGCAATCGGCTTTTCGCCGATGCCCGGAACAGAGTTGTCGCCTTTGGCTGCGCCCATCAGCGCAGCCGCTCCGCCGAGCAGCTTGCCGCCCGGCTCAAACACAAATACCCGCGCCTGCTTTTTGTCAATGATGACGAAGGGCATGCCCTGATGGTCGCGGGTCGCCAGCACCCACTCACTCATAAGGCGAACGTCGCTGGTCATCGGGGCGGCTGGCACCTTTTTCGCTGGCACCGACGGGGATGCCGCGAAGGAAACGGGGACGGCAATTGCGCTGGCGAAAACAACGCCGGCGAGGCAATTCATCACTGCCCGCGCCATGCGATGCGGTCCGGGGGCGCGACAAAAAATTTGACTGGATAGCTTCATGAACCCATCCTGAGATTCGAGGCGCAAAAACGAGGCGAGTGGCAGGCCGGCCTTTGCGCGGGCAAGCGGACCGATGGACCGCTTGCCCGGGACCCCACCACGGGGCCCTTTGCTTGAGGTGCTTTAGTTGCGGTCGGCCCGTGGAGCACGTGCAACAGTGGTGCTGCGCCCGGTGGAACCGGTGGTGCCCGTGGTCGTGGTGTCCGTGCTGCCTTGGGTCATGGTGCTGCTGCTACCCGTGCTGCCCGAACCCATGGTGCTCCCGGACCCGGTAGTGCCCGAGCCTTGGGCCGTGGAGCTGCCCGAACCTGTCGTGCCCATGGTGCTACCCGTGCTGCCGGAGCCGGTGGTACCCGAGCCCTGTGCCGTCGTGCCCGAGCCGGTGGTTCCGCTGGTGCCACTCGATCCCATGCTGCCAGAACCCGTGGTGCTGCTCGTCGAGCCGGCCGTGCCGGGCATGGTCGAAGGAGGTCCAGGATCGGCTGCCGTGGATCCGGTCGCGCCGCTGGTCGAGCCACCGGTCGATCCCGAAGTGGAGCCGCTGGCGCCCGTGGTTCCTGCGCCTGAGCCCGATGTACCGGACGACCCGCTGGTTTGGGCCATGGACAAGCCAACACCGGCGGCGAGTGCCGCGCTCAAGGCGACAGTAAGGAGTGTGCGTTTCATAAGGAGTCTCCTGAAGTTAAGAACATGCAAAGTGGCATGGTCGAAAACCATTCTTTGAAACGCCTCGAACGCACGGCTGTGGGAAGTGGCACGCGACAACTGTCAGACAAAGCCCAAGCGGACGTGAGCCTGGGTCGTAGTCAGCTGACGAGAAAAAACACCTGAAGAATCAATGGCGGGGCGGCCGACTAAGCCATTTGCAGTGCGCATGTGCAGGGACGCGTCAACCTTCTGCTAACAGCGCCTGCAGGGCCCCCACGGTCCGCGAGGTCGCGCCGGAATGGCGCTGCGCAAACGCCTGGCCCGCTGCGCTTGCTGCCTGTAGCAGCACAGGTTCGCCGAGCAGTTGCTGCAACTTGAGCCCGGCAGCTGACATGCCAGGCACCTCGAACGCAGCACCCTCCGCGCGCGCCAGCCGCGCTGCCTCGGTGAAGTTGAAAGTGTGCGGGCCCATCACGACCGGGCAGCCGCAGGCTGCAGGCTCGATGAGGTTTTGCCCACCCAGCGGCTCGAAACTCCCGCCCAGCAAGGCGACGCGGCTCAGGCTGTAATAAAGGGCCATCTCGCCCATCGTGTCGCCAAGCCAGACATCGGCCTGGGCAGCCCCTGCATGCTGAATCGGTCCTTCCAAAGGCCAGGCAGACCGCCTTGAAACCTCCAACCCCTGTTGCTCGAGAAGCCGCTGCACTGCCTCGAAGCGCTGCGGATGGCGGGGCACGATGAGTGGCGTGAAGGGCTGCGCAGCGTGCGCTGCTTTCGCCTGCATGACGTCGCGCACGAACTGCGCTTCCTCGCCCTCTCGCGAACTGGCCAGCATGACGACAGGCCGATCAAGGGCCTGTTGCCAGGCGCGTCCGCGCACCTGCTGTCCCGCATCAGGCTGGGCATCGAACTTGAGGTTGCCGAAAACGCCCGTCACCTTCGTGCCCAGCAAGCGCAGGCGGTCGGCGTCTTCGCGCGTTTGCGCCATCGCAGCGGTCAGGGCCGAAAATGCCGGCCGGGCCAGCCAGACCATGCGCTGCGCCTGCGCGAGCGATTTTCCGGAAAGGCGTGCATTGACCAGCGCGACGGGGATGCCGTGCGATTGCGCCGCAGACATCATGGCAGGCCAGATTTCGGTTTCCATGAGCACGCCCAGGCGCGGCTTGAAATGGGCCAGGAAGCGCGCCACGCATGGCGGAGCATCCCAGGGTTGCCAGACCTGCACGTCACCCGGCATGAGGAGCGCCTTGCCCTCGGCCCGTCCGGTAGCCGTGCCGTGGGTGAGCAGCACCCGCAGGCCGGGATGGGCCTGCCGCCACGCGCGCAGCAAGATGGCAGCGGTGCGCGTTTCGCCAAGCGAGACCGCATGCACCCAGACCAGCTCGGACACAAGCTCGGCGGGTTGCCTGTAATGCCCGAAGCGCTCTTCCACGGCCTCGGCATAACCTGGCTCATCCAGCGCTCGACGCGCCAGCTTGCGCCTGAGCAGCGGCTGGGCCGCGCGCATCGAGGCGCTATAGAGTGCCAGCATGGCGGCGCTCATGGCAACACCTGCTCGTGGGTGGCCGCGGCAAGCACCCTGCCGGATTGATAGGCGTGGCAGGCCTGCCAGGCCGACCACACCGCCTCAACCGACGGTGCAGGTTGCGCGAAGACGCTGGCCTGTGCGTGTCCACCGTCTTCCTCCTGATGGGGCAAAGGTCCGGTCCGCCAGGCCGTATCGAAGTTGTAGATCTGCACATGCGCCAGGTCCAGCGCCACCGCAATGTGGCTGAGGCCGCTGTCGACCCCGATCACGCCGGCACACCTGGCCATGCGGGCCGTCAGCGCATCGAGCGACAGGCGCGGCCAGACTTCGGCGCAGCCGGGCCGGCCCGTCGCGCCAACGATGTCGGCTGCAGTGCCCTGGCTGGCCGACAACTCGCCGTCGTTGCCATGCGCGAGCGCCACATGAAAACCCGCACCGACGAGCCTTCGCCCGAGGTCGGCCCAATGGGTTGCCGGCCATTCCTTGTCCTGGCGCGAAGTCCCATGAACCAGCAGCACGGTGGCGCCGTCGCCGCCCTCGGCCTTTGGCACGGTCAAACCGTAGGAGATTTTTTCGGCGGGTTGATAACCCAGCGCCGCAGCGCCCAGCAGCCGGCCTCGTCGGACCGCGTGAACATGAAAGGGAACGGGAATGGCCACGTCGGCGACCCAGCGTGTTGCTGCTTCGTAGCCCGAGCCCTCCGTGCCGTTGGCCATGGCGTAGCGTTTGCCTTCAGGCGCCAGGCGCGCCAACCGGGCCACCAGCGCGGACTTGGTAAGCCCCTGCAGATCGATCACCGCGTCGTAAGCCTCGGCCTGCAGTTCGGCCTTGAAAGCGCGCCAGGCGCTGCGGGTCTGCGCCGAGAACGGCGACTTGCGCCAGCGGCGGATTTCGCAGGCAATGATGCGGACTAGACCTTCGCTATGCCGCAACACCGGCGCAAAGCTTTTCTCGACGACCCAGTCGATCATCGCGTCCGGAAACGCTGCGCGGATGTCCTGCACCACCGGCAGCGTGTGCACGACATCTCCGAGCGAGGAGAGCTTGACCAGCAGTATCTTCATGGGCCGTGAGCATAACGGCCCCGGCAGCGTCAGTGCGCCGCGGCAGCGAAATGCGCGTCCGGTTTGACCGTATGCAACAGCCGCAGCATGTCGGCCTCGATGCGATCGAGCGCGGCCTGATTCTGCCCCTCGAAGCGCAGCACCAGCACGGGCGTGGTGTTCGACCCGCGGATCAGGCCGAAGCCATCGGGCCAGTCGACCCGCAGGCCGTCAATGGTCGAAACCTTCGCCGGGCCGGCAAAGCGCGCCTTGCCATCCACCACCTCGGCTGCGCGCTCTATCAGTTGCGTGACCAGCACATGCGGCTCGCCTTCGGCGCAAGCCACGTTCAGCTCGGGTGTGCTGTAGCTGGTGGGCAATTCGTTCAGCAGAAGGGCCGTGTCGGCCGTGCGGCTGACGATCTCCAGCAGACGCGCACCCGCGTAGGTGCCGTCATCGAAACCGAACCAGCGCTCCTTGAAGAAGATGTGCCCGCTCATCTCGCCGCCCAGGGGCGAATCGACCTCGCGCATTTTGGCCTTGATCAGCGAGTGGCCGGTCTTGAACATCAGCGCCTTGCCGCCCGCCGCCTCGATTTCCGGCGCCAGCCGTTGCGAACACTTGACGTCGAAGACGATGGTGCCGCCCGGCACGCGCGACAGCACGTCGCGTGCGAACAGCATCATCTGCCGGTCGGGGTAGATATTCTGGCCGTCCTTGGTGATGATGCCGAGCCGGTCGCCATCGCCATCGAAAGCCAGGCCCAGTTCAGCGTCGCCGGACTTCAGCGCCTTGATCAGGTCCCGCAGGTTTTCGGGTTTGCTGGGGTCGGGATGGTGGTTCGGGAAGTTGCCGTCGACCTCGCTGAACAGCTCGGTCACCTCGCAACCCAGCGCCCGGAAAATGCCCGGTGCGGATGCGCCGGCAATGCCATTGCCGCAGTCGATGACGATCTTCATGGGACGCGATAGCTTGATGTCGGAGACGATGCGCTGCGTGTACTCGGCCAGCACGTCATGCTGGCTGATCTTGCCTTGACCAACGCTGCCGGCCAGGCTCCAGCTTTCGCCTTCGATCATGCGGCGGATGGCCTGTATCTCCTCGCCGTAGATGGCGCGGCCGGCCATGACCATCTTGAAGCCGTTGTAGTCCTTCGGGTTGTGGCTGCCCGTGACCTGGATGCCGCTGCTGCAGAGCGTGCTGGCCGCGTAGTAGAGCATTGGAGTGGTGACCATGCCGACGTCGATGACGTTCATTCCGGAGGAGGCGAGCCCGCGCATGAGCGCAGCGGAAAGGCCAGGCCCGCTGAGGCGGCCGTCGCGGCCGACCGCCACGGTCTTTTCGCCCTCGGCCTGCGCGATCGTTCCGAAAGCCTTGCCGAGCGCTTCGGCCACCTCTTCGTGAATGGTGGATGGCACCACGCCGCGAATGTCGTAGGCCTTGAAGATCGAGGGGGTCACTTGCATGAGCTGAGTCTTTCCGGCTATGGATGAGCCGCGTGTTTCAAGAAGGGCGCGATCGGAATTGTAGGGCGCACAAGCTCGTGCGGCGTCCCAGGATCATGTCCGGAAACGACCGGTCGTCGTGCAGGACCGCGCGTATTATCCGGGCCATGCCGACCTTCCAGCACCCTCAGCCTCTCGGCGACGACGCGTGCTACCTGGCGCTGAAGGCCCGGGACGCGCGCTTCGATGGCTGCTTTTTCACCGGCGTGCGTTCAACCGGCATCTACTGCCGGCCGGTCTGCAAAGTACGCACGCCCCGGCGCGAGAACTGCACGTTCTTCAGCCACGCGGCCCAGGCCGAGCAAGCCGGGTTCCGGCCCTGCCTGCGCTGCAGGCCTGAACTCGCGCCCCGCTCTCCCGCGCTGGCCCGGAGCACAAACTCCGTATGGTCGGCCCATGACGCCAGCGGCATGCTGGCGCGGCAGGCCGCCGCGCTGCTCGACTCGGCCGACGTTTCGCCGGCCGGCAACGAAGCCAAGTCCTTGCAGGCCCTTGCGCTCAGGCTGGGCGTCAGCGAGCGCCATGTGCGCCGGATTTTCGAAGCCAGCTTCGGCGTCTCGCCCTTGCAGTATCTGCAGACGCGCCGGCTGCTGACGGCCAAGCAGTTGCTGGCCGACACGAACCTGCCTGTTACCCAGGTGGCCCTGATGAGCGGTTTTGGCAGCGTCCGCCGCTTCAACGCCGCATTTGCAGCCCACTACCGGCTCAATCCGGGTGAAATGCGCCGGCAGCTGCCGTCGCCCGCCAGCGCTGCGCGCGCAGAAGGCCTGCGCCTGCGGCTGGGCTTTCGCCCGCCCTATGACACCGCGGCCGTGCTGGGCTTTCTCGGGGCGCGCCTGCTGCCCGGCGTCGAGGCGCTGTCCCCGGCCGGCCTTTATTCGAGGACCCTGCGTGCGCACACGCCAGCAGGACCGTGCGCCGGCTGGATCGAAGTCTCCGTCGACAGCGACACGCACCAGCTCGAGCTTCGTGTCAGCGATTCGCTTTGCGCCGCCCTGCCACAGGTGGTGCAGCGTGTGCGTGACGCCTTCGACCTGGACGCCGAACCCGGCGCGATCGAAGCCCGGCTGGGGACGGACTTCCCGGGCGCATCCGGCCTGCGGGTGCCCGGCACGGTCGATGGCTTCGAGCTGGCCGTGCGTGCCGTGCTCGGGCAACAGATCACGGTTGCGGCAGCGCGAACGCTTGCCGGACGGCTGGTAACGGCATTCGGCGAGCCGCTGGCGTGCTCACGCGCAAACTTGACGCACCTTTTCCCCACAGCCACGGCACTGGCCCAGGCGGGTGGCGACGCCCTGGGGCGCCTGGGCATCGTGCGCCAGCGGCAGACCGCAATCGTCGCGATGGCGCAGGCCGTCGCCAGCGGTTCGCTGCGGCTGGACAGCCAGGCCGACGTCAGCGGCACGCTTGCACAGCTGACCCAGATGCCCGGCATTGGGGACTGGACCGCTCAGTACATCGCCATGCGCGCGCTGCGCTGGCCTGACGCCTTTCCTGCCGGCGACGTTGCATTGCACAAGGCCTTCGCCATACCGCGTGGCACGCGCGCTGCGGCGCAACTGATCCAGCTCGCTTCGCGCTGGCAGCCCTGGCGTAGCTATGCGGTCGTGCGTGGCTGGTACGGAGCGTATCGGCCCAATGACCCTTCAATCGGCGGCGCGCTCACCTCACCCCCTGGAGTGGTTTCATGAAGCACCTCAAAACCCTGGCCTTTCACCCGGTACACACACCGCTCGGCTTTCTTGTCCTCGCGGCCAGCGACAACGGCCTCGCCGGAGCATGGTTCGCCGGCCAACGGCACTGGCCCGACGCACTGGCCGCCGAATTCCCTTTTGCGTCACCGCAGCGCGGAGGTGCAGGGTGGAACGCAGACCCGGCGCATCCCGTTCTTGCGCGCGCCACGCAGCAGGTGCTTGACTATTTCACAGGGTCGCGCGAGTTGTTCAACCTGCCCCTCGACCTGAGCGCAGGCACCCCCTTCCAGCAAGAGGTGTGGCAGGCACTGCTGGAGATTCCGCGCGGCAAAACGTCCAGTTACGGCGCGTTGAGCGCGAACATTGGCCGCCCGGCGGCCGTCCGCGCGGTAGGCGGCGCGATCGGCCGCAACCCGCTCAGTATCATCGTGCCTTGCCACCGCGTGATCGGCAGCGCCGGCAGCCTGACGGGCTATGCGGGTGGCCTTCATCGCAAAACCGCATTGCTCCAGCTCGAAGGCGTTCTTTGACCCGCTCTTTCCCATCGACCGGCACGGCGCCGGCACCGCAACCCTGGCTGTCCGAATTTGTGCTGCTCGCGGCGATCTGGGGTTCCTCCTTCCTGTTCATGCACATCGCGGCGATGGAGTTCGGCGCTTTGCCGACGGCCGCTGTGCGCGTGGCGATTGCTTCCGCCTTCCTGATGCCCTTGCTGCTGTACCGGGGTCTGGGACGTGAACTGCTGCAGCACTGGAAGCCGGTGTTTTTCGTAGGACTGCTGAACTCTGGCGTTCCGTTCGCCCTGCTGTCATTTGCCTTGCTGACGCTGACGACCGGACTCTCGTCCATCCTGAATGCGACGGTGCCGCTCTTCGGCGCACTGGTGGCCTGGCTCTGGCTGCGCGACAAGCCCGACAGCCTGCGGGTGCTGGGGCTGCTGGTCGGCTTCGGTGGCGTGGCCATGCTGGCCTGGGATAAGACCAGTCTCCAGCCTGCCGCCTCGGGCATCGCGTCCGGCTGGGCCGTGCTGGCATGCCTCGTGGCCTGCCTGTGCTACGGCATTTCGGCCAGCTTTACGCGCCGATACATCTCGCACCTCAAGCCGCTGGTGACGGCCGCGGGGAGCCAGGTAGGCGCCACGCTGGGCCTCGCCCCGGCCGCGTGGTGGCTGTGGCCGGACCGCACGCCCGGCGCTCCTGCGTGGCTGGCCTTGCTGGCGGTCGGCGTCCTATGCACCGGGGTGGCCTACATCCTGTTTTTTCGGCTGATCGCCAACGTCGGTCCGGCCCGCGCGCTCTCGGTGACTTTCGTCGTGCCGGTGTTTGCGCTGGTGTACGGCTTCGTTTTCCTGAACGAAGCCATCACACCGTGGATGCTCGTTTGCGCCGCCGCCATCGTCTGCGGCACCGCGCTGTCGACCGGCCTCGTGACCTGGCGCACCCTCACCTTGCGCGGGTGATGCTGCCCGAACGCCAGCCTTCGAGCTCGGCCTGCAGTTCCTTCAGGCGTTCATCCCGCGGGTCGAGTGCTCATTGCACATCGGTCGCATCGATGCGCACCGGGATGTGCTGTGGGCCAGTGCACTCGCCCTGCACATAGAGCAAGCCGGGCCGCTTGGCCGCTAGCCCCTCGAGCTGAATACCCAGCACATTCTGAAACAGGACGAGCCCTTGCTCGGGGATCGCCGACCTTCAAGTAAGGTTCTCCGCGGCTTCTACGACGCATCCGATAGCCATCCAACTTGAGGTCGTACAGCCAGTCCGGCGCGTCAAAAGGCCCTGTCTTCTGTTCGTCGAGCAGCCTGGGCGAAGCATGGTCCTTGCGGTCCGTCCTCCACGTACTGCTCACCGGACTCATCTCAATTCTTTTCGACGTATTTTCGCTTGTGCCAGACCCTTATGCTTGAGATATAAGCTCGGTAACGCGTAACCTTGTGAACACGTACAAGGAATGGCAACGGCAGACTTGCGAGCCCAAAAAACGCCTGAATCTGAAACCTAACTTGTTGAAATTGCTGGAATTTCAGGACAAAATGTACTTTTTATAAAAAGATCCTGCAATGACGGAGATTCTTGAGCTTCAGCCCACACAGGCTCGGCAATACATTGACGCAGAATCAATTTTTCTTGAACTTCTCCGAGTCAAGAAAGAAGCTCGAGAGCTTCGTGGATCAATGTTCTGGAAGAAAGAAGGTTCGGGTGAGTACCTCATTCGCGAATCTTCTAAAGGCGCCCAGAAATCCCTGGGTCCAAGATCTGCAGCAAACGAAGCAATCCATTCGAGATTCTTTGCCCGCAAGGAGGCTCTCGCAAGCCGACTGAGCACCCTCACTGCGGCAGCAGAAGACCAGCAAAGGATGAACAAGGCATTGCGTGTTGGGCGTGTTCCGAGCATCGTGGTTAAGACGCTCAACGCGCTTGCCGCCGCAGGCCTCGAGGACCACTTCCTAACCATTGGCACACATGCGCTCTACGCCTATGAAAGTGCGTGCGGCGTTCGAGTTATGCCCGGTCTGCTCGCTACGCAGGACATCGACCTACTGTTTGATAGCCAGAAGCGAATGGCGTTTTCGCACCAACTAAAGCGGCTCGACAGCTCATTCATCGGGGCGCTCCAAAAGGCCGACCCCACTTTTCGGACTCGCTCGGACCAGTTGCAAACCGCTGTCAATGCTTCAGGATTTGAGATCGATGTCATCCGTCGCTTCAAAAAGGGAAGCGATCTTCACCCTTTCAGAATGAGCGAAAGCGAGGACGACCTGTGGGCCGTACAGGTCAACGGCGCGGACAGAATGCTAAGCGCCAAAAAGTTCAGCCAGGTGGTGGTATCCGAGACTGGGCACATGGCCGTCATGCATACCATGGACCCGCACACATTCGTTGCAATAAAGCGCCAAGTCGCTAAGGCTCCCGATCGAGACCCCAGGAAGCGCCAAAAAGACGCGTTGCAGGCCGATCTGGTAGCTCACCTCATTGAGACTCGAATGCCGCAGTACGCGCAGCACCCGGATGAAGACTTGAACGTCCCCGGGGCGCCTGCACCAAGATAAGTTCACACAGTTTCAAATGACGCTGCCGATCAGCACACCCGCGCGAGCCCCAACGCCGCGACCAATTCCTCATAGGGCTTAGTTCTGATGATCCGAGTCACCACAGGTTCCTCGCGCCGGATATCGGAGCGCCTGCCCAGTAGACGGGTTGCTCGAACGTGCCGCCAAGGTTCCTGCGCGAGAACCCCGCGCTGCAATGAGCGCCAGAAGCTTCAGGCCTTCTCCAGTTCCTGCTGCCTGCACGCCTCGATGAAGGCGTTGAACTTGTCGAGGTCCTCGGCCTTGTCGAACACTGCGTCGGCGCCGAGTTCTTTGCAGCGCTCGTGCACATTGGCTGATGCGTTATTCGACAGCATGATCACCTTTTGCCCGGGCGCGCGGCGCTTGCAGCTCTCCAGAACGCCCAGGCCGTTGCCCTGCTCCAGAAATAGATCGACCACAGCCAAGTCCCAGTCGTCGCAGTTCTTCTGCAGCCAGTACGAAGCTTCCGACTCGGTCACGGTGCTGCCCACCACCTTCACGCGCGGGAGCTCATCCAGCGCTTCGATCAGGTTTTCCCTGACGAATTCGTTGTCTTCGACGATATAGACGCGGTAGGTCATGCTTGGCCTTTGAATAGAAAGTTGGGAAAAAAACTATCGGCCAGCTTCCCCCGTTGCTTGCGGCTGGGCTGCAAGCGGCAGCGCTGCATGTCGACTCAACGGTGCCTATGGCGGCGTGGTCCGGTTCCTACACGGCTGCGAGCCGCGGGTTGCCCGACCGTTCTGCTCGACAGCTTCAATCCAACTGCACATTGGCTTCACGTACGACCCCTCCCCAGCGCTGCACTTCACTGCGGAGAAAGGAACGAAACTCATCGCGCGAGGAAGGATTCAGATCCACGGCCAACGCGCCAAGGCGGTCTCGCACTGTGCTGTGCGCCATGGCGGCGGCTGCTTCCTGGTTCAGTTTTTCAAGAACTGGAATCGGCGTGGTGGCCGGAGCGACCAGTCCCCACCACTGCTCGACCTGAACTCCCTCGATGCCAGCCTCCCGTGAAGTGGGCACTCCCGCAAGCGCCGTGACCCGCTGGTTGCCGGCAACGAAAAGTGCCGAGAGCTTCCCTGCGGACAGCAGCGCGTTCGCACTGGCTAACGTTGAAAAGTGTCCGTCCACCGTTCCGGCAGCGACATCGATCAGCGCGGGAGCGGAGCCCTTGTAGGGAACGGTGAGAACCTTGAGTCGATTCTTCGAGCCGAGCAGCTCTGCAGCCAGATGACTGACCGAACCCGCACCGCTGTGCGCCAAAGAAATTGACTCGCCCCTGGCGCGTGAAATCTTCATGAACTCTCGAATTTCTCCGGTCTTGAATTTATTGCCTGCCACGAAAAGAACAAGGGGTGACTTGCCGACCATGGTGATCGGTGCGAAGTCGCGAAGCAGGTCGTACGGCAGTTTGTGGAACAGTGCTGGCGCAATGGCGTGCGGCAACTCAATGATCGCAATCGTGTAGCCGTCTGGCTGCGCCTTGGCCGCTGCATCCGTCCCGATCTGCCCCGAAGCGCCCGCCTTGTTATCGACGATAACCGGTTGACCCAAGGTCTCGCTCATGCGCTGCGCTAGCGCGCGGGCGATGGCATCCGTGCTGCCGCCAGGTGCCCAGGGCACGATGAGTCGTACAGGTTTGTCGGGATAGGCGGCTTGCGCGGCCATACCTGTCGCTAGAGCGAAGGCGAGGGTTGTCAGTTTCAGAAATCGATTCATGTCAGTGTCCTTCAGAAAAACCGGGATAGCAGATTCAATGGGCCCCGCGTTCGCCGCGTGCCGTGAAAAGAAGCATCACATCCGCCTCAGGACGAATTGCGCCTTGCCGGATGAGACTTTTGAGGCCGGATACCGTCGCACCGGTGCAAAGCTCGCCGTGCAGACCCTCTTGCGCCAGAGCTGCCAGGCCCCTGCGGGCTTCTTCGTCAGGAACGACCACGGCGCCGCCTCCGCTGTCCTGGACAGCCCTCAACAGTTGGTAGGTCACGGTACTGCCCGCTATCGAAAACTGCTCGGTCGAGCCCGCGAATTCGCCTTGCAGGCAGGCGCCCTCGAGTACGCGGGATAGCCTGGCAAAAGGCTCGACTGCCCACAGCTTCGGTGGTCGTTCGATAAGCCCTGCCGAAGCGAGTTGGACGAATCCCTCGTGCAGGCCCCACAGCAAATCGCCTCGCGCACTGGGCACGACCACATGCTCCGGGACAGGCCCATCCGCCGCGCACTCGATGGCAACGGCCTTGAACGCGTCCACACCAAAAACCGGACTGCCGACAGCGGGAAGATTGAAGTTGGTCAGTGCAAACGCGCCGTCTCTCTCGACCCGTTCCCGGACATGGAGCCAGCGCTGATGCGCCGCGGCGAATTGCACCCGGATGGCCCCGAGTCGTGACAACTCGCGAACGTAAGGCGCGGGCATGTTCCCATAGGTCGCAATCTCGCAAATCAAACCGGCGGCCGCGCAATAGGTAGCGGCCGAAACGGCGGCATTTCCACTGGAAGCCAGCACGACCGTACCAGCCCCGATGTCCAGTGCTCGCGAGACAGCCTGCGAAGACATGCGGTCCTTGTGCGACCCGGTGGGGTTCATGGCCTCATTCTTGACGGTCAGACGCCTGATGCCCAGGTCCTTGGCCAGATAGGGCAAATCTATCTGAGGCGTATGTCCTTCGCCGAGATTGACACTTCGGCGATAGGCGAGCCAATCACGCGGTTGTGCTAGGGATGATGGCCGACTCGAGTAGACGCAAGCCAGACTGGCGGGCACGCCCGCTGCTGCGCATGAAGGACAACCGCGCGGCAGATCGACAAGGGGGAAACGACTGTCGCAACGGATGCATCGCAAAGCGATGAGCGCCGGATTGATTTCAACGTAGGGGGTAACAACAGGAGTGCTCTTCATGGACTCGATCGTAGGCCGGTGTTTCATGCCGTATCCTTCGTTTTTTACGGCTCGTAATAAGTTGAACTTATGGCAAAGACCAAAGCAGCCTCACCAACGAAGCGCTCGCCCGCGATTCAATCGGATTCATCAGGACCCAGCCCGCGGCAAATTGAAGTCTTTCGAATGGTCATGCGTATGGGCACCACCAGTGGCGCAGCAGCGGCTTTGCACGTCAGTCAGCCAGCGATCACGCAGACCATTCATCAACTGGAGTTACGTTCCGGACTGAGCCTGTTTGACCGAAGGAAGGGGCGCCTTTCACCCACACCGGAGGCGCTCGCGCTCATAGACGAGGTAGAACTGGTCTATGAAGGTCTTGAAGCAGTTCAGCGAAAGATAAGCTCGCTGCGCGCGCACGAGGATTCCCTGCTGCGTGTTGGCTCGCTTCACGCGATGGCAACGAGCGTCATGCCTTGGGCAATTGCGCAATTTCAGCGAAGCTATCCACGCACCCGTTGCGTGCTCACGGTCGACAGTTCCCGCGCATTGCGAAAGTCCCTGTTGAGCGGACTCGTCGATTTCGCGTTCATGGGGGATGAGGCCGATGCCAGTGGACTAGCCTCATCCGTCTTTTATCAGGTTCAGGCCGCCTGTGTCATGCAGGCAACCCATCCACTGGCGCGGCGCACAAGCCTATCGCCAGCAGATCTGCGGGGCGTTCCATTGATTGCACTATCCGAAGCGGACCCGGCGCAACGTGGCGTAAACGCAGCGCTGAGACAGGCTGGTGTGGAGCCGCACAACGTGGTCGAGACGCCTTACAGCGCCACGCAATGCGCTCTGGTTCTGGCGGGCGCTGGCCTGGCTGTTACCAATCCGCTGGTTGCACGCGAATATCTTCCGCTCGGTTTGCGCTGCGTTCCGTTTGACGCGCCGGTCGCATTTCGCGCCCTGCTGGCGTTCACGCCCCAACGCCCACAATCTCGGGCTGCGCATGACTTTATTTCGATCTGCCGCGTGGTGCTCGAAAGGCACTCTTCGGCGCCATAGCCAACTGATGCAAGTCAACTTGGCGTTTCATTGCGCAAATAAGCCGTTCTTATAGAACGTAAAAATGGCGCAAAGGGGGCCGCGCACGACCTTGCGCTGCCAGTTCACTTGAACAAAAAGGCTATTTAACCAGCCCCTCCGTTCAAGACTGGACGACCACATACCGCAAGAATTCAGTACTTCGATTAACCGGAGCACTTGATGAATTCTTTCGCATTCCGCATCAGGCCAAACGTGCAAGCAGAACTTGCGGCAGCCTCAGCGGCCGAGACGCGTGGCGAGTTTCACACCGCATTTCGGCACTTGGAACGAGCCCACGTGCTCGGCCAAACCATCGTCACCGAGCATGTTCGCGTTCATTGGCGCATGTTCAGGTTCGCCATCCGCAATCACCTGCATCCTGAAGCCTTCGGCCAGGCTTGGCGAATGGCAGTGGCCTGTGTTTTCACTTTGCCTGGGATAGTGCCCGAAGGAAACACCGGAGGCGCGGACGTCAGCGGCTTTCGGGTCATGCCAATCCCACCGGACCTGAAGCGCGTGCTCGACGCGGCAAGGGCATGAGGCCCGTTATGGACAGTATCCGTACTCTGCGAATGACGCCCGCCTTGACCTCTATGGTCCTGGCCTCAGCCCTGCTGTCTGCCTGCACAACGCGGCCTGTGGACCTGGATATCTCCTTGGACAAGACAACGCAAGCGGGCTTGTATCGTATTTCGCTCACACCGCCAGAGCGGCCTCCTGCAATCAACCAGATGCACAGCTGGAAAATTAAGCTTGCGACGCAAGACGGCGTTGCGGTCAAAGGCGCCACGTTCATGGTCGACGGCGGGATGCCCCAGCATGGTCACGGCCTGCCAACGCAGCCGAGAATCACCGCAGCGTTTGAGGACGGCACGTACACACTGGAGGGCATGAAGTTCAGCATGTCGGGATGGTGGGAGATCAAACTCGCCTTAGCAGCTTCGCAGGGTCCCGACACGGTTACGTTCAATACGGTGGTCAGCACTCCAAAGCCCAACCTCCTGAGCAACCCGTGACCAGGCGGACGCTGGTGTTCGCGGCGGCGCTGGCCGCAATCGCGATGTCCGTATTCGCCGCTCAACACGTGGGGGAGCCCCTGCGCGATCCTTGGACCCCCCAGGAAATCGCCGTCATCGCGTCCATGCGCATCACGCAAGCGGGCGAGCGGCCGACTGATCCATCGAACCGCCATGAAACGCGGCGAGAAGCTGCCGAGCTCGGCAAGGCCCTCTTCAATGATGTTCGTCTAAGCAGGAACGGTCAGGTCTCGTGCGCGAGTTGCCACGTTGCCAACGCCCAGTTCGAAGACGGCCGGCAGTTTGGCAAAGGCGTGGGGACAGGCAGTCGCCGCACGATGCCCGTGATGGGTGCGGCACACGCTCCATTTCTATTTTGGGATGGAAGGAAAGACAGCGCCTGGTCACAGGCCTTGGGCCCGTTCGAGGACCCGGCCGAGCACGGTTCAAACCGTGTCCAGCTGGCAAAGCTTGTGCTGAAACACTACCGGGGAGCTTACGAAGCCATGTTCGGCCTTGCCCCTGACCTCGGAAAAATTCACGAGGCGGCTTCGCCCAATGGCTCCGATGATGAGCGAGCCGCGTGGGCGAAGCTTCCGGTTGGGTCTCGCGACGACGTCAACCGGGTTTTTTCGAACATGGGCAAGGCTATTGCCGCCTACGAGCGCAATGTCTCGTATTCAGCATCTCGCTTTGACGACTACGCGGAAGCCGTCGTGCATGCAAGTGCTGGAGCTCAAGCCGTCCTCACGGCTCAGGAAGTCAAAGGGCTGCGCATTTTCCTCGGCAAGGGCCAATGCGTGACCTGCCATAACGGCCCCTTGTTCAGCGACCATGGGTTTCACAATACGGGCGTTCCACCCTGGCCGAATGCAAGCGCCGACGCTGGCCGACTCCAAGGCATCAGGAAACTGCTGAACGACGAGTTCAACTGCCTGGGCCCCTATAGCGATGCCAGGCAGGACCAATGCAGAGAATTGCAGTTTTTATCGACCTCTGACGCGGCGCTACTGGGTGCGTTCCGTACGCCGAGCCTGCGCAACGTGGCGGCGCGCCCGCCGTACATGCACGCCGGCCAGCTGGCCGACCTCGAGCAGGTACTCAAGCACTATGCTTCTTCGCCGGCGGCAGCGGTGGGCAGCAGCGAGCTCGCACGGCCGGGCGACGGGCATCGTCACCGTCAGGCCATTCGACTTTCGGACGCAGACATTCAGGACGTGGTGGCATTTCTTGGCACCTTGACCGGGCCAGTCATCCAGCCGAAATGACGGCCGCTTTTTGCGCACGCGCATGTTCGCTCAGTGGCCCGCTCATCTGCAGCAGCGAGGGTGCGAGGCCGAACATCGTCCGGGAAGTTCTTGACAAGTGAGCTGAATCCGCGAAACCTGCGGCATGCGCGGCGGCCGAAAGCGTTGTGCCTTGCATCAACAGCGTCCAAACATGCAGCAGACGGCGCCACAACACGTAAGTTCTCAGGGGCATGCCCGTCTGCTCCACAAAAAGATGCCTGAACCGACCAGGGGAAAGCGCTGCCACCTGTGCGACATCTGCAAGTTTTATGGTCTGGTCGAGCTGCTCCCGGATGTACTCGATCGCAGCCAGCACCCGCGCGTCCGAGGGCTGCGGCAAAGCCGTTCGCGCAATGTCCTCGACCAGTTGCTGGCAAACTCCGCTGACGGCGTCGTAGCTCTTCTGAGTCCCCCAGGCATGTGCGATGCGCTCTTGGAATATCGCGACCTGTTCCGTTTGGAGCACCTCAGGCTTTCCCTGGAGCCGTGCCGCGATGGCGCGACCTTCGGCGGTCTCGGGCTCGACAAAAATCACCGTGCTGGTGTCGCATCCGCTGACGTCGATGCTGTGGATGGCCCGGGACGGAACCAGCGCGGCAGCACAGGCTATCCAGTCCCCGCGCCTGCCCAACTGGACGCGAAGCCCGGAGGGCGCACCCAGTACCAGCTGAATCGCGTAGTGTGAATGTGATGAGATTGCACCGTTGCCCCCCGTCCCCATGAACGCGCACCCGCCCGCCCAGGCGACAAAATCACCCCGGTAGCGGCCAATCGTTCTCTTCTGCATTAACTTCAGGCCTGGAACGCAAGGGGTCGGATAAACACGGTCATGGCCGGATGCTAGCGCATCAACTTGGGCGTCAAGGGCGCGAGGGTAGCGGGGGCGGCCTGCTACGGTTCAGTTAGTCTTCTACTGGAAGCGGCGCGAACGTAGAGTTTTCACGGCGACAAATGTCAGCATTGACCTACCCTCGTTCCTTGCCAGACGACGTCATATGAAGGCTTCGTTTCCTATGGACTGACACCATGGCCGCTCGCTCCATTGCCTCGCTTACCCTCAGCTTCGGACTGGTCTCTATACCGGTGCGGCTGTACTCGGCCACCGAAAGCGCGGCCACTGTGCGTTTCAACTTGCTGGCAAAAGACGGCTCGCGGCTGAAGCAGCAGTACGTCTCGGAAAAGGATCAGAAAGTCGTCAGCCGTGCCGACATGGTCAAGGGCTATGAGTTCGAGAAGGATCATTTCGTGCTGTTCACGCCTGAAGAACTGAAGGCGCTGGAAGAAGGCAGCCGCACGACCATCGACATCGTGGCTTTTATTCCCACCGATGCGATCGACCCGATCTTCTACGACAAGCCCTACTTGCTGGAGCCCGACAAGCGCGGCGGCAAGCCGTATGCGCTCTTGGCCGAGGCCATGCGCAAGAGCGGCCGCTGCGCTCTGGCGAAGTGGGCGTGGAAGACCAAGCAATACGTGGTGCAGGTCAGGCCCACGCCGGACGGACTGATCCTGCAACAACTCCTCTACGCGGATGAAGTGCGTTCACTGAAAGACCTGAACATCGAAAAGGTCGATGTATCCGATACCGAACTCAAGCTCGCCCTGCAGATCATCGAGCAAATCTCGCAGGACGAGTACGACCCGGCGCAGTTTGAGGACGAAGAGAAAAAACGCGTGCTCGCCGCCATCGACGAAAAGATCCATGGCAAGCAGATCGTGGCTTCGGCGCACAACGAAGAGCCCGCTGGTGGCCAGGTTATCGACCTCATGGAAGCCCTCAAGGCCAGCCTGGGCAAAAAGACCGCGGCACCTGCCGTCGCGCCCGCACCCGCAGCGCCGAAGGAGCGCAAGAGCAACGTCACGTCCCTGGTCGAACCGAAAGAGCGCAAGGCCTCGCGCCGCAGCGCCAAGCCGGCTGAAGCGCCTGCACCCGCACCGGCCAAGACCCGCGCCAGGAAGTGAAGCCGCAGACGCAATCGCACTACACGCTGCGCCGCGTCCAGGAACTGCTTGGCATCTCGCGTGGCTCGATCACGCGCCTCATCGCGGCCGGCTTCGTGGCGCCTTCACGTGGCGAACGTCGGCAGTACCTTTTCAGCCTGCACGACCTGATGCTGCTGCGCATGGCGCAAGGGCTGGAACACGCGGGCATCGCTCCGCGCAAGATTCTGTCCGCCCTACACAAGCTGAAGGCGAGCCTGCCCGCCGAACTGCCGCTGACCGGGCTTCATATTTCAGCCCTGGGCACCGATGTTGTGGTGCGGGAAAGGGAGAGCGCGCGTGTTGCCGACTCGGGACAATTGCTGTTCGACTTCGAGGTGACGCCGCGCAGAGGCAGCGTGGCTTTTCTGGCGCCTCGCGCTGATCGGCTGCAGGAGAAGGCAGGTGTCGCGGCTGAGCCAGCGCCAGGGCAAATTCCCGATGCCGAATCCTTGTTGGCACTCGGGCTCGCGCTGGAGGACAGCGACGCCGCCAACGCCGAGCAGGCTTACCGGCATGCGCTGGCCGCAGCGCCGGAGCACGTCGACGCCTACCTACATCTGGGAACTCTGCTCTGCAACCTGGGGCGCTGCCCCGAAGCCGTGGCGGTTTATGAGCAAGGCCTCACAAGCTGCGAGGACTGCTCCTTCCTGCTGTTCAATGAAGCGATCGCTCTGGAGGACCTGGGCCAGTCACGCAAGGCAGCCGGGCGCTACGAGCGCTGCCTGGAGCTCGACCCGCAGTTTGCCGATGCGCACTACAACCTCGGCTTGCTCCTGGAAAAGCTCGGCGACAAGCGCGGCGCACTGCGGCACTTCAGCGCTTACCGGCGGCTCGGCAAATGAATGGCACTAATGCCCAGGGCCAAACTTGGCGGCGTTATGAAGACTCTAGTCGGCGAATTTGCCGGCAGCGTCAATCACAGGTTTGAGCTTGGCGATCTCGGCGATCACGAAGGCCCGATGCGCAGCAGGCTCGACGCGCTTGTCGTTAACGACGACAGCGCCCAGGCCTTCTTGCTTCTTGATGAAGTCAGGATCTTTCAGGGCGATTTTCAGCGCGTTATTCAACTGTGTCAGCACAGCCGGTGGCGTGCCCTTGGGCGCGTACAGGCCGTGCCAGATCGTCAGGTCGAAGTTCTTCAGACCCATTTCCTGCAGCGTGGGGTAGTCCTTGAGCAGCTTGTTGTTCGACAGCGGCTTGGCAGTCGTGACCGCGAAGGCCTTGACCCGGCCCGCCTCGATCTGGCCGGTGGTGTTGGTGGTCTGGTCGCACATGATGTCGACCTGCCCGCCCACCAGCGCATTCATGGCCGGGGCCGTGCCACCGAAGGGAATGGTCGTCATCGCATCGGAGGCCTTGATGGCCGCCTGCCACATCAGCCCGCACAGGTGCGAGGCCGAGCCCAGCCCAGCGTGCGCAATATTGAGCTTGTTGGCGTTGGCGCGGATGTAGTTCTCGAAGTCGCGATAGGTGTTGGCCGGCAGCTGGGGCTTGCCGATGAGTGTCATGGGCACTTCATTGATCATGCCGACGAACTCGAAATCCTCGGGCACCTTGTAGGGCAGCTTGCGGTACAGCGCCGGCGCTGCGGCCATGCCGATGTGATGCAGCAGGAGCGTATGACCATCGGGCGTGGCCTTGGCCACCTTGTTGGCGCCGATCGTGCCGCCAGCGCCGTTGACGTTTTCAACGACGAAGTTAGCCGAGCCACCCATGGCCTTGCGCATGGCTTCGGCGAGGTCGCGGGCGACGCGGTCGGTCGGGCCGCCGGCTGCAAAGGGCACAACGAAAGAGATCGGCTTGCTGCCAGGGTAGGTTTGCGCCTGGGCAAACAGTGCGGTCGTGGCAAGAGCCAGTGCCAAGAGGCGTTTCATAACATTTCCTTAGTGGATCGAAAAAGAAGAGGGGTGGGAGACGTGCGGCGGGTCATCGCGCATAGTTGTGGCCAGGGTCGGCGTGCGGGACGCTTGTTTTCACAACCGCCCCGGTTAAGTTGAAGCCTGGTTTTCGACATCGAGCGGGCATCATCAAAAGCAATAGGGCAATCCGAAAGCGTCGCCATGCGCGCTTTCAGATCACACGTCAAAAACTGTGCATCACACCGAACGAGACGCCGCTGGCGGTCGACTTCAGCCCGGCAGCTTGATAGCCGGTCTTCCATTTGGTGTAGTCGAGCTCGGCATAAAGGCGCGAAGTCTTCGAGAGCTTGTACTCGAGGAAAGAAACGGCACGATTGAAGCCGTCATCAGCCGCAGCCGTCCGCGAGCGCTTGACCTGATAGAGCGTTGCGATCCAATCTACCGATGGACTCAAGGGCAGAGTCACGCCAACGCCCAGGGTGTTGTTCTTGGTAGTCAAACTGGTCGTCGTGTCGGCATTGTGGCTGCCATAGCTCAGATTGATCTTGGCATTGCCAACGAGCACGTTGCCTCCTCCAACGAACGCCTTGAGGGGAAGGCCCGTGTCACTTTTGAATTGTGCATACGACAACGCTGCGCCCCAATTGCTTGCCTGATAGCTGGCCCCCACACCCGAGGAAGACAGCAGGGAGCTTTTAGCCTGTTCACCAACGGCATGCATGGCCCTGAGCGTGAAATCGCCCACACGCACGACATACTTCAGTGAGTTGTCGAGGCGATAAGCGCCTGTAATCGACCCCCCGGCTGGCCCATATTGGACGGCCAGACGGTGTGCATTCAAGGCGGCAATCTGGACGTTGGGGTGAAGCTTGGAAAGCGAACGGTCAGTGGGTCTACGATGCCCAAGGCGTCAGCCAACACGGTCGTTTGGCGGCCAAAGGTCAGCGTGCCCCAACCCGCTTGCAAGCCCACCACGGCCGCTCGGTCGAAAAGCTTGGTCGCACTGACGGTAGAGCCAGCGTCGATGTTGATACCGGACTCCAGGTTGAACAGGGCTTTCATGCCTCCACCAAGATCCTCCGTGCCCCTGATCCCGATGCGACTGGTGTTGTCGATACCGCTGTTGATGGCCTGACTGGAGGTGGCAGACGCGCCGTAGCTGGCGTCGAGCCCGCTACTGAAGCGAAGTCCCGCATCCACAATGCCGTAGAGGGTCGCGCTGGTTTGCGCATGAGCACCGCCAAAAACCGTGGCCAATACGACGCCGGAAACAAGTGGACTAAAGCGTTTGAAGTTTTGCACCTGGCACTTTCGATGAGGTTAAAGTTACTATTTTTAAGGTCGAGCTTGTAACTTTATGTTCTATTTTTTCGGCAAGGCATTAGGGGAAACCACATTCCGGATGTCCGGTAACCCTCGTTGTTGCAACAAGGATCGAACAAATCACGGAGCGCAAACGTAGTGAAGAAAGCCTGCGGCCGTTCGCCGCCAACTTGTCTGAAGCCGCTCGCCGCAAGAAGCATGGCGCTGGAAGACAGCGACGCCGCCAATGCCGAGCAGGCTGCCGACACGCCACGACGGTCGCACCGGACCAAGCAGATGACGACCTGCGTCTCGGGACCCTGCTGTGCAAGCTGGGCCGCAACCTCGGACTGTTGCTGGAACAGCCGGGAGGCAAGCGCGGCGCACTGAGGCACTTCAGCGCCTAC
The DNA here is from genome assembly GCA_040385065.1 of Pseudomonadota bacterium. Lineage (GTDB taxonomy): Bacteria > Pseudomonadota > Gammaproteobacteria > Burkholderiales > Burkholderiaceae_C > Polaromonas. Next base: position 67,750 of record JAZKIC010000001.1, read on the forward strand.
CGGCGGGCCGGCCACTGAAGCGGCTTACTGCCGGTCCTTGCGTCCCAGTAATTGCGTCGCCGCCAGCAGGAGCGATGTGACAACGACGATCAGTGTCGAGATGGCCGCGATGGTCGGGTCGACCTGGTCCCTGAGCGCGTTGAACATGTTGCGCGTGAGGGTGGAGTGTTCACCCCCGGAAACAAACAGGGAAACGATGATCTCGTCGAAGGAGGTCAGGAACGCGAGCACGGCGCCGGTGATCACCGTGAAGCGGATCTGCGGCAGCGTCACCAGCAGGAAGGCCTTCAAACGCGACGCACCCAGACTGCGCGCCACGCGCTCCTGGTCGAAGTCGAAGCTCTTGAGCGCCGAGCTCACGACCATCATCACCACAGGTATGGCGAGCATGCTGTGCGCCAGCACCAGGCCGGGCAAGGTGTTGACGAGCTTCAGCCGCACATACGCGTAAAACACGCCGATGCCTATCAGGATCACCGGCACCACCATGGGCGTGATGAGGAGCACCGTCAGCAGGCCGGCGTGCCGCAGGCGCGACACCAGCAGGCCGTAAGCTGCCAGCGTTCCCATGGGCGTGGCGACCAGCGCCGTCAGCAAACCAGCCTTGAGCGACGTGGACGTGGCCTGCATCCACGACGCCGAATTGAAGTAGCTCTGGTACCAGCGCAGCGACCACTGCCGGGGCGGGAACTCCAGGTATTGCGAGGCGGAAAAGCTCATGGGTATCACGAGCAAGGTCGGCAGCACCAAAAACACCATCACCAGAACCCCGGCGGCATACAGCCACAGCCGGCTGGCGTGCGTGATCTGCGTTTCGGTCGCGGCCTGGCTCAGCCACTTCATGATTTTGCCTCCGCACCCAGCATGTCCTTGAGCCGGACGAGGCGCGACGCCGCCAGAATCAGCAGCAGCGTTGCCACCAGGAGCACGACGCCCAGCGCGCTTGCCGCGCCCCAGTTGAAGAAGATTTCGATGTCGTTGGCAATACGGCTGGACACCATGATCACCTTGCCGCCGCCGAGCACGGCCGGTGTGACGTAAAAGCCCAGGCAGAGAATGAAGACGATCAGGCAGCCGGTCGTCATGCCCTGCAGCGACAGTGGGAAAAACACACGCCAGAAAGTCCGGGCCGGGGTCGCCCCCAGGTTGGCTGCGGCCTTCAGCAAATCACGGTCGATGGCGCGCATCGCCGCATACAGCGGCAACACCAAGAATGGCAGCATGACGTGGACTGTGCCAATCAGCGTGCCGGTCATGTTGTGCACCAGCGCCAGAGGCTCGTCCCACAGGCCCAGCTCAATGCCCCAGTTGTTGATCAGGCCGCGCCGCTGCAGCAGCACCAGCCACGCATAGGTGCGAACCAACAGCGAGGTCCACAGCGGTAGCAGCACCGCGATCATGCACAGGTTGGCCGTGCGCTTGGGCAACTCCGAGAGAAAGTAAGCCAGCGGGTAGCCCAGCAGCAGGCAGATGGCAGTGGTGAGCAAGCTCACCTCGAAGGTTGTGCGGAAGGTGCGGGCGTAAGAGGGCTGCTCCCACATCCGGCGATAGTGCTCCAGCGTAAAAGCCCCGCTATCGGAAAGCGCCGACAGGTAGAACAGCCAGCCGACCGGTATCAGCATGATCAGCGTCACCAGCAGGACGGCTGGAGATGCGAGCCCGAGCAGGCGCCACTCCTCCCAGCGCTCGCTGCGGCGCAGCGCAGTGGCGTTGGCTGCCTCGATCATGCGGTGGCTTCCTCGGCGGGAAGCAAGACCGTGTGGCGGGCCGCCAGCGCCAGCTGGATGGCATCTCCGGGGCTCAGCCCCGCACCGCTGCCCGCGCCACTGCAGGCGCACCGTACGCCGACCAGCGTCCCGTCGACCAGCCGCGCATGGATCAATGCACTGTCGCCCTGGTAGACGCTGGACAGCAGCGTGGCGTCCAACAGGTTGATGCCGTCACGCGCGCCCTCCCCTTCGCCCCTGCCCTGGGCCAGGCTCAGGTGCTCGGGGCGCAGCATCAGCAAGCGCGCGCCGTCCCCTGGCCGCACGGCTTCCGTGCACAGGTCGCGGCCCCCGAACTGCACGCTGCCCTGCCGCACTTCGACCGGAACAAAAGCTGATTCGCCGATGAATTCAGCGACGAAGCGGTTGGCCGGGCGCTCATAGATTTCGCGGGGCGTGCCGAGCTGCATGATGCGACCACCGCTGATCACGGCGATCCGATCCGACATGGTGAGGGCTTCGCGCTGGTCGTGCGTCACGTACACGGTGGTCATGCCCAATTTGTCGTGCAACTGGCGCAGTTCGATCTGCATGTGTTCGCGCAGTTGCTTGTCCAGCGCAGAGAGCGGCTCGTCCATCAGCATGATGCGCGGCTCGAAGACCATGGCCCGCGCCAGGGCCACGCGTTGCCGCTGGCCGCCGGAAAGCTGGTCGACACGCCTGGCGCCGTAGCCGCCGAGCCGCACCATCTCCAGTGCGGCCTCGACGCGGGTGTCGGCCTCTCGGCCCTTGATGCCCCGTAGCTTGAGCGGAAATGCCACGTTGCCCGCCACCGTCATATGCGGAAACAGCGCGTAGTTCTGAAACACCATGCCAACGCCGCGCTTGTGCGGCGGCGCGCAGATCACTTCCTCGTCGCCGAACTTCAGGCTTCCGCTGTCCGGCCGTGTAAAGCCGGCCAATACGGTGAGCAGGGTAGTTTTGCCCGAGCCCGAAGGCCCGAGCAAGGTGAGGAATTCGCCACTCCGGATGTCCAGGTCGACGTGGTCAAGCGCATGCATGGCTCCATAGCGCTTGGTGATCTGGTGAATGCTGATGGGAAGCGACGATTGTTGGGGCATGGGTCAAATTCGTTGAATGCCTCGCCGCGTGATTGCGCAGGGCCGATCTGGTGGTGCTTACTCCGTCAGCATATTCTGGTAAAGCTCCGAAGCGCGGGCTTCGTTCTTGGTGTACCAGGCCAGGTCGATCAGGACCTGCTTGGCCGCATTGTCCGGGTGCGAAGGCAGCGTCTTTGCATACGCCGCCGGGATTGCTCCGCCATCGTAGGCCTTCTTGTTGGTCGGGCCGTAGGTGATGTACTTGGTGAACTCGGCCTGGTACTGCGGCTTGCTGATCTCGGCCAGGAACTTCATGGCCAGTGCCTTGTTGGGCGCGCCCTTGGCAATACCGAAGCAGTCGTAGTCAAGCAAGGCCTGGTTGAACGTGTAGGCGACCTTGGCGCCGTCCTTGGCGACCACGTCGAAGCGTCCATTCCAGCCGGTGACCATGTCGACTTCGCCGTCTTTCATGAGCTGCGCGTGCTGCGCGCCCGAGGACCACCATACGGCGATATGCGGCTTGAGTTCCTTGATCTTCTTGATGGCGCGCTCGATGCCGCCGGGTGCGGACAGCACTTCATAGACCTTGTTCGGCGGCACACCGTCGGCCATCAGCGCGGGTTCGAGCGCACCCGCCACACCCTTGCGGTAGGAGCGCTTGCCGGGAAACTTCTTGACGTCCCAGAAGTCGGCCCAGTTCTGCGGACCCTTGTCGCCATAAGTCTTGGTGTTCCAGGCCATCACGGTCGAGAAAACGTCACCGCCCACGCAGTATTCCTGCGTCAGGCCCGGGCCGAAGCTGGAAACGTCGATGGTCTTGTAGTCCAGCGGTTCGAGCAGGCCCTCGGAGCCGGCGCGCGCCGCGCTGCCCGAGCCGCTGGCGACGATGTCCCAGGTGACCGCGTTGGCTTTGACCTTCAGGCGCAGGTCGGCGATGCCGGTGTAGGTTTCTTCCTTGACAGTGATGCCGAGGGCTTTGGCGGCTGGCTGGAACAGCGCCTTGCTCTGCCCCTCCTGATAGGAACCGCCAAAAGAGACGATGGTGAGTTGGGCCAGTGCGCCGGTGGCAAACGTCGCCGCCATCACACCCATTGCCAGCACGGCTGCGTGCCGCTTCCAGATTGTCATTTTCAGCATTGCGAAGACTCCTGTTGATCCAACATGCACAGCGGCATTGGCCAGTGACGGCGTGCCTCCCCCTTTTGAAGTCTAGGAACTGGGTGGTCACCCCAACAGGGCCATTCTCGAAACATCACCAGTCCACTGGACCCGAAAACCTGACTCATATCCGCGCGCTGACGCTCTTGATGCGGCTGTAGCTGTTGAGCGCTTCCAACCCTTTCTCGCGGCCAAACCCGGAGCGCTTGTTGCCCCCAAAAGGCACGGCAATGCTGCCTGCGAAATATTCATTGATGAAGACCTGCCCGGCGTCGATGCGGCGGGCCAGTTGGTGCGCCGCAGCAAAGTCACGCGTGAAAACGCCGGCCACCAGGCCGAACGGCGTGCCGTTTGCCAGCGCCACCGCTTCGTCGAGGTCGTCGAACACCTGCACCGCCAGTACCGGGCCGAAGATTTCCTCCTGCACCGCTTCGTCGTCAGGTGAAAGTCGGTCGAGGATGGTGGGTTCGAAGAAGTAGCCGAGGCCGGTAGCCGGGTCGGCGGCGATGTTTCCGCCGCACCGGACCTCGACGCCCCGGGCGCGGGCCCGGTTCACATAGCCGGCTACTTTTTGCAGGTGGGCCGCTGAATTCACCGGTCCCATGCCCGGGTTGCGCAGGCCGTGGCCCAGGGTGAGCGCCGAAGCGCGTGCCGCCAGCCTTTCAACGAACGATTCATGAATCGACCGGGCGATCACCAGGCGCGAACCGGCCGAGCAGATCTGGCCCGCGTTTTCGTAGATGGCGCCCATCACGTTGTCGAGCGCGGCTTCGATGTCGCAGTCAGCCATCACAACGACGGGCGATTTGCCGCCCAGCTCAAGCACCAGCCGCGTGATGTTGGGCGCGGCGGCACGCATCACATCGATGCCTGTGGTGACCGAACCCGTGAAACTGATGTGGTGGACGCCGGGATGCCTGACCAGTGCCGCGCCAGCGTCCCGGCCCGTTCCGGTCACGACGTTGCACACGCCCGGCGGCACGCCGGCCTGCAGGCACAGCTCGCCCAGCATCAGCGCGGTGAAAGGCGTCTGCTCGGCGGGCTTGGCGACCACGGTGCAGCCGGCCGCCAGCGCCGGCGCAATGCCGCGCGCGGCGGTCGAGAGCGGGTAGTTCCAGGGAATGATGTGGGCCGTAACGCCGACCGGCTCGTTGAGCGTGTAGGCCAGATGGCTGTCGCCCAGGGGAATGCTGCGCCCTTCGTGCTTGTCGCAAGCTCCGGCGTAATACGCGAACGTGGCGGCGGCACCGGCGACATCGCCTTGCGCTTCCGAAAGTTTCTTGCCCGAATCGAGCGTCTCAGCCACCGCCAGGCGATCGGCATTGGCGCGAATGAGGCCGGCCACCTGATGCAGCACCGCGCCGCGCTGCGAGGGCGAAAGGCCGCGCCAGGGTCCGTGGAGGGCGGCCTGTGCGGCGCTTACTGCAACATCGATATCGCCCGCCTGCCCGGCCGCAAATCGCGCGAAAACCCGGCCCGTCCCGGGATCGGTCGAATCCATCATGGCACCGCTGATCGAAGGCACGAAGCGCCCATCGATGAGATGCCCGTCGGGCAAGCCGGCAAGCGTGCCCGTCGACAGTGCGGCCTGGACGAGCTGCGTCAGGGTGGCGCTCATGCCTGCAGCTCGCTGACTTCACGGTGCGCCTTGGCCAGCCATTCTGGATGGACCTCCACGCCCCAGCCGGGTTCAGCCGAAACGCGCACATGGCCGTCCTTCACTTCATAGGGCGACTTCAAAAACAGGCCTTCCTGCCAGGGGTAGTAGTCAGGGCCTTCAATCGAGAACTCCAGGTAATTGCCCGCATTCGGAATGGCACACAGCAGATGCATGGTGAAGAGTGTGACCATGGACAAGTTGGCGCTGTGGGGAGTACAGGGCAGGCCGGCCGCGTGCGCCATGCGCGCCACGCGCAGGGTCCGGGTCATGCCGCCCATGTAGCAGACGTCGGGCTGCACGATATCGACAGCATGCATGTCGATCATGTGTTTCCAGATCGGCATGTAGCAGTCCTGCTCGCCGCCCGTCACATCGAGGTCCAGCCCCTCTCGCACGGTACGGGTCTGTTCGAGTTCCCAGTAAGGGCATGGCTCTTCGAAGTGGACTACGCCGTGGTCTTCCAGGAAATGACCGACGGTGATCGCTCGCTGCGCCGAGTAGCAGCTGTTGGCGTCGACCAGTAACTGGGCGTCTGGCAGGCCCTTGCGCATCGCCGGAACGATTTCCCCGGTGCGGCCCGGCCACTCGTCCTGATCGTGGCCGTATTCGGCGCCCACGCGGAACTTGAAGGCGTCGAACCCGTGGGCGTCGCGTAGCGCAGTCATGCGCCGGACTTCATCTGCTGCCGTGATGTCGCGCCGCATCGAAGACGCGTAGGCCCGCAGGCTCCTGGGCTGGCCGCCGAGCAGTTCGCAAACGGGCTTGCCTTCGCGCCTGCCGCGCCAGTCCCACAGGGCGGTTTCCAGGCCGCACAGGGCGCGGTACAAGTAGGAGCCCGGAAACTTGTGCTCGCGCTCCGGAATCAGGTCGACCAGGCCCGTGATGTCGAAAGCGTCATGCCCCAACGACCAGGGCGCTATTTGGCGGTGCAGCACGGTGCAGGTGATGTCGGCATGGTAGGCCGAGACCTGTCCCCAGCCCTCGGAGCCGTCCTCTGCGGTGACGCGCACAAAGCCGATGAAGGCATCGCAAAAGGTTTCAATTTTCTTGATTTTCATGGGTGCGCCATCGCCATCATTCAAGCTGTAATGGCACGATCATGATGCGAAAAGGAAGCGTCTTACAGGTCCATTTTGATTAATGGGTGATACCATCTTTTCGCTTCATTCCTCAAAGGCAATCATGGTCAAGCGTGCCGGCGGCTCACTGCTGCTGTCCATCCGGATCGACCACAACGCACGCCAACCGGTGAGCACACAGCTGTGCATGGCCTTGCGCGAAATGATCCTCACGGGCGGGTTTTCCGCCGGTGAGCGGCTCCCCGCCAGCCGCACGCTGGCCAAAGACCTCGGACTCTCGCGCACTACCGTGATCGAGGTCTTCAACCGGCTCACGGCCGAAGGCCTGATCGACTCGCAGATCGGGGCTGGCACTTTTGTGAGCGCGGTCCTGGGGGCCGAGCGTCCCAAGCCTGCTCCGCCGAAAGCCGCCCCCACCGAAGCCGCCGCTCCGCAACTTTCCGCCGTGATGGCGCAGGCCATCGGCCTCTTCGCCGAGCGTCAGCGGCTGCCGCATGCGGCTCGTGCATTTACGACGGCGCTACCAGCGTTCGATGCGTTTCCGATGGCGCAGTGGTCGCGCCTTTCGGCCAAGTTCCTGCGCAGCGGGCGTGAGGAAGTGATGGGCTATGGTGACCCCTACGGCCTGTCCCAGCTGCGCCGCGCGGTAGCGTCGCACCTGCGCGCGAACCGGGGCATCACGTGCGACCCCGACCAGATTTTCATCGTCGGTGGCGCGCAGCAGGCCTTCCACCTGATTGGCAACACACTGCTCGACCCCGGCGACAAGGTCTGGTTCGAGAACCCTGGCGCGATTGGTGCGCGCAACAGCCTGATCGCTTCCGGCGCCGATCTCGTTCCCGTGCCCGTCGATGCCGAGGGCCTGCGTGTTGATGAAGGGCTGCGGCTGGCCACGCGCTTTCGCCTGGCTTTTGTCACGCCCTCCCACCAGCAGCCACTCGGCTCGGTGCTGAGCCTGGAGCGGCGCTTTGCATTGCTTCAGGCAGCCGCGCAGGCAGGCGCCTGGGTGATCGAGGACGACTACGACGGCGAGTTTTTCTTTGGCGGGCGGCCCCCGCCGACGCTTAAAAGCGTTGACACGACCGGCCTCGTCATCTACGTCGGCACCTTCAGCAAGTCGCTTTTCCCGGCGCTGAGACTTGGCTACATGCTCGTGCCACCTGCGCTGGTCGGGACTTTCCGCACCATCACCAGCCGCTTTCTTCAAGGTGTCCCCAGCCACACGCAAGGCGTCGTCGCCGAGTTCATTGACGAAGGCCACTTTGCGGCGCACGTGCGGCGCATGCGGCATACCTACCTGGAGCGGCACACCGCCCTGCTGGACGCGGCAGGCCGACAGCTCAAGGGGCTGCTCGACGTGCGGCCGGCCGATGGCGGGCTGCACACCGTCGGCTACCTGGCGCCCGAACTGGAAGAAGCCGCCATGGCGCGGGCCGCCGACGAGAAGGGCCTTGCGGTCTCGCCGATCGGCCGCTATTCGATCACGCCCACCGGCCTGAACGGACTCGTTCTGGGCTTTGGCAGTGTTCCACCGCGCAGCATCGACAGCGGCGTGGCGCTACTGGCTCAGATACTGGGCTCCGCCATGTCCGTGGGTGCAGAGCGCAGGACCCGACGGGTCTGATGCTGCATCGCCCTCGCCCGCATTGGTCTGGCGATTTGTCGAGAGCGGACCTGTCCGTTGCCCGGCCCGCCGTGGGATGCTCCACGCCGTGAACGAGTTCGACTTCATCATCGTGGGCGCAGGCTCCGCAGGCTGTGTTCTGGCCAACCGGCTAAGCGCCTCGGGCGAGCATACGGTGCTGTTGCTGGAAGCCGGCGGAAGCGACCAGCGCTTCTGGCTCAAGGCGCCCATCGGCTATGGCAAGTCCTTCTACAACCCCGAAGTGAACTGGATGTACCGCACAGCACCTGACCCGGGCCTGGCGGGGCGGCAGGGCTACTGGCCGCGTGGCAAGGTGCTGGGCGGATCGAGCAGCATCAACGCCATGGTCTTCGTGCGGGGGCAAGCTGCCGACTTCGACGCCTGGGCTGCGATGGGCAACACCGGTTGGGGCTGGAACGACGTGCTGCCCTGGTTCAAGAAGCTCGAAGACAGCGCGCATGGCCCGAGCGCCTTCCGGGGCAAAGGCGGTCCGATGTCGGTTTCGGATGTGAGCCAGGCCGTTCACCCCCTGTGCGCCGCCTTTCTCCAGGCGGGCGAGCAAGCGGGCCTGCCGCGCAGCGCCGACCTCAACGGCGAGCAGACCGAGGGCGTAGGCACTTACCAGATCACTACCCGCAAAGGGCTGCGCGCGTCTGCCAGCACGGCCTACCTTCGGCCCGCCACGGGGCGTGCCAACCTGGAGGTGCGGCCCCATGCGCATGTGCTGCAGGTGCTTTTCAAGGGCAGCACGGCGACAGGTGTTCGCTACCGCGCGGGTCAGCATACGCACGAGGTGCGCGCACGGCGCGAGGTTCTCCTGTCGGCGGGCGCAATCAACTCACCGCAATTGCTGCTGCTGTCGGGCGTCGGGCCGGGCGCGCACCTGAACGATCTGGGAATTCCGGTCGTGGCCGACCTGCCCGCCGTCGGCAACCACTTGCAGGACCACCTCTGCATCGACCACTTGTACCGCTCCCGAGTGCCCAGTCTGAACAACGAACTCGGGCCGTGGCATGCCAAGCTCTGGGCGGGTTTGCGCTACATCAGCATGCGCAAGGGGCCGCTGGCCTTAAGCGTCAACCAGGCAGGCGGGTTTGCGCGCTCGCGCGCCGGGCTTACCGCTCCCAACCTGCAGCTGTATTTTTCGCCGCTGAGCTACATACGCGCCCGGCCCGGCAAGCGCGAGCTCATGATGCCCGACCCCTACGCCGGCTTTCTTCTCGGCGCCCAACCCTGCAGGCCGACAAGCCGCGGCAGCCTTGGCTTGCGCTCGCCCGATCCGATGGCGCCGCCCCTCATTGCGCCAAACTCACTGGCCACTGCACACGACCGGCAGGAAATGCTGGAGGCTACTGTGTTCCTGCGGCGCCTGGCGGCAAGCCCCGCCCTCGTCGCCGTTATTGAAAAAGAACTCGTGCCCGGCCCCAGCGTCGACTCCGACGAGGCACTGGTGGAAGACATTCGCCAGCGGGCGTCTACCGTGTTCCATCCAGTCAGTACCTGCCGCATGGGAACAACGGTTGCCGATTCAGTGGTGAACAGCCGCCTTCAGGTACATGGCCTGCGCGGTTTACGCGTGATCGACGCCTCGGCCTTTCCTTGCCTTACCTCCGGCAACACCAATGCACCTACGCTGATGCTTGCCGAGAAAGCGGCAGACATGGTGCTGCAAGACCATCGCAACAAGGTGCTCTCATGAAATCGGATTCTGCTGACCTGCTCGCCGGCTATAAGCTCTCGCCCTACTGGTGGGACGACGTGCCCCGCCCCACACTGGATGAAGTCCGCCTTCCGGAAGCCGTGGACGTTGTTGTCATCGGAGCGGGGTACACGGGATTGCACGCAGCGCTGCAAACGGCGCGCGGAGGGCGCTCCACACTCGTGTTCGATGGCGAAGACGCCGGCTGGGGATGCAGCTCGCGCAATGGCGGGCAGGTATCGACCAGTATCAAGCCCAGCTACGACTTGTTGGCCAATCGGCACGGGCCGAAGCGTGCTTTCGAAATTCTTAAGGAAGGCCAACGCTCACTCGAATGGATCGGCGAATTCATCCGCAGCGAAGGCATTGCGTGCGACTACTTGCCGGTAGGACGCTTTCATGCGGCGCACAACGCCGCGCAGTACGAGGCGCTGGCAGGCCGCGTGACGCGCCAGCCAAAGGGACTTGAGGTGCGGGCGCACATGGTCGCCAAGGCCGAGCAGCGCGGTGAACTCGGCACTGACGCTTACCACGGCGGGGCTGTCTACGAACAGCATTGCTCCGTGAACCCTGCGCGCTACCACCAGGGCCTGTTACAACGCGCACTGGCCGCAGGTGTGGAGGTCGCCGCACGCTGCCCGGTGACCACGCTGCAGCGCGAAGCAGATGGGTTTATCGTCGGCACACCAAGAGGCACCGTCAAGGCCCGCAATGTGATCGTCGCCACGAACGGCTACACCACGGGCCTTACGCCGTGGCTGCAGCGCCGCGTCATTCCCATCGGCAGCTACATGATTGCGACCGAAGAACTCGAACCCGGCCTGATGGACCGGTTGATCCCGAAGAACCGCATCGTCAGCGACACCCGCAAAGTGGTTTATTACTACCGCGCTTCGCCCGACCGCAAACGCATCGTTTTTGGCGGGCGTGTCTCGCACAGCGAGACCGATCCACGCGTCAGCGGCCCGCTCCTGCATGCCGACATGGCCGCCATCTTTCCCGAACTTAGCAGCGTGCGCATCAGCCACTCGTGGTGCGGTTTCGTGGCCTACACCTTCGACGAACTCATGCACGTCGGCGAGCATGAAGGCTTGCACTACGCCATGGGCTACTGCGGCGCCGGCGTCGGCACCGCGAGCTACTTCGGCATGCGCGTCGGCCAGCAGGTGCTGGGCCTGCCCGAAGGCCGCACGGCCTTCGACGGCCTGGCCTTCCAGACGCGGCCGCTCTACACAGGCAACCCCTGGTTTCTCGCGCCCTCGGTGGCGTACTACCGCTGGCGCGATCGCCAGCCTGTCTGAACACAAAGAAGGCGTTTCATATGGCCATCGCACAACTCGACCAGATCCTTGCCACCGCTGCCAGCGCCACGTTGGAAGACTGGGGCCAGGTCGGCTTGCCGCTCAGCGATCCGCCCTGCACCCTGCGAGGTATCAAACTGCCGCACCTGAAAGGCCACGCGGTGGAAGCAGGCATCTGGGAATGCTCCCCCGGCCGCTACAGGCGCCAGGTCGTTCGCGCAGAAACCATGCACATCCTCAGCGGCACGGCCGTGTTCAAACCCGATCACGGAGAAGCGCTCACGCTCCAAGCGGGCGACGTGTTTTTCTTTGATGCCCAGACGCATGGGGAGTGGGAGATTCAGGTGGCGTTGCGCAAGGTTTATTTGATGTATGACGCGCCGGGGTGACGGCGGGGTGGCATGCGAGCCGGTTATCGCGAACCTTTGAACTGAAGCGCCAAACCCCCGCTTGTCGGATTCGACAAATCACTCGTCCGTGCGGCGAGGGTCTTCCTTCGGCCGGGCAGTAAATCCGATCAGCCTTGTCACCACCGCCGCCAGGTACATCAGGCCGACCATCATCTCAATGCTGGCCAACGCGCGCGCATGAGCAGAGATGGCGACCACGCTTCCCATCCCCGTGCTCGTCAACAGGGCGAAACTGAGATGGTTCAGCTCTGACCATGTGCGTGGTGCGGCACCCGAGCCCGGCTCCAGGAATGCGTGGGGCTGCAATGCTTGAGTCATCACAAAAAGATGGGTGAATCCCCAAACGATCAAAGTGAATGTCGCGGCTGCCGAATACAACTCATCAGCGGTCGCGTTGTAGTCGCTCATCATGTAAGCGATGAGACTGCCGGCCGCATAGAAATAAAAGACCGCTTCCAGGCCTGACGACCAGGGCAGTAGATTGGACATCTGCCGGGTCATCTGCAGCGTCAGCAGGACGATGATCGGAATTGCCAGAGCAAGGCTTAGCCACGTCCATCCGGGTGTGCTTCTCACCATGTTCGTCGTGAACGCAAGAACAAGCAGGCTGAAAATGTTCAGCGCGATATGGCCTTCCGGGGTGTTTTCGACAAACGGGTAAAGAAGCACGCCCAGAAGTTGAACCGCCAGAAGCACGGCAGAGGGATGGCGCCGGGAACTGTTCAGGAACGAATTCATCGTGGCAATTATCAGCCGGGTCACTCAATCGCCGACTCTCGCAACTGATCGGACACAGGCTCTCCAGAGACCAGTCGCCTGCTTCTGGCCATATGCGAGGTCACTTGCCCGGGAGGGTTTGCGCGCCTTGATCTATGACCATCGCAATATGGGACAAAGTGGGGGCGAGCCGCGGGGCGAAACGGCGAAACCCTCGTCGTGGCCGCCTGTGACGAGCGAGTCAAATCGCTAGTTGCCCAGTCGCCGTCCATAGGCGCCGAGTTCCCTTCAGTGAGTCTTTCGGAAGAGATTTTCCGCACGATCAAGGACACCTGGAAGGCAGGAGAATTGACCGAGACGGTGAAAACGACCACCGGACCAATTCCAGTGGTCTCGTTTAACCAGACAGGCACTCCGTCCCTCTGGTGTCGCCCATTCAAGCCTTTCGTTGGTTCATTGACTTTGGTGGTCGTCCGGGGTCTGGTTGGGTCAACCGAATAGTCCGGGTTAGTCCTAGCCCGTCAGTCATTTAAAACGGCTGCTTGGGTGCGCCTTTCGCGAAAGCCAATACGCTGATGATCGGCTCGCCTGAAGATGAGATGCCGGCGCGAACCCTGCTTTAGCTCGGAGAGCTTTTGAACTTATTGCCACGTCGAACCAATGGCACGACATTGCAGGCGGGAATTTCGGGTTGCTCCACCACCCGGGACTTCGTTTGATGAAGCCGCCTCGGTCCAGGCTCTCTTCCTTCGCAAAGCTCTGGCTGCCTGATTTGTTTAGAGCGCGTCGTGCTTGATTGCTGATGAAGCCTGCAGCGCCTCTCCCTTGGTCAAATCAGCACACCAACCGTCACCCACGCCGGGTTGAACTCCTGCACACCGAGCAACACGATGACCTGGTCGACGCTTCTGGCGTTGTCTGTTGAAGGGTCCAGGTCAAAGATCAGCTTGGCGGTTTCCGCTTCGAAGCGCAACTGCCCGCTTTCAAAGAGGTCTGCTCCGTTGTAGGCTGTCTGGCTTGCGATATGAATGCGATCGCCTTCGGCTGCGTTGAAGTCAAGCACGGTGATGGGAACCTCGGGCGATGTGTTCCCGCCTCGGCCGCCGGCCACGAACAGGTCTGCACCCGCACCTCCCAGGCTTTCCCCATAGCTCTGGATCAAAACGTCGTCACCATTGCCACCATCCAGAAATCCGCCAACGCGGCCTCCGCCGTCGAGCGTGTCGTTGCCGTCGAGGCCGAAAATTGTGTCGTATGCGAAGGATGCGCCGGTGATCCGGTTATCGAGTGAGTTCCCAACCAGCGGATCGCCGTCAAACAGAAAGCTGTCGAACACGAGGAGGTTCTCAACGTTATCCGGCAGGGTGTAGCCGATGATGGTCTGCACCGTATCCGCGCCCTGCCCTGCTTTTTCGATCACCCGATCGCCAAGGCTCTGCACGATGTAAACGTCGTCGCCCTTGCCGCCGCGCATGACATTGACCTCCTGGGTCACGAACAGCTCCCTGAGCTCGTGGCCCTGGAGAATGTCGTTCCCGGAACCGCCCCAGAGGCGGTCATTGCCGGGCCCACCGATGAGCCGGTCATCTCCGTCATTCCCACGGATGCGGTCGGCGCCCTCCAGGCCCGAAATCACATCATCTGCAGGACTGCCTCGCAGATGATCGTTGCCAGCGGTGGCCGTCAGCTCATGTGTGGTCTCAAACGGCTTTTCATGTTTTGAGGAATGGCTCATGCGGTGATTCTTGAAATGGATAAAGGGTTGAACAGCCAACGGCACTGTTAGCCCAAGCACATCCACGAAATGTCGGACGACATCACTTTGTTCGGTAGGGCGTAAGGGGAATGCGCAAACATTTCAGGCTGGGCGTACTCTCAGGAAGTCATGAGCAAACAGAAGGTGCACACGCTATTGGCATCGATGACCACTGTCATCGGTATCGTCTTGGCAGCGGGAATGGTCATCTATGAAAGTGAGCCGGGCTTGATCCCGCTTCTTCTCGTTGTGATCGGAATCGCGTGGTTCTTCATTGCACGCTTTGGCTTTCCGCCACGCGACAAGTAGAGGCCATGCGAGGGAGCCTGCCCAGCGGTGAACACACAGGTCAGGCCCGCGCGGGAACACTCTGCCATGCAGATTCAGGCACCGAGCATCGCCATGGTTTGCCCCAGTTCGTCCAATAACCACTTACGGACGCACACATCCTCGGCGGGTAGGCCTTGGTGTTCAGGAACTTGAGGTGATGGCAGATAAGCTGAGGCGCATTGAACGGAAATGAAGCGGGCGAACGTTGAAGGCGCGGATAACACCATTCGCGGGTGCCTCAGTCAGCTCAGCTGAGGTCCATCGGCCAGCAGGCGCGCGATTGCGTCCGGCAAACCCTGATGAGGCTTGAAAGGCGGAGGCGCAAAGCTGCCCTCCCTTGCTTTTCCCGGCGCCAGCGCGACCATTGATTCCGCATGCCTGACCGCGCTCGACACGCCGTCGACCACCGGCACAGGAAGCTGGCCGCGCAGCGCACGGGCCAAACCTGCGAGCGGTGCGCCGGCCAGGATGATGACTTCGGCGCCGTCTTCTTTGACCGCGCGGTTGCACAACTCCAGCAGTTGCTGTGTGTGGTCTGCCTGCACGCCGCCTATGCTGGCGAGGGGTCGGTCGAGGGCGCGGATGCTGGCGAGGCGTAAGGAGAGACCGTTTGCTTCGACGACTTCTCTGTACCAGGCCTGGATGCGCTGTGAAATGGCGATGATGGAAAAGCGATGGCCGAGCAGGCAGGCGCTGGCGAGGGCCGACTCGGTGAGGCCCAGTACTGGCACGGGAAGCACTTCACGCAGGCCCGCCAGGCCCGGGTCGCCGAACGCGGCGACGATGACGGCGTCGTGGTCGGGGTAGTGTTCGGCAGCTAGCTGCGCTGTGGCGTACGCGCCAATGAGGGCTTCAAACCGCGTCTCGATGTAGGCCACGCCGAAGGCTGCGGTCTGCATCGTGATTTCAGTACCGGGCGATGCGCTGCGCATCGCCTCGCTGTGGATCAGTTCGGTGACGCTGGCCGAAATGTTCGGGTTGATGATGAGGAGACGCATCAGGGGATCTCCGCTTTGCTGGCGCCGGGCGCGCGACGGGGCAGTAACGTGGGCAGACCGCATGCCAGAAACTGGCCGTGCCCTGCGTGGTCATGAAAGCCCGCGCTATCCCAGACGACCTCGCCGCGCGAAAGGGTCAGCCCGGGCCATGCCTTGAGTGCGATGCCTTCGTAAGGTGTGTAGTCGACCGCGTGGTGCAGCGCGCTGTTGGTGATGGTGAAGTCGCGCTCGTCCCAGATCACGAGGTCGGCGTCAGCGCCCACCGCGATCGTGCCCTTCCGCGGATGCAGCCCGTAGGCCTTGGCCGGGTTGGTGGAGGTGAGCTCGACGAACTTGTTGGCGGTAATGCGCCCGCCAAGCACACCTTCGGAATACAGCAAGGCCAGCCGCGTTTCGAGCCCGGGAATGCCGTTGGGAATATCCCGGAAGCTGACCTCTTGCCCGTCGGGCTTTTTGCCTTCTGGCGCGTCGTAGCGAAAAGGCGCGTGGTCGCTCGAAAGCACAGTGAAGAGGCCGTCTGCGAGGCCGTCCCAGATGATCTGCTGGTTGCGCTTGTCGCGCGGGGGCGGGCTGCAGACGCACTTGGCGCCGTGGTAGCTGTCGTCCAGGCCGAGATCGTCGGCTGTGAGGAAAAGGTACTGCGGACAGGTCTCGGCAAAGACGTTGAGGCCATGCGAGCGCGCCCAGCGGATCTGGTCAACCGCTTCCTTGCCGGACACGTGAACGATGAGAATGGGCACATCAACCAACTCGGCCAGCGCGATGGCGCGGTGCGTGGCTTCACGCTCGACCAGCATGGGGCGGGAAGCTGCGTGGTAGCGCGGTGCGGTGCGGCCGGACGCTTCGAGCCGGCGCGTCAGCCACTCGATGCAGTCGGCGTTTTCTGCATGAATCATCGCCATGGCGCCATGAGCACGCGCCACGTCGAGCACGTCCAGGATCTGTCCGTCGCCGAGCTTGAGGTCGTCGTAGGTCATGTAGATCTTGAACGAGGTGTAGCCCTCGCGGATCAGCGCAGGCAGCTCGACCTCCAGCACCTCGGGCGTCGGGTCGCTGACGATCAAGTGAAATGCGTAGTCGATATGCGCTTTGTTTCCGGCGCGTCGGTGGTAATCGTCGACCGCAGCGCGCAGCGACTGGCCCTTGACCTGCGCCGCGAACGGGATCACGGTGGTGGTGCCGCCGCAGGCGGCCGAGCGCGTGCCGGTATCGAAATCGTCGGCCATGCGGGCGGGCGCTTCCATCGGCTGGTCGAGGTGGCAGTGTGCATCCACGCCACCGGGTGTTACGACCCGGCCAGCTGCGTCGATCTCGCGCGCACCCGGTGCGAGGCCCAAGCCTAGCGCAGTGATACGGCCGGCCGAGATTCCGATGTCGCAATCCATTTCGTCGGCGGCCGTGACGACGTGTGCGTTGCGAATCACGAGGTCGAACAATGAGCTCATGCGGGCCTCTTCATGCGTGCGGTTTTGGAATGACGGAGGCGCTGAACTCTGCAATCTCGCCCGCCGTCGCCAGCCAGCAGTCGTGGCGGCGGCTGGCGATGTGATCGAGCGCCCGGCGCAGGTGCCGCAGTCGAAACGGCTGGCCGACGATCATGGAATGCAGCGCAATGCCCATGGCCAGCGGTTGCTCCGTGGACTGCTCCAGCAACTCGTCGAACTGGTCGACGACCATGTCGGCGAAGTCGGAGGCACTGACCTGCCGGCCCATGATGGCGGCGCTGTCGTTGATTTCCTGTGGGTACGGCAGGCTGAGGATGTGTCCCCCGCGAGTCTTGAGCCAGACGGGCTGGTCGTCCATGCACCAGTCCATCAGGTAGCGGTAACCTGCCTCGTGCAAGAGGTCGGGCGTGAGTGGCGTTTCGGCAATCCAGGGACTGAGCCAGCCTGCGGGCGGCTGACCTTCATGCTGCGCAATGGCGCCTGTCACATGGGCAATCAGCGCGCGCTCGGCCTCTTCGTCCAGCTCGCCCTGGTGTTCGGAATTCGTGCGCCCATGGGAGGCGATCTCGGCGCCAGTCGCCCGGAAGGCGTCGATCAGGTCAGGACATGCGCCATACAGCTCGGTATTGATCAGCAGCGACACTGGTAAGTCGAGTTTTTTGAACAAGTCGAGCAACCGCCACGCGCCAACCCGGTTGCCGTAATCGCGCCAGGAATTGTTGAGGACGTCCGGGGGCGGCATATTAGGCACGAGGTCTTCGGTGAGCCCTTCACCGAAGGCGTAGTGCTCCAGGTTGAGCGCGACGAAAACCGCGAGGGATTTGCCATTGGGCCAGGAAAACTTGGGGCGGGAGTTAATGGCTTCGTACGCATAGCGGCCATGCTGGCGCAGCGGAAACTGAAGAGGCTTCATCGGCACAAGTTCCTGAGAGAAATGTTTTTTAGGCGATACCGAAGCGTGCGGCCAGTGCCTCGCCCACGCCGACAAGTTCACGCGCCGGAAGGCGCGACAGGCTGCCGCGCGTCGCTTTGGGGCAGGCAAGGTGTACCAGCATTTCCGCATGGGCCACGCCGCATGAGATACCTTCAAGCAAGGGAACCGGCACGTGTGCCTGCAAGCGCTGCGGAACGCCCGCCATCACGGCACCAGCCAGCACTACGGCTTCGCAGCCGTCGCGGTCTATGAGGTCGTGCGCGGCATCGACCACCATCTGGTCGACTTCGGTTTGCGGCCCGTCGCCATAAGGCGCGGAGCTTTCCAGGGCTCGCCAACCGGCAATGCGCGTGTGCTGTCCGCGGAGCATCGCGTTTTCCTGGTAGAGCGCCAGCACGCGGGGCCCGAACATGATCACGCCGACGCGCGTGCCCAGCATCGAGGCCGTGGCGATGGCGGCTTCGGTGATGCCGACCACCGGGATATCGAGCATCTCCCGGGCCGCGTTGAGTGCCGTGTCGTAAGAAACCGCCAGCACCACCGCATCACAGCCCGGTGCATGCCGCGCCAGGGCATCCAGCGTGGCGTGCTCGGCGATGGCGAGCTCGGTGCGCGTGCCGATGATCCTTGCGCCGAAGCTCGCAGATGCAGCCACGATTTCGGTACCCGGCCGCGCGGCCTGGCGTGCGTGTACGGTGACCCGTTGCGTCACGAATTCCGAGGTGTTCGCGTTCAGCAAAAGGATGCGCATGGCCGGGGCTTTCTTGGATCAGGAATCAAGTGGCGAACGGATCAGGAAAAGATGGCTTCGAGCGTGTCAGGGGCATCTTCCACGGTGTGCAGGCGGATCGAGCCTTCGACGTGGTTCAGGTGCTCGACCATGAGCCCCGCAGCGCGCTCGGGGTCGTGCGCCTCGATGGCATCGGCCAGCGCCGGATGGTCGCCCGGACATATCTGGTGGTTGGGCGTGCCGAACAAAATGATGATGAGCGCCGAGAGCGTTTCCAGTTCGCGCAGGGTGCGGGCCAGGAAGCTGTTGCCCGCCATGTCGGCAATCAGGAAATGAAACTCGCCCGATAGCGTAATGATGAGCCGTGCATTGCCGGCCTTCTGTGCGGCGCTTTCCTTGGCCAGGTGCTGCCTGAGCGTAGCGATCTGTTCCTTGGTGGCGCTGCGTGCGACGTCCCGCACCAACGCCGGCTCGATCAGGCGGCGCGCGGCAAACACTTCCTGCGCCTGCGTCACCGTGGGGCTGCTCACAAATGCGCCACGGTTGGGAATATTGGTGGCAATGCAGTCGTGCACCAGGCGGCCAATGGCTTCACGCACTTTGGTTCGGCTCACCTTGAAGATAGACGCCAGGCGCGCCTCCACCAGTTGCGTGCCGGGCGGCAACCGATGTTCCATGATGGCCACCAGCAGGCGCTCGAAAATTTCGTCCGAGCTGAGCACGCGGGCGCGCGCCGCCGCCGTACGCGGGGCACGCGCCGCAGGCGGCGCCTTTGCGCCTGGGACCTCGGCGGTTTTTGCCCCGGCCGCGGGTGCCGCGCGCTTGCGCGGCGCGGTCTTGGTGATTTTCTTTTCCACTTCGCTACTCCACTCCTGCTATGGCCTCATGGCTCGACCGATTCGCTACGCGAATTTCGTGCCGGGAAGTATGCCTGCGCCGGTTTACCAGCCAAGGTACCGCATGGCACCATTTTTGCATTCCATGGTTTCGACAATCTGGGCGGTCCCCGCATGCACCTTGAACGGACATTTCTCTCATGGTTACAAAAAATGCCCCGTTTCAAGCCTCTGCGCACCAGCGGAGTGCGAGCGAAATCGGGGATTTCCCTTGATTCTCAAAACTCCTTGCGTATTGCATTCAATTTCTTTTAGTATTGCATACAATCTGTTCGCAGTGGCCACCTCAACTCACTTTTTGAAAAGGAAACATGATGCTTAGCAACTTCAAAAAAGCCGCCCTCGCGGTGGCTCTCATGGCGGTGGCCAGCACTGCCGCTCTTGCGCAGGAGCGCCTGCGCATCGCAGGCAACTTCGCCTCCGACCACTCTTCGTCACAAGCCATGCAGCGCTTCAAGAAGGATGTCGAAGCCGCCTCTAAAGGCACAGTGGTCATCGAGGTGTTTGACAACCAGCAGCTCGGCGGCGCCCAGGAAAACGTCACGCAAACGCGCGCCGGCACCATCGACATGACCTGGGTAGGCATGGCCTTTCTCTCGCGCACGGTGCCCGAGCTCGAAGCCGTCAGCCTGCCTTTCATGTTCCCCAGCCGCGAAGTTGCCTACAAGGTCATGGACGGCCCGGCCGTCAACCTGATCGAGGAAAAAATGGCCACCAAGGGCTTCACGTCGCTGGGGTTCATGGAGCTCGGCTCGCGCCAGGTCACCAACAGCCAGCGTCCGATCAAGACCATGGCCGACCTCAAGGGCCTGAAGATCCGCATGCAGCCGATCGAAACCCACCTCGCCACCTTCCGCGCGCTGGGCTC
Source organism: Pseudomonadota bacterium (assembly GCA_040385065.1). GTDB lineage: Bacteria > Pseudomonadota > Gammaproteobacteria > Burkholderiales > Burkholderiaceae_C > Polaromonas. The sequence continues at coordinate 88,182 of JAZKIC010000001.1, forward strand.
CAACCCGCAGCCGATGGACATCAAGGAGGTCTACTCCGCGCTGGAGCAAAAAGTCATCGACGGCCAGGACAACCCTTTCTCGCTCATTCTTGCCAGCCGCTTTTATGAAGTGCAGAAGCACGTGAGCAACACCGGCCACTTCTTCGACTTCATTTCCGTCACCGCCAACAAGAAAAAGTTCGAGGCCCTCTCGGCCGACAAGCAGAAGATCATCCGCACCGCCATGACCGACGCGATCAACTGGCAGCGCAGCATCGCCGTCAAGGCCGACAGCGACGCACTCGCCGAGCTGCAGAAAAAAGGCATGACCTACACCGAGATCTCCCCGGCCGAGCGCGAAGCCATGAAAAAGGCCACCTCGCACGTGGTCGACGACGTCAAGAAGCGTCTGGGCGCACCTTTCGTCGATCAGGTGCTGGCCGAAGTCAAGAAGGCCGGCGGCTGATCCGGCTCGCCTGAGCAGGCACACGCATACATCCCATGAGTGGCTATTTCCGCTTTACCCCCATGCGGCAGGACGGTCCCCTGTCGCCACTGGCCAAGGTCATTGCCGCGCTCGACGTGGTGGCCGGCTGGTCCCTCGTCGGGTTGATCACTGTCATGGTGGCCGTGGTGTCTGCCCAGGTCGCGCTGCGTTACCTGTTCAACAACTCTATCAACTGGGCCGACGAAATGGCCCGCCTCTGCTTTGTCTGGACCATGTTCCTGGCCATCCCGCTCGGGCTCAAGGGTGGCGCGCATATCGGCATTGAAATGCTGGTCGAAAAGTTCCCTCCGCTGGCGCGCGAGCGACTGGCGCGTGTTGTCGCCCTGGTGGGCGCCTGCCTGCTGCTGCTGGTGGCCTATGAAGCCGCGATGATCGCCTGGGACCAATGGGATGAACTCATGGCATCCATGCCGGCCAGCGCGGCCTGGTTCATCGTGCCTCTGGTGATGATGGGCATTCACGGTGCGCTGCACCTGATCTGGCAGGCCGCCACCGGCGCCGTACACGTCGATCCTCACCTGAATACGGAGCTGGGCTGATGAGTCTTCTGGTCATTCTTGTGTTTCTCGGCATCGCACTGCTGGGCATGCCGTTGTCGCTTTCGCTGGGCGCTGCCGCCGTGGCGGGCCTCATGGCCAGCAACGTCGACTTCAACCTGCTGCCCTCGCGCATGATGAGCTCGGTCAACGCCTTCCCCCTGATGACGATTCCCTTCTTCATCCTGGCCGGTGAGCTCATGCTCAAGGCCGGCATGATGGAGCGGCTGATCGACCTGGCCAACACCATCGTCGGGCGCATGCGCGGAGGCCTCGGCCATGTCACAGTGCTGGCGGGCATGGGCTTGTCGACCGTTTCAGGTGCGGCAGTAGCCGATGCGAGCGCACTCGGCAGCACGCTGATGCCTTCGCTCAAAAAGCATTATGGTGTCGGCTTTTCGGCCGCCCTGTGCGCAGCAGCGGCCAACCTGGGCCCGATCATTCCGCCTTCGGGCGCCATGATCGTCTACGCCTTCATGGCTGGTCCGACTGTTTCCGTGGGCGGGCTGTTCATGGCGGGCGTCGTGCCAGGCGTGCTGCTCGTCATCGGCATGATGTCCATGTGCTCGTACATCGCCTGGAAGCGTGACTTTCCCCTGACTGGCGACCCATTTTCCTTCGCGGCAGTCATCCGCGAGCTTCGGCGCTCCATCATTATTTTCATGATGCCCGTCGTCGTGATCGGCGGCATTGTCGGTGGCGCCTTTACAGCGACTGAAGGCTCCGCGATCGCCGTGGTCTACGCGCTGATCATCGGCTTTTTCATCACACGCAAGCTCAAGCTGTCCGACCTGCCTTCGGCGCTGGTCCACACCGCCATCACGTCTGCCGTGGTAGGAGCCATGATTGCTTTCGCTTCGGTGGTGACCTACATGCTCACCATCGACATGCTGCCCCAAAAGCTGCTGGTGCTGATCCAGGCGCTGACCAACAGCCCCACCGCTTACCTGTTGCTGGTGGCGGTGGTGTTGCTGGTGGTGGGCTGTTTCCTCGAGTCCAACGCCGCCTACATCATGCTGGTGCCCCTGCTGCATCCCATCGCCATCAAGTTCGGCATCGACCCGCTGCATTTCGGCTTTCTGTTCGTCTTCAACCTCGTCATCGGCATGCTGACGCCCCCGGTCGGGGTGGTGCTTTTTGTCGTGTGTGGGCTGGCGAAGATTTCCCTCGGCGAGATAACCAAGCACGTGTGGCCCTTCATTGCCATGATGTACGGCCTGCTGCTGGTGTGCATGTTCTACCCGCCTCTGGTGTTGACACTGCCACGCATGATGGGTTACTGACATGGGTGGACTCAGCGCGTGCGAGCGGTTCGAGGGGCAGCGGCACTTCATCGGCACGATCACCCCTTCGGGCAACACCGTGGTCGAGCGCATCACGTTGGGCGTGCTGCGCGAACTGCCCACCGCGTCTGCGCATTTCTCGCGCACACCGGTGTTCGGCACCACTGACCCCTCTCCGGACACCTACGCTGCCGAGCCATTCCTCGCGGCAGCGCGCCTGCTCGCGCATGCGGCTCCGCAGGTGCTGGTGTGGAATGGCAGCAAGGGCGCGGGTATCGGCTTTGCCCATGACCGTGTGCTCGCCAACGCCATACATGCCGAAACCGGGATCGTCACGACCACGTCGATCCTCGGCCTCTCGGCGCTCTTCGCCGCGCAGGGCATACGCCGCCTCGGCGTCGTAACGCCCTACTCCGCCGCTGGCCAGAAAAAGATGCTCGACTGCCTGGTGAGTGAGGGGTTCGAGTGCGTCGGCAGCGCCAACGCCGGGCTTTCGGACAACCTGTCCTATGCCAGCGTGTCCGGCCAGCAAATTGCCGAAATGTCGCGCGAGGTGGCCAAGTCCAGGCCGGACGCCATCGTCTGCCTTTGCACCAACTTCCCGGCCGCCATCATGGCGGCACCGCTCGAAGCTGAACTCCGGCTCCCCGTCTACGACTCAACCGCGCTGGGCGTGTGGCATGCCTTGCGATTGGCAGGCTGCGATACGAGCCCGGCTGCGCCTCTCTGGGGCTCGTTGTTCCGGCAGGCGGCATGACCCAGGCTGCCGTCCTGATCCGCAACGCTCGCGTCCTCACGATGGACGATGCGGGACATGACTATCCGCTGGCCGACGTGGTGGTCTGCGGCAACCGTATTTCCGCAGTCGGCCCCGGCGCCGCCGATGCCTGGACGGGCCCGGTGGCGCGCACCATCGACGCAGCAGGCATGCTCGCGATGCCAGGCCTCATCAACGCGCACTTCCATTCACCAGGCAACCTCATGAAGGGTTGCCTCGACGGCATGCCGCTGGAGCTCTTCATGCTCTACGAGGTGCCGCCGCTCGCCGCCGCCGAGAACAGCCAGCGCCTGGCCTACGTGCGCACCCAGCTTGGCGCGGTCGAAATGCTGCGCCGTGGCATCACAGCCGTGCACGACGATGCCTACCATGTGCCCATCGCAACGCAGCAGGGCGTGGACGCGATCATGCAGGCCTACGCCGACGCGGGCATTCGCGCAACAGTCGCCATCGACCAGCCCAATGTCGTCGAGTACGCCAAGTACCCTTTCATGGCCGAGCTGCTCTCGCCAGAGCAGCGCGCCGCCATGGACGCAGCGCCGCGCCAGACGGGTGACGAACTGCTGGCGCTGTACCGCCACCTCATCGCCAAATGGCACGGTGCCTCGGGTGGCCGGCTCAAGGCAGCGGTGTCGTGCTCGGCGCCCCAGCGCGTTACCGACGCCTATTTCCATGGACTATCGACGCTGTCCAAGCAGCACAACCTGCCCTTCAACATCCACATGCTGGAGACACGCCTGCAGCGCGTGCTGGGCGATGAAAAGTACGGCAAATCCCTGGTGCAGCACGTGCACGAGCTCGGCCTGCTGGACGAACGCATGATGGTGATCCACGCCATCTGGATCGACGACGCGGACATCGCACTCCTCGCAGCCTCGGGCTGCAGCGTCGCGCACAACCCTGTCTGCAACCTGCGGCTGGGCAGCGGCGTGATGCCCTGGAATGCGCTGCGCGACGCCGGTGTGCCGCTGTGCCTGGGCACGGACGAAATGAACACCGACGACACCACCAACTTATGGCTGGTGGCCAAGACCGCGTCCATCCTTCAAACGCTGACCGACGCCGACAACCGCAACTGGCCGGCCGCGCGCGAGTTCCTGTACGCGGCCACTCGAGGCGGCGCACGCGCCATGCGTCACGCCGATGACCTGGGCCTGCTGGTGCCCGGCGCCCTTGCAGACATTTGCCTCATCGACCTCGACACCCACGCCTTCACACCGCTGAACGACCTCAAACGACAACTCGTTTATTGCGAGGACGGCAGCTCCGTTCGCATGACGATCGTCAACGGAGAGGTCGTGTTCGAAAACGGCAAGGTCACCGGTGTCGACGAGCGCGCCCTGCGTGCCGAAGCGCGAACGCTCATGGACGCGTACCGGGCCCAGATGGCCGATGCGAGCGTCCAGGCACAAGAACTCGAACCCGTCTACCGCGCCATGCTCGAGCGCGCCGGCAAAACCCCCGTTCCCATGCAGCGGCGCCTGGACGGCGCCCCTGTTTCCCACCCGTAGTCCACCCATTGACCGTTCAACACCCAAGGAGTCCCGCCATGAAATTCCCCCTCGCCGCCGCCCTGTGCGCGCTCATGATCGGCGCTGCGCCTGCGCATGCGCAGGACAAGATCAAGTTCAAGGTCATGGGCCAGCCCCTGTCCGGCGGCATGATCCAGAAGAACAAGGAACAGCCGTTTTTTGAAACGCTGGCAGCCAAGACCGGCCTTCCCCTTGAAATCGACTACAAGCCGCAGGACACAACCGGCATCAAGGACACCGAACAACTGCGCATTCTCGAGGCAGGTCTGTTCGACATCGTGTCGCTGCGCATGGCGCAGATATCGCGCGACGAGCCGCTCACAATGGGCTTTGACCTGGTCGGCCTGAATCCCGATTTCAAAACCGCACGCATCACGACCAAGGCTTACTTCGAGACGCTGGACAAGCGCCTGCAAGCCCGCTACGGCACCAAACTGCTGAGCGTCTGGCCCGCCGGTCCTCAAGTGCTTTTCTGCAAGAAGCCGATCAGCAAGCTGGCCGACGTCAAGGGCATGAAGGTCCGCGTGTTCGACCAGAACTCCGCCAAGTTCTTCGAGAAGCTCGGCGCCACGCCGATTCCCCTGAGCTTCGGCGAAGTGCATCAGAGCCTCTCGCTGGGCGTGGTCGATTGCGCCATCACCAGTTCGCTGTCGGCCAACTCCGCCAGCTGGCCTGAAGTGAGCACCCATGTGCTGACCATCGGGCTGCAATTCGCCATGAATGGCTACGGCATCGGTTTGTCTTCCTGGAAAAAGCTGAGCCCCGCCCAGCAGACGACGCTGCAGAGCGCCTTCACCGCTCTCGAGAATGACATCTGGAAATACTCCGAAGACCTGGCAGCAGACGCAATCAACTGCAACACCGGCAAGGAGCCTTGCACGCTGAAGAAGTTCAAGCTGGTCAATGTGCCGGTCACGCCTGCCGACGTTGCACTGGTGCGCGACGCGATGCGCACAGTCTCGCTGCCAACATGGGAAGAGACCTGCGAGAAAACCGCCAAGGGCTGCGGCGCTGAATGGCGCAAGACCGTCGGCGCCGCCGTCGGCATCAAGTAAGCACAGTCACTGCACGCCATGAAGCAAGGTCTGGAACGTGTCATGGCCAACCTGTTCGGGTTGGTCTTCCTGGGGCTGTCTGCACTGGTGACAGTGGAGACAGTCGTCCGCAAGGTGTTCAACGTCTCGATCCAGGGTTCGGCAGAACTCGGAGGCTACGCCCTTGCAGTCGGCTCGGCCATCGGCTTCGCACTGGCCGTGGCCAGCCGCAGCCATATCCGGGTCGACGTTTTCCATGACCGCTTTCCTCCAGCCTTGCAGGCTTTCATGAACTGGCTCGCGGCCGTGCTTATCGCGCTGCTCGGGCTGTTTCTCGTCGGCGTCTGCTGGCGCGTCATCGTCAAGACAGTCGAGTACGGCAGTGCCTCGCAAACGCCGTGGGCGACGCCCCTGATCTATCCGCAGGCGGTCTGGTATGCAGGACTGGCGGTGTTCGCGCTCTACGCGATTTATTACGCGGCGCGCGCAAGCCGGCTTTACTTCACGGGACAGCGCGCCGCCGTCCTGGCTGAATTCCACCCCAAGAGTGCGAAGGAAGAGCTCAAGGACGAGCTCGACGATCTCGCCGCGCGCACAGACGGCACCCTGGGAAAACAAGCATGACCACCCTCGCCTTTTCCCTGTGTTTCCTGTTGATGATCGCGCTGATGCTTGTGGGCATCCCGATCGCTGTGTCGATGGTTCTTGTCGGCGCTGGCGCGGGTGTCTTCGTTTTTGGCACGCCGTTTCTAGCCTCGACAGGGGCAATGTTGTGGGGCGTTCTGAATGACAACCTGCTGACGGCGGCGCCCCTTTTCATCTTGCTGGGTGAGCTGCTGCTGCGAAGCGGTATGGCCGATCGCATGTATGGCGCGATGTCGGCGTGGCTCTCGCGCATGCCTGGCGGCCTGCTGCACACCAACATCGCCTGCTGCGCGCTTTTTGCGGCAACGTCGGGATCTTCCGTGGCCACCGCGGCGACCGTTGGCACTGTCGCGCTGCCTTCATTGCACGCACGCAAGTACCCGATGCCGCAATCTCTTGGCACTCTGGCCGCCGGCGGCACGCTTGGCATCCTGATTCCGCCCAGCATCAACATGATCGTGTACGGGTCCCTGACCGAAAACTCCATCGGCAAGCTCTTCATCGCGGGGATCATCCCGGGCTTGCTGCTCACCGGCAGCTTCATGCTCTTCGTGTTCATCAACAGCTATTTCGGCGGCAAGGTGCCGCGCGAGGAATTGCCGCCCCTGCGTGAGCGCGTGCGCGTGCTGGTGCATCTAATTCCACCCATCGTGATTTTCGGCATCGTCATGGGCAGCCTGTACACGGGCTTCGCCACTGCCACTGAATCTGCTGCGCTCGGCGTGGTCGTGGCTTTGTTCTTTACCTGGAAAGCTGGGCGGCTCAGCTGGTCGATGCTGGAGACCTGCTTTCTGCAAACCGCGCGCACCACCGGCATGATCATGCTGATCCTGGCGGCAGCCTTCGTGCTGAACCTGCTGATCAGCCTTTCGGGCGTGGCAGAAACGATGACCAAGGCTGTGACTTCGCTGGGCCTCTCGGCCACCGCGATGCTGCTGGTGCTGATTGTTTTCTACATCATCCTGGGCATGTTCATGGACGTCATGTCCATGCTGGTTGCCACGGTGCCCATTACCTACCCCATCGTCATGGCGCTAGGCGTCGACCCCATCTGGTTTGGCATCTTCATCATCCTGATGTGCGAACTCGCGCTTATAACACCACCCGTGGGCATGAACCTGTTCGTGGTTCAGGGCGTTCGGCCCGACCGGGGCGGCATTGGCGACGTCATCAAAGGCTCGTTCCCCTACGTGATCATCATGATGGCCTTCACGCTGATGCTCATGGCTTTCCCGGCCATCGTCACGTGGCTGCCCAGCAAGATGTGAGCTTTTGAGATTGTTGAGACCACCCTCATGAAGCGAGTCCTCGTCATCAACCCCAACACCAGCGCCAGCGTGACGGACATGGTGCTGAACAGCTGCCGCCTGACCCAGCCGGACGTCGCCTGGGAAGGCGTCACGGCGCGCTTCGGCGCTCCCTACATCGCCAGCGAGGCGGCCTACACACTGGCCGCACACGCCGTGCTCGACGCCTATGCCGTGCACTTTGCAGAGCACGATGCCGTGCTCATCGCCTGCTTTGGCGACCCCGGCATGCTGGCACTGCGCGAAATCTGCCCGGTCCCGGTGGTGAGCCTGGCCGAAGCCAGCTTCAAAACCGCCGCCCGACGCGGGCGCTTTGCCGTGGTCACGGGCGGCAAGGCCTGGGGGCCGATGCTGGAGCGCTTCGCGCGTACCCATCAGCTCGACGCGCAACTCGTCGGCATCCACACGGTGGAGCTCACCGGAGTGCAAATCGCGGCGGCACCTGAACGCGCCATGGCAGACCTGGCCGCAGCGTGTCAGGTTGGCATCGATGCAGGCGCCCAAAGCATCGTACTCGGCGGGGCCGCACTGACAGGCCTGACGGCGGCACTCGAGAAGCAGCTGGGCATGTCGGTTCTCGACAACGTCAAGCTTGGCGCCGAAGCGGCAGCAATGGCCGCGAGCGGCGGCGAGGCGCCGATGTCAAGCGCCCCGCTTCACCTGCCCGGCATCAAGGGCGTTGCGAGAGAGCTCGAAGCGCTGCTGGCTTAACGGCCAGGATTTTCGGGCCCGTTAACGCGTATGGGCAGGGTACCCCCCGCCGTTGACGGCGGCGCCAAACGGGGCAGCCGCAGCCGCGTACCCTACGATGGGCGCTGCCGCTTCTGACAGCCGTCCCTCCATGCCGTCCCACACCCCTGCTCCGATCCCTCCGCTTCAGCCCGACTCCAACGGCACCGGCCGACCCGCCTCCGGTGGCTGGCTCGAGCTGATCCTGACGCTCGCCATGCAGGCGATGGCGTCCATGTTCGTGCTGGCGCTACCCGTCATCGCGCCGCCTGTTGCACTGGCTGTGCGCATTCCGGAAGCGCTCATCGGTTTGTACATTTCCGTGGTGTTCGCCGGGGCGATGCTGTCGTGCCTGATGGCTGGGCCCGCTGTGCAGCGCTGGGGTGCCGTGCGCATCAGCCAGGCCGGGCTGATGGCAGGTGCCATCGGGCTGGCCTTGTGTTGCACCGGAACGCTCGCCGGCATGGCGCTAGGCGCGCTGGTGATCGGCGCGGGCTACGGGCCGATGACGCCCGCCAGCTCTCACCTGCTCTCGCGCAGCTCGCCGCCGCATCGCATGTCACTGATGTTTTCCGTCAAGCAGACGGGCGTGCCGCTGGGGGGCGTGCTGTGCGGCGCGCTCATGCCCGGGCTGATGCTGTGGGTAGGTTGGCGCTGGGCGCTTCTGATCGTTGGCTTGGCATGCCTGGCTTGCGCCCTGCTGGCGCAACCCCTTCGGCAGCGCCTGGACGCCGGCCGCGACCCGAGCCTGGCACTCGGCCTGCGCAAACTGTTTGCGCCGGCCCGTCTCGTGGTGAGTACGCCGCGGCTGCGCTCACTCGCGGCCTGTTCATTTTTCTTCTCGGGCGTGCAGCTGTGCCTGACCACCTACGCCGTGATTTACCTGCACGCGGAGCTGGGCTTCGGGCTGGTGGCAGCGGGGCTGGCGTTGTCCGTGTGCCAGTTCGCCGGCGTGATCGGGCGCATCAGCTGGGGCCGCGTCGCCGACACGCCGCTGGGTGCCACACGCACCCTGGCCCTGCTCGCCCTGATCGTGGCGTTGTGCTGCGTCGGCACGGCCCTGCTGACGCCCGCCACGCCACTGGCTGTGGTGATCGGGCTGCTGTTTGTTTTCGGCGCCACGTCCATTGGCTGGAACGGTGTGTTCCTGGCACAGCTCGCGCGGCTTGCGCCGCCCGGCCAAGCGGGTACGGTCACGGGCGGCGTGACCGCTTTCACCTTCATGGGTGTGGTGTTCGGCCCGCCGCTCTTTGCCTGGGCTTCGACCGCGGCAGGCACCTACCGCATGGGTTACGGCATGCTGGCGATTCCGATGGCGTGGTTCTGCTTCAGTCTTTGGCGCAGTTCACGTCAAGCTTGAAGTCCGTGGGGCCGCTCAGAACACCTCGAACAAGCCGGCTGCGCCCATGCCGCCGCCCACGCACATCGACACCACGACGTGGCGCGCCTTGCGGCGCCGCCCTTCGAGCAAAACATGCCCGGCCAGCCGCGTTCCGGTCATGCCGAACGGATGGCCGATAGCGATTGAGCCACCGTTCACATTGTATTTTTCAGGGTCGATGCCCAGGGTGTCGCGGCAGTAGAGGCACTGGCTGGCAAAAGCTTCGTTGAGTTCCCACAGGTCGATGTCGCCGACCTTCAGGCCATGGCGCTGCAGCAATCGGGGCACTGCAAACACCGGCCCGATGCCCATCTCGTCAGGCTGGCAACCGGCAATGGCCCAACCCTTGAAGGCACCCAGCGGCTGCAGGCCGCGCCGCTCGGCCTCACGAGCCTCCATCAGGACCACCGCTGCTGCACCATCGGAGAGCTGGCTGGCGTTGCCAGCGGTAATGAATTTTCCTGGCCCCATTACCGGAGCAAGCTTGGCCAGACCTTCGAGCGTGGTGTCAGGCCGGTTGCACTCGTCACGGTCGACCACTGCGTCCACCGTCAACTCGGCCTTGGTTTCCTTGTCGACCACTTTCATGCGCGTGGCCATGGGCACGATCTCGTCCCGGAACTTCCCGGCCGCTTGCGCCGCTGCCATTCGCTGCTGCGATTGCAGCGAGTACGCGTCTTGCGCTTCACGGCTGATGCCATAACGCGACGCGACGATGTCGGCCGTATCGATCATCGGCATCCAGAAGTCCGGATACAGCTCGGCAAGTCTGGGGTCGCGCCCGCCACCGCCCGCCGCCGCCTGGAAGCTGATGGAGTCGACGCCGCAGCCCACGACCACGTCCGCGCCTTCCTCGACGATGTGATGGGCTGCGTTGGCAATTGCATTGAGGCCGGAAGAGCAGGCGCGGTGCAGGCTTACGCCCGAGGTCGTTACCGGCAGGCCCGCCAGCAACGCGGCCCCGCGTGCCACGTTGCCCGAAGCGGCCACACAACCGGCCACGACATCCTCGACTTCGCCCAGGTCGGCCTTCGAGCGCTGGACGGCGTGGCTGATGGCGTGGGCCAGCATGGCGGTGTTGGTGGTGGCGTTGAAGCCGCCGCGCGTGGCCTTGGCCAGGCCCGTACGAGCGTAAGAAACAATGACTGCCTGTCGCATGATGAAAACCTCAGGTTGGTCTATTCGATAAGGGCTCAAATAAGGGTGACCAGCTGGCCACCGTCGACTTCGGCTTCGAGCCGCTGGTAGGCCGCCTCGCAGCCGCCCAGCCGTGCCGAAAGATGCTGGATGCGCTTGAGATACAGGTGGGTGTCGTGCTCCCACGTGAAGCCCAGCCCGCCGTGGATCTGTATGCCGTAGCGCGCGACCTGCAGGCTGCCCTCGATGCAGGTGAGCTCAGCGATGGCGCAGGCCCGCGTCCAGTCGGGCAAGTTACCGTCGAGCGCTGCGACGGCATACAGCGCGGCCAGCCGCGCGTTGTCCAATGCCATCCAGGCATTGCACAGCTGATGCTTGATGGCTTGGTTGACGCCGATGGGCTTGCCGAACTGCTCGCGCGTGCGGGCGTATTCGCAAGAGATATCCAGCGACGCCGAGGCCGCACCCAGCATCTCAGCCAGGCGGACCACGCGGTAGCCCGCATGGGCGCGGCGCCGCTGCGAGCCGCCCGCATCGAGCAAGGTCCACGACAAGCCTTCAAACAGGCTGGGCGCCGGACCGCAGCGCAAGGTCGGGTCAAGCGCTGGCACGACGCTGCGAACCGCCAGATGCGTTACATCGGCGATGCGTATCGGCCCCTCAAACGCGGCCAACCCTTCCACCAGCAGCTGGTGCGAGCATTGACCGTGGTGATCCCAATACCGCGATTCCGGCGTCACGAGCTCGATCGAGGCACTGCCTGAAAGGATGGGCTCTATCCACTGGTCCAGCCCGTCATCTCCGGCGGCTTGCAGCAAGGGCAGCAGAACAGCGCTCGCGGCATACGGCAGATTCAGCAACTGCCGGCCCGCCGCCTCGGCCACCAGAAACGCTTCGGTGACGCCCAGCCCCAGCCCACCCCGAGACTCGGGCACCAGCAGGCCGAGCCAGCCCATCTCGGCCATCTGCCGCCACAGCGCTGGCTGCAAGGGGTCGGCCCAGGACAGAGCGCGCCGTGCGCGGGAAATGGGGTGGCTCTCCGCAAAAAATCGCTGGGCCGAGGACTGCAGCATGGCCTGCTCTTGACTCAATGCAAAGTCCATCGGCTCCGCCTCGCGTTCAGCTCTTGGGCATGCCGAGCAACTGCTCGGCGATGATGTTGCGCTGGACTTCGGAGGTCCCCGCAAGAATGGTTTCGGCGCGCGTCCACAGGTAGTCACGCACCCAGTGCGAGGCCGCACTGGCAGCCCCATCCGCAGGGCCGGCCAGGGCGCGTTCGCCCAGCACGTCGACCGACAAGGCCAGCAACCGCTGGTGTGCTTCGCTCCAGTGCAGCTTGGTCGCGGCGCCCTCGGGTCCGGGCGGCGTGCCACGCAGCGCGTTCGTCAGCGCGCGCCAGGACTTCAGCCGCAACACATGGCTGTCGGCGGCCAGGCGTACCAGCTCTCGCCGAACGGCCGGCGAATGCGCGCTCGCGCTGCCCGCCAGCGCTTCTTCGCGCACCAGCCCTGCCAGCGCATCCAGCTCACGCGCGAACCGCATCTGGCGCGGTATGAAGTAGGTGCCACGCTCGAAATTGGCCGCGGCCATCGCGATGCGCCAGCCGCCGTTTTCCTCCCCGACCAGGGCATCCAATGGGAGCTTGACATCGTCGAACAGCACTTCATTGAAGTCGTCCTCACCGGTGATCTGCCGGATGGGCTCGACGCGTACGCCCGGGCTTTTCATGTCCACGAGAAAAAATGAAATGCCGCGGTGGCGCTGCGCGTCGGGGTCGGTGCGCGCCAGTACGAAGCAGAAGTCGGCTACCTGCGCAAAAGACGTCCAGAGCTTGGCGCCCTTGAGCACGTAGTGGTTGGCGTGGCGCACGGCGCGCGTCTGCAGCGCCGCCAGGTCCGAGCCCGCCGAAGCCTCCGAATAGCCCTGGCACCAGACCTCGGTATTGGAAAGAATGCCGGGAAGATAGCGGGCCTTTTGCGCCTCGCTCGCAAAGTGGATCAGCGTCGGGCCCAGGATACCGTGCGCGATGATGTTCAGGCCCAGCGGTGCGCCGATACGGGCTTGCTCTTCGTGGAAGATGGCCTGCCGCGTGAGCGGCCAGGCCTTGCCGCCATAGGCGACGGGCCAGTCGAGGCCGGACCAGCCGGCCTGGCAGACATGGTCTTCCCACGCGCGGCGCCAGCCCAGGTCACTCGGCGACGTGGGCCCCGTCCACTGCGCGCGAAAACGCGGATAGTGCTCTTCGAACCAAGCGCGGACCCCGGTGCGGAACACCTCGTCCTCGGCGGAGTAACCGACCTTCATACCCGGCGATCCCCAGGAGGTGCGTGACGGGCATGCGGGAATGCGACAGGCCGCACGCTCAGGCCTTCTTCTGAATCGCCGATGCCAGCCCCTGGTCCCGCGCGCGGGTGTAGCCCTCGCTGAGGTGCGAGAGCTGGTGCGTGTCAAAGTGCGCCGACAGGGCGGTGCGCAAGCCTTGCGTGTCGAGTGTCCGGTTGAGCGATCGCTTGATCAGGTGCAGGCCGAAAGGCGGCGCCTTGGCGATCTGCTGCGCCATCTCGAGCGCATGCTCGCTCAGTTTTTCATCCGGCACGACACGGTTCACCATGCCGATGGCCAGGGCCTCCTGCGCCCCGATCTTGCTGCCCGTGAACAGCATCTCCTTGGCCTTGCGCAGCCCCATCACCCAGGGATGGATCAGCACTTCGGTCGCGGCGGCGCCGAGCGTGTGTCCCACAGGGTCGGAAAAATACGCCGACTCGGACGCAACAATCAGGTCGCACATATTGGCCAGCATGAAGCCGCCCGCCACGCAGCCGCCCTGAACTTGGGCGATGGTGGGTTTGGGAAAGTCCCAGATGCGCAGGCAATAGTCGAAGTAGCGCAGTCCTTCGAAGGCCCAGCGTTCCTCGACCGTGAAATTCGAGCGTTCAGCCTGGGCCTGCTTGAGGTCGTGGCCGGCGGAGAAGTGCGCGCCCTTGCCGCCGAGCACCACCACGTTGACGCTGGCGTCGGCAGCCGCCGCAGCAAATGCCGCGTCGAGTTCGTCGAGCATCTGGCGGCTCTGCGCGTTGCGCTGCGATTCGCGTGCCAGCAGAATGCGGCGCACCGCGCCGTGGTTCTCTACTTCCAGTGTTTCATAGGTCACGTCACTACTCCTCTTGGGCGCGCGCGGCTACTGACCGCCGTCGCTCTGCCGGGCCGCGTAAATTTGCAGGGGAACCACCAGTACGAGCAGGCCCGCCACCAGCAGCATGGCCACCGCGGCAGCGCCCGCCAGGTCAGGGAAATCCCACATCTGCCACAGAGCCGAGGCAATCACTACATTGCCTGTCGTCATGAGTACCAGTGGGATGGTGAGGTCGCGCGCCGAATGGGCCACCACCCACAGCCATCCGTTGAGGATGTGCGGCCACACCAGCGGCAGGGTCACGCAGCGAAGTCCGGTGAGCCAGTGCGCGCCGCTCACGGCAGCGGCATCGGCCAATTCTTTGTGAATCTGCATCAAGGCGGCCCCCATGCTGCGTGTGCCAAACGCGATGTAGACCGTCACATGGCCCAGCACGAGAATGCCGACGGTTCCATAGATCGGCGATTGCAGATACAGCAGCATGATCGCCATCACCATGACAATCGGGGGCACCGCCGTCGGCGCAAAAGACAGCACGTCCACATAACGCGCCAGCCTCGTCTTGCCGCGCACGCTGAACCACGCAATCAGGCACGACAACAGCATCACGATCGTGGCGCTTGCCAGCACCAGGATAAGCGTGTTGCCGATCGCCCGCTGCACCACCGCCTGGTCCAGCACGCGCGCATAGTTGGCCAGGCCCGCAGCACCCAGAGCGCTCATGCTCGGCAGCCGGTACGACGGGAAAAGACTGGCCCAGGCCAGCATGGCCAGCGGCAGCACCATGAGAACAAAATAGAACAGAACGCCTGCAAACACCGGCCAGCGCCAGACGCCCAGCGCGATGCGCTTGGGCCGAAAACCCCGCCCCGTCACCACCCGGAACCGTTCGCCCACACGCACCGCGCGAAAGTAGCCCCACATGAGCAGGCCGGCAACCACCAGCAGCATGACGCCGAATGCCGACGACAAGCCATAGTTCGGAATGCCCGCGTCGGGCGAAGAAAGCAGGTAAACCCGCGTGCTGAGCACCGGAATGCGCGCCGTCAGGCCGATGATCAGGGGCAGGTCGAAAGCCTGGACCACCGCCATGAACATGAAGATCGCCACGGACAGCACGCCGGGTGCGACCAGGGGCAAGGTAATCCGCCGCGCAATCGTAGAGCCGGTCGCGCCATGCACCGTCGCCGCCTGCTCGAGCTGGGGGTCCATGTTGCGCATGAGGCCACTCACCATCACGAACGCGGTGGGCACGACCGCCAGCGCCGTGATGATGACGAGAGACCACAGCGAATAAATCGTGAAGATGGGCTGCGAGATTCCGAACAGTCCCTTGGCGAGCGCGTTGAGTGCTCCGTTCCCGGGGTTGATCAGCAAGATCCAGCCGAACCCCATCACCAGTGGCGGCACAGCCATCCAGGAAAACATCATCACGCGCGTGCCGACGCGTCCCGGCATGTCGGTGCGTTCCGTCGCCCAGGCGATGGCCGTGGCGATGCCAACGCCGATGCCCACGCTGCCCAGCGCATACAGCAGGGTGTTACCCGCAAGGCGCAGGTTGTCGGCGCGCGTGAAGATGCTCGCGTAATGCACCAGGGTCACGCCCCAGCCGTCAAAAGGCAGAGTGCCAGCCGGGCCGAATGAGGCGCGCACCAGCACCA
Source organism: Pseudomonadota bacterium (assembly GCA_040385065.1). Taxonomy (GTDB): domain Bacteria; phylum Pseudomonadota; class Gammaproteobacteria; order Burkholderiales; family Burkholderiaceae_C; genus Polaromonas. Next base: position 103,825 of record JAZKIC010000001.1, read on the forward strand.
GGATGGGACCGAGAACCAGCGCACTCACGACAATGGCCAGCGCCCACAGCGTGACGGCCTGCTGATCGGGTCGGTTGCGCGTCATGTTCACGATGCCTGGCTGTCTTCGGGCACCACCGCAAGCCGCTCTGGCAGCAGCTCGATGAGAATGTTGTCGCCGACCGCGAGGTCGCCGAACGAGCCGGTCACCATGCGCAGGTGCATCGGCCCGCACGAGACGTCGACCTCGATTTCATCGCCCAGAAAGCTGAGTCCGGCAACCTGCGCGGCAAACTGGTTGGGTGCGGCCGCGCAGCCCGCGCGGCGCACCTCCATCGACTGGGGCCGCACGACCACGAGAACGTTCGAGCCCACCGGCAGCTCGGACCTTCCCACTCGCAAGGGACCCAGCAATGTCTCCACCAGGTCAGGCTCCACCAGCCGACCCGACACCATGTTGCTGTGGCCCATGAAGTTGGCCGTGAAAGCGGACCTCGGCTTGAGATAAATCTCGCGCGGCGCGCCCAGTTGAACGATCTGCCCGTCCCGCATCAGGGCGACCCGGTCGGACATGCTCATCGCTTCTACCTGATCGTGCGACACGAAGATGGTCGTAATGCCCAGCGATTTCACGAGTTGCCGCAACTCGATGCGCATGAGGTCGCGCAACTTCGCGTCGAGATTCGACAGCGGCTCGTCGAGCAGGAGCAGGCGCGGCGCATTGACGAGGGCCCTCGCCAACGCCACGCGCTGCTGCTGGCCGCCGCTCAGCAAGGGAGCGGGGCGGCTCGCCAGGTGTCCGAGCTTGACCCGGTCCAGCGCCTCGCCGACCCGCCGCGAGATTTCCAGTTGAGTGGTCTTGCGTGGCCCGTGGATCAAGGGAAAGGCAACGTTCTCGAACACCGTCATGTGCGGCCAGATCGCGTAAGACTGGAACACCATGCCCAGGTCCCGGCGGTTGGCAGGAACGAGGGTGTTGTCCGCCGATGAATAGACCGTCTGGCCGTCCATGGCAATGCGCCCTCCGCTGGGCACTTCCAGGCCGGCGATGCATTGCAGTGTGGTGGTCTTTCCGCAGCCCGAGGGGCCCAGGAGCGTGAAAAACTCGCCCTGTGCCACCTCGAAGGAAACACCGGTTAGCGCGCGCGCCGCCGCACCGCCAGCGCTCGGGTACGACTTGACGAGCGACTGGACTTGAAGGGTAGGGTTGGACACAGGGCGAGGGCGCGCTTCGGCTTACTTGGCTGTGGTCAGAAGTTCGGTGATGGCCTTGCGCGTGACCTCGCCCTCTTTCACGTCGCTAAGCGCACGCGGGCTGGCGATTTTGGCGCCGCTTTTGGCTTGCTGCGCCTTGACCATGTCCGAAATGGGGGAGCCCTGATCACCGATGCGTGGGACCAGTTCTGTCTTGTTGGCGATTGGCAGGCCCTCGGTCACGAGCCAGGCGGCAAAGAGCCGCGCCGCGTTCGGGTTGGGTGCATTCTCGGGGACGTAGACGTACACCGGCGAGACTGGAATGAAGTCCGAGAACAGCTTGAACTTCAACGGCTTTTCGGGTGTGCCGGAGCGCGCGGCTGCGTGGTAAGTCGTGATGCCGACGGGAACCTGCCCGACCGCGATAGCGCGGCCGACAGCGGGTGTGCCGCGTTCGAGGATCGGCTTGTTGTTGATCATGCGCCGCGCCATGTCGACCGTCTTGTCGCGGCCCACCAGAAAGGCGGTCGAGTCCAGAGGAATGAGGAAAAAGGCGTTGACCGCGACCTTGCCCTGCCAGCGCGGGTCGAGCACGGACTCGTAGGTCGCAGGCACTTCCTCGTCCTTGATGAGGTCGGGATTCCATGCAATGCCGTAGACCGCGTCCATCACCGGCAGCGTGATGCCTCGCAGGTCGGGAATGGCCCGGTTCATCACCTCGCCGATCTGCGGCAGCTCCCGGCCAAAGACTTCGGCCCAGGGGTAGGGCTTGATGATGCCGCGCTCGATAAGTATGGAAGCCTCTTCAGCACCGCCCGCGCCGATGATGTCGATGGAGCCTTTGCCGCCGCGTCCGAATTCAGTGGCCAGGCGCGTACCGGTCGAGACGGAACTCGCCGGCGACCACTCGGCCTTCAGGTTGAGATTGAAGCGCTTGTTGAAGGCTTCGAACAGGGCCTTGTGCGTGGCCGGCAACCCGGGGCTCGACACCCACACGACCAGCGAGCCTTCGCGCTTGGCGCCCTCGAGTACCGAGGCGAAGGTCGGCGTCTGCGCGTGCGCCGCAGCCGTGGCGATGAAGCCGGCAATACAGAAAACGGCTTGTGCAATGCGATGCTTGAACATTGGTTTGTCTCCCTGGTTTGAAAGGTTGAAATGCGCTTGAGCTCAGGTCTTTGCCTGCTCCGTCTTTGCCTGCTCCATCTCGCGCTGCCACAGTTCGGCCAGCAACGCGTCTGATCCGTCCCCGTCCAGTCGCCTGATTCCCTGGGGGTCGATCACCTCGCGAATGACGCGCAGCTCTTCAGGCGTAGGCCGCAGCGTCACCGCAATAGTGCCCGAGGGCCGCAACAATTCAAAGCCGGTTTTTTTCTGGGCATCCTCGAAGCTCACCCCCTCGTGCAGTGAAACGATGCGCATGCCCCCGCTTTCCGGGTCGAAGTCGTAAACGCCGAGGTCAGACACCACGATGCCCGGCACGGCCGGGCGCGAACCCCAGGCCGAGCGTCGCTCCCCATAGCCGAAACTGCAGACGAAGTCGACCTTCTCGACGAACGAGCGCGCGGTCTGGCGGCGCATGTGAAAGCACAGCCTTTCGCAGCCCCACAGGTCGTCGGGCACGCCGCGGGCGCCGACCATCTGCACTTTGGGCTTGGCCCAGTCACCGAGCACGGAAATATTGCAGCCGCCCTGCCGGTCGATCTGCACGGCGCCCAGCCATATCTGCAACCGGTTCTGCGCCACGAGCTGGAACATTTCTTCCCAGCCCAGCGACATGCGCGACGTGCGATCGAGCACCCACTCGTCACACAGCGACTTTGGGCTGACGTCAGGATCGGCGGCACCACGTGAAGCGGTCATGAGAAACAGGTCGGGCACCCACAGCGTCTTGGCCAGCCGGGCGGAGAGGTCCGACAGGATGGTGGCCCCGACACCGATGGCGTTGCCCCGGTACTCGCGCGCCATGCGCGAGATCAGCAGTTCTTCAAGCGTATAGCCTGTATCGGGATTCATGCTGTGGCCTCCTGGATCATGTGTTCGAGCCACTCCCTCTTCGCTGCGTTCTTCTGGTACTCCAGCACTTTGGGCACGTCAAAGCGGTAGTCGGGAAACATCGCCGTCATGCCGGCGCCCCCGGGCGCTTCGATGACGCCATCGACCCACAGCCGCGAGATGAAGGTGGAGCGCCGCGTCTGGTCGGTGGGCAGCTCGTCGACCACGCGCTCGGCCGTAAGAACCACACGCTTTGACGCGCGAACCATGAGCGTGTCGGCGTAGGCGTCCGAGTGGATGATGGCGTTGCCCGAGCGGTCTGCCACGTTGACGTGGACCAGCGCGAGGTCGGGCGTGAGCGCCGGGACACCGAGCAGCGTTTCACCCGTGAAGGGACAGGGGAATGTCTTGAACGGCGAGGTGGGCGTGGTCACGATGTCGGTGCCCAGGCCGAAACGCGTGGGCAGGAAGGGCAGGTTTTTGGCGCCGGCTTCGAAGGCGGCCAGCATGGTGGCTTCGGAATACTCCACGATGGGCAGCGAGCCCGCTTCGCGCGCAGCGCGAAAGCACGGCGCCAGCCCATAAGCGTCGAATCCGACGAAGGCAAAGGACAAGCGGCTTGCGCGCCCCAGGCCGATCAGCAAGTCGATTTCGGGCCCGCCCAGAAACGAAACGAGGTCCAGCCCGGCCACTTGGCTGCGCGCGATCGCACGCGCCGCCGCCATGGGTTTACGCTGGATGCCTCCGCCACCGAAGGCAATCTGCATGCCCGGCTTGAGTGAAGCGGTCAAGGCTTCAAGGCTGAGTTGTTTGTCCATGGAAAACGTCTCCGTTATGGTCGCCGTTATGACTTGCTGCGCAGGTCGAGCAGGCGCTTGACCTTGTTGGCTCGGCCGACCTGCGTGTGCTCGACCAGCGTGTCCTTCTCGACGATCTCGACGTCCACGCGAACGCCGAGATCCTTGTGCAGCGCGGCCGCGAGATCGCTCGCAAGGCCATGGCTGTCGATGTCAGGACTGCGCCGCTCCACCCGCACCACCATGTGCTCGCGCCGGCCCAGTCCCTCGCCCACGTGGCGCGCCACGCACAAAAACTCGCCCGTCGTACGCACGTCCTTGGTGACGGCGTTCTGGCAGGCCAGCGGATACACGTTGGTGCCACGCAGCTTGACCATTTCGTCGCTGCGCCCCAGAAAAGTCGAGACCTTGCGCGTCACGAGGCCGCAGCCACAGGCCTCGCGTTCGTAGCAGATCAGGCAGTCGCGCAGGTTGTAGCGAATGATGGGCGGAACCGATCGGTGCAGGCTCGTCACCACGAGGTTGCCGCGCGAACCCATCGGCAACATCGCGCCGGTCTCGACGTCCGCCATTTCAAGGTAGGCGGTGTCTTCGTTGACATGCTTGCGGTCCTGCTGCTGGCACTCGAATGCAATGAGGCCGGTTTCGTGCGTGCCATAGTTGTCATACACCTTGGCGCCCCAGGCCTCCTCCAGTTGCCCGCGCAGATGCCCCTCGAAGTCGGTGCCGAGGAAAGAATGGATCTGCTTCGTTTTGAGGGCGTGCAAGTCAAAGCCCGTATCGCGCGCCACTTCGACCAGGCGGGCCAGGTACTCGCCGCGTGCGAACCATCCGGTAGTGCCCCAGGCCAGCGCGTACTCCAGCTGCCGCTCCGAAGGCGTAACCGCGCCGGACCCTGTGGTTAACGGTGAAGCGCCCAGCCAGTTGAAGATGGCGGTATTGGCGCACCAGCCGGCATTGGCCAGCGACAAGGTGTAGCAAATCTGAATGATGTCGCCGGGCCGCGCGCCCTGCGCATACAGGCCACGCGCGGTCTGGATGCCCTGCACTTCGATGGCGACGGTGTCGAACAAGGTCACGCGCGGCATGCCGGTGCTGCCGCCACTGGTCTGGATCTTGATCGGCATGCGCGAAAAATCGCTGGCATCGATGGGATGGTGGCTGCCAAAAGGCGGCTTGTCCAGAATCGCCTGCTTCAGGTCATCGCTGGTGAAGGTGGGGATTTTTTCGATGTCGTCCAGACTCTGGATATCGCCCGGCTCCAGGCCGGCGGCTTGCCAGCGCGCGCGGTAGAAATCGGTGTTCCAGGCATCCTGCATGCGTGCCAGAAAGCGGGTGTTCTGCAGATTGCGAAGTGCGTCGGCGGACAGCTTGCCGGTGGTGTTGGCGTAGGCCGGCGGCGGTGGGTACTGGCGTGTGAGTTCGGCCCAGTCGACCGATTTGTAATAGTAGGGAATCTCGCCATCGGCGCGCGGCTCGCTCATCCACGGCCTCCCGCCATGAACCCTTGGCATAGCCCCACCGGTACTGGGGCATGGTCATCGACAGCAGACGGCACGCCCGCGCATTGCACGCCTGCTCGCATGGTGATCATCGGACTCATCGGTCTTCTGCCCCCTTCTTGTTGCTGCCGTTGCCAAAGGATGAGGCCAGTCTATAGTCCGATTTCCCGGCACACAAACATTTATCCCTCGATTTCCCACAATATGGACGATGTCGATAAAACTGCAGGCGCTCAAAGCCTGCGCCGCGCGCTCCACGTGCTTCGCCTGATCGGTGAACACCCGGCGGACGGAATGAAGCTGAGCGCCGTCATTCGCGCATCGGGCCTTACCCGCTCGACCGCGCACCGCCTGCTCTCTTGCCTGGTGGAGGAGCATTTCGTCGAGCGCGATAACGCCACTCAGAACTACCGGCTGGGCGTCGATGCCATGCAGATCGGCTTCGCCTCGATGCGGCAGGCGCCCCTGATCAGCCGCTTGCAGCCGGTGATGCAAAAGCTGGCCAGGCTGACGGGGGATACGCTGTTTCTGCTGGTTCGGCAGGGCGACTTCAGCCTGTGCCTGCACCGCGAAGAAGGACACTTTCCCGTCAAGGTGTTCACCACGGACGTGGGTGAGCGCCGATTGCTGGGCTTGGGCGCAGGTGGCCTGGCGCTGATGGCCGAACTCCCTGACGCCGAGATTGCCGAGATTGTCGGGCGCAACGCGACCACGTATGCCAAGTCGGGCTTCTCGCTGCCGCTCATGATGGCCGCCGTGGGCCGGACGCGCTTGTCCGGCTATGCCGAGATCATGGACACGGTGACCAAGGGGGTCTCCGGCGTGGGCCGCACCTTCTCTCCTTCACCGTCCACCCTGGCGGCGCTGAGCATCGGCGCGATCGGCGCACGCCTGCTCGCAGAGCGCCGCCGGGAACTGGCGCAGATGCTGAAGGAAGAACTTCGCAGATGAAGCAAGTTTGCTAATAGGCCGCCGGCCAGGGACTCACCCGAACGTTGATGGCCGATACTGGGCTCATCAAAAACATGGAGCCCACATGAGCGCCTGGATCAAGATGATTCCCGTCGAAGAAGCCACGGGAAAGCTCAAGGAAATGTACGAGCGCGTGCGCACACCCAGCGGCACGGTGGACAACGTGATGAAGGCGCACAGCCTGCGTCCGCACAGCATGGAGGGCCACCTCGTGCTATACAAGAATGTGCTGCATAACCCGGAAAACACCCTGCCTTTCTGGTTCCTTGAAGTGGTGGCGTCCTATGTGAGCATGACCAACCGCTGCGACTACAGCCTGACGCACCATTTCGCCAATGCCCGCCGCCTCATGAAGGACCCGGCACGCGCCGAACTGGTCTGGAAGGCACTGACGCTGGCGCAACCCGAGCTGGCTTTTTCCGGCAAGGAACTTGAGTTCCTGCGCTATGCGCGCAAGCTCACGGTCCAGGTCGGCTCCATGGAAAAAAGCGACTTCGAGGCGATGCGCGCCGCGGGATGCGAAGACGGCGAGATCCTGGAAGTCAATCAGGTTTGTGCGTATTTTGCGTACTCGAATCGACTGCTCAACGGGCTTGGCGTGACGACCGAGGGGGATGTGATTGGGTACTACAAGGACGAGTAGGGTCTGAGGGGTACTGGGCCTACGAACCCACGCCGTTCGCCCTGATGTATAGAAGGGTGGGCCAGACGGGCTATGCCGTGCTCAGGGTCAGGTCCTCTTGTGTTTTTGTTTCTGGGTTTTTCCCCACTCACTCACCCCCGCCTCTCTCCCGCCCCTTCAGGGCGGAAGAGAGGAGCCTGATTTGAGCTTTTGGGTTTGCTAAACCGCTGCGTGTCTTTGATCTACTGCTTTGGGCCGTTTCTGTCTGGGCTCTGCGCGGCAAGTTGTCCTTGTTCGGGCGACGCCCCTTATGACGGTAGTTGCCTCGGCCGATCGTGCGTCTGTGACCGTGGGCGCGCGCGCGGCCATCCCAGTGGTCTGAGGCGCGTGTTAAGCACGCGCGCCGGCTCATTCGAGCAGACGCATCGAGCAAACCAGGCGTTGCCCGAACAAGGACAACTTCCTGCGCAAATCGTCGACAGGAAAACCAATCAGCAACCCGCCGGTAAAACACGCAGGGCTCCCACTCAAAAACCAAAAATTCAAATAAAGTCCCCCGCTTTCGCCCGACGGGGCGAGAGCGGGGCAAGGGGTGTGAGTGGGGGAAAACCCAGAAATAAAAATACAAGATGAACCATCAACACGGCGAGCACGACATAGCGCGTTTCGCCTGCCCTTCCATACATCAGGGCGAACGGTGTGCGTTCGTACGCCCAGTGCTTCTCCCGTCACCAGAGGCGACCGATTTGGGATGACGAACCGGGTCCGTTCGGCCCTGATACTTCGAGAACGTTAACGCGCCAACCGCGCGGCTTCAACCCAGCGGCAAGGGCAACGCCGTCTTGTAACGCACCTGCTTGAGCGCAAAGCTCGATCGGATTTTTTCGATGCCCGCAATGGGCGTCAATTGCTCCAGGATGAAGCGCTCGAGCGCGCCGATGTCGGCAACCGCGACGCGGATCAGATAGTCGCTATCGCCTGTCATGAGGTAGCACTCCATCACTTCGTCATGCTCGGCGATGCTGCGCTCGAATTCGGCCAGCGACTCCTTGTTCTGGGAGCGAAGGCTGATTGAAATGAAGACGCTCAGCCCCAGGCCCAGCGCGGCGGCATTGGCAATCGCGACATACCGGTCGATCACCTTGGCCTCCTCCAGCGCCTTGACGCGAGCCAGGCACGGCGACGGGCTCAGGTGAACGCGGCGGGCCAGCTCGACATTGGACAGCGAGCCATCGCGCTGCAGCTCGTCCAGAATCTTCAAATCGGTGTTATCGAGATTCATTCTGCTTTTAATATCATTTTTTTCAGCATTTTATATTTGTAATGACGAGCTAGTCGCGATTATTAAGCAGGAACTTCTGATGCGGTTTGAGTAAAGTGATGGCATGAACGATTCCACCTCCCACCACCACATCGCAGCCCTGCAGGCCGAGGCGAACGAATCCCTTCAAGTCGATGCCGACCCGCAGGAGACGGAGGAATGGCGCGACGCGTTTCAGGCGCTGGTGGCATCGCAAGGGCCGGCCCGCGCTCGGCAGATGCTCGATGAACTCAGCCGGTTGGCGCGCCAGCAGCGTATCGGCTGGCAGCCCGATTTGTGCACGCCCTACCTCAACACCATCGGCGTAGATGAACAGCCAGTGTTTCCAGGCGACCTCGCCATGGAAGAACGCCTGGCCTCGCTGATGCGCTGGAACGCCTTGGCGATGGTGGTGCGTGCGAACCAGGCAGAGCTGGGCGGCTCTGCCGAACTGGGCGGTCATATTGCCAGCTATGCCAGCGCAGCGGACCTGTTCGAGACCGGCTTCAACCATTTCTTTCGCGCCCGCGAAGGCCTGGGCGACGGTCAGCACCGAGGTGATCTTGTCTTTTTCCAGCCGCATAGCGCGCCGGGCGTCTATGCGCGGGCGTTTCTTGAAGGCCGGCTGCAAGCGCAGGACCTCGGCCATTACCGGCAGGAGCTCAGCGCGCCAGCCAAGGGCGCGCAGGGCTTGTGCAGCTATCCGCATCCCTACCTGATGCCCGACTTCTGGCAGTTCCCGACGGGCTCGATGGGGATTGGCCCGATCAGCTCGATCTACCACGCGCGCTTCATGCGCTACCTCACCCACCGCCGCTTGCTGGACTGCGGCGGCCGCAAGGTGTGGGGCGTGTTCGGCGACGGCGAGATGGACGAGCCGGAGTCGATGAGTGCCCTCACGCTGGCCGCACGCGAGGGTCTGGACAATATGGTGTGGGTCGTGAACTGCAACCTGCAGCGGCTCGATGGCCCCGTGCGCGGCAACGGCCGCATCATCGACGAGCTGGAAAAACTGTTTGCCGGCGCAGGCTGGAACGTGATCAAGCTGGTGTGGGGCAGCGACTGGGACGGGCTCTTCGCACGGGACGTTACGGGAGCGTTGGCGCGTGCCTTCGCGCATACGGTGGACGGGCAGATGCAGACCTTCGCCGCCAAGGACGGCCGCTTCAACCGCGACAATTTCTTCGGCCAGAACCCCGAACTGGTGCGGCTCGCGCAAGGCATGACAGACGAGCAGATCGACCGGCTCAAACGCGGCGGACATGACCTGGTCAAGATTCACGCGGCGTACGCTGCCGCTGCGAGCCATCAGGGCCAGCCCACCGTTATCCTGGCCCATACCAAGAAGGGCTACGGCATGGGCAGCGCCGGCCAGGGCAAGATGACGACGCACTCGCAAAAGAAGTTCGACGAGTCGGACCTCATCGAGTTTCGCAACCGCTTCAATCTGCCGCTCTCGGACGAGCAGGCGCGCCGCATCGACTTCTACAAGCCCGAAGCGGACAGCCCCGAGATGCGCTACCTGCACGACAGGCGCAAGGCGCTGGGCGGCTACCTGCCGCGCCGCGAAACGACGGCGGAGGCCGTTCCAGTGCCAGCTCTGCCCGCCTACGGAAGCTTTGCGCTGGCCGCCGACGGCAAGGAGATGAGTACAACGATGGCCTTCGTGCGCATGCTCGGCGGCCTGCTCAAGGACAGCGCCCTCGGCCCGCGTATCGTGCCCATCGTCGCCGACGAGGCGCGCACCTTCGGCATGGCCAACCTGTTCAAGCAGGTGGGCATTTATTCCAGCGTCGGCCAGCGCTATGCGCCGGAGGACATCGGCTCCGTGCTCAGCTACCGTGAAGCCATGGACGGGCAGATACTGGAAGAAGGGATCAGCGAGGCCGGCGCCCTGGCAAGCTGGACGGCAGCGGCCACCAGCTACAGCGTGCACGGCCTGGCGATGCTGCCGTTCTATATTTATTACTCGATGTTCGGCTTCCAGCGTGTGGGCGACCAAATCTGGGCCGCAGCGGACCAGCGCGCTCGCGGCTTTCTGCTAGGCGCAACGTCGGGCCGCACCACGCTGGGTGGCGAGGGCCTGCAGCACCAGGACGGCACCAGCCATCTGATCGCGGCCACCATCCCCAACTGCAAGGCCTACGACCCGGCATTTGCCTGCGAACTGGCCGTGGTGCTGGACCGCGGCATGCAGGAAATGATGGTGGAGCAGCAGGACGTTTTTTATTACGTCACGCTCATGAACGAGAACTACGCGCAGCCTGACTTGCGCCCCGGCTCGGAGGCCGGAATCATCCGCGGCTGCTACCGCTTCGGCGACTATGAGGCGAACGCTTCCGAGGCCAAAGGCAGCGGACGGCAAGTCACCCTCATGGGCTCCGGTGCGATCCTTACCGAGGTCATCAAGGCGGCGCAGCGGCTGGCCGGGTTCGGCGTGGCCACCACGGTGTACAGCGTAACGAGCTGGAGCGAACTGGCGCGCGACGGCGCACGCTGCCAGGCCGAGGCACTTCAGGCCGAGGTAACTGATGGCAGCGCTGCCCGTCCCTACGTGATGCAGCAACTGCAAGCCTCGGCCGGCCCCATCGTTGCGGCGACGGACTATGTGCGTGCCGTGCCGGAGAGCATCCGGGCTTTTCTGCCGCCGGGCCGCGACTACCTGACTTTGGGTACCGACGGCTTCGGCCGCAGCGACACGCGTGCGGCCCTTCGGGAATTTTTCGGCGTCAGCGCTGAAAGCATCGTCAACGCCGTGCTCTGGCAATTGCAGGACAAGGCAGCTGATGCACCGGCGTAATGGATAGACCTACCCGCTCGCGGCTGGGGCGCTAATGCGCGCGCGCCGAGGTCCACTGGCAGGATATCTCGGGACTCGCCTTGCGGAGCTTCTCGCACAGCCGCATGAACCGGCGTTCGTTACGCAGATCGGCCAGCACGTTCAGCGGCATCGTCGGCCGCTTGCCCGAGGCATCGGTCACGCTCGGAATGAAGTCGCAAGCCATGCCCGGCTGAAGGGCGCGTTGCAGTTTGCACATGTCCCAGAAGTCGCGCTCTTCACGGCTTTCAGACCACAGCTGCAGGCCCCGCGCGACACCGGCCGCAAAGCACATCGGGCCTGCGCCCAGCAACCAGCAGAAGTTGTTGGCTGCGGCACCGCCCCACAAGGCCGAAACGGAGTGCGAAGCGAACGCCTGCTCTTCTTCGTCGAGCTCCTGGATCAGGCCTCCGGTGATCAGCTTGGCCGCAACCGCACCCACCGCGCCGACGGGATTGGCTTCGGTGAGGCCCCGCGCCAGCGAGAGCGCGGTGGTAGCGGTATCGGCAATTGCGGCGTCTTGTGCCTGATGCGGGGGATGGTCAGCCAAGGCGGCCGTGCTCGCCACGATGAGACAAAGCCCCGCTATGCGCATGCGCCGCCGAACACGCCGCATAACCCGGCAAGCTTCGCGCGGGCGTACGTCCTTCGTCGGTTGGCAGCGCTGCCGTGCCAGCTCGCCCAATGTTCGAACCAGGACGCACACGACCTGCGCACGCTCGAAGAAGTCCATACTCGCCCCTCCCGTTTTTTTATTGCAGCTCATCCGCCCCACGGCCAATTTACGCCTGCGCAGCCTTCGCGTAAAGAAAATCCGCCAGGTTATTTGAGAGGTTTACCCTGATGCAGCAAGAGGTTTACCCTGACTCAGGAATTCGCCCTGCCCCTGTTGCTCAAGAAGAAGCTGATCAGAACCAAAATCCCGGCTTTTTCGGGCAAGCCCAGTGGCCGCCACGCGTTGACAACCCATCGATTTGACTTTATGGTTCAACCTTTGTAATTCATGGTCAAGTGGACGACCCGGGACTCGAGACCCTGACCCAATGGCGGCCACCTGACGCATCAGGCGCATAGGGCACATAGGGGCGGACGCCCACCGAGCGATGTCAGTTTTCTTTGCTGGAACCCATTCGATGACCTTGCCCAACCGACGCACCGCAGTGCTTGGCCTGCTGTCGTTGCCACTATTTGCCATCGCGCAGGCGCAGGCCTATCCCAACCGTGCCATCAAGCTGGTCGTGCCTTACGCGGCGGGTGGCGGGACCGACATGCTCGCGCGACTGGTGGCGCAAAAGCTCAGTGACAAATGGGGCCAGAGCGTGGTGATCGACAACAAGCCCGGCGCCGACGCCATGATCGGCACCGAGCAGGTGGCCAAGTCGAAACCTGACGGCTATACGCTGGTGTTTATTGCCCCGTCCCACGTGCTCAACCCCGGCATGCGCGCGACCATGCCCTACGACACCGTGAAGGACTTCATTCCCATCACCATGGTGGCCGCCACGCCCTTTGCGCTGGTGGTCGGCAACCACGTGCCGGCGCGCAACGTCAAAGAGCTCGTCACGCTGGCGAAGTCGCAGCCCGGCAAGCTCACCTTCGGCAGCGCCGAGTCCTCGTCGCGCCTGGCGGGCGAGTTGTTCAAGACCCTGGCGGGCGTGGACCTGCTGAACGTGCAGTACAAGGCGCTGTCGGCCGAACTGGGCGACATCGTCGGCGGCCATATCCACATGGGCTTTGCCAGCCTCACCTCGGTCCTGCCCTTTCACAAGGCTGGCACCATGAAGCTGCTGGGCGTAGGGGGCACCACGCGTTCACCGCTGGTGCCTGACATTCCCACCATCGCCGAGCAGGGCCTGCCGGAGTACGACGTCACGGCCTGGTACGGCTTCTGCGCGCCAGCGGGAACGCCCTTGGAGATCGTCAACAAGGTCCAGGCAGACGTGGCCGAGGTCGTCGCCCAGGCCGACGTGCGCAGCGCCATGCTGCAACTCGGTGCGGTTCCGGTAGGCAACCGCCCTGAACAGTTCAAGCAGTTCATCGACAGCGAAATCACCAAGTCGGCGCGCATCCTGAAGGCGGCCGGCATACGCGCCGAGTAAGGCGAGGCAAGAGCAACCGGCATGAGCGACAAGCACGAACTTTTAAGGCGCATCGAACAACTCGAGGCGCGTCACCACATTGCTGAATTGGTGTCGTCCTACGCGCGCGCCTGCGACGAGCATGACGTCGCAACGCTGGCAAACATCTTCACGGAAGACGGCGTGATCGAGTCGCCGAGCAAGCTACTCGAGGCAAGAGGACGCGAAGGCATACGCGCCACGTTCACGGCTCGCTACAAAAATCGCGGCCCAAGCTATCACTGGACGCACGACCACGTGGTGCGCTTCGATGCCGACGACCCGAACCGAGCCACCGGGCTGGTGCTCGGCCATGCGGAAACGTCGCCGAACGGCGAGTCGAGCCTGGCTGCGATGCGCTACGAGGACACGTACCAGCGGGTGGATGGTCGCTGGCTGTTTGCCCGGCGCGTGCTGAAGTTTTTCTATTACGTGCCGGCCCGGGATTACGCCGGTGTCATGGCCAGTTCACAGCGTCTTACCGTTGGCGGCAACCGCTTGCCCGCCGACTATCCGGAATCGCTGGCGACGTGGCGCGCCATGCTGACTGCGTGAGCCGCACCGTTTCGACCGCGCTGCTTCGTTTTCTTTCGATCAGTCGAACTTCACAAAAGGGACTTCATGCAGGAATCAGGTAAAGCCCGGGTGGCGCTGGTGGTTGGGGGCGCCCAGGGCATTGGCCTGGGCATCGTGGAGCGCATGCTCAAGGACGGCCTGCACGTCGTTGTCGGCGACATCGACGAGGCGGCCCTGCAGGCGCTGCCTGCCGCCGTCACGGCCATCCGCATCGACGTGACCGACGAGGCATCGGTCGCGAGCGCTATCGCACAGGTCGACAAGGACTTCGGCAGGCTCGAAGTGCTGGTCAATTCGGCGGGCATCCTCGGCTCGCTCAACGACCGTATGCCGACCGTCGAGGAGACGCCGCTGGCGCTCTGGAAGCGCGTGCTGGACATCAACCTCACCGGCACCTTCCTGGTCTGCCGCGCAGCCATTCCCCTGATGCGGCGCGGCGGCTGGGGCCGCATCGTCAACCTCGCCTCGCGCACCGCGCGCACGCGCTCCGGCAATCCGGCCTATTCGGCGTCCAAGGGCGGTATCGTGACCTTCAACCGCAACTTGGCAGCCGAGGTCGCGCCCTACGGCATAACGTCCAACTGCCTGGCCCCTTCCTGGGTGGAGACGCCACTGACCAAGGTTCTCGACGACGAAGCCCTGCGCAAAAGAAAAATCGCGGAGACCCCGCTCGGGCGAATCGCCACACGCGAGGACATGGCCGGGGCGGTCGCCTTCCTGATTTCGGACGACGCCAGCTTCATCACGGGGAGCGTGATGGACGTCAACGGCGGCTCGTTCATGCAGTGACGCGGGCGGCGAATACGGCAAACAAGCAATCCAAGTGAACGGCAACGAATAAAGGAGACATCCATGCGTATCGGGACAATTCCGGACAACCTGGGCACAACAATAGCGCGGCGCTCGCGCCGCCAGCAGCTTCTGGCCTTTGGCGCCTGCCTGCTGATGGGCGCGTTCGCCCTGAATGCCAGCGCGCAGTCCACATGGCCAACGCGTCCCGTCAAGCTCGTTGTCGGGACCGCGCCTGGCGGAGGCGTGGACCTGATGGCACGCACCTTGGCGCAGCCATTGGCCGATGTGCTGGGCCAGTCCGTCGTGGTGGACAACAAGGCCGGCGGCAGTGGCAATACCACAGCGGCAGAAATCATCCGCGCAGCGCCGGACGGCTACAACCTGATGTTCGGGCCGCAGACGCAGCAGACGGTGAACCCGTCGCTGATCAAGGGTAGCCCCAACACCGCGCGTGACCTCGTCCCGGTCGCCCTCGTGGGGCGCAGCCAGCTGCATCTGTTCGTGCGCAAGGATCTGGGCGTCAACACACTGGCCGAACTCGTGGCGCTGGCGCGCTCCAAGCCGGGCGTTCTGACCTACAACTCATCTGGTGTAGGCACCTCGCCCCATCTTTTGGGCGAGTTGTTCCAGAAACAGGCAAAGTTCTCGATGCTCCATGTCCCGTACAAAGGCTCGGGCCCCGCGCTGCAAAGCCTGTTGGCGGGCGAAACCGATATGGGGTTTCTCACGGGGGTGGCGTTCCAGCACGTCAAGTCAGGCCGCCTGCAAATGCTCGGCGTGGCCAGCGACCGGCGTCCGCCCGATCATCCCAGTGTTCCGACCATGACCGAAGCCGGTTTTCCAGGCATCGTGTTCGACGCCTGGATCGGCATCTGGGCGCCTGCCGCCACACCGCAGCCAGTGCTGGACCGGCTGAGCAAGGCGCTTGAAGAAGTGCTGGCGCAGCCCGCCGTCATGAAGAAGTTCACCGACTTCAACGCCGAGGCGAAATTCGTCAATACCGTGGAGTTCCGCAAGATGCTGGACAGCGAAACCCAGACGCTTTCCGCACTCGTGAAAGAGCGCAACATCACGGCCGAGTAATTCGTCGGCGGCAGTGGCGAGCCACGAAAAAGGCGAGCGGGTGTGGAATCCGGCTCGCCTTTTTTCTTGGGCGGAATCGCCCGCTATTTCACTCGCCCGTCTTGACTGCTCCAGCCCTTGGCCGGGCTTTGGGCACTCCGCCGTGCACGATCCAGCCACTGGTGGCCAGCACGCCGCCATCGACTGCGAGGTTGGCTCCCGTAATCCCTGAGGCGCGGTCCGACAGCAAGAAGGCAATAGCCTCAGCCACTTCCTTGGGCTCGGTCAGGCGTCCCAGTGCGGTCAGCTCATGCGGGGGAAAGGGGTAGCGCTTGCCCTCCTTGATCGCGGCCACCATTCGCGGCACGGCCACGAAGCCCGGCGTGACGGCGTTCACACGCACGCCGCTGCGGCCCCATTCGCCCGCCATGCTTTCGGTCAGCGAATTGATGGCGGCTTTGCCCGACACATATGCATGACCGTGGTTCGGGCGGGTCGCGGCAATCGACGAGATATTGACAATCGCTCCGCAACCCTGCGCCGCCATGCGCTTGGCAAATTCCACATTGGTGAGATAAGTGCCGCGGCCATGCACCTGCGAAATGCGGTCCCACGTTTCCACGGGTAAGTGCTCGGGCGGCGTCTGTGGCGCAAAGATGGCCGCGAAGTTGACCATGGCGTACACCGGTCCATGCGCCGCCTCGATCTCCTCGGCTGCGGCCTCGATGGAGGAAGGCTCCAGCACGTTCATGGCGACGGCGTGGCCGCCAAACCGCGCGGCCGAGGCCTGCGCTGCGGCCTCATCAATGTCCGCCACCGCGATGTTCCACCCGTGGTCATGCAGCACCTGGGCCGTCACAGCACCAATGCCGCTCGCCCCGCCAATCACCACAGCAAGTCGGCCCTTGCCTTCGGTTTCTTCAGGCTTCAATTCGATTCCTTTGCACTGCTGAGCATCTGAAACGTGGCATTCGCCCCGACCATGTCGAAGAGTCAGCCAGGACCCGCGCCCAATCGCATACTCCCGAGCCAACCAACCGTTAAATGTTCAACCATGTGACAATTTAAGTCAACAAGGGTGAGGCCCGCGTGTGCGGCTACGCGTCCAGCCCTTCAACACTCACCAGCCGAGCGGAACTGCACTCGTCGCGCACGGCCTTGAGGCCCTGATACACCGGACCCAGGTAAAAATCTTCCCAGGCTTTGACCGAAGGAAACTCGAGGATGACGATGCGCCGGGGCAGCCAGTCACCCTCGTAGACTTTGTGCGCTCCGCCACGCGCCAGATAGCGCGCACCAGCGTCGGCAAGCGCCGGTTTGACCTGCTGCATGAACGCCTGGTAGCGCTCGGGGTTGTGGATCTCAACATCGAAAATGACGTAGGCGGTCATGCAGGCTCCTGTTTGTTGTTGACCTAAATCATGCCTAGACTGAGAAATTGGTGCAATGCTCATCCGCCAGGGACCAGGTGCTTCGCCGCGGGCTCGGGCAAAGCACACGCAGCTTGAACCCGAGCACGCCGCCACAAGCTGAGAGATAGAACAGGGAGAAAGACGCCATGACTTCGACAAATGCTGGAGGCAACGACCCCACCGACCCGATCGACCCGACGCCTGCGCCCCGCAAGCTCTGGCAGCGCGCGCTGTTGATGCTGCTGTTCGCCCTGGCCTTTCAGCTCAGCGCGTGGCTGCTGGCTGCCAGTGCAGTCGTGCAATTGATCATGACGCTCGCCACCGGCAATCCCAACGCGCGGCTGGCGCGCTTCGGGCTGAGCCTTGGCACGTATCTGGGCCAGATCGCAAGCTTCGAGGCTTTTGCGACGCAGCACCTGCCTTTCCCGTTCAGCGAGTGGCCGGCAAGCGCGGCCGTGCCGGTGCAGACCCCCGGCGGCTGAGCGTCAGGCTGGCTACGCGGCCACGGCGTTCGAATGCTCGAGCGGCGCTTCGGGGGAGCCGATAGCGGCATTCATGTCATCGAGCGAGACCGGCTTGATCAGCACATGGTCGAAGCCGGCCGAACGGATGTGATCGACTTCTTCCGTGATGGCATGTGCCGTATAGGCGGCCAGCCGCATGCTCCCCATGGGATGGCTCTGCCGGATGATGCGCGCCAGCTGGATGCCATCAAGTCCCGGCATGCGGATGTCCAGCAGTACCCACTCGGGCGTACGGCCCTCGAGGTACTCCAGGGCCTGGCGCCCGCCTTCGCAATCATCGACGCGCCAGCCCAGCATTTCGAGGTAGGCGCGGGCGAGGATGCGATTGACCTCGACGTCGTCCACGATCAGCACCAGACCCATGTCGACTGGCGGCTTCATACGGTTTCCTCCTCTCGGAGCGGGAGCGTGATCTCGATGAGCGTGCCCATGCCCGGCTCGGACAGGACCGCGACCTGCCCGCCGAGCAATTGGGTGAGCTCCTTGCACAGGGCCATCCCGAGGCCGCTGCCCTGGCCTTCAAGCATCGTGTGGCTATGAAGAGATGAATAACTGAAACGCGAAAACAGCTGCTCGACCTCTTTTGCGCTCATGCCCGCACCGGTATCGCTGACTCGGAAAACCCAGTTATCGCCATCGTAGGCAACCTTCATGTCTACTTCCCCAGAATCGGTGAACTTGACGGCGTTATGGGTGATGTTGTTGAGGATCTGCATCAGCTTGATGCGGTCCGTCGAAATGAATTCGGGCACATCGGCACCGAAACTCACGCGCAGGAATATGCCCTTGTCATCGGCCGCCCACTGGTGGATGCCGACAACCGACTCACACACCTCGCGAAGGTTGAAGCGGGTCGGCGTAACGCTCATGCGCCCGGCTTCGATCTTGGCCAGGTCGAGCAGGGTATTGACGATGCGGTGCAGATGAATAGCGCTGCTGTTGATCAGCTTGCCATAGGTGACGGCCTTCGCCAGATCCGTCGAGCGCGACACCAGGTCTGAAAACCCCAGGATGCCATTGAGCGGGGTGCGCAGTTCGTGCGAAATGTCGGCCACGAAGCGCGATTTCATCCGACTGGCCGAATTGGCCTTGGACCGGCTTTCGCGCAGCCGGAAAAGCGCGCGGTTGCGCGAGCGCAGGATGCGTATTCCGTACAACGCCGCCCCATTCAGGCATAGCAAAAAGGCGGCGGCCAGGCCCATGCGCCAGCGCGACTCGGTGCGGGCTACTTCATCGAGCCGGCTGCGATTGGTGGCCACCACCACAGCGAGCGGAACGTTTTTCAACCGCTCGGCGTACCAGGCGGCCGCAGGCGCATCGGCGGTGGCTTCGGTGGTGTAACTTTGGCCGCTGGATTGCTGCCTGGCCTGGAAACCCACGGGCAGTCGCAGAGGAATGTCGCCGCTCCAGGTCCTGGGCAGGCCATCGTTGCCCGCCAGTCCGAAGCTGATACGACCGTCCAGCTCGGGTGATTTGAAGAAATGGTCCAGGAACGATGGATCGACGCTGGCCACGATCACGCCGCCGAAACTACCTTCAGGCAGAAAGATGGGACGAGAAAATTGCACGCTGGGCCGTTTGGAGACCCGGCCAATCAGCGGCTTGCCCACGAACAGATCGTCGCCCTTGCCGCCGATATGCGCTAGGTAGTGCTCCCGGTCTCCCAAAAACACTGGCTTGGCCTTCGGGTCGATCGAGGTGCCCATCAGCATGCCGTTCGAATCGATAATCGCAACCTGAAGAATCATGTCCTTGAAGTTGGGGAAGGTCTGGTAATAGTCCCGGTGATCGCGCAGCTTGCGGGCCTCAAGCCATTCGGCTCGGCTTTGCATGAGGGTGTGGTCCACAAGCTGGAAGGCGGCCCCGGCATACTGCGCCAGGGCATGCGACAAGCTGCGATTTTCAATGTCCAGCTTCGATGCGCGCGCCCCAGCGCTTACCCTGTCCAGATAGGCAAGGGACAGGCAAAACGCAATCGAAAGGGAAACGGCCAGCAGCGCCGTGATCAGCTGGAGGCGATCGATAGGCTGTGGGCCGCGCCACAGTCTGGCCAGTCTTGAGGCGACAGGTGTTCCCTTGGAGATGAGCCAGCGCATGGGCAAGCAGATACGTTACAAGAAAGTGGATGAAACAGGTGGAAGATGCTCAAATCACCACAGCTTCCAATGAATAAACCGATCTTATCGCAAGTACGCGTTTGTCATTCTTTTCGCAGACGTAGCGGACAGGTCAAAAAGGTAATAAAGTCGAGCTCACGATAAAATCGTTGTATTTCCGGTACTGAACGTATACAACGTTAGTTCTTTAAGGATTGAAGCGAAAACGTCGCTTTGAAAAAGGGAAAAAATGACAGTTGACTTTGTCGGCATCGGTGAGGCGGCCCAGATACTCGGCCTGTCCCGCACCTCCGTGCAAAAGCTGGTGGATTCAGGACAGCTGCCTGCGGTGAAGACAACCGGCGGTCACCGCCGGATCCTGCGCAGTTCAATCGAAGCCCTGAACCAGAAAATGGGACCCAAGGCCATGCTGAGGCTGGCAAGCGCCTCGGCGCCCGCTTCCGCCGTCCCCGGTTCGCAAGCTGCATCCGTACCGCGGGGGCAACAACTGCAGGTGCTGGTTGTCGAGGACGACGCGGCTTCGGCCGCCGTCCTCGTCGGTACGTTCGAAGACGAATACCCGGGAGTACGGGTGCTGGTGGCCAGCGATGGTCTCGATGCCGTTCTGCAGCTCGAACGCGTTCGTCCGAACATCGTCATTACCGACCTGAACATGCAGCCCTTCGACGGCTTTCGGCTGATCAGCATGGTCTCCAGCCGATCAGAGTACAGCGGCGTGGCGATCGTCGTGGTGTCAGGCATGAGTGACGCCGAAATTCAAAAGCACGGCGGCCTTCCGCCCAACGTGGTGTTCATGCGAAAGCCTCTGAACATGGACCGCATGAAGGGCTTCATCGATGCGCACGTCCAGCTGCATGCACAGCTAGTGCCGACCTGAATCCCGGCCTTTTTTCAGCATCTCTTTTCCTTCCGCTCCCGCCCTACAAAGCCCTGAATGCCCTCCCTCGTGCAGCGCGAGCACTTCGCGCAGACCACCGGTGGACTCGGGCTTCATGCAAGGGTTGCCGCCGCCTTCCTGCGCCAATCGGGCGGCTGGCGCGATGACTTCGTGCTCGCCTGTGAACGCCACGACGCGGCAGCGCTGAAGGAACTGCTGCACAAGATGAAAGGCAGCTGCCACGCAGTTGCGGCGCCAGTGGCCGCATCGGCTTTTCAGCAGGCAGAGAACGACGTTGCCCACGTCACGCCTTCGGCGTGGCAGAAGCAGTCCACGGCACTGCTGGCGATGATCGTCAGCATAGAAGCAGAACTTTCCGTACTGATCGACGAAGCCAGCAAACTGCCGCCCAGGCGGTAGTCCCCCAGCAATGCTTGCCGTTTAGCCCGAAAGGTCGGTGTCGATGGCCGAGGCAGTGGCGATGACCTTGTCGATGCGCTTGCCGTCGAGGTCGACCACCTCAAATATCCAGCCCTCGCATTCCACCGAATCGCCCGTCTTTAGGAGCCGGCCCGACACGCTTTGCAGCAGCCCCGCCACGGTGTTGTAACGTCCACGTTCTTCAGCGGGCAGCTGGCGAATGTCCAGCCGGGACTTGAGCTCGGAAACCGGCATGACGCCATCGATCAGCCAGCTGCCATCAGGGCGTTGCAGCGCCCAGGGTTCGACCTGCGCGCCGGGCTGCAGTTCGCCCGTAATGGCCTCGAGCATGTCCATTGGCGTCATCAGGCCCTGCACCACCCCATACTCGTCGACGACGAAGAGGATGCGCGTAGAACGCGCGCGGAATTGCTCCAGCAGTTCCATGCCCGAGAGGGTTTCGGGGACGAACGCGGCGGGAACCACATAAGCATCGAGCGTATCGTCAGGGCTCGGCGGCTGCGCGCCGGGGCCGTCGCCCTGGGGCGCGAGCAAGCCGGCCACCTTGACCACGCCAATAACGTCGTCAAGGCTCCCACGGCAGACCGGATACCACGAGTGGCCTGAGCGGCCGGCCTTGGCGATTGCTTCAGACACGGTATCGCTCGCGTCGAGCCATTCGATTTCCGAGCGCGGCAGCATCAGGGACGGCAGCATCCTGTCGTCGAGCAAAAACACGTTCTGCACCATCTGATGCTCATGCTCTTCGATGAGGCCGGCGCTGACGCCCTCTTCCAGGCTAGCGGCGATTTCTTCTTCGGTCACGTCGCGCCGCGCCGCGTTGTCCACCCGCAGGAGCGTCAGCACGGCCTGCGTGCTGAAGGACAGCAAACGAACGAACGGGCCGGCAATGCGAGCCACCCACATCATGGGGCGAGAGACCAGACGGGCGACGGGCTCGGGGTAAAGCTGGCCGATGCGCTTGGGAACGAGCTCGCCGAAGACGATGGTGATGTAGGTGATGACCGTCACGACCAGCGCTGTGGCGGCGATGTCCGAGGCCCGCATCGACGCGCCCCAGGTCTGCAGCCATGCGGACAGGCGGCCGCTGAACGCCGCCTCACCGATGATGCCGTTGAGCATGCCGATGGAGGTGATGCCGACCTGCACGGACGACAGGAATTTCGTGGGTTGTTCGAGCAGCGTGAGCGCAGCCTGGGCGCCCTTGTCGCCGCTTTCGGCAATTGCCATGAGCCT
Organism: Pseudomonadota bacterium; assembly: GCA_040385065.1. Lineage (GTDB taxonomy): Bacteria > Pseudomonadota > Gammaproteobacteria > Burkholderiales > Burkholderiaceae_C > Polaromonas. The sequence goes on from JAZKIC010000001.1 coordinate 126,155, forward strand.
GGCCTTGCGGCTTGAGGCAAGCGCCAGCTCGGACATTGCGAAGACCCCGTTAAGCAGCGTCAAAAGGGCGATCAGCAAGAGATCCATGGAATCCGCGGGAGAATGAACACATGGCACTTTACTTCATCGGTGATCTGCAAGGCTGCCACGAACCCCTGCAGCGGCTGCTGCTCGCCCTGGACTTTTCGCCCAGCCGCGACCAGATCTACGTGCTGGGAGACCTGGTCAACCGGGGGCCGTCATCGCTGGCTGTGCTGAAGGATCTGATGCGCCTGCAAGGCTCGGCGCATAGCCTGCTCGGCAACCACGATCTGCATTTGCTGGCGGTGGCGGCTGGCGTGCGCAAGCTGCACGCTGACGACTCTCTCCAGGCCATCCTCGACGCGCCGGACCGCGAGCACATGATCGACTGGCTCAGGGCGCAGCGGCTGGCAATGCAGGTACACGGGTGGCTACTGGTGCATGCCGGCGTCCTGCCGTCCTGGACCGCCGCGGAAACGGTCGCTCTGGCGGGGGAGGTCGAGGCCACGCTACGAAGCGACGGCTGGACGGAATTCCTCACGGGCATGTACGGCAACCTGCCCGATCGATGGGACCCTGCCCTCGAGGGTGCAGACCGCTTGCGCGTCATCGTCAATGCCTTGACGCGGCTGCGCTTTTGCACAGTCGATGGACGCATGGAATTCCATGCGAAGGGCGACATCGGCTCGGAGCCGGCGGGCTACGTCCCGTGGTTTGCGGTGCCCGGCAGAAAGACTGCAGACGTTCCGCTGGCCTTCGGGCACTGGTCCACGCTGGGCGTCTCCAAAGGCCACTCGACACCCATGCTGATGCACAACACGCTGGGGCTGGACACCGGCTGCGTGTGGGGCGGCCACCTGACCGCCGCCCGCCTGGTGCCCACGGCGCAGGCGCCCGCAGGCTTCGAGCTCATCTCGGTGCCGTGCGGTGGCCGCGGCCACCTGCCCGACGCCGCTTCCTGACCGGGTTCAGGCCGAAGGCGGCATCGACTTGGCAGCCGTGACCCTGCGCCGCTCCTCGTCCAGAGCTCGCGCGCAGCTGGCCGAAAAGAGCAGGATCGCCGAGGAAAAATAAATCCACATGAGGATCACGACCAGCGAGCCTGCAGCACCATAGGCGGACACCACGGCGGCGCGGGACAGGTACAGCGCCATCACATGCTTGCCTGCAACGAAGAGCGCCGCGCCAACGCAGGCCCCAAGGCCCAGGTGGCGCAGGCTGGGCTTGGGGCCTTGGCTCATGCGCATCAAGGCCACGAACAGCACGGCGCAAAACGCGAACGACAGCAACTCGTTCAGCAATACCGCCACTTGTTCCAGTGCCAACATGCCATCGGCCCAGCCCGACACCAGCCCCAAAAAGGTCGAGATAGCGAGCGAGATCAGCAGCAGAAAGCCGAAGGCCAGGATGTAGGCCACGCCCCTGAGCCGCAAGGTCGCGCTGTACCACCACTTTTGTTGCGGCGCGCTGCCCGAGCCGAGCCGCCAGACGCGCTCGAAAGCATCCTGCAGCTCCGCGAATACCCCGGTCGCACCGACCAGCAGCAACACGAAGGCGATCAACGAAGCGCCGATGCCTTCAGAAGGCCGCGTTGCGCTGGCTAGCGCCTCCTGCACGACGCGGGCGCCCTGCTCGCCTATGACGCTGCGGATCTGTGCCACGAGGCTGGCTTCAAGATAGCTGCGATCCAGCCACCAGCCCAGCACAGCCACCAACAGCACCAGCAGCGGTGCAAGACTGAGAACGCCGTAGAACGACATCGCAGCGCTCATCCGAAGTCCCTCCGCCTCTTTCCAGAGACGGAAGGCGCGGCTGGCTGGTCGCAGCGCGCGGCTGTGTACGAGGCGGTTGAAAAGCGGGGTTGCCATAGGCCAATGCTGAGCGATCCCTGGTAATCAGCCCATCGGCGGTCATTACGCTTGGACGTAGGCCGGCTGGGGCATTGCGCTTAGCGGATTCGTTCCCTGGCGATGGAGGGGGAAGCTCTTGAACGGCCACACCGTGCCGCCCCCGGGTTTGGACGCCACAACTGAAAGCGACGCCGGCGTACTCGCCTCAGGTCGCCGTCTTGAACAGGGCGGCGACTTTTTTCTTCGGTTTGATGTTGGCCGAAATTCCGCGCGCAGGCGCAGCCTTGGCTGCGGCTTCCCAGGCAGGCTGGGCGTCTGGCGCCAGGGTGGATTCGTAAGGCTGGTCGAAGAAAGGGTCACGCGGTGCTGCAGCATGCCGCTGGGGCGCGTATTCGCGGCGCTCGCGGCGCGGTTCCCGGACAGGCTCCTGCTGCACGTCGCGGTTCTCGTCACCGTCACCGCCGCGGTAGAGGCGACGCCCGTCGTTGATGCGGCCCTGCTCGCTGATGCGAGGGCGGTCCTCGTCGAACTCGACAGCCTCGACCTCAATCTTGGTCTTGATCAGCTTTTCGATATCGGCCACCAGCCGGGCATCGCTGCTCGCCACGAAGCTCACCGCCAGACCGGAGGCGCCCGCGCGGCCCGTACGGCCGATGCGGTGCACATAGTCCTCCGCATTGAAGGGAACGTCGAAATTGAACACCGCAGGAACGTCCTTGATGTCCAGGCCACGGGCCGCCACGTCGGTGCAGACGAGCAGGTCGACCTCGCCCTTCTTGAACGCTTCCAGGGCCTTCAGGCGCTCGTCCTGGCTCTTGTCGCCGTGCAGTGCCGTGGTCTTGAGGCCTTCACGCTCCAGCGATCGCGCAAGGCGTGCACAGCCAAGCTTGCTGTTGACGAACACGAAGGCCTGCTTCATGCCGCGCTGCTTGAGGATCTGGTGCAGGGCACGACGCTTGTCGTCTGCGTTGACACTATAGAAGTGCTGCTCGACGGTGGAAGCTGTCGCGTTGGATCGGGCCACCTCGATGGTGACCGGGTCCTGCAAGTAGCTCGACGCGAGCCGCTTGATCTCGGGCGAGAAAGTCGCGGAGAAAAGCAGCGTGATGCGCTGCTTGGGCAGGTAGCTCAGGATGCGCTGCAGGTCTGGCAGAAAGCCAATGTCGAGCATGCGGTCGGCCTCGTCGAGCACGACGTACTCGACCTGGTTGAGCACGGCGTTTTTGGCCTCGATATGGTCCAGCAGTCGGCCGGGGGTGGCCACCAGCACTTCGACGCCTTTTTTCAGCTCGAGCGTTTGCGGCTTCATGTCCATGCCGCCGAACACCACCGCACTGCGCAGGTTGGTGTATTTGGCGTAGAGCTTGACCTGCTGGGCCACCTGGTCGGCCAGCTCGCGCGTGGGCAGCAGCACGAGTGCGCGTACCGGGTGCCGTGCGGGCGAGGTCGAGGCATTCTCGTGGGCCATCATGCGTTGCAGCAGCGGCAGCGAAAACGCGGCAGTTTTACCGGTTCCGGTCTGGGCAGCCCCCATCACATCCTTGCCCTGCAGCACGATGGGAATCGCCTGCTCCTGAATGGGGGTCATGGTTTCGTAGCCCATTTCGGCCACGGCGCGGGCAAGGGGCTCCGCCAGATTGAGATTGGAAAAAGATGACGTCATATGGGCCCCGATTGTCTCATCCTGAGGAAACCTTAGGGCGAGATGGGCTCATCCTGGGCAAAAGACCCACGGCCGCGCTTGTGTTTGCGCCCGCAAAGCGCTCGGTTCAGCCTAAAGCTGGCGTGCCGCGAAAGTGTCGCAGGCCTTGACCTGGCCCGACTGCAAACCTGTATTGAACCAGCGAGCGCGCTGCGCGCTGGTGCCATGCGTGAAGCTGTCTGGCACGATGCGCCCCTGGCTTTTTTGCTGCAGGGCATCGTCGCCGATCTTCTGGGCGGCGTTCATGGCTTCCTCGATGTCGCCCTGCTCCAGGATGCTGCGCGCCTTCTGCGCGTGATTGGCCCAGAGACCTGCAAAGCAGTCCGCCTGAAGTTCAAGGCGAACGCTCATGGCGTTGTACTCCACCTTGCTGGCGCGGGGGCGAAGCTGTTCCATCTTCCCGGTAATGCCCATCAGGTTTTGCACGTGATGCCCGACCTCGTGGGAAATGACATACGCTTGGGCAAAGTCGCCTGGCGCGCCCAGCCGGTTCTTGAGCGTTTCGTAAAAATCGAGGTCGATATAGACCTTCTGGTCGCTCGGGCAATAGAACGGACCCATGGCCGACTGCCCCTGGCCGCACGCGGTCGCAACGGCCCCCCGGAAAAGCACGAGCTTGGGCTCCTGATACGTCGCGCCGCTCTGGCTGAACACCACTTTCCATACATCTTCGGTGTCGGCCAGTACGGTCGAGACGAAGCGGGCCATGGTGTCGTCGGCGGGAGGCCGCTGGGCTGGCCCTTGCTGCACCTGGGCAGGCGAGCCGCCGCTGAGCATGCTGAGGATGGTCAATGGATTGATGCCGAAAATCCAGCCCCCAACCAGTGCGATGACGATGGTGCCGATACCCACCGAACGGCCCCCGAGCATGCCACCTCCGGCACTGCGCTGGTCCTCGACGTTGCCCGATTCCCGGTTGCCTTCCCATCTCATGGCGTTTTCGCTTTCATCTGATCGTTGAAGTCCTGCAGGCGCTTGGATCCGCCCGCAGTAAAGGCCTGTTGTACACCCAGCCCGGCGCCTTGGGTGAGGCAGGTCGTCAGCCGTCCAACCCCATCGTTTGTCAGTCCACGTGCCGACTTTTGAAGCGTCTTGCCCAGCCGGAGGAACCATACAGGCCGCGGCCGGGTCATGCGTCGTATGGGAATACTGAAATACTCTTTAATCTGCGCCTGGAAAAAATGGTTCGGGCGCCTGTCTGCGGCGTCTGCAGCGATGCTGGGCGGCCTGCTCGTAGCCGGTTGCGCCACAACGCTGGACACACGCGTGACCAGCTTCAATCAATGGCCGACCGACGCCGCAGGCGGCACATTCGGCTTCATATCCCCGAGGCAAGCAGGGCGCGAACTGGAGCAGGCTAACTACGAATCTCTGGTAGCCGCTGAGCTGGGACGGCTGGGGCTGAAACAGGCCCCCGCCGGAACCGCAGCGCGTTTTCACGTCGAAGTGCAGGTGGCCGCGCGCAGCGAGGTGCGCAGCTTCATGCGGCCGGTCTATCAGGATCAGTACGTTCTCAGGCCGGCGTTTCGGGACCGCGCCGGGCGCATCCATCCCGGCTACTGGGCGCCCGATCCCTTCGGCCCCCTGTACGTGGGTGAGCAGGCTGTTCAGCGCACGGTGTGGCTGACAAGCTTGCGACTGCGCATCCTGGACACCGCCAAAAGCGCGGCGAGCCCCACCGCGGTTTTCGAATCCGAGGTCGTCCATGAGGGCGACCGCGATGCGGCGGCAAGTCTCGTTCCCTGGCTGGTGCGCGCGGTTTTCGACGAATTCCCGGGGCAGAACGGCCGAGTCCGCCGCGTTCGCTTCGACAGCGAGACCGGCGCCGTCATCAGGCCGCGGACCGCACCGAAGTGACTTCTCCCCGGCTTCAGGAAAAACGGACCCGAAGACCCCGCAGTTCTCCCACCAGCGCATCGTCTGACAACAACTCCGTGTGCCAAACCTCGCCCGGCGCCACCGCGTGCGCATCGGTCAAGGTGCCGGTCGTGATCAGGTCGCCCGCCTTGAGCGTGGGCGCACCCGCCGTGACAGCGAGTTCGCGCACGAAATGGAGCAGCGCCTGTACGGGTCCGCCCAAGACCTGACTGCCTGAGCCCTCGTCTTTGGCCACGCCGTTGGCAAACAGGCGAAGTTGAACCTGTCCCAGCGCCTCGACCACCTGCTGCGCCGCCACGCCCTCCGGGATTTCCACGCGATGGCCAACCAGAAGGCGCGCGTGCAAGCCCGCATCCGCCACGGTTTGTGCCGCCGTGAATTTCCAGCCCGGGAAGTGGGTATGCACGATCTCGAATCCGTGGGCCATCCAGCCGATGCAGCGCACCAGCTGGTCGAGCGTGCAGCCTGGCGGCACCGCCCGGTTCAGTCCGAACACGATCTCGGGTTCGATGCGCGGCTCGGACAAACCCGCCAGGCTGACCAGGCCTTCGTCGCCTTCACCCTCTTCCAGCAAGGCCAGGCCGCTCTTCCACATCGTGCCCCAGATGGGCCGGTCAACCGCATAAAGCGGCCAGATGCTCTGGTTGGTAAAGCCGACTTTGTAGCCTACCGGCACGTCGCCGGCCCGCAGCCGCGCAGCGCGCACAGCCAGCGCTGCCGCATAAGCCTCGGGCACATCGGCGGGGAGCTCGCTCGGCCAGTCAAGTGCGTGGCCGTAAAGGCGCGCCGCCTCCAGATCGCGCGGCAAGCCATTCAGGCGTGCAAGATAGCTTTGAGTGTCCATCAGCGCATATTAAAGGGCCTGGGCTGGACACCGTGAGCTCCGCCGTTCGACAATGCCGCATGGCAAACGCGGACGTTTCTTCCTTGTTGCTGACCGGCTTCGACGCCTTCGGCGAAACCCGCGAAACCGGGCACGCGGCCAACCCGAGCTGGCTGGCGGCGCGCCTGCTGGATGGCGAGGAAATAGGCGGTAGAAAAGTAGTGGCGGCGCGGCTACCGACCGTGTTCGGCACGGCCTGGGAAACGCTGGAGCGCCTGATCGAGCAGCATCGGCCGGCCCTGATCCTCTGCGTGGGCCTTGCGGGCGGGCGCAGCGCGCTGTCGATCGAACGCGTGGCTATCAACCTGATGGATGCGCGCATTCCCGACAACGCCGGCCACCAGCCCAAGGATGAACCCATCGTGTCCGGCGCGCCTGCGGCTTACTTCAGCAGCTTGCCGGTGCGAAACATGTTGCAGGCCGTCGTGGCAGCAGGTCTGCCCGCCGAGCTCTCGCAGAGCGCCGGCACTTTCGTTTGCAACCACGTGTTCTACCGGCTGATGCATCGGCTTGCCAACGATCCCGCACTTGCCAGCACGCGCGGCGGATTTGTGCATGTGCCGTTTCTGCCGGAACAAGGCAGTCCCAGCCTTGCGCTGGCGAGTGTGGTTCAGGGGCTTCGCATCTTGCTGGCCTCGGCGGTCGCCGATGGCCAGCCGGTGCGTTGAATCGAATCTATTGGCGCGGGTTGAAACCGACCGTGCTCGGGGCATCGACCATCAGCACGCGCGAGCCCACCAGTCCACTGGTGTCGTTTTCCACCACGAGTTGCTCGGTCATGGGAGTAGGTGCGGCATCGCCTTCGAGTGCGAGCGTGACGCAACGCTTGCGGATGGCCTGCACGTTGCCCTCGCGGCACAGCGCGAGCGCCTCGCGCTGCTGGTCCATACGTGCTTCTCGCAGCTGCGCTTTCTGCATTTGCCCCTGGGTGAGCCAGCCTATCAGGGCCAGCTGGCCAAGAATGGCAATTCCCGCGGCGATGTAGACCCAGGAAATACGGACCGCTCGAGACGCGTCATCGTGCTTTCCGGTGGCGTTGAAAACCTGGGAGAGCGAAGGAGCGGCGCGGAGCGTCATCGGGTTAACCTGAACAGGACTGAAGAAGCCCTAATGCTAGGGGGCCAGCCCGTCAATAGCTTCAGCGCCAAAGCCGACACGCTGTAGGTGCAAAGCCCATCCGGCGTCCCGTTCGCACGGACACGGTGTCCGAAGGTTCAGGCCTTCGGCAGGGTGACGCCGATCTGGCCCTGGTACTTGCCGCCGCGGTCCTTGTAGCTGATCTCGCAGACGTCGTCGGGATCGCTCTCGAAAAACAGCACCTGCGCGCAGCCCTCGCCCGCGTAGATCTTGGCGGGCAGCGGCGTGGTGTTGGAAAACTCCAGTGTCACGTAGCCTTCCCATTCCGGCTCGAAGGGGGTGACGTTGACGATGATGCCGCAACGGGCGTAGGTGCTTTTGCCCAGGCAGATGGTCAGCACATTGCGCGGAATCCGGAAGTATTCCAGTGTGCGGGCGAGCGCGAAGCTGTTGGGCGGGATGATGCAGCTGTCGCCGTGGAAGTCGACAAAGCTCTTTTCGTCGAAGTTCTTGGGGTCCACGACCGTGCTGTGGATGTTGGTGAACACCTTGAACTCGGGCGCGCAACGGATGTCGTAACCGTAACTGCTGGTGCCGTAGCTGATGATTTTTTGGCCATCGGCCGCAGCGCGAATCTGGCCGGGCTCGAAGGGCTCGATCATGCCCGTCGTTTCCGCCATGCGGCGAATCCACTTGTCGCTTTTGATGCTCATGCAAAGGTCCCCTGATGAGCCGCCATTGTAGGAGCGGCCAGGCGACTGAAATCATGCGGATTTGCCGCGCATGTCGCCCCGGCACAGGAGACTGGGCGGTAGTAAGGACGTGCGCTGCAAAGCGGCCGCGCCGGTCCATTTTTCACCCGCTGTTGACCGATAGCTGGGCTATCGGCCTTCCAATCATGCAAAAAATGCCCTCGGGGGCCACTTTTCGCTAATGCACGCCTTCGGCCGCCCAGCCTCTTGGCCGCCGATGACCGCACGCTCGACGAGCCGGTCGTCGCCCAGCACGATCATCGAAAACAGCAGTTCATCCAGATTCGCGGCCATGGCGGTCTTGCGCGCCAGCAAAGGCGTGGCGGCGGGATTCAGCACCAAACAGTCGGCTTCGCAGCCGGGCTGCAGGTTTCCGACCACGCCCGAGAGCCCGAGTGCCTGGGCCGCGCCGGCGGTATGTTGCCACCATAAATGCTGCGGGCTCAGGGACACGCCTGTCTTGGTCTGTCCTTCTCGGCCCACGTAGTAGGCCGCAAGCATGGTGTGGAACGGACTGAAGCTGGTGCCACCGCCGACGTCACTGGCCAAGCCGTAAAGAAAGCCGATCCGGTCGGCTGCCACGTAATCGAAAAATCCGCTGCCCAGAAAGAGGTTGCTGGTGGGGCTGACGGCCGCGGCCGCGCCGGTACTGCGCATGAGCGCCCGGTCGTCATCGTCGAAGTGAATGCAGTGCGCATACACGCTGCGCGGCCGCAGGAGCCCGAAGTCCTCATACACGCTGAGGTAGCTGCGTGCCGCCGGGTAAAGCTCCTTGACCCAGGCGATTTCATCGCGGTTCTCGGCCACATGCGACTGCACCCAGGTGTCGGGGTAACGCGCCGCCAGCTCGCCCGCACCGCGCATCTGCGCATCGCTGCAGCTGGGCGCAAAACGCGGCGTGATGGCATAGCCGAGCCTGTCCACGCCGTGCCAGCGTTCGATGAGCATTGCGGTGTCCAGCAGGCTTTGCTCGGTGTCGTCGCGCACGCCATCGGGAGCGTGCCGATCCATCAGGACCTTGCCGGCGATGAGGCGCAGGCCACGCGATTGGGCTTCTTTGAACAGGGCGTCGACCGAGCCGGGGTGCGAGCTGGCAAAGGTCAATGGGGTGGTAACGCCCTGGCGAAGCAGTTCGTCGAGGAAGAACCGAGCCGTCTCGGCCGCGTGGCCGGGGTCGGAAAAGCGCGACTCCTGCGGGAAGGTGTAGTTCTCCAGCCAGGGCAGCAAACCCTCGGCTGGCGAACCGATGACGTCGACCTGTGGGTAGTGCACATGCAGGTCGACAAAGCCCGGCGCCAGGATGCGGCCGGGCAAGTGCTCCACCGACAGGTCGGGGTAGCGCCGGTGCAATTCGCTCCACGGCCCGGCGGCCTGGACGACCTGGCGCCCGGCTTCGTCCGGCCCGACGACGAGCAGTCCATCCGCGTCGTACACGGCCGCACCATCCGACGCAAAACGCAGCAGTGCCGCTCGATAAGCTTTCATGTGGCTAGGTTAGCGCAGTTCAGCATTGACGGCATCCGCAGCGCCATATGGTGCCCATATGAGGCGCCTCGACGAGGTCAGCTGCACGCCACACAAAGCCGGCTGGAGAAGTCCTACATGGCGAACGGCGGATCACCGTCGGCAGGTCCACCAGGCAAGCGTTCAGATGCGGCCTTGGGCATTGACCACTCGCTCAGTCGTTCTGTCGAACCCAACCGCCCTTCATCCGTAACCTGCTCCCCCTAACTTAAGGAAGCCCATGGCCATCAATCTCCTGAACACGCGAGGCACACCGCTCGACAAGCAAAGATTCACCTGGAAAGACATGGTGCAAAACCCGATCAGCAAGCTCGATGACGACGCGTTCACCCGGGTTCGCATCATTCTCATGAATGGCGTAGAGCTCGATGCGCTGCGGCTCAAGCAAATGCTGCTGCGCATGAACCGGGACGCACGCGTCGAGCTGGCCCAGCTCATGCGCATCGAGCAGCATCAGGCGACCCTGGTGAACTGGCTGATCTCCGCCGATCACTCCCCACTGGAGACCACCATTGCCTATGAACAGGCCGCCATCGAAATCACCGCGTCGGTCGCGCAGAACGAGCCGGACCCGTACCTGGCGCAGGGCTATCGCTTTGGCTTATTGGAGGACTTCGACCATTTGTACCGTTACGCGGCGATGCTGGACCGACTGGAGGGCAAGGACGCCAACAACATCATCCAGGGCTACACGGACATCGTGCCGGCTCGGCCCACGCTGGTGCATCACCGCGCACCTGAGCATGACCTGTTGAGCCCCTACGGCCCCGATGCGGCACTTGCGACCAAGCTGCACGCCATCACGCTCACAGGCGCCGAATACCAGACGCATGACTACTACATGAACATCGGACCGATCTTTGCCGATCCGCTGGCCCGGCAGCTCTATGCAGAAATTGCTTCGGTGGAGTCTCAGCACATCACGCACTACGGGTCGATGCTCAACCCCGACGAAACCCCGCTTGAAAAGCTCGTCCTGCATGAGGCAGCGGAGGTCTACAACTACCACTGCTGCGTCGAGCAGGAGACCAATCCACGCATCCGTGCGATCTGGGAGCGCTTTCTCGACTACGAGTTCGGCCACTTGAATGCCGCGTGCGCCTTGCTTCAGAAATTCGAAGGACGTGATCCGGCGGAAGTGCTGGGCGACGGTCAGATGCCCGCGCAAATCCAGTTCAAGAGCCAACGCGAATTCGTCCGCGGGGTGGTCGCCACCGAGGTTCCGATGCGCAAGGACGGCACGGAGTTCGTTGACGAAGGCCGAGAAGGCCGTTCTTCGCTGACTTACCGCAACACCCTCAACGCAGAAGGCTCTCCTTCTCAAAGCGTCTCGGCCGGCTATGTCTGGACGCCCGGCACGGAATTGAATCGCTTCGCCGAAGCCGCTCAATAGGCACTCAAACCTCAAGCCTCAAGCACTTAACACTCAAGCACCTGAACTTCAAAAGGAACCCGTATGGAAAACGCAACCCACCTCGGCATGAACCGCACCGGCCTGCAGATGGCGCCTTTGAACGGCACCGGCATGGTCGACTACGCTGACGAGAAAGCTGGCCAGGTGCCGCCCGATGACGGCGGCTATGAGCAGATGCACCGCGCCTATGTCGAGGAAGCCGACAGTGTCGGCTCCGTTCCGGTACCCGGCACCGTCAAGGGTATGCTCAAGTCCGGTGCGCAGAAGCTCATGGGAACGCGGCCCGAAGTGTTGGTGGACAAGCTGGGCGAACGACTGGCTTTCGAGCGGGGCGGCGTGCGGCTGTACGACGCCATGATCATGAAAGTGCTGGCCTTGCAGACGACGGGCATGGAAAGCACGGATGCCCGCACGCGTGCGCGCGGCCAATCCGCGCTGGACGATCCGGACACCGACGCTTACGAATCGCCGGCCGCCGGTGGCGCTGGCGATGGGCAGGTCGTCAGCGCGCGCGTCGACCTCGCCACTTTGCAGCGTATCCGTGAAGACGAGCAGGCGCACTTTCGCATGGTCAAGGAGGCCATCGAGGAGCTCGGTGCCGACCCTACGGCTATGACGCCTTGCGCTGACGTCGTCGGCGTTACCTCCATGGGCTTGATTCAGACACTGTCCGATCCGCGCACAAACATTGCCCAATGCCTCAATGCCCTCCTGACCGCAGAGCTGACCGACAACGCTGGCTGGGAACTGCTGATGGAACTGGCCGAAGAACTGGGCCACGACGACATGGCGGTTCGGTTCAGCGTGGCAGCCACGGCCGAGGCGGAGCATCTGGCCATCGTCAAGGAATGGCTGCGCAGCGAAATTATGGAAGAGGCCGCCTGAGACCTGGGCGTGGCGTCAATCGGTCATGGGAATCTTGGCGATCTTCACGGCACGCTCGTACTTGCGCAGATTGCGGCGAATATTCTCGGCATATTCCTCAGGCGTGGTGAACTTGATGAGAGTGCTCGACTTTCTGAAGGCGTCTTTCACGTCGGCACTTTCCACCGCTTGTTTGATCGCGCTTGAAAGCCGCGCCACGATCTCTGGCGGCAGGCCGGCAGGAGCCAGGAGGCCCATCTCTGACGAATAGTCGTAGTCTTTCACTAGCTCCGAAACCGATGGCGTGTCCGGCAAACTGGGGATGCGGGCGGCAGACGTGACCGCGACGATGTTGAACTTGCCAGCAGTTACGTGCGAACCTGCGGCGGTCATCGACGTGATAAGCAAGGGCACATCGCCCGCCAGTCCAGCCGTGACCGACTGGCCGCTTCCTTTGTAGGGAACATGCATGAGGTCGAGCCCGGCGTCGGCCTTAAGGACCTCGAGCGCGATATGGTGGATGGTGCCGATGCCGGACGTACCGACATCGATTTTCCCTGGCTGCGCCTTGGCCATCAGCGTCAGATCCTGCAGGGTGCGGATAGGCAGTTTGGAGTTGGACACCAGGATCAGCGGCCCGCTGGCCATCATGCTGATCGGCGTGAAATCCCGTGCCGTGTCGTAGCCCAGATTTCGGTAAATATAGGGAGCGATGACGAGCTGGCCCGTCTCGCCCAGCAGCAGCGTATAGCCGTCGGCCGGGGCTTTGGCTACAAACGCCGTAGCTGTCGTGGCACCGGCTCCGGGGCGGTTTTCGACCACGAAAGGTTGGCCCATGATTTCCGCCAGCTTCTGGCCCAAGGTGCGGGCCACGAAGTCAGGGCCTCCGCCGGGCACATAGCCGACGATGATCTTCACCGGCTTGTTAGGGTAGTTCTGCTGAGCGTTTGCGCCAGGCGCTGCGAGCCAGAGTGCTGCTGCTGCTAATACAAGTTGCTTCAAAATCATGTCGGGGTACCCTTTCGGTTAAGTTGACAAAGCGCAGCCGCTCGGTTCGGCCCGCGCGAGCGAGCGCCAATCCACGCTCTTGGGCACGATGCCTTCAAAGGAACGGATATCTGCATGGCGTACAGGCCGCGAGCTACCGATGGCGGGAGAACCGCCCGCCTTTGCCCGCGCAGCCTCGACCATCACATTGCGGAAATGCACGACCGCCATATCGCTGGAGCCAAGTCGCTCGCGCGTGCGGTCGGCAATCGGGCCCATGGTTTCCCACATGGCGATGTCCTGGTTGGGAATGCCGCGAATGCCGGTGAAACTGCCGTTTTTCATTGCGCCGCGGTCCTGCAGGTATCGGTTGGCCTGGGTACGCACCTTCACGAAGCGTTCATCAAGGTCCACACCGACTTGCGCACAGTTGCGCTTTCGCCAGTCGTCCTGTGCCATACCCTTGCCGGGCTGGTCGGACCAGGCAATAAAGTAAAAAGACGTGTGCGCGTCGTCGATGGGGACGCTGAGGCTGGCCACGTTGTACAGGCTGTTGGGCGGAATCAGCACCGTAAACGGCGCAACGAACACCGTCATGCGGACGTACTCGTTCGATACGGCATCCCTGATGGGCCGCCGCAATGCGGCATAGCGAAAGCCATAAGGAGTCGCTTCGATCTGGATCCGGGGTGATTTGTCCGTGGAGGGACGCTCCGTTGGGCCTTGCACCGACGCTGCCGAACGCGATACGTTGCCAGGACGAATCTCGCTGGAGTGCAGCGAGGAACTATGCGCCGAGTCGATGTTGCCTTCCAGGCATTGCGCCCAGTTGCAGTCAATCTGGATTTTCGCCACGCTGACCTGACACGCCTGAGTGGGCGCCCAGGGCGGCGGCTCAAAGCCCACCATGTCAGCCTCAGCGCCCATCCATGCCCATACAAAGCCGCCATGCTCATGCGTTACATAAGCTTTGTGCCTCACCTTTTTGGCGCACGCCGCCTCAGGCTCGGACGGCATCTCCACCACCTTGCCTGTCACATCGACTTTCCAGCCGTGGTACAGGCAGCGCAGGCCCTGCTCTTCATTGCGCCCGAACACAAGGGAAGCCCTGCGGTGCGGGCAGTAGCGATCCATCAGGCCGACAGCTCCCTGGCTGTCACGCCAGACGACCAGGTCTTCGCCCAGCAGCCTGACAGGCACAGGGTCGCCGTCTGCCTCAGGAATTTCTTCGCTCAGGCAGACCGGCATCCAATGGCTGCGCATGATCCTGCCCATGGGCGCTTCACCCTCAACCCGGCATAGCAGATCGTTCTCTTCTTGAGTCAGCATTCGATGCTCTCCCCTCGCGCATCCAGTTTTACTGGATGCGGTATCAGATAGTTAGTCATCTAAATGATGGCGAACTCCTGCCGGTTGTCAAGGGTGATTCCACGCGTTCGACTTTGCGAGGTCATATCCCCGCTCTCATGCAGATCAGTCGATTGGCGTGGCCGGCGGCTTGGGTAGATGCGGGCGTGGGTGGACGCTATTAGCGCTGACGTGCAACAGGAAGGGCTAACCCACAACCCGCCTGAGTGCCCCAATGTCCGAAAGGAGCCAGCAAGGCGGAACCCGGACAAGCCGGTTCTATCCGCGCAATTACTTCGGCAAACTGCCCTGCACACCCTGGACCAGGTAGTTCATGCCCAGTATCTGCCCGTCGGCCAGTGTCGTGCCAGGCGCAATGACCTCGGCGCCTGTATTGCTGAGCACCGCGGATTTGCCCGCGGCAAACGGATGCAGCTTGCCCGCCGCGATGTCCTTTTGCCGGGCCATCACTTCGTCCTGTACCGATTGCGGCACCGCCCGGCCGAAATCGCCGACGCGAATCATGCCTTCGCGCACGCCCCCCCAGACCTGCCCGCTTTGCCATTGCCCGGCCAGCACGGCCTTGGCGCGCTGCGTGTAGTAGTCGGCCCACTGGTGCGTAACGGCAATGATCTGCGCATCGGGCGCGATCTTGCGCATGTCGGAGTGGTAGGCCACGGCCATCTTGCCGCGCTCTTGTGCCGCTGCCATCACGGCGGTGGACCCGGTATGAAACGCGATCACGTCGACGTTCTGGTTAAAGAGCGTCATGGCGGCCTCGCGCTCGCGCGTGGGGTCGAACCAGGCGTTCAGCCAGATCACCTTGACCTCTGCGCCAGGGTCCACCGATCGCATCCCCAACGTGAAGGCATTGATACCCTGCAGCACTTCCGGAATGGGAAAGCCCGCCACGTAGCCGGCAAGGTGCGTGCGCGTCATGCGGCCTGCCGCCACACCCGCCAGGTAGCGGCCTTCGTAATAGCGGGCATTGGCCACGGCAACGTTGGGCGCGGTTTTGTAGCCGGTAATGGACTCGAACTTGACGTTGGGGAAGTCCTTCGCTACCTTGAGCGTGGGCTCCATATAGCCGAAGCTCGGCGTGAAGATCAGCTGATTGCCTTGCTGCGCGAGATCTCGAATGACGCGTTCGGCGTCGGGGCCTTCCGCCACATTTTCTACAAAGGTAGTCTTGACCTGATCGCCCAGCGACTGCTGAACGGCTTGCCGAGCATTTTCGTGCTGGCGAACCCAGCCTGCGTCGGTGATGGGCGCGACGTAGACAAAACCGATCTTCAAGGGCGGCTTGGCAGCTGCCGGGCTTTGCGCAAATACGGGGGAAATAAAACAGGCGGCCGCGAGCGCGGCAGCGAGGTTTTTATACATGGTAGTCCTCTACATGGCCCCGGTAAAACTAGGAAGACCGCGCGCCGGGACGGCACGCAGACTCAGGATTTTAGCGGCTGCAACGCGCGCGGCCAGAGCGTCAAAGCGGGGCCTTGCTAGAGCGCCTCGGATAGAGCGAAGTCATGGCTGCAAACAGCCCCGCGCCCAGTACCAGCGCGCCTGCTGCAATTTCCAGCGACCAGGTAAAGCCTGTAGTGGCATTGCCAGCGCGCTTGAGCAAGGCTGACGCCATCGGCGGGCCGAGCACCTGCCCCAGGCCATACGTAGCGGTAAGGAGCCCCATGAAGCTGGGTGCGTTGGCGGGCCGCAAGCGCCTGACCTCCTGCATCGCAAAAAAGGAAATTGCCGTGAACGGGATGCCCAGTAAAAGGCTGCCCAGGGCGAACCCTGCGAGCGTCGGGCTCCACAAGCTGCAGCCGATGCCCAGCGCCTGCACCAGATAACACGTGGCCAGCAACCAGCGCGCGTCCGGGCCAACCGGAACGCGCGTTGCCAGCAGCGCCCCGACAATGACGCCGAGTCCGAAGATTGGCCAGAACATGTCCAGCCACGGCGATGCCGGAATAGCGCCGCGGGCAATGACCGGCAAAAAAGTGGCGGTAATGATGTAGCCGAAGCCCGCCAGCCCATAGGCTAGATTGAGCAAGGCCATGCCGCCGCCATGCGGCGAAGGTGCTGCGTTTGCCCGGGCTGGATCAAGGCGGATAAGCCGGTCTTCCGAGCCACGAAACACCCGCCACACCCCCGCCGTGAGCGCGAAAGCCAGCACGCCGAAAATCAGCCACGCGGTTGAGGCAGTCCACTGCCACGCCACCAGCGCACTGGCAAACAAGCCGCTGATGACAATGCCGGCGCCGGGGCCTGCATAAATGGCCCCGCCCAGGGCGGGCTGGCCGAGCCGGGTCAGTCGGGCCAGGCACCAGCCCGACGTGAAGACGAAAACCACCGCACTTGCCAGCCCGGCGGCAAACCGCAACCACGGCCAGGCAGCCGGCGCGTGCCAGGCCATGGCCAGCGTCAGCACGCCGGTGGCAAACAAGCCCGCACGCACGAGACGTGCAAACGGCAGCAAGGGAAGCCCGCGCAGCCGCGCCCACACCCACGGCTGCAGCGTGCATGCGATGGCGCCCAGCATGTAGCCGAGGTAGTTGGCACTGGCCAGCCAGCTCGCGCCCGGCAAGTCGATCACACCGTCATGCAGCATCATGGGAAGGATGGGCGTGAAGGCAAAGCGCCCCAGCCCCATCGCAACGGCCAGCGAGACCATGCCCGCGAGCGCTACGCCCATCGCTTCGGACATTTGCGAAGGCCGGCGATGCGGCTCGGCGCTAGGCGTTGGCTGCATCACGGCTCCGGCGCTTGAAGCGGCGGCACGCGAAGGCCGTCGCGAGCCTCTTTTTCACTGCGCATGCGCAAACGCGTTGTCGAGCTGCTCGATGAAGCGGGCTTTTTCGGCATCGCTGATGAAGCTTGCTTCAAAACTGTTGCGCGCCAGCGTATAGGCGTGCCCGACATCGAGTTCCAGCGCCGAGAATGTCCGCGTGAAGTTTTCGTTCATATAGCCGCCGAAATAGGCCGGGTCATCCGAGTTGACGGTGGCCGCGATACCGGCGCCCAGCAACTGCCTGAGCGTGTGGCTGGCCAGGTCGGGGAACACGCAGAGCTTGAGATTTGACAGCGGGCACACCGTCAGCGCAATGCGGTCCCTGGCCAGCCGCTGCATGAGCAGCGCGTCCTTGGTTGATTGCACGCCGTGGTCGATACGCTCGACTTTCAGCAGGTCCAGCGCCGTCCAGACATAAGCCGGTGGCCCTTCCTCGCCCGCATGGGCGACCAGGCGAAAGCCGAGTTGCCGGCAACGCGCAAAAACCCGCGCGAATTTCTCAGGCGGGTTGCCTACTTCACCGGAGTCCAGCCCGATACCGACAATCAGGTCGCGATACGGCAGGGCCTGCTCCAGCGTGGCGAAGGCATCTTCTTCCCTCAGATGCCGCAGAAAGCACAGGATGAGCGCCGCGCTGATGCCCAGGCTGGCACGCGCATCCACACACGCGCGGTGCAGGCCCTTGACGACCGTTTCCATCGACACGCCGCGCGCGGTGTGCGTCTGCGGGTCGAAGAAGAGCTCGGCATGCACCACGTTGTCGGCCGCGGCACGGACAAAATAGGCCTGCGCCATGTCGTAGAAGTCCTGCTCGGTGATGAGCACGCTGGCACCCGCGTAGTAGATGTCCAGGAAGCTCTGCAGGTTGGTGAAAGCGTAGGCGCTGCGGAGCTCTTGCACACTCGCGTAGGGCAATTCGATCGCGTTGCGCTGTGCCAGCGTAAAGATTAGCTCCGGCTCAAGCGATCCTTCGATGTGAATATGCAGTTCGGCCTTGGGCATTCGCTCGAGGAGGCCTGGGAGCAGCTCCCGGGCGATGGGTT
This sequence comes from Pseudomonadota bacterium, assembly GCA_040385065.1. Taxonomy (GTDB): domain Bacteria; phylum Pseudomonadota; class Gammaproteobacteria; order Burkholderiales; family Burkholderiaceae_C; genus Polaromonas. The sequence goes on from JAZKIC010000001.1 coordinate 144,285, forward strand.
GGGATGGGTTCATTTCGACTCCGGACGGGAACCCGTGTGTTTAACACGAACCGCGCAGTCTTTCGCCTCGCGTGGCATTTCATGCGGCGCAGAGTCACCCCCCCCGCGAACGCGTCAGGTTTCCTGGAGCGTTTGCTCGCGCTCGGCTTCCGTCTTGAGAAACCGGCTCACGTTGGCCAGGAAGGCTTCGGCCTGCAGTGGCTTGGTCCAGTAGTCGTCAGCGCCGAGCGCAAGCGCCTGGGCCATTGCGGCGGGGTTCACATCGCCCGACAACGCGACGATCTTCAGCCCGGCGGTGACCGTTTCGGCGCGCAGTATCTGCAACACCTGCACGCCGCCGAAGTCGGGCAGGTTCATGTCGAGCAGAACGAGGTCGGGCAGCAGGTCGGTTGCCAGGATGACGCCCTCCTTGCCGTCCTTGGCCACGCGCACCTTGACGTCGGGCCAGCGGGCCAGCAATTGGCGAACCATCAGGGCGCTGACCGCGCTGTCTTCGACGTACAGGACCGAGCCATGAAGCCCGCCAGGAAGCGGTGCGACCGGCTCCGCAGGGGATTCGACGCCGGGCGCGGGCGGCAGCGAGAAGAACTGTGGCTGACGCGCGGCTGCCTCGGCGGCGCTGCGTGCACGACGCACCGCCATGTTCAGCAAGTGGGACAGGTGAGGAACCGTGACGGTCACTTGCGTGCCTTGCCCGACCACGCTCACCACATCGAGCGTGCCGCCCAGCAGTGCCGTCAGATCCCGGCTCAGGAGCAAGCCAATGCCGCTGCCCTCGATGCTGGTCTGCTCGCGGCCCAGACGATTGAAGGCCTGGAACAAATGCGTCTGCTGCTCTTCGGTCATGCCGATTCCGGTATCGCGGCATACCACGCTGACAACGCCCTCGCCTTGCAAAACCTCCAGGCTTACTTCGCCTCCGGACCGGTTGTACTTGATCGCGTTGGACAGCAGGTTCGACAAAATCTGCTTGAGCCGGACCGGATCGGTATACATGACGAAAGGGATTTCGCTGCGGTAGGCGGTGCGCAAAGAGACACCCATGTCGTCCGCCGCCGACGCATAGAGCGCCACGACCGAGTCCAGCAGCTCGCCGAGTTCGATGTCGGAAAATTCGATCGCGATGTTGCCCGCTTCGATGCGCGGTACGTCGATGTCTTGTACCAGCGCCTGCAACTGCTTGCCCGAAGAAACGATATGCCGCAGCTGCGACAGTTCGCGGCTGGTCAGGCGCTCGAAAGCCGACTTTTGCAGTAGCGAAATGAAACCCATCATGGCGCCCAGCGGCGTGCGCAACTCATGGCTGAAACGCGACAAAAATTCGGTCTTGGCCCGGTTCGCCGCGTCTGCCGCCTGATGCGCCAGACGCGCCTCGCGGGCCTCATGGACGCTGGTGACGTCGCGCAGCACCACGGTCATAAGCACGTCCCCGCGGCTGGCCAGGCGCGAGATCGACGCTTCGATGGGGAACTCCCTGCCGTCCGCACGCAGCGCAACCAATGACTGCGTAGGACCCATCACGCGGCTGGTGCTGCCTGTGGCCGAAAACTCGGCGACGTGGCGCACATGCGCCTCGTGGAACCTTGCGGGCAGAAAATGGTTGATGGGCTTGCCGATCGCCTCGCTCGCCGGCATCCCGAAAATGCGCGATGCCGCCTTGTTGAAGACGATCACCTCGTGCTTGCTGTTGACCGTAATGATGGCGTCCATGGCCGTTTCGATGATGCCTTCGAGCTGCCTTTCGTGCCGCGTGACCGACACCTCGGCCTGCTCGCGTGCCCTCTCGCGCTCCATGTTGTCCAGCGCGAACGACAGGTCGATCGCCATCTCGAGCAGCAGGGCCGTCAGCGCGGCGTCGAAATAATTGGGCGTGTCCGCCTTGATACCCAGCACGCCAGCGACCTTACCGCCGCGCCGGAACGGAACGATGGCCGTTGACTGGACGCCGAAGGCCCGGGCCCTGTCGAGCCAGCCCGCCGTGCGAGGGTCGTTGACGAAATCATTGATAACGACAATGTGGCCCTCGCGCACCGCAGTGGGCGCGGGCAGGGCGGCGTCGAGCGACGCGCTGGAAAGGTCGTAAACGGTGTCGCCGCAGTATTCACGGGCACGTCCGGCGAAGGTCACCGGCACGAGTTTGGTCCCCTGCACGAGGCCGATCCAGGCCATGTGGCCGACCTTGAAATTCACGCACAGGTTGGTCAACTCCTCGAACAGCGCCTCAGCGTCGGAAGCCCGCACGATGGACCGGTTGGTCGCCGACAACGCCTGGTAAAGCCGCGCGCTTCTGGCAGAGCGCTCCTCGGCCATGCGCAATTTTTCCTCGTGCGATGCCTGGGCATCGAGCATGCGGTTGAACTCGCCTGCTACGACCTTGAACTCGCCCGGGAGGCTGCCGTCGGCGCGCACGTTTGCGCCTCGGGCCACATCGCGGACGGTGTGCACCAGCGATTCGAGTGGCCGTGTGAGCCGGCGCGCCATCCACGCTGCCAGGCAGAAGGCCAGCAACAGACCGGCGACTCCCAGCAAGGCGTTTTCCCAGGCGTCGGACTTGCTTTCCGCGTACACGTCGCGAAGCGGAACGCCAGCCCCCAGGCGCAGGCCGTAGCGCTTGAGGTTGCTGGAAGACGACAGCCGTTCCACGCCATCGACGCCCCGGGTCAGTGCAATGCCTTCGGGCTGCCGGGCGCGCACGGACGCGGAATTGCCGCCGATGGTTTTGCCCACCAGTTCCCGGTTCAGGGGATAGCGCGCCAGCATGACCGAGTTTCTATCGATCAGCCCGACGGTGCGGTCGCCTTCCTCGAACCTGGGCTCCAGCAGGGCCGACATGACGTAGAGGTCGACAACGAGGACGATGAGGCCCACCTTGGCATTGGCCTCGGCCTTGATGGGAAGCGAGAGGATGACGTGGGGCTTTTCGCCCCGGTCCACTCCCTGAACGTCACTAAGTGCATAACCTGGCTCGTTCAGGGCCGACTTGAACCAGGCTGCATCGAGCCGGAGAGGATCGACGGATGACGAAGATGTGGCTTGGCTGCAGATCCGGTTTCCGGCAAGGTCGAAGACGATGATCTCGGTGAATATGCTCGAGGGCAGTTCCACACTCTGTAGCCATGCGGGACATTCCGCGGCCTTCAGCCGCTGCGTTCCGGGGCGTGCGGCCTGCAAGGACAGCATGAGTTCGCCGCGCCCCAGCACGCCCTCCACCACCTGCGCGCCGGCATACGAAACACGGGCCACGCTGTCTCTCGCGTCCTGCTCATCATTCCTGAGATTGCGGTACACGGACGCGGCCTGGATGACCATGGCGGCCAGCACCACCACGCCCAACGCAAGGAGGATCGCGGGGAAAAAAACCCGCGCGTAGGACTTCTCAAGCCGGCGAACATGCTGGCTGTCTCCTCATCGGATCAATCCTGGGACATTCAGCCAAGGGCATGAGCCAGCAATCGGCGTGTCGTTCGAACGCATCGGAAGTAGGCCCAGGGCGCTTAGTTGTTAAGACCTTGTAACGTGGAAGTTCAGCTAAATCAAGCTGTCACGGGCCGTACTCCACGGCTAAATCTCGCCCATTAAACCGAAGCAATTCCATTAAATGGAAAAGCCGCCCAGAAGGCGGCTTAGTCAGTACCTAGGTACTCAAGCACGGAGTTGTTTCAATACGTCACAAAACCGCGGCTTTCGTGTTTAATTACCCGGCACTTTTCCTTCGACACCTTTGACGTAGGTTTTCAGGCCACCCAGAAATTTGTCATCGGCAACGACATCCTTGGCAATCAGCTCCTTGCCGGTGTTGTCCATGATCGGACCTTTCCAGATCGAAAAGCTGCCGTCTTTCAGGCCGGCCTTGACTTCGTCGACACGCTTTTTGGTTTCATCAGGCACGTCTGCGGCGATCGACACCATATCGATTGCGCCCTCCTTGACGCCCCACCATGTCTGGCCCGTTGCCCATTTGCCGTCGAGTGCTTCACGCACGGCCTTGACATAGTACGGCGCCCAGTTGATCACGGCGGACCCGAGGTGGGCCTTGGGACCGTAAGCTGTCATGTCAGAGTCCCAACCGAAGGCGCGCTTGCCCATTTTCTCGGCGGTTTGCAGCACGGCCGACGAATCGGTGTTCTGGAACAGCACGTCGGCGCCGCCGTTGATCAAGGCAGTGGCAGCTTCGGTTTCCTTCGGTGGATTGAACCATTCGTTGACCCACACGACTTTGGTCTTGACTTTCGGATTGACCGACTGCGCGCCCAGCGTGAAGCTGTTGATGTTGCGCACGACTTCAGGGATTGGCACCGATCCGACGACGCCGAGGTTGCCGCTCTTGCTCATCTTGCCGGCGATGACGCCGGCGAGGTAGGCACCTTCGTAAGTGCGGCTGTCATAGGTGCGCAGGTTGTCGGCGGTCTTGTAGCCGGTGGCGTGCTCGAACTTCACGTCCTTGAAATCGCCGGCGACCTTGAGCATGGATTCCATGTAGCCGAAGGTGGTGCCGAAGACCATTTTGTTGCCCTGCGTGGCCATGTCGCGCAGCACGCGCTCGGCGTCGGCGGACTCGGGAACCGACTCGACGAAGCTGGTCTTGACCTTGTCGCCGAATTCCTTTTCGACGGCCTTGCGACCGTTGTCGTGCGCGAAGGTCCAACCGCCGTCACCCACGGGGCCGACATAGGCAAAGGCGATTTTCAGCGGTTCGGGCTTGGCCGGTGCAGCGGCGACAGGCGCCGGCGCAGGCGCGGGCTCTTCCTTCTTGCCGCAGCCGACCAGGGCTGCTGCAGCCACGGCCGAAAAGGCAGCGTACTTGAGCAATGAACGTTTTTGCAGGTCTGTCATGTCGTCTCCAGGTAGCGACGGTTGGGATGAAAACTCTATTATGAGTTGGGAAAAGAAGAGCTCAGCGCGGCTGCACTGGCCTCAGGCGCCCGGGTGAAAAGGCTTGCCGATGGAGGTGGGCATGTTCAGGCGTATCCACTGCGGATTGCGGGAGATCAGCACCAGAACGATGATGGTGGCAAGGTAGGGGAGCATGGTGAGGAATTGGCTGGGAATGTTGACGCCGGTTCCTTGCAGATGAAACTGCAGCATCGTGACGCCTCCGAACAGGTAAGCACCAAGCAATACGCGTGCCGGTCGCCAGGTGGCGAAGGTGGTGAGCGCCAGCGCGATCCAGCCTTTGCCGGCAATCATTCCCTCGACCCACAACGGGGTGTAAACCACCGAGACATAGGCCCCCGCCAGACCGCACAGGGCCCCGCCCGCCACCACAGCCAGGAGGCGTATGCGGCGCACCGGATAGCCCAGCGCATGGGCCGACTCCGGGCTCTCGCCGACCGACCGCAATACCAGTCCGGCGCGGGTGCGGTAGAGAAACCAGATCAGACCGAAAGTCAGCGCCATCGCTAGATACACCATCGGATGCTGGCGAAACAGCGCCGGCCCGACCAGGGGAATGTCGGCCAGGAAGGGAATAGGCAATTGCGATTGCTCGGGCAGCTTTTCCTGCACGTAGCGTGTTCCTGCAAAGGCCGAAAAGCCGGCGCCGAAGAGACTCAGTGCGAGGCCTGTGGCGTACTGGTTGGTATTGAGCCAGATGACCAAGACCCCGAAAAGCGCGGCAAGCAGGGCACCCGCCGCCATGCCCGCGGCAAAGCCCAGCCAGGCATTGCCGCTGTGCACCACGGTGGCAAAGCCCGCCAGCGCGGCGCACAGCATGATGCCTTCTGCGCCGAGGTTGACGATGCCGGACTTTTCGTTGATGAGCAGGCCGAGCGATGCAATCGCCAGCACGGTGCCGGCGCTGAGCGTAGCGGCGATGAGCAGTGCGATCGAGTCCATCAGAGCGCCCCCTTCCCGATCGTTTGAACCTTGTGGAATTTCACGCGGTACGCAATCAGCGTGTCGCAAGCCAGCAGACTGAAAAGCAGCAGCCCCTGGAACACGCCGGTGAGCGACTTGGGCAGGCCCAGCCGCGATTGCGCAAGCTCGCCACCGATATAGAACATGCTCATGAGCAGCGCCGAAAAAACGATGCCGACAGGATGCAGCCTGCCGACAAAGGCGACGATGATCGCCGCGAAGCCGTAGCCCGCCGGCACATAGGGCGTGAGCTGCCCAATAGGACCGGCCACCTCCAGCGCGCCTGCCAGGCCCGCTGCGCCCCCCGAAGTCAGCAGAGCCAGCCACAAAGCGCGGCGCGACGAGAACCCGGCGTAACGCGCCGCGGCCGGCGCCAGCCCGCCAACCTGCTGCGCAAAACCCGCGTACGTGCGAAAAAGGAAAAGCCACATCCCGGCGACCCCGGCCAGCGCGAGCAGGATTCCGATGCTCACGCGTGAACCAGCCATGAGGCGCGGGATCTGCGTGACCGACTCGAAGTTCTTGGTCTGTGGGAAGTTGTAGCCGGCCGGATCTTTCCACGGCCCGTAGACGAGCAGATTGAGCACCTGCACCGCCACGTACACCAGCATGAGACTGACCAGGATTTCATTGGCGTTGAAGCGGTCGCGCAGCAGCGCCGTGATGCCCGCCCAAAGCATGCCGCCCGCCGTGCCGGCAAGCAGGATGGCCGGAACGATCCAGGCGCCCGTGGTTTTGGTCGCCAGCATGGCGACACCGGCCGCAGCCACCGCACCGATGACGAACTGGCCTTCTGCGCCGATGTTCCAGACGTTGGAGCGAAAGCACACCGCAAGGCCGAGCGCGATGATCAGCAAGGGCGTGGCCTTGACGAGCAGTTCACCCACCGCGTAGGCGCTGCGAATGGGCTCCCAGAAGAAGACCTGCAGGCCGCGCACCGGGTCCTTGCCGAGCGCGGCGAAGAGCAGCACACCGATGAGCACAGTCACGGCCAGCGCCAGCACCGGCGAAAAATAACTCCAGGTGCGCGACAGCTGGGGCCGCGCCTCCAGTTGCAAGCGAAAGGGGAAGGGATTAGCCATGAGCGGACTCCGTCTCTGCGTGGTCTGCGTGCTCGGCAGGCGAGTTCCACAGCCCGCTCATCCAAAGGCCCACTTTTTCAACCGTGGCCTCGCTGCGTGCCATCGACGGCGAGGTCTGGCCTTTGGCGATTACGTAGAGGCGGTCGCAGATTTCGAAAAGTTCTTCCAGCTCTTCGCTCATGACCAACACGGCGCAACCCGCATCGCGCAGCTTGAGGATTTCGCCGCGTATCTGCGCCGCGGCCCCGACGTCGACGCCCCAGGTCGGCTGCGAGACGATGAGCAGCTGCGGGAGGGCTTCAATCTCGCGGCCGACGATGAACTTCTGCAAATTGCCGCCCGAAAGCGAGCGGGCGGCGGAGTTGGGACCGCCAGCCTTGACGTTGTAGCGCTGGATAATGCCGCGCGCCTGCTCCTGGAGCTGGCTCAGCTTGAGCCAGCCGCCCCGCCCCACTGCGTCGCTGCGCGTGAGCAGGAGGTTATGGGCCAGCCCCAGCGTGGGAACGGCGCCTCGGCCTAACCGTTCTTCGGGCACGAAGTGCACACCGAGGCGGCGCCGCGCGCGTGGCCCGAGCTTGCCGACGGCTTGGCCCTTGACGAGGATCGCGCCAGCCGGGGAGCGCGTGTCTTCTCCGGACATCGCGTACAGGAGCTCCTTCTGGCCGTTGCCCGACACGCCGGCAATGCCGACCACCTCGCCGGCACGCACCTGCAGGTCGATGGCGTCGAGGTCCACGCCAAACTGGTCTTCACGCGCCAGGCTCAAGCGCTTGACCTCCAGCACAATAGCGCCGACTTGCGTCTCGCGCTGCTCCAAGGCCGGTGGCTCGGCGCCGATCATGAGGCGACTGAGCGACGCGTTCGATTCCTCGCGTGGATCGCAAACACCGGTGACTTTTCCGCCACGCAGCACGGTGCAGGCGGTGCACAGCGCGCGGATCTCGTGCAGCTTGTGGCTGATGTACAGAATGCTGCAGCCCCGGTCCGCCAGCAGCCTGAGCGTGACGAAAAGCCGCTCCACGGCTTGCGGCGTCAGCACCGACGTGGGCTCGTCAAGAATAAGGAGCCGGGGATGGGTGAGCAGCGCCCGCACGATTTCGACCCGCTGCTGCTCGCCGACGCTGAGCGTATGCACGGGTCGCGTCGGGTCGAGCTGCAGGCCGTACTCCTCGGTGGTGGCCACCATCTGGCGTGAGACCTCGGCCAGGCTCAGGCTCTTGTCCAGGCCCAGCCAGACGTTTTCGGCAACGGTCAAGGTTTCGAACAGGTTGAAGTGCTGGAACACCATGCTGACGCCGAGCGCCCGGGCTTCCTGCGGGTTCCGCACCATGGCAGGCTGCCCATCGATCATGATGCTGCCGGCGTCGGGCTTGACCGAGCCGTAGATGATCTTCATGAGCGTGGACTTGCCGGCGCCGTTCTCGCCGAGTACCGCGTGAATCTGTCCGGGCTCCACGGTCAGCGAAACATCGCTGTTGGCGACGACGGCCGGGTAGCGCTTGGTAATGCCGCTGAGCTGCAGGCGCGGCGCAGAAGGTGCGGTGCCCGCGGGGGGAGGAACAGCCGTCATGGTGGGCTCACTCGTTGAAGGTGAAGGGCCGAAACCCGACGAAACCCGATGACCTGGCATGGAACCGTGCTGCTCTTGGGTTGCATGAGACTTACTCCTTGCGCAGTGCCATGGCCACCGCCCTTACCCGCTCGCGCAACCACTTGGCCGAGTTGGACGCGTGGGTTCGTTCGTGCCAGAGCTGGTAGTACATCATGCGGGGAAAGTCGATGGGGCACGGGAGTATCTTGACGGGCAGCAGGTCGCAGTAGCGTTCGCAGAACTGCCTGCCCGTGGTCATGACCAGCAAGCTCGATGCCACCATGGACGGGATCAGCCCGAAGTGTGGGCAGCGCGCCATGATGTTGCGCTGCAGGCCCAGCTTGTCGAGATGGTCGTCGATCACACCCTTGGCGCCGGGGTAGGTCGGCGTAGGCGCGATGTGCTCGGCCTGCAGCCAGGTGGCGGCATCCCAGCCACGCCGCACGGCCGGATGCTCTTTGGAGACGAGGCAGACCACCTCGTCGCCAAACAGCCGGCCCATGTGCAGGTCGTCAGGCGGCTCCATCCAGTTGCCGATGACGATATCCACGTCGCCCTGCGCCAGATGCGCGCGGTAGTCTGACTCGGCCGACAGCGCCCGCATCTCGATGCGGCAGTGCGGCGCCTGCGACTTGATCTGGGCGACCAGCTGGGGCAAAAAGAGCGGGTCGAGGTAATCGCTGGCGGCCAGGCTGAAGCTGGTCTGCGCGGTGGCCGGGTCGAAGCCTCGGGCATCGCTGAACATCACCTCAGCCGCCCGGAGAATGCTGGCGGACGGCTCTATCATTCGCAGCGCCGCGTCGGTGGGCACCATGCCGGAGCCGGAGCGCACCAGCAGGGGGTCGCCGGCCAGATCCCGCAAACGCTTGAGCGCGGCGCTGACGGCCGGTTGGTACATACCCAGGCGGAGTGCAGCGCGCGACACGCTGCGTTCGGTTAGCACGGTATTGAGGATCCTGATGAGATGGAGGTCTATCTTGTCGAAAAGCGCCTGATCTTTCATACCCATTCCCCCATGCGGTTGATATGCTGCGCCGTATGCCGGGCATGACCCGATTGTTTACCCTGACGCGCATGCCCTCCCACAAGACTCTCCACTTCCTCCGGCGCGGCCAGCCCGTGTCGCTGAGCAATGTACCACCCACCCGCACCCTGCTGGAGGTGCTGCGCGAGGACCTCGGCTGCACCGGAACCAAGGAGGGGTGCGGCGAAGGCGACTGCGGCGCCTGTACCGTGGTGCTGGGTGAAGCCGACGCTTCCGGCGGCTTGTCGCTGCGCGCCATCAACAGCTGCATCCGGCTGGCGCACTCGGTCGAAGGCATGGCGGTCTGGACTTCCGAAGACATTGCTGCGGACCCGCTCGTCCGGGCGGTCGCCCGACATGAGGGATCACCCCCTGGCCTCCATCCGGTGCAGGAAGCCCTGGTGCAGTGCCACGGTTCGCAATGCGGCTTTTGCACGCCCGGCTTCGTCATGAGCCTTTTTGCTCTGTACGAATGCCAGACGCGCCAGGGCAAGGCGGTTTCACGCGAGCTGGCCCAGCGCGAACTCTCTGGCAACCTGTGCCGCTGCACGGGCTACCGGCCCATCCTCGACGCGGCCCAGCAGATGCATGCCTTGCCGGCCATGCACGTCGACCGGCAGGCCGTGCTGGGCAAGCTCGGCGAGATGGCCCAGGCGCGTCGTGAAAGTGCCGAGGACAGCGCAAGTTACCTTGCACCGGGAACGCTGGCTGAACTGCTCGTTGCGCGCGCTGCCCATCCGCAGGCGCAGCTGGTGGCCGGCTGCACCGACGTCGGCCTGTGGATCACCAAGATGCACATGGACTTCGAGCGCGTGCTCGACGTCAGCCGGACTGCGGAGCTGCGCGCAGTGAATCGGCAGGGCGATACGCTGGTGATCGGCGCGGCGGTGCCGCTCGAAGACGCTTTCCAAGCGCTGGCCCAAACCTGGCCACAGCTCTCGACCTTCGCGTCGCGCTTTGCCGGCCTGCCGGTGCGCAACTCCGGAACGCTCGGCGGCAATGTCGCCAACGGCTCTCCCATTGGCGACTCGATGCCGCTGCTCATCGCCCTGGGGGCGCGAATTGTGCTGGCGAGCCAGCGTGGTGAACGCGAACTTCCTGTCGAAGATTTCTACACGGGCTACCGCAAGAACGTGCTGTCTCCGGACGAAGTGTTGGCTTTCATCCGAATCCCGCTGCCGGCCGGCAAGGCGGATGCACAAGGCCAGCCTCTGCTGCGTGCCTACAAGATTTCCAAACGCTACGACGACGACATCTCCGCCGTCTGCCTGGCGATTTCGCTCTCGCTCGATCAGGGCCGCGTGGCCCACGTTTCGATCGGTGCGGGCGGGGTTGCGGCCACGCCTGTACGGGCGCGCCTGACCGAAGAGCTACTGATAGGCCAACCCTGGGACGCCGCCACCGTGAAGCGGGCACTCAGGACGCTTAAAGACGAGTTCCAGCCGATTTCGGACATGCGCGCTTCAGCGGACTACCGCCAGCAGGTGCTGGGCAATCTCTTGCAGCGCTTCTGGCTCGAGAGCCAGGGCGAGCAGCACATCAACCTCGAATCCTTCGGGCTGGAGGCGATCGCATGAACGCTCCGGAAACACTGAACAAGTTCCTTGCAGCCGCGGGAACTTCTGCAATAGAAGTTCCGACGGCGGCAGGCCGGTCGCATTTTCACGAAAGCGCGCGTGCCCAGGTGGCGGGCGCGGCGCTTTACGTCGACGACATCCCTGAAGTCAGAGGCACGCTGCACGCAGCGCCGATCCTCTCGACCGTGGCCCACGGCGTCCTGCGGGGCGTCGACGCCGGCGCTGCGCTGGCCATGCCGGGCGTGCGCGACGTGATACTGGCCCGCGACATTCCGGGCGACAAGCTTCTGGCTACTTTCGTCCACGACGAACCAGTGTTTGCGATCGACAAGGTCGAACACATCGGCCAGGTCATCGGCGTGGTGATCGCCGACACCGTCATGCAGGCGCGGCACGCCGCCCGCAAGGTCAAACTGGACATCGACGCGCTGCCGGCGGTGCTGAGCGTGCAGGACGCGCTGGCCGCGCAGAGCTTCGTGCTGCCGCCGGTCACGGTGCGGCGCGGTGATGCGGACGCCGCATTGCAACGAGCAACGCACCAGCTCAGCGGCGGCTTCGAGGTGGGTGGGCAGGAACACTTCTACCTCGAAGGGCAAGTCGCTTACGTGCTGCCGCAGGAGCAAGGCCAGTGGCTCGTGTATTCCAGCACGCAGCACCCGGGCGAAGCGCAGCACTGGGTCTCGCACGCACTTGGCATCGACAACAGCGCCGTGCGCGTGGAATGCCGGCGCATGGGCGGCGGGTTCGGCGGCAAGGAAACACAGAGCGGGCATATGGCGGTGTGGGCAGCCGTTGCCGCGCACAAGCTCGGGCGGCCCATCAAGCTTCGGCTGGACCGCGACGACGACTTCATGGTCACTGGCAAGCGCCACCCCTTTGCGTACGACTACCGCGTCGGCTTCGACGACACCGGGCGGCTTTGCGGCGTACAGATACAGATGCTGGTGAACTGCGGCTTCAGCGCCGACCTGAGCGGGCCGGTTGCCGACCGCGCCATCTTCCACGCCGACAACGCGTACTTCCTGGAAGACGTGGCCATTACCTCATACCGCTGCAAGACCAACACGCAGAGCCACACGGCGTTTCGCGGCTTTGGCGGCCCGCAGGGCATGATCGTCATCGAGACCATCATGGGCGACATCGCGCGCAAGCTGGGCATTGACCCACTGGTGGTCCGGATGCGCAATCTGTATGGGGATGAGGTGCTGGCAGGAGCTGGCGCTTTCGCCCCGCACTCGCCAACCCGGGCGGCCTCCGATGCCGATGCCGATCCCGAGCCGCTGGAAGCGACTTCGCGCCAGGACGTCGCACCGGCAACGTCCAGCACGGCCTCGCCCAAACCCGCCCGGCGCAACACCACCCACTACCAGATGCGGGTCGAGGACAACATCCTGCAACCCTTGCTGGCCCGCCTGGAGTTGACATCGGACTATCAGGCGCGGCGTGGCGAGATCGCCCAGTGGAATGCGCGCAATGGCATCATTCGCCGCGGCATCGCGATCACGCCTGTCAAGTTCGGCATCTCGTTTACCGCGACCCTTTTCAACCAGGCGGGCGCGCTGGTCCACGTCTACACGGACGGCAGCGTGCAGGTGAACCACGGTGGCACCGAAATGGGCCAGGGGCTGCACACCAAGGTCGCGCAGATCGTGGCCGACGAACTGGGCGTAGGGCTGGAGCACGTGCGCGTCACGGCCAGCGACACCAGCAAGGTTCCGAATGCCTCGGCCACCGCTGCCTCCGCTGGCACCGACCTGAACGCCCGCGCGGCGCAGTATGCAGCCCGCAACGTGCGCGCCAACCTGGCCGCTTTCGTGTCCGGCCTGGACACCTGCGGCGCGGGTGCCGTGCGGTTTGCAGGCGGCGAAGTGATCACGCCGAGCGCGACGCGGCACTTCAAGGACGTGGTGCGCCTGGCTTATGCCAATCGCATCCAGCTGTGGAGCGACGGGTTCTATCGCACGCCCAAAATTCATTACGACAAGACCACCCTCACCGGCCGGCCGTTTTATTACTTCGCGTACGGCGCAGCCTGCACCGAAGTGGCCATCGACACCTTGACCGGCGAAAACCGCGTCCTTAAGGTCGACATCCTTCACGATGTCGGCACCAGCATCAACCCGGCCATCGACATCGGCCAGATCGAGGGCGGTTTCATCCAGGGCATGGGCTGGCTCACCACCGAAGAGCTGGTGTGGAACGACAAGGGCTACCTCAGCACGCACGCGCCCAGCACCTACAAGATCCCGGCCACCGGCGATGTGCCCGCACACTTCAGGATCGAGTTGTACCCCGAGCCCAATCGCGAAGACAACGTGTTCGGCAGCAAGGCCGTCGGCGAGCCGCCGTTCATGCTGGCGATCAGCGTATGGGAAGCGCTGCGGGATGCGGTGGCGGCGACCCTGCCGGAAGGTGCTGCGGTGCGGATGGATGCGCCGGCTACCGCGGAGCGCGTTTTGGGGGCTGTGGCAGGCTTCGACAAGCCCGATTGAGCCAGGTAGCCCAAGGTAGCGCCGAGACTCTGCACGAAAGTCTAACGACCCGAGCTAACGAGGTAACGAAGTGACGAAATAACGAAGTAACGCGTTTTCGAGGGTGGCGCTTCGCCGCCCCACCGACCCTCAGGCCACCAAAGCGAGCGCTGCGTAGTCGCCGACCCTGTCCTTCAGGCCGGCGGGCAGCAGGCGGCAGCCATCAGTCAACGCGGGCAGCTTGCCATCGATGTGCGACTGAAGGCGTGGCAACAGAAAATCGCGATGGTGCCAGAAGACGCTGCCCCCCAGGCTGATGGCCTGAAGATCGAGCGTTACGACCAGGTTGTACAAAGCCCGTCCCATGATCCTGCACAGGTCATCGACGAGCAAGGCCGCATCAGGCTTGCCCAGGCGAGCCGCATCAAGCAGCGCCGCAGCGTCGGCAAAGCCCTGCGCGGCAAAACGCCGTGGCATGGCATTGCCGGCCACCAGCGCCTCGACGTCGCCACGATTACCGCAGCCGCAAAAGGCCTCGTTGCTGTCGCTCACGAACATGTGCCCACCGTGCCCGGCATTGGCATTTTTCCCGCGCAGAGCCTGACCGTCGACGCACAGGCCCATGCCTATCCCGGTGCTCCAGGTCACGTAGGCGCAGTGCTGGAAGCCTCTCAAGGCGCCCCAGCGCCGCTCTGCGTGCAGCGCGCCCAAAGCGTCGTTGCACACGCGAACGTTGCCGTACACCGCGCGCAGGGGCGCTTCGAGGGGCGCCGTAGTCCAGTTGTTGGGCAGGCCGCGGTCGATGCCCGCCATGCCGCCGCAGATGTTGGGTGTCGCCAGCTCCACCGCACCGTTGCTCAGGATAAAAGGCCCGCAAGCCGCGACGCCCACGGCGCCCACCGCCGAGGCCGTCACATCGGTTTGCCGGCAGCTGGCTTCGATCATCCGCAACACCTGGCGCGCCAGCGCATCAGACGCACCTCCTTTTTCCGTCGGCTCGACCCGCTGCCCTTGCAGCCCAGCGTCGCTCGCGATGCTCACCGTGACCTTGGTGCCGCCTATATCCACGCACACCAGGGGTGCGGAGCCGGGGGCAAGACGAAACGGGTCGGCTTCGCTCCCGAGTCTCTCTTCTGAATCGAGCAAGTGTTCTACCTGGGCGCGACAAGTCGCGCGATGCTTTTCGGTTGGGCCGTCATCTCGACGCCATCGGAGAATCTGACGCGCTTTTCGGTGGGGCCGTGGTTGTACGCAAGGTAGGTTTTCTGTCCCGTTTCGGGATGTTTGAAAACGCCGTACGAAAACGTGTCGGCCGATATGTCCAGCACCGGTGCGCCCATTTCCCCCAGGGACTCCAGCCAAAAAAGCGTCCGCGTACGGGTTTCGCCTACCTCGACGGAGCCCTTCGAGTCCCATTTCTTGAGGGCAGCGTCGGGCGACTTCAAGGCCAGAAACGAGGCATAGACGTCTTGCCAGATATCCTTGGTTGTGCCATCGGACTGACCGCTTGCGTCGTAGCGCTTGCGCTCATCTTCGGCTAGCTTGAGATACGCGTTCACGTAAGTCGGCGAAAGGTTCGCGAGGTAAACCGACGCCGGCGTGATGGGCAGCAGATTGATGCCGAGAATCTGCCGGGGCTCCTCGGTCCACCAGGTGCTGTAACCATAGGCGCCGCCAAAAACCATGCTGGCCACGGGCTTGCCGTAGGCTTTGTCGAACACCTTTTCATCCGCGTCGAACCAGTAGTTGAGGACAGAGGCGACCTCGGTCACATACATGTACACCCCGAGGTCACGGATCGCCTTGTCACCGGTGGCTTCTCCCCAGAGCGCAACACCCGCCCAGGCGTTTACGGCTTCGGACGACGACTCCTGGTCGTTGCCGTGACCGTGGAACTCACTGTTGCCCCGTGCCCAGGAATGGCCTTCATAGACGTCGAAGTTGCGCAGGAAGGGGAAGTCAGGCCTGTTGCGCTGCGGGTTGGCGATGTCCTTGACCATCAGGTTGACCATGCCGCCCCACTTTGCGTTCTTCGCCCACTCCGGATCCCGCCGGGCCACATGCGCCGCAGCGGTTATCCAGTAGCCGTAGTGAAAGTGATGGTCGTTCATGGCCGACACGCTGAAATATTCCTCGGGGTAGCCGAGCAGCGAGCCAACGTTCTTTTCGTAAGCGAAGTACGCCACGGCGTTGCCCGAGAACCAGTTTTCCATTCGGCTCTTGAGCAACTTTTCCATTTCAAGGGCCGCATCCGCTTGGCCGTTTTGCTCGGCAATGGCCATGTGCTGGGCGACCGCGCCCAGTGCTTTGCCGGTCCAGTAGGTTCCATTCCCCATTTTTCCGAAGAGTGAGGCGGCACGGCGCTGGTCGCCAAGACTCAGTTCGGTGACGCGCAGACTCTTGGCTTCGGCCTTCAGCTTGGGCCACATAGGCAGCAGCCCGTTGAAGGTCATGCGGGTTGAAAACGCATCCACCGCTGCGATGGAAATTTCGCCACGCACCGAGGGCAACACGCCGACGACTTTCGTCGCTTTGTCGACCAGCCATTTTTTCTGGTGCAGATAGAGCCCTACCAAGGGGGCCGCCTGGACGCCGTCCATCAGTTCCTTGGTGAACTTGAAGCGGCTCACGACGCTGCTGCCCGCCTCGTCGTAGTTCCATTCGACCTCGGTGTGGGTGACGAATGCGAAAGCCGAATCCAGGAATGCTTTTGCAGTGGCCGCGTCGTTGTCCGGCAAGGCGGCAATCGAAAAATAGCCCTTGCCTTGCGCAAAGCTGATGTCCAGAGCTTTGGAGACTGCACCGTTGACGACGGCGCCAGGCGGCAGATAGATCGCGTAGCGCTTGGCATTGACTTGTACGTAGCGCACAGTTTTTGAATCTGCAGCCGATACGGGTGCATCGACCACCACCGCCGAGGGTGGCAGGGAAATACGCACGCCGCCACTGTTGATGCGGTAGTAGGCGTAGGGGCTGCCATGCGAAATGTGTGCAGTCAGTTGCTGGGGGCCATCGGCCATTGCCACCGCAATATTCCAGTCACCCGCCGCAGCCAGTCTCGCATCCTTGGGCGTAAAGGCTGTGGGCCAGATGGTCAGGTCCGCCTCATGCCGATGGGTCACGACCACGTCGCTTCCACCGGCGGGCGCCCAAGGCTTCAACTTGGAAATGGGACCTCGCGCGGCCGTCGGCAGGCCCATTTCGAAACCCTTGTCGGTCGCCTTGAACGTCAGCGGATGGGCATGAAGCACGTCTGACCAGGGCTGGTAGACCAGCGACGAAAACCAGGTATTGGTGGGCACCGCGCGCTTGGCCATTTCGGCCGTGCGGTAGTCCGCCCGGGCGGGCCTGACCGTTTCACTGGCCTTCGGGTCCAGCCAAAGCTTGCCCGCGCCGACCTGAACCTGCTGCTGCGCCCGAGCTGGAACGACGCAAGCCGCAGTCAGCATGAGGGCGCCAAGGAAGCAATGAAGATCCTTCATGGGATCAGAACACGTAGACCAGACCGAGCGTCAAGGCGTATCCGGTCTTGTCGTAAAGCGAGTTCGGACCGAGGAAGGTGTTGTTGGGCATGCTCAATGGGGCGGGGCCCAGTTTGGCAAAGCGCGAGAAAGCCAGACCAGCACTGGCACTGAGGCCTTTGCTGATCTCAGGTATCTTGCGGCCGAGTCCCAAATTGATGCTGACCGCAGAATTGCTCTGACCCCATTCGATCGGGTTGTCGCTCTTGGCCTTGCTGAAGTAGACGCCCCCGATCGTGTAGTTGTACAGGCCGTCGTAACGGGTCCAGCCCAGCATTGCGTCCCAATTGCGGGCACGGTACCCGCGGTAGTTGGTAGATGCAGGCCCGTAGTTGAAGCCTGGATCGATGCCGAACAGGCATTGATTCACGTTGAAGTTGCAGGACGCGGCCGAGCCGGACCACTGGTTGCGCCGTATTCCCCAGGTCAGCATGTTTTCGGGATTCGGCCAGTGGTTGCCTTGGAGGAGTGCCTGACTCTGGCTCGGCGTGCCGGCGTTGCGTGCAACCGTGTTGGCCGGGGAAATGGTGTCGGGATCGCCAATCCAGCCGACCAGGGCGGACTTTCCAAAAGCGGTTTGCTTGGCTCCGCGTGCCGACAGGACCGTGAACTCGACCAGATTCTTCTGGTTGGAAAACTGCAGGAAAAGCTCGGCCAGCCTGGGCTTGGTGGCCCCTGGGCTGAACGGTGTTCCGTTGCCCGTAAAACGCGACTGCTGAACGAACTCCGTGTTGCGCTCGTTCGTCGCGAGGGTAAGTTCACCCGTAATTTTTCCGGAGCCATCCTCGAAGACCGGCGAAGCCACGCGCAGGGCGGTGGGAAGAACGCCAAAGCCGGCCCCCGAATCAGCCCACTGGCTCGAGAGGCCGATGGGATAGGAAAAGGAATCCGAGCGCGACCACGAGCGCGATAGCTGGGTGCCGACCTTCAGCGAGCCCAAGTCAGGGCGCGAGATGCCGACGTATTTCTCCGTGAAGTCTTTCTTCCAGAGCGAGGCATCGTTGCGGTAATCGACATCGGGCGTTCGAAAAACGTCCTTGATGGATTCGCCTGAGCGCCAGCGGTAAGTCATGCGCGCTTCAAGGCCGATTGCAGAGTCGGTCTCACGGCTCCAGCCGAGGTTGACCTCCTGCATGCTGAGTTCACTGTTGCGGTCGGCCTTGGTGGTCAAGCCCACTGCCGGTTTTGACAATGCGTTGCGGTTGTCGAACGTGAAGTTCGACAGGTTGTCAGGAACCACTTGCGTGGCCTGGCCCGCGCGGGAAATCTCTACCTTGGCAAAGCCTCCCAGCAAGTATTTGTTACCGCTTTCATCTTCGAAGGTGATGGCATGGGCTGCCCCCGTGGAAGCACAAATGAAGGCAAGAGAAGCGCGATGAAGTTTGCTCATGATGAGACTCGGTTAGAAAAGCACATACGGATTCTCATAATTTTATGAAAGCCCTTTCATGAAGTGTACGTATGGCCCAGTTAGGCCGTCAACTACCGTCGGCGAATGAAGGGATAGAGGAAACCCTAGCTCTGTGAGACGGGCTACCTGGGCTTTGATGCGAGCGACTCGGCTCCGACAGCCTGATCCGGTCTGTCGACCTGAAAACGAGGGCAAATACCTATTCCTCAGCTTATTGTCAGGCAATATCGTACGAGCCATGAAAACGCTTTCATGACGTTTTCAGCATTTTTTCGTTTCGCTAGCTGTCTCAACAGGATCGACATGTCCGACATTGCACGCACCACAAATCTCCCCGCTCCCCATCAGATCGCGCCCGCTCCTCGAGCAGAAAGCCAACCGGATGTTGCTGCGGCCTTTGCACGCGCAGCCCTTCCGCTGGTTAGCGCCGCGACATTGGCCTCCCTGAAGCGCAAAGGGCGCAAGAGCGACGCGGATGAGGTCGCCGCGAGCGAAAGCGAAGCACAGCAGCTGACGGGGTTGCCTTCTTCAGAAGAGCGTCTTGTTCTGGCGCAACTGGAACTGCCCGCAGGATCGGCAGCCCCTGCAGGCGCAGCGTCCGGACCATCGTCGCCAGCCAGCGGCTCGGCAGCGCCCGGCATGAGTATTGGCACGTCCTTTGCCGGATTGGCAGGCCTGGGCCTGGCTCTGGGCGGTGGTGGTGGTGGCTCGTCCGCCGGCGCATCGCCTGCCGGATCGCCAGCGGCCGCTCCAGCGCCGTTCAGCGGCCAGGTCATCAACGGCTATATCCAGAACGCATTGGTCTTCCAGGACAACGACCGGGACGGCGTCCATGACAGTGACGAGCCCAGCGACATGACCGATGGGCGCGGCAATTTTTCGTTTATCCCCACGCCCAACGGCGGCCCCATCATTGCCTTGCCAGGCCCAACCACCGTCGACACCTCGACGAATGCGCCAGTCACGTCAACTTTCAGGGCGCCTGCAGGCGCAACCGTCGTTTCCCCCCTATCGACCTTGATGGCGGCGGGGCTGACGGAAGCTCAGATCGAGACGCTTTTCGGCATCGACCCGAGCGTTGACTTGCTGAACTACGACGCCATCCAGGACATCCTGACCACGGGCGGTAGCAGCAACGCCATGAATTTCAAGCTTGCCAACGTGCTCGTGTCCAACCTCATGGACGTCGGCAGCAACCTCATTTCAGGGGCTTCTGATTCCGGCGCATCGGTTGACTTTTCCCTGGCCATCGTCAACGCGATCGTCAGCGCTGCACAAGCCGGCGGCGGCGTGCTCGACATGACTGACGCCTCGGTGATCGATGGCATCCTCACGCAGGCACTTGTCGCCTCCGGTCAGGACCCACTGGACTTTGCAGAACTGATCACAGCGACCAGCGAGAAGCTGGCGGAGTCAAACGCCCTGCTGGAGCTGGCCGCCGACACGCTGACGGGCCTGGACGGACTCGAGCGCATTGAACAGATTGAACAGGTCGTCCAGACCACCGTCGCCGGCATGGTGCGCGACATGGCGCTCGACAGCGGCACTGTGGCGGACGAGTTTACGGAGTTCAATGTCAGCGCCGCGGCTGACGTCGCTGTAATCACGCCATTGACGGTCTTCGAGACGCTGACTTTCGAGTCTTCCAGCACAGCATTGACCGGCTTCAACAACGCCGGTGTGAGCCTGATCGAGCAAACCGATGGCAACAACGTCGTCAAATTCGTCAAGATCGCGGGATCGGGAGCGCAGACCTACGCCGGCGTCACGATCTCCGAGTACACCGACGGGGAGCTGCTGACCGTCGCGCCTCTTCCTTTCGAAGACGGCAACACGACCTTGGGCATGTGGGTCCACTCGGCACAGGCTGGCACAAGGGTCAGGGTTCAGGTCGCCGACTCCGCCAGTGGCGGCTACCCCAACGACGTCGCCTGGGTTGAAGTCGAAGCCATCGCCACCGCGGCGGGTTGGCAGTACCTGCAGTTCGATTTTTCCCAGCCGTCCGAGCGTTTCATAGAAAACAACGGCGGCGGCTACTTTGGCACGGTCCAACTTTCGCCCAATGTCACCTATGACATCGTGACCGTCTTTTTCGATCTGGGCGTTTCCAAAGTCACCTCCGAAACTTACTACTTCGACCAGCTCGGCTTTGTAGACGGAACTACACCAGTCCCATTACAGCCATTGCCGATCGCCTTCGAGACGGTTTCCGCCATTCCCATGGGCTACACCCTGGCCTTCACGGACGAGTTCGGTGGCGACATCTCGGCGTCGACCACCAAGGCGGGCCCGGACCTCACGTATTGGGATCTCGAAACCGGGACCGGCCCCAACAACAATGGCTGGGGCAACGGCGAGTCACAGGTCTACACCGACAGCCTGGACAACGCCTATGTGCAAGGCGGAACACTGCACATCGTCGCCACCAAGAGCGGCCAGACCATCACTTCGGCCCGACTGAAGTCCGATCTTCCAGATCTCGACGCATACGGCTACATGGAAGTGCGTGCGAAGCTGCCCGCCGAGTCAGGCGCCTGGCCGGCCATCTGGCTGCTGGGCCAGAGCACCTGGCCGGACACGGGTGAGATCGACATCGCCGAATGGTCGTCCGCGTATTTCAACTCCAACGAAATCCAGGCGGCGCTGCACTTCCGCGGCGACAACAACCAAACCTACAACAGCTACGGCAATACTTCATTCAAAGAGGCCATCACGCTCGACAGCAGCGTGAACGAGTTTCACACTTACCAGCTCTGGTGGTCTCCCACAGCGATTCGTATCGGCGTGGATGGCAATATCAACAACGCCTATTTCGAATACACCAAGCCGGCGGGCGCGACCAACAACCAATGGCCCTTCGACAATCCGATGGACCTCATCCTCAATCTGGCCATCGGAGGAACCCTGGGCGGCGCTGTGCCCGGTGGCAGCTTCACTTACGAAATGCAGGTCGATTACGTCCGCGTTTACCAGGAAGCTGGCACAACTACCGGCACCGTCACCGTCACCTTCGATGCCGATCCTTCCGCCTATACCCTGACCGGGTTCGGTGGCACGGTGCCTTCACTGGACACCGCGCCGCCTGCCGGCGGCTCGGGCACGGCCGTGGAGGTCATCAAAACGGTCGGAGCGGAGATTTGGGCGGGCGTTACCTTTCTGTCACTAACTTCGGGTGAGTTGATCACCTCCAATAGCCAGAGCGTGACGATGCGCGTGTGGGCTCCGGACGCCGGCACCGTCGTGCGCCTCAAACTCGAAGACGCCGCCGACGGGACCCGCACCGTCGAGACTGATGCCACCACCACCGTCGCCGGCGACTGGCAGACCCTCACCTTCAACTTCGCGCAGCCCGCCAGCGGCACCAACCCGCTGAACCATGCCACGACCTTCAACAAGGCTTCGGTCTTCTTCGACTTCGGCAACGAAGGCTCGGGCAAGACCTACTACTTCGATGACGTGAGCTATGGCGCTGCCGCGCCAGCGCCAGCGCCAGCACCTGCCCCCTCGCCTGCACCGGCGCCAGCCACCGTCGTCACCTTCGATGCCGACCCGTCCACGTACACGCTGACGCCCTTCGGCGGCACCGCGCCTGCACTGGACACCACGCCACCTTCCGGCGGCTCGGGCACGGCTGTGGAAGTCATCAAGACCGCCGGAGCCGCGACCTGGGCAGGCGTGACTTTCCTGTCGCTGGCCTCGGGCGAGCTCATCACCTCGACCAGCCAGAGCGTCACCATGCGTGTATGGGCTCCGGACGCCGGCACCGTCGTGCGCCTGAAGCTCGAAGACGCCGCTGACGTGACCCGCACCGTGGAAACCGATGCCACCACCACCGTCGCCGGCGACTGGCAGACCCTCACCTTCAACTTCGCGC
>JAZKIC010000001.1:166791-180094 GCA_040385065.1 Pseudomonadota bacterium
ACTTCGGCAACGAAGGCTCGGGCAAGACCTACTACTTCGATGACGTGAGCTATGGGACCGAAGCATCCGCACCGGCCCCCGCACCGGCGTCCGCTCCCACTCTAATCACGCTGGATTTTGACGCAGGTATCCCATCGGACTACTCCCTGATCACCTTCGGCGGCACCGTTTCGACGCTGGACACTACGCCGCCCGACGGCGGCTCGGGCACAGCCGCAGAAGTCATCAAGACAGACGGAGCCCAAACCTGGGCAGGGGTGACCTTCCTGTCACTGGCTTCGGGGGAAATCATCGCACCTGAAAGTGACACGGCGTCGATGCGCGTCTGGGCACCCGAGGCAGGCACCGTCGTGCGCCTCAAGCTGGAGGACGTCCTGTCGCCCACACACAGCGTGGAGACAGAGGCCACCACGCTCACCTCAGGCTGGCAGACGCTGAACTTTGACTTCAAGGAGGAGGCTGCGGGTACGGCAGCGGTCAATCACAGCTTTGAGTTCAACAAGGCTTCGGTCTTCTTTGATTTTGGCAACGCTGGAACGGGTGCGACGTACTACCTGGACAACTTCAAGTACTCGGTGATTTGAAGCTGAGGGCCCGCTTGGCGGGGAACGGGGAAGGCGCTCTGATCGGCCCTGCGCACTCGATGAAGATCGAGTGCGCAGGGCCTTTTGCACTTGCCAGGCGATATCGCAATGACCGATCCGGGGAGTGCATGGAATCCGGCGAAGGAACTCACGCGATGCGCGAGGGGGAACAGTCAATCGCAAGACCGTTCAAGAACGGTCGACTCCAGGGCCTTGCTCACGCAGGCTGAAGGACCTGCTCAGGTACTGCGTCCACACAAAGACCTTCGCCCGTGAACACCAGCACTTCGCCTTTGACAGGCTTCAAACCGATCTGCATGCCGCTGGCAACCGGCACCTGTTGCTGGGCAAGCTTTACCGTGAACACGTCATCCAGGCCCGGGATCCTGGCGTAGATCACCGTCGAATCCCCGAGGTACTCGATCAGGTCGACCTGGGCGGGTATGCCCTGGCCCGAGACATCCAGGTCAAAATGTTCAGGCCGTATGCCGAGCACGGCCCCATCGCGCAGAGATGAATCGGATAAGCCGAACATCGCGGCATCAACGCAAACATCAGCACCGATCTTCAGCTGCTGGCCACTCCCCTGCCACTTGAACGGAAGCATGTTGATCTTGGGGGAGCCCAGGAACTCGGCAACAAACCGGTTTGCAGGCTTTTTATAAAGCGTCAGGGGCGCTCCGATCTGCTCGATACGACCCTGATTAAAAATCGCAATCCGGTCACCCAGGGTCATCGCTTCCGTTTGATCATGCGTGACGTAGATCATGGTGGTTTTCAGCTTCTCGTGAAGCCTGGCCAATTCGATCCTCAGCTGAACGCGCAGCGAAGCGTCCAGATTCGACAACGGCTCGTCAAAAAGAAACACCTTGGGCCGGCGCACGATCGCCCTGCCAATGGCGACCCGCTGCCTTTGCCCGCCCGAAAGCTGCTTGGGATAGCGGTCCAGCAGCGGAATGATCTGGAGCGTTTCGGCAGTGGCTCGCACCTCAGTCTTGACCTGCGCCTTTGGCATCCCCGCCATTCGCAGGCCGAAACCCATGTTTTCCTCCACCGTCATATGCGGGTACAGGGCATAGCTCTGAAATACCATGGCCGCGCCACGCGCTGCAGGCGAGAGATCATTGACGCGAACGCCGTCGATCAGCATGTCGCCTGACGTGATCGATTCGAGTCCAGCAATCATCCGCAGCATGGTGGATTTTCCGCAGCCTGACGGACCCACGAACACGAGAAACTCGCCCTCCTTCGCCTCCAGGTCTATGCCGCGAATGACGTGTGTGTCGGCAAAACTTTTGCAGACGGCCTTGAAGGAGATTGCAGCCAATTTCTATCCATTCAAAAAAGATTGGTACCACAGCGCGCTTTCTTTCTTGACGCGTTGCTGCGAGGCATAGTCGACATACACAATGCCAAAGCGTTTTTCGTAGCCCGAAGCCCACTCGAAGTTGTCCAGCAGGCTCCACACGAAGTAGCCTTTCACATCGACGCCCTTGTGGATCGCCTGGCGCGTGGCCTCGATGTGGCCCCTGAGGTAGGAAACTCGCTCTTCGTCATTGACTTGCCCATTCACCAGCGCGTCCTTGAACGCCGCGCCGTTTTCCGTGATGTATATCGCTGGAATCGGGTAGTCGCAGTTCAGGCGCTCCAGCAATACCGTGAGCCCTTCGGGGAAAATTTCCCAACCCATATCCGTCACGGCCTTCGCTTCTTCGGTCGGCTGGGTTGAACTGGCGCTCGAGAAATTGCGCGTGTAGTAGTTGATGCCCAGAAAATCCAGCGGCTGGCGAATGATGTCCATGTCACCCGGCTGCGTGACCGGCGCATCATCGCCCAGCAGGGCCAGAACATCCTGCGGGTAATGCCCGCGGAAAAGCGGATCCATGTACCAGCGCACGATCAGCCCGTCATCAAGATGAGCCTTGGCGATGTCTTCAGGGCTGGTGGTCGCGGGGTAGATGGGCGACTGGTTCAGTACGATGCCCAGAGGCACTTGAGAGCCCGAGGCCCGGATACGCTGAAGCGCCATTCCGTGGCTGAGCAGCAGGTGGTGAGACACCTGATAAGCCGTCTTCCGGTCCTTCAGGCCGGGCGCAAAAATACCGGTCTCGTGCCCAAGAATCGCGACGACCCAAGGCTCGTTGTGCGTCGTGATCGACGCGAGGCGATGGCCGAATCGCCTCGCAACCTCTGCCGCATAGTCGGCGAACCGATCGCATGTCTCACGGTTGGCCCAGCCGTCCTGATCCTGCAGCGCCTGCGGCAGATCCCAGTGGAACAGCGTGAGGTAGGCCTTGATGCCCCGCTTCTCCAGCCCACGAATGAGGCGGTCGTAAAAATCGAAGCCAGCCTCGTTCCAGGGGCCGCGGCCAAGCGGCTGCACGCGCGGCCAGGCCATTGAAAACCGGTAGGCATCGACCCCGAGGGACGCGATGAGGTCCAGGTCTTCTTCGAGCCTGTGGTAATGGTCGCAGGCAATCAGCCCATTGCTGGCGTCCAGCGTGTTGGCGGGGTTGCGGCAAAACGTATCCCAGACTGAATCGCCGCGCCCGTCTTCCGACGCCGCGCCTTCAATCTGGAAAGACGAGGTGGCAACGCCCCAGGCGAAGTCCTCCGGGAAGCCGGACTTTTGCAACATAGAACAATCCATCATTTCTTGAAACCTATCCCCTGACAGCGCCTGAAGTCAGCCCGTCGATGAGCCGACGCGACGAAAAAATAAAAATGACCAACAGGGGAACGACCGCGATGGCCGAGCCTGCCATGAGCGCGCCCCATTCGGTGTCGACCGGGTTCTGGACGCTACGAAGAGCCAGCGGGAAGGTGTACATCTCTACCGAGCGCATGACCACCAGCGGACCGATGAAGTTATTCCAGCTGTTGATGAAGGTGATCAGACCAAGCGTTCCGAACACCGGGCCCAACAGCGGCATGACGATGCTCCAGAAGATCCTGAACTCTCCGCAGCCGTCCATGCGGGCCGCTTCGATGAGGTCCTTCGGAATGGCCGACATGATGTATTGGCGCATCAGGAAAATACCCATCGCGGGCGCCGCACCCGGCAAGTAAAGCGCGCGCGGTTGGTCGATCCAGTTCAGCGCATCCATGATGAGGAAGGTCGGGATCATTCCGAGAAAGGACGGAATGAGCATGGTTCCCATCACCACGCCGAAGAGAAAGTTCTTTCCCTTGAAGTTGTAGACCGCAAAGGCATAGCCACCCATGGCACAAAAAAGCAGGGTCAACGCGGTGTTCACGATGGCGACGTACAAGCTCCAGCCAAGGTTTCGCCAGAAGGGAATCTTGGCCTGCAATATCTGGAAGTTGTTGAGAAAGTAGTCGCCGAACCAAAGCGGCGGCGGCATGCTGAAAATTTCCGTTCGCGGCTGGGTTGCGAAAACGAACATGAAGTAAAAAGGCGCGAGCATGGCGAGCGCGCCCAGCAGCAGCAGGCCCAAGGCGACCGGCCCCAAGGGCGCCGAGCCCACCGAACTTTTGGTGATCACAGGTCTGCTCCTTTTGCGCGAAAGGCGCGGTTGGTCGCCCACGTCATTACGCCGATCAGCAAGAAGAGCATCCACGATATGGCACTCGCCAAGCCGAAGTCGTTGAACTCGAACGCTGTCCTGAACATGTACATCGCGGTGGTCATGCCAGATTGCTCCACGCCGCCCTTGCCGCCGGTCAGGATGAAAGGCTCTTCAAAAAGCTGGAGCCCGCCAATGACAGAAAGCGTCACGCTGAAATACATGATGGGTTTGAGCTGCGGCAGGATGATGTGCCAGAACAGCCTGGACTCGGAAGCTCCGTCCATGCGGGCCGCCTCGTAGAGGTCGCGCGGGATGCTCTGGAGCGCGGCGAGGTACAAGATGATGTTGAAGCCAAGATAGCGCCAGAACACCACAATGGCGATCACGGGCTTGACGGTCTCAGGCTGGCCGAGCCAGTCGATGTTTCCACCTGAAAAGAGCAGATCCAGACCCGGCACCTTCGCGATCATGGCGAGGATGGCATTGACAAGCCCGTAGTCGGTCGAAAAAAGCGTGCTGAACATCATCGCGATCGCCACAGTGGACGTGATGTAGGGCAGGAAATAAGCGCCCATCACGAGGTTGCGCGATCGCTTGAGTTTTTCGTTGATCAGGTAAGCCAGAGGAATGGCCACGAGTTGTTGCGGAAGGCCCGAGACGATGGCAAGCCAGACCGTGTTGCTCAGAGACTTCCATACCCATGGGTCTTCGAGCGCGAACTTGATGTTTTCAAGGCCGACATACTTCATCGTTTCAATGCCCTGGACCGGGTCCCACGTGTGAAACATGAGGTACAGGGAAAAGAGGATCGGAAACACCCCGAAGATCCCGAAGAGCAGCAGGAACGGGCTCAGGAAAAGGTAAGGGGTATAGGCCTGCTTCATGGCATGCCCTAGCGGCTGGCGCGCCGTGTGACCATGGCTTGCGCATCCTTCAGTGCTTCGGCAATCGGCTTGTTGCGGGTGAGCACCAGATCCAGCTCGGTGTTGACGATTTCTTCGGCAATGGGATCGTGCCTGAACACCGCCGTGGCCTTGATCAGTCCTGCGCTGTCTCGCCACAACGAACGTGCTTTCTGCCCGCCTAGAAACTCGATCGGCTGTTCAAAAAAATTGCCGCTTTGCGCCGTGATCAATGCAGGGAACGCATCGTATTTCTGGAAGGCCGCCAGTTGCTGGTCCCGGCTCATGGTGAGGTGTTTGATCAGGTCCCAGGCAAGGTCCTTGTTGGCTGCCCGGCCGGGGATTGCGTAAAAAGTACCGCCCCAGGCCGCATTGACTCCCTGCGGCAAAGGTGCGGCGCGCCACATTCCCTTGGTCGCCGGGGCCAGCCAGTTAGACAAATGGCCACCCAGCCAGGCACCCATCATCTGCGTAGCCACAGTGCCGCGCTTGAACGACTCGCCCCATTCGTTGGACCAGGCGGTGATCTTGGCGTCCAGCCCTGCATCGCGCACGGCCTTTGCTTTTTCGAAAGCCAGCTTGAAGCGCGGGGAGTCGACCGCGGCCTTGCCCTTGCTGTCGAAATACACGCCATCACCGTCCGGCACGTTGGCGCGGATGATGACGTCCTTGATGTCTCTTGCATGCGCGAGAAGATACGCACCGGTGCTCGACTTGATCTTCTGCCCTGACGTGACGAACGAATCCCATGAGGTGGTCAGGTCAGCCTCTTTCAGGCCGGCTTTTTGCAGAATGTCGGATCGATAAAAAAGGCTCCCCGGCCCGATGTCAGTCGGCAGAGCGGACTGTCCGTTGCGCGGCGTGAAGCCCTGCTGGTAGGCATAAGCGACGAATTTATCCTTGTGCTCGGTCGCGTTGAACGGCGCTTTGGAGAGGTCCTGCAGGCCTCCTCCCTGGGCGAATCGCCCGAGAAACCCATACTCGATGGCCATCACGTCTGGCAGGGAGGATGAAGTCGCCAGGGCCGTTGTCATGGCCGTGTGGTGGTCGCCATATTCACGGGACACTACCTTGACCTCGACTTGCGGATGGAGCTTTTGCCATGCCGGCAACGCCTCTTTCACGATCGCGTCGACGGCCGGGTAGGCCGCTACGGTGATGACTGTCTTCTGGGCATGCGCCAAGAGGGCGCCTCCCATCAGAACAGCGCAGAGCGCCAGCTTTTTCATACGTGTCTCGTTTTAATAATTAACTCGGCAATGAGGTCATTATGAAAGCGCTTTCATCGTGGTCAACAATAACCCTCTGCGATTGAAGGTTTTACCGTACGTTCTTGCGGGTCGATTCGCGGACAACCAGTTCAGCAGCAATCTGCACCTTGTCGGGAACACGCCCCGCCAATAGCGTCAGCATCGCGTTCGCGGCGACGGTGCCGATCTCATAGACGGGTTGCCGCACGGACGTGAGGGGGGGCAAGGTGAATGCGGAGTGAGGAAGGTCGTCAAAGCCGACCAGGGAGACGTCTTCGGGGACGCGGAAACCCGCGCGGCTCAAGGCCAGGCGTGCGCCGTATGCCATCTGATCGTTAGCCGCGATAACCGCGGAAAAAGGAACGCCGCTTTTGAGCAACTGATTCATGGCCTGGAATCCGCCAGACTCCTGAAAATCGCCCATGACGATCAGCTTTTCGTCGGGCACAAGGTCTCGGTCACCCAGTTCGAGCCGGTAGCCCTGAAGCCGCTGGCAGGCGTCGAAGTGGTCGAGCGGCCCTGAGATGTAGGCAATGTGCTGATGCCCGAGACCCAGCAAATGCCGCACCGCCAGCCGCGCACCTTCGAGGTTGTCAAAGTCGATGCTCACCAGTCGATGTGAATTCAGGTCCCGGCCCGTCACAACCACCGGCACGCGAACTGCCGCCTCAGACAAGGCCGCGTCCGGAAGCTTTCCGGTCAGGACGATGATGCCGTCGACCTTGCGATCAAGCAGCAAGGCCATACGGTTCTGCTCTTCGCTGACATTCCAGTGGCCACTGACAAACAGGGGCACGTACTGGTTGATCCTCAACGTGTCTTCGATTCCGCGTAGCGCTTCGCCGTAGAACGGACTGTCGATGAATTGGGTCAAAACCCCAATGCTCATGGTCCGGCCACCAGCGAGGCTGCGTGCCGCAGGGTCCGGCCTGAAGTTCAGGGCTTCGATCGCCTCCAGCACGGCAGCCTTCTTTTCCGCACTCACCTTGGCGGTACCGTTGAGGATGCGGGACACCGTGCTTGGCGACACCGCTGCCCGTGCAGCCACCATACCCAAGGTTGACTTCTTGCCATCGCTGGCCGACGTGGCTCGCAACTCGGAATGTAGGTTCATATGTAGCTAGGTAAGGCTGCTTGCCAGATGCGTCACCTTGGACCAAGAGCGTGAAAGCGCTTCCATATTATTTCACAGTGCTGCCGATGTAAATCCAGCGGCGTGCAAACAGCAACCTTTGGGCCGAACGCGGAAAGCCGGGTCTTCGCGTCAGGTCTGTACTTTCCTCTGCGCGGACCGCGTCACCGCATCTGCACCTTGCATCGCACACTGCTGAACCGCTGCAAGCACGGGTTTTATAGCTATTTTTAGCTACTTCTTGTAGATTTTTGTCTCTACAATTAGTTATAAGATTTGATAATTACAAAGAGACCTCAACTGAGGAGGAACGATCTCGCTAACTAGACAACCCTTCTCATTTCGGCCTTGTCAGTTCAGTTCCGGAATTGCATTGAAACTTGTGCTCACTGTTCATCGGCTCGGCCTTGCCGGGCTTTTTGCGATCACGCTTGGCTTTTTCGGGTCAGCGGCGCAGGC
The DNA here is from genome assembly GCA_040385065.1 of Pseudomonadota bacterium. Classification (GTDB taxonomy): domain Bacteria; phylum Pseudomonadota; class Gammaproteobacteria; order Burkholderiales; family Burkholderiaceae_C; genus Polaromonas. Next base: position 174,649 of record JAZKIC010000001.1, read on the forward strand.
TAAATTCGCGGCCACCTACGTGCTGACTCCGCTCAGCCGTGACTCATGCATTCCATTGCAGCCGTCACCGGTGAACTTTGCAAGCGGGGCCTGCTCCCCGACGCATCCGTGGCGGGTGTACGAGCCTTACCTCGATTCAAACGGTAGCACGACCCTCTACTGCAGCGCCCGCGTTTACTGCTCCGACACACCGGCAAACTTCCCGAACCTATCTGCGAACATTCAGGCGAGTGGGCGAATTTATGTCGGCATTCCTGTTCGTCAGGGCGCCTTCACCTGTCCCAGTGGCAGCAAATTGTCTGGCCAGACCTGTACCTGCAATCAAGGCTATGTCGAGAAAAACAAGGCCTGTATCGCAACAACAGAACTAGCCCGAACGCAGAAACCGCGCGAGTCCACGGCTTGCGAAGCAACGCAGAGAAACCTGGCATCCGTCATTGCGACATCTGCGCCTGCCAGAGCCAACCGCGAGTTGCTGGATACAGGCCTTGTCGTAGGCGGCCAAGCGCTCATCCTGGAATACGACCGCGGGTCAAAACCCCCCAAGGTCTATTTTCAGCGGCTCTAGGCAAATGCGGCCGGCCTGGTCAACCTGGTCAACCTGGTCAGCAGGGAAGAGGCCGCTCAACCCGAACCCGGCACCGGTCAAATAACAGTCGACAGAAAAACATCAGACCCGCGCTTCAAGATCCACGGCACAAGCCCTCACTGACTTGTCTTCCCGCAACTTGAATTTCGCCACCCGGTGCGTCGGGGTGTGGGGCAGTGATTCCACCAGGGATATGTAGCGCGGCACCTTGATGGAAGCGAGGCGCTCGCGGCACCAGTCGGCGACTTCCCTCGGCGCCAGGCTCATGCCCGGGCGCACCACGATCGCCACGAGGATGTCGTCTTCGCCGAGATCCGAGGCCACGGGAATGGCTGCCGCCTCCAGCACAGCCGGGTGGTTGCCGATGACGCGGTCGAGCTCTGCGCCAGAGATGTTTTCTCCGCGCTTGCGGATGATGTCTTTCTTGCGTGCGACGAACCAGAAATAGCCGTCGTCGTCGACCGAGGCCAGGTCACCGGTGAGAAACCAGCCATCGCGAAATGCGGCGCGGGTTTGCGCCTCGTCGCGGAAGTAGCCCTGCATCACCATGGGCGTCTTCACGACCAGCTCGCCAATCTGGCCCGCAGGCAGGAAGTTTCCCTCGTCATCCGCAATGCGCAGTTCGGCCAGCGAGACGGCAGGGTCGGGATGGCGGCTGGGCTTGCCCATGCTGCGCACCTTGTGCGGACCGCCGAAGGGATTGTTGAGCGCGCCGGGAATCTCCGACATGCCGTAACCCTCGATGAGCGTGGGCACATGAAACTCCTGCTGATACACGCGGAAGGTTTCTTCGTCGAATGGCGCACCGTATATTTTTTGCAGGCAATGCCCAGGGACGTACTCGCTGCGCGGCCGCCGCATCAGGATGCTGCTCGCTGCAGCGATGGTGTTGACCTCCGTGGCCCTCGTGTCCTTGACGGTCTGCCAGAACTTCGAGGCGGAAAATCTCGGCTCCAGAATGAGCGTGGCGCCGGCTGCCAATGAACCGCCGAACGAGTAGAAGATCGCGTTGACGTGGAACATGGGCAGTACGCAGAGCAGCCGGTCCTCCGGTTGCAGGCACATGCGCTCGACAAAACCTTCGCCGGCCAGCACCAGATTGCGCTGGCTGTGCATCACGCCCTTGGGAAAGCCCGTGGTGCCCGACGTATAGATGAAAACGCAGGTTGCGTCGGGCGTGTCGGCCGCAAGCGGAACCGCCCCGGTCCATGCGGCCGCGCACTCGGCCAGCACCGCCGGGCGGTTCGCGGCGGGCGTGGCGCCGTCTGCATCGGCTTCATTGAGCATGAGCCAGGGATCGCGCGCCGCTTCAGCCAAGGCCGCACGAACTGTCGACAGGCTGGCCGGTGAGCAAACGACACCGCACACCTCTGCATGCCCGAGTACATAGCCAGTCTCGGCCGTGCCGTAGTCCGGATTGACCGGCACCATCGTCGCGCCCAGACGTGCGAGCGCCATCAGCAGGAATACCGACGAAGGATGGTTGGGCGACATCACGCCGACCCGATCGCCTGCGCGCACACCCCGGTCGTGCAGCACGGCCGCGGTGCGGTCGACCTCCTGCCGGGTCGCCGCAAAACTCCAGCTGCGCCCTTGGTAGACCAGGAACTCGCGCTCCGGTCCTGCGGACACGCGGGAATCGAGCAGCGAACCCAGGGTGCCCGCGTGCGCCGGGTAGCGCCGCAAGACTTCAAACGGCGTGAGCATTCAGCGCTTCCGGAAGGCGCCGCGCATGTGCGCCGTGGCTTCTTCCTCGGTGCGGTGCCACAAGGGAATCGCCAGAGGCTGTGCAGCCTCTTCCAGCACGTGGCCGACCAGGCCGACCGCACGTGCCATCACGCCCAGCCCGTGCGAGACCTTCCACGACAAACCCATCTCGCAGCACAGCGCGCCGATGGCACCGGTTGCATTGATGGGCAAAGGGCGCTGCAAGGCAAGGCTTGCCGACTCGGCCACGGTCTGCATCAGTTTGACGTAGCGACCATGAAAGCCGGTTTCCTCGGCCACCTTGAAAAGCCGCACCGTCCTGGGGTCGAACGGCTTGTGCACGGGATGGCCCAGGCCGGGGATGATTTTCTTCTGGGTGCGGTGGTCGTCGATGATGCCCGCGGCCAGCGCCGCAAAATCGACTTCGTCGTGCTGTGCCTCTTTGCCCGAAGGCAGCGCGGCGGCCAGCATGCGGGCCGCGCCCTCGGTCGAGCCGACGAATACGCTTCCCAGTCCCAGCAGGCCCGCAGCCACCGCAGCCTGCATAGCCTCGGGTGCGCCCGCGTAGGTCATGCGTGCGGCGAGGGTCGAGGGCACGATGCCGTGCTCGACCAGCGTGACCAGGATGGCATTGAACAGGCGCGATTCGCTCGGCGTCGGCAAGCGGCCGGTGACTTCGAGAAAGGCCATGTCGCCGAAGTTGACCTCACCGATCAGGTCGTTGCACAGGTCATAACCGTGTACGCCGATGGCCTCGGGCGTGCTCCATGCGATGTCCGATTTCAGGGGTGCCGCTTTACTCATGAATAGTCCGGTTGCGTCGGCGCGCAGCAAGCGCGCCTGACAAATAAATGGCACGGGCCGGCAAGCATCCGCAGGCCCGTGGAATATGCCTTGCTTACTCCAGCTTGGCGCCGGAGACCTTGACCTTCTGCGCGCCGATGTCGCGATCGAGCTTCATGAAGGCGGCGAATTGCTCGGGCGTGTCGCCGACCGCCTCGAAGCCGAGGGGCTGCAGATACTTGCTCTTGAACTCGGCCGTATTGATGACCTGACTCAAGTCGCGCGCAAAGCGGGCAGCGATTTCTGGCGGGGTGCCCTTTGGGGCGACGACACCGAAATAGTAGGACGCATCGAAGGTCGGGTAGCCCACTTCGGCAAAGGTTGGCACGTTGGGAGCAGCGGGCTGGCGATTGCGGCCCGACACGGCGAGCGCCTTGATCTTGTTGCCCTCCAGGAATGGGGCCACGCCACCCGTCACCGCGAACATCGCGTCGATTCGGCCCGCCATCAGTTCCTGCACCGCAGCGGGCAAGGTTTTGAAAGCGACGTGCTCCATCTGCAGGCCATGGATGTTGTTGAACCAGGCAGAAGCCAGATGGTTTACGCCGCCAGCGCCGATGGAGCCGTAGTTGAGCTTGCCCGGATTCTTTTTGGTGTACTCGATGAATTCGCGCACATTGGCCGCCGGAAAGTCGGGGCGCGTGACCAGCATCAAGTTGCCGATCGCCAGCTTCGAGACGGGCACGAAGTCCCGGGCCGAGTCGTACGGAACCTTGGAATAAAGCGCCTGGTTCAGGCTGTAGGCGCCGTCGGAGGCGACCAGGAATGTGTAGCCGTCGCCGGGGCTCTTGGCCACGTAATCGGCCGCGATGATTTCGTTGGCACCGGGCTTGTTCTCGACGATGAAAGGCTGGCCCCAGCTGTCACTCATCTTCTGGCTGATGGCACGCACCATCACATCGGCAGGTCCACCAGCGCCGTAAGGCAACACGATGCGAACGGGTTTCGAAGGATATGGCTGGGCATGCACTGCCAGGCTGAAGAGGGATGCGAGCGTTCCGATCAGCAGGCTGCGTCGCAGGGTTTTGAAGGTCATGGGTTGTCTCCGGTTTTTGGGTAAGTCTCAGGCATCGTTTCAGGGGTGGTCTCAAGCATCGATAACAAGTCCGTTATCCGAACTCTTTATTTCCACGCAAAATTCTAGAAAAATGCGGACAAAAAAGAAAATCCTGGGTGTTGAAAATCTGCATTAACGCCAATTATTTTATTTTTAGTCCTTTATATGGACTTTTTATGGCCGTGTAGATAAGCTCGTGCAATGCCCTCTAAAACTGAAACACCCTCGGGCGCCCAGACCGTTGACCGTGCCTGCGCCCTGCTGCGCGAACTCGCCCGGAGCGGTGCGACCGGCCTGCGCCTGCTGGACCTGTGCAACAGCACCGGACTGAGTCGCCCGACCGTGCACCGCATCCTGCAGTCGCTGCAAACGGCGCACCTCGTCCAGCAAAATCCGGTTACCCGCCGCTACGCCCTGGGTGGCGGACTGTTCGAATTGGGCCTGGCAGCCCCGAGCCCGCTGGTGCAGTTTCCGCAAGTGCGGAGCCTGGTGGAAGAGCTGGCAGCCAGCACAGACGACACGGTCTACCTCATGCTGCGCAGCTATGACGACGTGTTGTGCGCCTGGCGCGCGCAGGGCGCCTACCCCATCAAGGCCAATGTCGTGGCGCTGGGAGACCGGCGGCCCATCAGCGCGAGCGTTGCGGGCCTCGCCCTGCTCGCGTCGCTTCCGTCCGCTGAATCTGCCCGCCTGATCGAGGGAAACAGCGGTAGCCTCCCGAACTTTTGCCGGATGACCAGCGCTGACGTCAGCCGCCACGTGGCAGATGCGCGGCGGCTGGGCTATTCGGTGGGTGTCAACGCGGTGATGGAGGGCGTCACGGCGGTCGGAATGGCTGTCCCGGCCACCTACGACCGGCCCTACCTGTCGCTCAGTGTTTCAGCGATTTCAGCGCGGATTCCTGCCAGCCGTATTCCGGAACTCGTCGCCCAGCTCAAACAGGTGGCCGATCGCGTGGCCACCGTCACCGGCAGCAGCCGCCTGGCCAAAGCAGCGTGAAACAGTACGAAGCTCCATAAGGCGGAGCTAACCGGACCAAGGGGCCCCGGGTGGTAATCGCTTCAGGCGTTCAGGTGGGCATGGGCGGGCATAGCACGCCCAGCCTTCGCCCTGATCGATGTCAGTGAATGCACCACCGTGCCTTCGTCATTCTTTAAGTTCATCTTGTATTTTTATTTCTGGGTTTTTTCCCCCACACACCCCTAGCCCCGCTACAGGGACTTCCCGGTTAGTCAAGCGGTTTGATTCGG
>JAZKIC010000002.1:0-165136 GCA_040385065.1 Pseudomonadota bacterium
AAACCCTATCACAGCCCTTCGACAGACTGAGGGCGAACGGAGCGGGGTAACCGTCGCAGCCCTTCGACAGGCTCAGGGCGAACGGGATGGAGTGAATAGGCGAGGCGTTGGATAAAGGATTCTTCGCCCGCAACCCGTTCGTCCTGAGGTATCGAAGGATGGCGAGTGAGGCACTCGCGCAAGCTCGAAGAAGAATCCGTTCGGGCTGAGCCTGTCGAAGCCCTTCGATGAACTCAAACCCTATCACAGCCCTTCGACAGACTGAGGGCGAACGGAGCGGGGTAACCGTCGCAGCCCTTCGACAGGCTCAGGGCGAACGGGATGGAGTGAATAGGCGAGGCGTTGGATAAAGGATTCTTCGCCCGCAACCCGTTCGTCCTGAGGTATCGAAGGATGGCGAGTGAGGCACTCGCGCAAGCTCGAAGAAGAATCCGTTCGGGCTGAGCCTGTCGAAGCCCTTCGATGAACTCAGGAAGGGCCTTATCACAGCCCTTCGACAGGCTCAGGGCGAACGGTACGGGGTAATCGTCACAACCCTTCGACAGGCTCAGGGCGAACCGAGCCGGGTAACCGTCTCGATCCTTCGACAAGCTCAGGGCGAACGGTGTGGAGGAAATAGGCGAGGCGCTGGATAAAGGATTCTTCGCCCGCACCCCGTTCGTCCTGAGGTATCGAAGGATGGCGAGTGAGGCACTCGCGCAAGCTCGAAGAAGAATCCGTTCGGGCTGAGCCTGTCGAAGCCCTTCGATGAGCTCAGGAAGGGCCTATCACAGCCCTTCGACAGGCTCAGGGCGAACGGAGCGCGGTAATCGTCACGACCCTTCGACAAGCTCAGGGCGAACGGTGTGGAGGAAATAGGCGAGGCGCGGGATAAAGGATTCTTCGTCCGCATCCCGTTCGTCCTGAGGTATCGAAGGATGCGCGCGCGGGCTCGCTCTTTCGGAGCACCGTCGCGAAGAATCCGTTCGGGCTGATCCTTCGACAAGCTCAGGACAGGGTACGCAAGCGTATCGAAGCCTCTCTGAAGGCCTCGGTTTCTGCCTTTTGATTGCCGTTTGAGAGCTGGGTTCAATGGTCCTCGCGCCGGGTGCACGATGCCGGGGTGATCCTGCGCCCCTTAAACTCCTCCGGTGTCTCTTTTTAAAGCTGCTTCCACCGTTTCGCTGTTCACGCTGGTCTCCCGCATCACCGGTTTGGCGCGTGAGCTGTTGATTGCTTCGGCGTTTGGCGCGAGCGCAATGACGGACGCGTTCAATGTCGCCTTCCGCATTCCCAATCTGTTTCGTCGTCTCTTTGCCGAGGGCGCTTTCAGCCAGGCTTTCGTGCCTGTACTGGCGGCGACTAAGGCGCGGGAGGGCGATGAGGCGACGCGGTTGCTGGTCGACCGGGTCGGCAGCCTGCTGGCGCTGGCGCTCCTCGCCACATGTGTGCTGGGCGTAGCCGGTGCGCCGGTGCTGGTCTGGCTGATGGCGAGCGGCCTGCAGCAGTCGCCGCGCGGCTTCGAGGCCGCCGTATTCATGACGCGCTGGATGTTTCCCTACATCGGCTTCATGTCCCTCGTTGCCCTGTCGGCCGGCGTGCTCAATACGTGGAAGCGCTTTGCCGTTCCAGCCGCAACGCCCGTCCTGCTGAACCTGTCCATGATTGCGGCCGCTTGGTTCGGTGCGCCATGGCTCAAGCAGCACGGGATCGAGCCCATCTACGCGCTGGGCGGCGGGGTGATGCTGGGAGGGGCTCTTCAACTGGCCGTTCAAGTGCCCGCCTTGCTGCGAATCGGAATGCTGCCCCGGATCAGGTTCTCCGGACAGCGGCTTCGGGAAGCCTGGTCGGACCCAGGAACGCGGAACATCACCCGTCTCATGTTGCCCGCCCTGCTGGGCGTTAGCGTCGCGCAGATATCGCTGCTCATCAACACGCAGATTGCCTCGCACCTGAGGCCAGGAAGCGTCAGTTGGCTCACCTATGCAGACCGGCTCATGGAGTTTCCTACCGCCTTGCTGGGCGTCGCCCTCGGGGTCGTTTTGATGCCGCAGCTCTCAACGGCGCGCGCGGCCGAGGATTCGCAACGCTACTCGGCCATGCTCGACTGGGGACTGCGCCTGGTTGTGCTCATGGCGGTGCCCAGCGCTGTCGCTTTGCTGACATTTGCCCAGCCCCTGGTGGCCACGCTCTACCACTACGGTGCCTTCACGGACGCCGATGTGCTCGAGACCACGCGGGCCTTGATGGGCTACGGCTTTGGCTTGCTGGGGCTGGTGGCGATCAAAGTCCTCGCACCAGGCTTCTATGCCAACCAGGACATCCGTACGCCTGTGCAAATCGCGGTTGTGGTGCTGCTCATCACGCAGGCCCTCAACTTTGTGCTGGTGCCGTATCTGGCTCATGCGGGCCTTGCCTTGTCCATCGGCATCGGTGCGCTCATCAACGCCGCGTGGCTGTTGGTGGGTCTCATCCGCAAAGGCAGCTACATTCCGCTGCCGGGCTGGGGAAAATTCGCGCTGCAGGTAGTCGGCGCGAGCGCGTTGCTTGCCGGTTTTCTATTGTGGAGTGCCTCGGCGGTGAGCTGGACGGGACTACGCAATTCCGCCGGCAGCCGCATCGGCTTGCTGGCGCTCGTCCTGCTTGCCTCGGCCGTAATTTACTTTTCGGCCTTGATGCTTTCGGGATTGAAACTGCGCAAATTGCTCGGACGTTGAGACGCGGCCTGCGAAGCCCGGGGACTTGTGCGAAAGTAATGTCATGGAACTCAATCTCGACGTCCCATCACCCCTGCAGTATTTTTCGAGCCTGGTCCAGAGCGACGAGCATTTCCCCTTGCTCGAGGCCGCCATCAGCCTGGCGCAAGACGAGTACCCCGACCTCGACGTGCAACAGGTTCTCGGTGATGTCGACCAGCTGCTCGCCCGCCTGAAACGCCGCCTGCCTTCGGACGCACCCGCATTGCAGCGCCTGCGGGCGCTCAACCAGTTCTTTTTTCGAGACCTCAGCTTTGGCGGCAACGTCAACGATTACTACGACCCGGACAACAGCTACCTGAACGCCGTTCTGAAGACGCGGCGGGGAATTCCCATCACGCTGGCCGTGCTGTGGCTCGAGCTGGCGGTCGGTCTCGGCCTGAATGCGCGCGGCGTTGCATTTCCGGGCCACTTCATGGTCAAGGTCAATTTACCAAAAGGGCAGGTCGTGATCGACCCGTTCACGGGGCAATCGCTCAGCCGTGAAGAGCTTGCAGAGCGATTGGAACCGTTTCGCCAGCGCACCGGACTGGTTGATGACTACGAAGTACCGATGGGCTTGTATCTGCAGGCCGCGTCAGCCCGTGACATCATCGGGCGCATGTTGCGCAACCTCAAGGAAATTCACAAGACCCAGGAAGACTGGCCGCGCCTGATTACTGTCCTTGACCGCGTGCTGGTTTTGCTGCCGCATTCGTGGTCGGACTACCGGGATCGCGGGCTGGCGCATGCAGCGCAGCATGAGTGGCATCTCGCAGAGATGGATCTCGAAATTTATCTGGCGAACGCCAGCGATGCGCTCGACCTGGATGAGGTGTCAGATCGCCTTGCTGAGATTCGTCGCGCGGCAGGGTAGTCCTTATGTTCGCAAACGGAGCTCAGCAGGAGGTATCACCATGTAAGCATTGCGCCCCGCATGTAATCCCCTTTGACCAGTCGGGTATCCGTAGGTAACTTGGGGCGGACAGTTACATCTTTGGCGGGGCTATCGATGGCTGCTCAAACCCAACTTAGGACACACCATGAACACCTTTAAACGTCTGATCGCTTCCCTGCTGATTGCCAGCACCGCCATGATGGGATTGCCGCTCACGGCACAGGCCAGCATGGTCAGCACGGAAGAAGCCGTCACCGTCACTGCATCGGCTGACGCCAACCGTGACAAGGTCAATAATTTCCTGATGCGGGAAGACGTGCGAAGCGCCCTGGAAGGCCAGGGCCTTAATGGCGTAGCTGCTTCCGAGCGCGTCAAGGCCATGTCCGATGCAGAAGTGGCACAGCTTGCAGCGCGTGTCGACCAGGCACCCGCTGGCGGCAGCGTTCTGGGCATCTTGTTTACCGTCTTCATCGTCCTCTTGGTGACCGACCTCCTGGGCCTGACGAAGGTCTTCCCGTTCACCCGTTCAATTCGGTGAATCTGAGCGCTTCCAACTGGTTGCGAGCCCCCGCTGCGGCGGGGGTTTTTGTTGCGGCCTTGCTGCTTGTGGGGTGCGCTACACCGCAAGTGACAAGGCTGGCTGAAAGCGCCGAGGCGGCGCTGCCGCAAACCGCGCAAATAGCCAACGTGCCTTTTTTTCCGCAAGAGGAATACCAGTGCGGCCCGGCTGCGCTGGCGATGGTCGCGCAGCACGCGGGCGTTTCCGTCTTGCCGGATGACCTGACGAACCAGGTCTTTCTTCCCGGCAGGCAAGGCTCCCTGCAGGTGGAAATGCTGGCGGCTTCGCGACGCCAGGGCCTGCTGGCGTATCCGCTTGCGCCCCAACTGAGCGACCTGTTGCGTGAAGTGGCGGCCGGCAATCCTGTGCTGGTGCTGCAGAACCTCACCTTCAGCTTCTCGCCACTGTGGCATTACGCCGTGGTGACGGGCTACGACCGTTCTAAAAACACCATCACGCTGCACTCCGGAGTCACCGAGACACTGGTGATGTCGCTTTTTACATTTGAGAGAACCTGGGCGCGCGGCGCTTACTGGTCCATGGTGGCCCTGCCGCCGTCACGCCTGCCCGCCACGGCTCAGGCGGACGCATTCGCCGTAGCATCTGCCGCGCTGGAGCGCGCAAAGCCGGACGCAGCGCAAATTGCGTGGCGTACCGCGCTGGGCAAGTGGCCGGATCAGCGAGCGGCTTTGCTAGGGTTGGGAAATACTGCTTACGCGCAGGGAAACTTGCCGCAGGCTGCGTCGGCATTCGAAACGGCTACTGCGCGCCATCCGGACTTTGCGGATGCGTGGAACAACCTGGCGCAAGTGCGGCTGGAGCAAGGCCGACTGCAGGACGCCAACGTAGCCATCGAGCGTGCCATTGCCCTGGGTGGCACGCGTGCAGAGCGCTATCGCCAATTGCAGGCGGGCATTCGCCTGAAGATGCAGCCCCAGTAGGGCTGCTGTTCAGGCCCGCTTCAGCTGACCACCACGGACGCGCCGCTGCCTTGCGGCGCAATCGTTCCGATGGTGTAGACCTTCTCGCCAACTTCAGCCAATAGAGCGGCAACCGCCGGCGCGCTTGCGGGGTCGACCACCACGACCATGCCGATCCCGTTGTTGAACGTGCGGTTCATTTCGGTATCGTCGATACCGGCCGTCGATTGAAGCCAGGCAAACAGCTCGCTCTTGGGCCAACTGCCCTGTGTCAGGTGGGCAGCCAGGCCTTCGGGCAGCACGCGTGGAATATTTTCCAGGAGCCCCCCTCCGGTGATGTGCGCCAGCGCCTTGATGCCTGCGCCTGATGAGGTCAGGGGGTGCGCGGCCAGCGCAGCCAGCACAGTCTTTACGTACAGCCGCGTGGGCGCCATGACAGCTTCCCGAAACGGAGCGCCATCAAGGGTGGCGGGCAGGTTGGCAGCGGCACGCTCGATGCACTTGCGCACGAGGCTAAAGCCGTTGGAATGCACGCCATTGGAGCCCAGCCCGAGCACCACGTCGCCTGCCTTGACGGACTGGCCGTTCAGGATGAGCGACTTTTCCACTGCGCCGACGGCAAAGCCCGCCAGGTCGTACTCGCCTTCCGGATACATGCCCGGCATTTCGGCGGTTTCGCCGCCGATGAGGGCGCAGCCTGAAAGCTCGCATCCCCTGGCAATGCCGCCCACCACCGCAGCCGCGGTGTCGACGTCGAGCTTGCCGCAGGCAAAGTAATCCAGAAAAAAGAGGGGCTCAGCACCTTGCACGAGGACGTCGTTGACGCTCATGGCAACCAGGTCGATGCCTACGGTGTCGTGCATGTTCCATTCGAAGGCCAGCCGAAGCTTTGTGCCGACGCCGTCGGTGCCGCTGACGAGCACGGGCTCCTTGTAGCGCTTGGGCACCTCGAAAAGTGCGCCGAAGCCGCCAATGCCGGCCAGCACGCCTTCGCGCATCGTCTTTTTGGCCAGCGGCTTGATGCGCTCCACCAGCGCGTCGCCGGCAACGATATCGACACCAGCGTCTTTGTAGGAGAGGGGGGAATTGCTCATGCTGCTCGTGGGTTCGGCCGTGCCGGAGGGGCGCGTCCGCGGATGGGAAAAGGAGAATTAAGGGAAATGACGGCCTTGCTGCAGCCCTGGGGGGCAAGCCATGCAAGCCCGATAGAATTCAACCCAAGATTCTAAGGGCTGCTCCAGCCCGCCTTTATGCTGCTCACTTCCGACCGAAAACGCGACTTTACCGCCCCCCTGGCATGAAGCAGATTGCCCTGGACATGGGTCTGGCTTCGCCTCCCTCCTTCGCCAATTTCTTTGCGGGACCAAATGAAGCCGCGCTCAGGCACGTGGAGTTATGGGCGGGCAATCCCCTGCGATCCCCGGTGCCGACCTACCTCTGGGGAGATTCCGGAAGCGGCAAGACTCACCTGCTCAAGGCCGTCGCGCGTTCACTGCAGCAGCAGGACGCCTCGTTCGGGTGGCTCGATGCCGCATGCGAGGGCGGCGAATTCCGCGAAAGCTGGAACGTCGTGCTGATGGACGATTGCCATCTCTACACCGCCAGCCAGCAACAAACGGCCTTCAACTGGTTCGTCAACGCGCTGAGCGCGGCAGACGGCGGCCCGCGCTGGGTGCTGGCCTCGGGCGCGCTGCCGCCCTCGGATCTGCAGCTTCGTGAAGATCTGCGCACCCGCCTCGGGTGGGGCCATGTCTTCGCCCTGCAGGCCTTGACGGAGAACGAACGGCGCGCCGTGCTGCGGCAGGAGGCCGACGCACGCGGCGTTTTCCTGAGCGACGAAGCGATGGACTTCATCCTCACGCGCTTTTCGCGCGACCTTGGCAACCTCATGCAACTGCTCGACCAGCTCGATGGCTACTCGCTGCAGACCCAGCGGCCCATCACGATCCCGCTGATCAAATCGATGCTGGAGAACCAATGAACAGCGTGGGCAATTGCCATTCGGGCGCGGCATCGGCGGGGAGGCTGGCGCTGTTCGATCTGGACCACACGCTCATTCCCATCGATTCAGACTACGAATGGGGCGAGTTCACGATCTCGCTCGGGTGGTGCGACGCCACCGACTTCAAGCGCCGCAACGCCGAATTTTTCGAGCAGTACCGCGCAGGCACGCTCGATATCCACGACTACGTCCGCTTTGCCACGCAGGCCATACGCGAGCAGGGCCCGGAAAAATCGGCACTGGCGCACGCGGATTTCATGCGCAACGTGGTGAAACCGGCCGTGGTGCCCAAAGCCCTGGAACTCGTGCAGCAGCACCGCGAGGCGGGTGACGAACTGGTCATCGTCACCGCCACCAACGAATTTGTGACGCGGCCCATCGCCGAGGCTTTTGGCGTGGCTGAACTCATCGCGGTGCAGTTGGCGCGCAATGCCAGGGGCGAGCTCACCGGCGAGATCGATGGAACGCCCTCGGCCCGTGAGGGCAAGGTGACGCGCATGGAGCAGTGGCTTGCCGCGCGAAAGCTGGGCTGGCAGGACGTCGAGACTTTTTTCTACACCGATTCGATCAACGACATCGCCCTTCTGGAGAAGGTCACGCACCCCGTGGCCACCAATCCCGACGCGGCTTTGCGCCGGGTCGCCACGGAGCGCGGATGGCGCATACTTGAGCTGTTCACCTAGTCTTTCATGATCAAAAAATTCATCGACAAGCTGTTCGGCAAGTCCGACAGCTCGGCACCCGCGGCCAAGCGCTCCAAGAAATCTCCTTACGGCCAACGCGTCGAAGTCTCTGCCAAGGAGCACGGGATCGATCCTGGGCTGGTCGACGAGCGTGCCCGGGACGTCGTCCACGTGCTCAAGCAGGGCGGCTACGAGGCGTTCATCGTCGGCGGCGCCGTGCGGGATCTGCTGGTGGGCTTGCGGCCAAAAGACTTCGACGTTGCCACCGACGCGACGCCCGAGCAGGTCAAGTCGCTCTTCAGGCGCGCCTTCATCATTGGCCGCCGCTTTCGCATCGTTCATGTGGTGTACGGCCGCGGCCGCGAGCACGAAGTCATCGAGGTATCGACCTTTCGGGCCCACCTGGACAGCAGCCTGGCCGAGCAGGTTGGTGGCAACGAGCGCACCAGCAAATCCGAGCTCGCCGGCATGAAGCATGCCGTCGACGCTTCCGGGCGGGTGCTGCGCGACAACGTCTGGGGTTCGATGGAGCATGACGCTGCGCGCCGCGACTTCACCATCAACGCTATGTATTACGACCCCGAAACGCAGATTGTGGTGGACTACCACCACGGTATTCGTGATGCCAAGAAGCGGGTGCTGCGCATGATCGGCGACCCGGCCACGCGCTACCGTGAAGACCCGGTGCGCATCATTCGCGCGGTGCGCTTTGCGGCCAAGCTCAGCGCACTCGGTTTTTCTTTCGAAGACAAGACGGTTGCGCCGTTGCGCGAAATGCGCGGCCTTTTGGCCGATGTGCCTCAGTCGCGTCTGTTCGATGAAATGCTCAAGCTGCTGCAGACAGGCCATTCTCTGGCCAGCATCGAGCAGCTCAAGGCGCTGGGTCTGAACACGGGCATCTATCCCTTGCTGGACGTGGTGGTCGAGGCGGCTGAACAGCCCTTTCTCAAGCTGGCGCTGCAAGACACCGACCGCCGTGTGGGCGAGGGCAAGCCGGTGGCGCCGAGCTTCCTGCTGGCGTGCGTGCTGTGGCCGGACGTGCGCGAGGGCTGGGCCCAGCGGCGCAAGCGCGGCGAGCACACCATGCCCGCGCTGCAGGACGCTATCGATGACGCGTTCAACGCCAAGATCGGCGACGTGTCCGGGCGTGGAAAGCTCGGCACCGACATGCGTGAGATCTGGGCCATGCAACCACGCTTTGAAAAACGGGTCGGTGCCACGCCGTACTCATTGCTGGAGCAGCCGCGCTTTCGAGCCGGCTTCGACTTCCTGCGCCTGCGTGCGCAGACTGGCGAAATCGATGAGGAGCTTGGCGAGTGGTGGGAGAAGTTCAGCACTGCCTATGACGACGAGCGCCACGACATGATCGAGCAGATGCGCCAGGAGCAGCAGCACAAGCCGCAGCCGGCACGGGTGCGCGTTCGCCGCAAGTCCGATGACGAAGGCGCGTCGGTTCCGGCCGAGCAGGACTCTCGCACTTCAGAGGCGTCTGAGCCCAAAACCCAAGGCCGGGACGAACCAGCCGAAGGTGCCGCACCGCGCAAGCGCAGGCGCAGACGCAAGCCGACAGGCCGAGCAGCCGACTCCGGCGCGGCCAGCGCGGACCTTCCTGCAGACAAGGAGTAAAGCAGTGGGCGCCAGCGGCAACGAGGGCGCCATCACCGCCTTCGTCGGGCTTGGGGCAAACCTCGGCGATGCGCGCGCCGCGCTGATGCTGGCCGCCACCGCGCTTGACAGCTTGCCGCTGACCCGCACGATCCGGCGTTCCGGCCTCTACCGCACGGCATACGTGCCCAGCTCGAGCAGCACGCCACAAGCGCCGGCGGAAGAACACCATCATCCGGACTATCTCAATGCCGTGGTCGAACTCTCGACGCGGCTGGATGCGATGGCTTTGCTCGATGAACTCCAAAAGCTGGAACAGGCGGCCGGGCGCGTCAGACCATTCCCTGACGCACCGCGGAGCCTAGATCTCGATTTGTTGCGCTACGGCAGCGCAACGATCCAGTCTGCGCGGCTGACTGTTCCGCATCCGCGCATGTCGCTACGCGCTTTTGTCCTGGTGCCATTGGCCGAGATCGCACCCACCGAAGTCAGCGCCCAGGCGCTGGCTCAGGTCGGCGGGCAGGAGGTGGTGCGCGTGGGAGATCTCGAAGCCGACTGAGGCACCTCAAGGCGCGAGGCGCTCGCGCAACCAGGACGAGTCGGCCTGCTGGGTGTAGCGCAGGCGGTCGTGCAGACGGCTTTTGCGGCCTTGCCAGAACTGCCAGTTGTCCGGCTTGAGCCGCAAGCCGCCCCAGTGCGGCGGGCGCGGTGGCTGCAGCAGGAACCGGGCGCCGTATTTCGCCGCGTTCATCATCAGCACGTTGCGGCTGGCGATGACTTCGCTTTGAGGGCTGGCCCAGGCGCCGATACGCGAATCCAGCGGACGGCTGTGAAAGTAGGCGTCGCTTTCCTCGTCCGAAATTTTCTCGACCGTGCCTTCGATACGCACGACGCGTTCGAGCTCGACCCAGTGGAACTGCAACGCGGCGAAGGGATTGCCCGCCAGTTCGCGCCCCTTGCGGCTGTCGTAATTGGTGAACCAGACGATGCCACGCGCGTCCAGACCCTTGATCAGTACCACGCGCGTCGAAGGCCGCAGGTCGCTGCCGACGGTGGCGAGTGTCATGGCGTTGGGTTCAGGGACCTTGGCGGCGATGGCTTCGTTCAGCCACTGCTCGAACTGCAGGAGGGGATCGGCGTTCGAGGCGTTTTCGTCAAGTTCTGCGCGCTCGTAGCTTTTGCGCAGGTCGGCAATGGAGGAGGTATCGGACATCCTGGAAGTATAGGTAGGGGACGACAGTCAAGGGTCTTCGCCCCGCCTGCCTCAGTCTTCAGTCAGGGCGATCAGCTTGCCCAGCGCGCGGTCATCTATGCCGAGTTCTTTGAGCTTGCGGTAGGTCAGCTCCGCATATTCACGTGTGGTGCCGTAGCGCCCGCACGAACTTGAAAATATCTGGCGGTAGGTGTCTTCGCTCAGCACGCCGGTATGGCTCGGGCTACGCCGGGAGAGCGTGAAAGCCAGCGCTTGAATCGGTCCCTGGGGGGTCTGGCAGGTGAGCCATTTAGGGTCGTAGACGCCATTGGGCATCTCGCGTTCCCAGAGCGGCGGCAAAGCCTTCGGCACGTGGTCCTGGGCGATGCGAAAAGCCACACCCTGGCAGCTGCCGCCCGAGAGGAGGCCAAAGACGAGGCCCGGGCATTCGGGCGTTCCGCGGTTTACTCGGCTCCACATTTTGAGGGCGCGGTGGTAGCCGTGCACCTTCGCGCTGCGCATCTCGGCAAATTCGAAGTCCGGTCGCCAGATGAGTGAGGCATAGCCGAATATCCAGAGGTCGCCCAGCCCACCCCATTGGTGCAGCAGGCGCTCCAGCATCGCTTGCGCGTCGCGCGGGTTACCCGGGACGGCTGCAGGGGAGTGGGTCGACTTGTTTTTCGTCACGCATCGACTGTACCCAAGCGCAGCGCAGCCACCCGCTGAAAAGCTGAAACCTGTTCGTAACTGGTTGGTCCGCACAACGGACCAGAGCAAGTTACCATAGGCGCTGTAATAAAGTTACATCTTTACAGCATCCGGTCGTGAATTCAGAGAAAAGTGCGCCGCCGGTGAATCGTCCAACTACAGCCATTGGATTGGCTTAACCTAGATCACATGAAGCTTCACCCCACTGTCCAGGACATTACGCGGCGTATCGTCGAACGCAGCGCTCCGACCCGTGCGGCCTATCTGGCGCTCATCGACTCGGCATCGACGCGCGACGCCAATCCCGATCGCATGGGTTGCGCCAACCTCGCGCATGGGGTGGCCGGCATTCCGCTCGACGACCGTTTTCGCATCGTGACCGAGAAGGCTCCGAACATTGCCATCGTGAACGCCTACAACGACATGCTTTCGGCCCACGTGCCACTGGCGCGCTATCCCGACCTGGTCAAGGAAGAGGCGCGCAAGCAGGGCGCATCAGCCCAGGTGGCAGGCGGCGTGCCGGCCATGTGCGACGGCGTGACGCAAGGGACACCCGGCATGGAACTGAGCCTCTTCAGCCGCGACGTGATTGCCATGGCGACGGCTGTTTCGCTCTCGCACGACATGTTCAACGGCGCGCTGATGCTGGGCGTTTGCGACAAGATCGTGCCGGGCCTCTTGATAGGCGCCCTGCATTTCGGGCATCTGCCCACCGTATTCGTGCCCGCTGGACCGATGCCCTCGGGCCTTTCCAACAAGGAAAAAGCGCGGGTCCGCGAGCAGGCCGCGCAAGGCCTGCTCACTCGCGACGCCCTGCTGGACTCCGAACTCAAGTCCTATCACAGCCCCGGAACCTGCACGTTCTACGGTACAGCCAACAGCAACCAGATGCTGCTTGAAGCCATGGGCCTGCACGTGCCGGGTACGGCCTTCGTCAACCCCGGAAACGATCTGCGCGATGAACTCACACGCGAGGCCACACGCACGGTGCTCGGCATCACCAAGGGCAAGCGCTTCGCGCCAATCGGCCGCGTGGTGGATGAACGCGCCATCGTCAACGCCATGGTCGCGCTACTCGCCACGGGCGGCTCGACCAACCACCTGATTCATTGGGTAGCAGTGGCCCGCTCGGCCGGGATTCAGATCAACTGGGACGATTTTTCTGCCCTGTCCGACGCGGTGCCCTTGCTGTGCCATGTCTATCCCAACGGTAGCGCCGACGTGAACAAGTTCCAGGCCGATGGCGGCACCGGTTTCGTCATTCGCGAACTGCTGGATGCCGGCCTGATGCACGAAGACGTTCTCACCGTGCGGGAAGGCGGCATTCGCGAGTACACGCGTGAGCCTGCCATGCAGGACGGCCGGCTGGTGTGGCATGAGATGGGGGCCTCGAAGGATCTGGACGTCGTCAGGCCGGCCTCCGCGCCTTTCAGCACTACCGGCGGGCTCAAGCTGTTGCAGGGCAACCTCGGCCGCAGCGTCATCAAGGTGTCGTCGATTCCGGACGACAGGCACATCATCGAGGCGCCGGCGCGGGTCTTCGACTCGCAGGAAGCGCTGCATCAGGCGTTCAAGGCGGGCGAGCTCGAACGCGACGTCATCTGCGTGGTGCGCTGGCAGGGGCCGCAAGCCAATGGCATGCCAGAGTTGCACAAGCTCACCCCGCCACTGTCGGTGCTGCAGGGTAGGGGATTCAAGGTGGCGCTGGTGACTGATGGCCGCATGAGCGGAGCGTCGGGCAAGGTGCCCGCGGCAATCCATGTGTCACCAGAAGCCGCAGCGGGCGGGCCGCTGGCCAAGGTGCTCGACGGTGACATCATCAGGCTCGACGGCGACAGCGGGGAACTCAGCGTGCTGGTGCCAGACGCAGTGTGGCAGGCCCGGCCTGTGGCCGAAATGCCGGAAGCACTTAAAGCGCAGAACAGCGCCGGCGTCGGACGTGAATTGTTTGCAGGCATGCGGCGCAGCGCGCTGACGGCCGAAGAGGGAGCAGCAGCATGGCTATGAATAACACCGACAACAACACCGGCACCGCCGCAGGCGATGGCCGGCTCTACGCCATCGACGTCATGCGGGCTGCTCCTGTCATTCCCGTCATCGTGCTGGATCACCTTTCGCATGCCGTTCCGCTGGCGCGTGCGCTGGTCGCGGGCGGTATCCGCATGCTCGAAATCACCCTGCGAACGCCTGTGGCGCTCGCCTGCATTGAAGCCATTGCCCGCGATGTGCCCGAGGCCGTAGCCGGCGCCGGGACCGTGCGCAGCGCGTCGGACGCGCAAGCCGCTGCCATGGCGGGCGCCCGCTTCATGGTCAGCCCTGGCTACACCCACGCGGTTGGACAGGCCTGCCGCGACGCAGGCGTTCCGCTGCTGCCTGGTGTGGCAACGGGTGGCGAGATCATGGCCGCGCAGGAAGATGGTCTGACCGAGTTGAAGTTCTTCCCGGCGATGCAAGCAGGTGGCGTCGCCATGCTGAAAGCCTGGGGCGGACCTTTCGGTGACGTGAAGTTTTGCCCCACCGGCGGTATCACGGCAGGCAGTGCGGCTGAATTCCTGGCGCTCAAGAATGTGGCCTGCGTGGGCGGCTCGTGGCTGACGCCGGCTGATGCGATGGCCGCCGGAGACTGGAGCCGGATCACGGCGCTGGCCCGGCAGGCTTGCACCCTTGTGTTGGGAAAATAACCGTCACCGCCGCGATGCCGGCTGATCGTCCACCGCTGCCTCAGGCCAAAAGGGCTTAGCCGAAACCGTAGTGCGTGGAGACCGAGATTCGACTCCCCGCACCGAACAAAAGCCTCAAGCCCCGTAGCGCATGCGCACGCCGACGATCTGACCGGTCATGAATTTGCCAGCGGTTCCCGCCAGGAACAGTACCGTTTCTGCAATCTCCTCGGGCTTGCTGTAAGTACCCAGAACATCGAGCGCCATTTTTTCGTTCCACTGCACCACGGCGGCACGCGCCAGTGGCGTGTCGGTAATTCCGGGATTCA
Source organism: Pseudomonadota bacterium (assembly GCA_040385065.1). GTDB lineage: Bacteria > Pseudomonadota > Gammaproteobacteria > Burkholderiales > Burkholderiaceae_C > Polaromonas. Next base: position 14,271 of record JAZKIC010000002.1, read on the forward strand.
AACCATTGACTGTCACACCGTGTTTACCCATCACGAGTGCCAGGCTCTTGGTCAGTGCGATCATGCCGCCCTTCGACGCGGCGTAGTGCGCGTAGTCAATGCTGCCGTGCACGCCACGGTCCGAGGTGACCAGAATCATCGTGCCGCCCTGTTGCGCCGCCATCACGCGGCCAACATCCCTGGTGATGTAAAAGGTGCCATCGAGGTTGACGCGAATGACAGCGCGCCAGTCCTCGTCCTGCATCTCCAGGAAAGGCTTTCGTGGACAAATGCCCGCGGCGTGCAAGAGCACATCGATTCGGCCATATTCCGATTGGGCGCTCGCCACCAGCGCTGCCACTGAAGCTGAATCACCGAGATCGCACGCCACGGCAACTGCCTTCCCCCCGGCCGCGGTAATCTGGCGCGCGGCTGTCGTAGCGGCCGCGCCATCGATATCCGCCACCACGACCTTTGCACCGTTCCTGCCCAAAAGGACCGCAGAGGCCAGGCCCATCCCGGACGCTCCTCCGGTAATGATGGCGACCTTGTCCTGCACGCTCATGTCATTACTCCCGTTCGACACCGGCTTTTTTGAGCACATCGGCCCACTTGGTGACTTGCTCGCGCTGGAACGCGCCTAACTCTTCAGGGGTGGTCGAAAAGCCCTGCATGCCCTGCTGCTCCATGTAGCGTTCGAACTCCGGAGAGCGGACCACGTCGGTGAACGCCTTGTTGAGTTTGGCAATCAATTCGGGCGGGGTGCCTGCGGGTGCAAACGCGGCGACCCAGCCATTGAGCTCGTAGCCAGGAATCGTTTCGGCTACCGTGGGTACGTTGGGCAAGGAACTCAGGCGCGACTTGGACGTCACGGCTAGCGGCCTCAGCGCGCCAGCACGGATATGTTCGTTGACGATGAAATAGTCGACCGACATGAAGTCGACGCGCCCGGCCAGCATGTCGACCACGGCGGGGGGCGGCGACTTGTACGGAACCTGCACCGCCGAGAACCCGCCGAGGCTGGAAATCAGCGATGAATTGGCGAGCGAGCCTGTATTGCCTGCGCCGAAGTTGAGCTTTCCAGGGTTGTCCTTGCCATACTGGATCAGTTCTCTCAGGTTGTTGACGGGCAGGGTGGAGCGCACCACCAGCAAATGCGGATTGGTGGTCAGGCCAGTGATGGGCGCAAAGTCCCGTACCGGGTCGTAGCCGAGGTTCTTGTAGAGGTACTGGTTGGCGGCATGCGCCGAATTGGACGACACGATGATCGTGTAGCCATCCTTGGGCGCATTGACGACCTCCCGAGCAGCAATAAGGCCGTTTGCGCCAGGCTTGTTGTCGACCACGAAGGTCGTGCCCAGGCTCTTGCCCGCCTTGTCTATCAGCAGGCGCGTAATGGTGTCGGTCGCTGAGCCCGGCCCGAAGGGCACCACGACACGTATCGGTTTTGAAGGCCATGCCTGCGCATTGACCTGGGCGGGCAATGCGCATGCGCACAACGCCATTACCGAAACATTCAACAGACGCTTGAACATGGCTTTCTCCTAAAGAACCCTGGAATGCTTGCGGTGCTTGTCAGCCGCCACTAGCTCGTTCGAATCACTTGCTTGAAAACGTGGCGACTGCCGAACCAAACCCCTCGAAGTCGGCCGTTACGGCTTCGTCGGCATTCACTTCGAAAAATCCGGAGAAAGAACCCGTCACGAGCAGCTGTCCGGCCAGCATGCCGCCCCGGTGCCGCATCTGGTTTGCCAGCACGACGCAGGGAAGAAATGGATCGCTGAAGGCATGTCCCCCCAACGACTCGGCGATGACGCGACTCGGCGTTCGCATGACCATGCGCATCGCCGCAAAGTCGAAGTCCTGCCAATCCGCCCTGGCTTCGCCCGTGATGTACGCACCGGTGGTGTTGTGGTCGGCCATGCATTCGAGCCGCGTCTTGGGGTTGTCGATCATCTGGCGAATCGAGCGCTCCGTGGTGACAAAGCGCGTGTCGATAATTTCCAGCGAGGGGCAAGCGACGAGCCGCTCGGCCACCTCGGGTGCGGGATAGGGCTTGTCCCGTGGCGGCAAGTCGGCTGTGAGTCGAAACGAGATCTCCGGCTCGATGCGCCGCTGCGGCACTAGCGACAGCGGGACATGGGCCGGGCTTTGGAACAGTCGGGAATCAAACAGGGGACACACCATGGGGACGTTTCCCGGACTGAAGACGAAACCGATTTTCCACCCACCGATCGTCTCGCCATCCTCGCGGGTGAGAATCCGGGTCACCTCATCAACGATCGCATTGACGTCGCGTGTATGCGTGGGTCGGCAGGCTTCGGGCAATTGCGAAATGAGCCCATTGCCCCGGCGGGCTTGCACGAAATGCCGCGCGGCCTCTCTGACTTCAGACGCTTCCAATTTCGTTAACCCTTTTGTCCTTGGATTGGTGATCTGGCTGGCCAGCTCAAGAAAACGCCAGCCAACCGCCGTCGATGGCGAGCGGCGAGCCGGTAATCTCGTCCGCATCATCACTGCACAGAAACGCGGCGAATGCGCCCACTTTCTCAGGGGCAATGAAGCGGCGCGAGGGCTGCCGGTCGGACAGGTAGTCGCGCGTGGCGTCTTCTTCGTTCAGCCCTTTTTCCTGCATGCGCTGGGCAACCAGCTTGCGCGCATTGGGTGTCAGGGTGGCTCCTGGGCAAAGCGCGTTGGCCGTGATGTTGTAGGGCAGCCCCTCGAGCGCGGCGACCTTGGTGAGTCCGACGAGTCCGTGCTTGCTGCTGACGTAGTCGGCACGGCGACGCGTTCCCGAGACGCCATAGTTGGACGCGAGGTTGATGATGCGCCCCCATTTGCGCTTCTTCATGCCGGGCATGGTGAGGCGGATGACGTGAAATGGCCCCGACAGATTGACGGCGATGGCGTAATTCCATTTTTCAACGGGCAACTCATCGATGCCGCCCCAGGTGCGCGTCACTGCATTGTTGACAGCGATGTCCACCGCGCCAAACTTTGATTCCGCAACAGTCACCATTTCCTCGATCTCAGACGGTACCGAAAGATCGCAGCCGTGGTAGTGAGCCTCGACCCCTAATTCCCGCAGGGTCATCAGTCGGTTCTCGACCAGGGCCTCGTCGCCAAACCCGTTGAGCATCACGTTGCAGCCCTTGGCAGCCAACGCCTTGGCGATTGCAAAGCCGATGCCGTCCAGCGAACCGGTGATGAGCGCGCTCCTGCCTTCAAGCATTTCCGTCCTTTGTTGCCGACGCTCGCAAGGTCAGTTGCGCCAGTTGTTATGCCTGCGCACTTTAGCGTGCGTATTCCCGGCATACAAATGCGATATTTCCATGCTTTGCATCGATGGCATCGATTTGAACCGCGCGAGAGCCTGCCCATCAGTTACTCTGGAACCTGAACCAACTCGACCAAACGCCTGCTGTCATGGAACTTCGCCACCTGCGTTATTTCGCTGCCCTTGCCGAGGAACTGAGCTTTACGCGGGCGGCGGCGCGCATGCACGTGACCCAGTCCACGCTGTCGCACCAGATACGCCAACTCGAGGATGAAGTCGGCCACCGACTTTTCGATCGCATCGGCAGGCGCATCGTCATTACCGACGCCGGGGCGGCCCTGTTGCCGAGCACGACACGAGCCCTTCTCGAAGTGGACGAGGGCCTGCGCCTCCTCAAGACCGCCCCCGACCCCTTGACGGGAACGCTGAGCATCGGCGCCACGCATACCTTCAACATCAAGCTGATCCCGGACTGTCTTGCGGCCTTCCTGGAGAGCCACCGGGGCATGAACGTGGTGGTCCGAGAAATGTTTGCCACCGATGTGGTGCGCATGGTCGAGACTGGGCAGATCGACCTGGGTATCGCGTACGACCCGCACCGGCGGGAGCAGCTCAACTTCGAGCCGCTGTACATCGAGGAGATGGTGCTCGCCGTGGCGGCTGACCATGTCTTTGCCAAACGAAAGCGGGTGCGCCTCGTGGAACTGCATAAGCAGCGCATGGTCCTGCCCACCGCGGAGTCGTCGACCCGTCGCATCCTGAACGAGGCGCTTCGCTCGGTTGGCGCAGAGCCCGTGGTCGTCGCGGAAATGGACGCGGTGGCCGCCACCGTCGAACTGGTTCGGCGCACCGGTCTGGGGACCATCATTTCGCGGCTCGCCGCGCCCGGTGACGACGACCTGCGCATTATTGCGCTCGAAAGTCCAACCCCCTTGCGCACTCCGGGTCTGTTGACCCGTGCAGGTAGGCTCCCTGATCCGGCCCTTCAGTCGTTCATAGGCATCCTGCGCCGCAAGGTGCTTCAGCACCAGCAAGAAGTCAGCCGCTGAATTCGCCGCTCATGCGCATTGCGTCGCCAGAAAGTCCAGTACTGCAGCGTTGAACTCGGCCGGGTTCTCCCGGTGCATCGCATGCGCCGCGTCGCCGACGATGACGGTGGATTTGACGTTGGCGTTGCAGCGCGCGAGCTCGGCGATCATGAGTGGGTACCGCTCAGGGCTGCGTGCACCGGTGATGAGCTGTATAGGGCAGGCGAGGCCGGCTAGCTGACCTGCTGTCCAGGACGGACGTTCGGCGCATGCTGGCCCGGTTTCAATGTTGTCGAGCAATAACTGCTGCTGGCCGGGGGTGCGGCGTTCCCACGCGCCTGTGCCGCCCAACGCATCGACGAACGCGCGTGCGGCGGCCAGGGGTCCGCCCTCCGCCAGGGTATCGCGCAGCGCTGCGAACATCTGCGCACTTTCGCGGCCCATGGCGCGACCAGCCTCGGTGTCTGGCAGCAATCCCTCCAGCCCACCCGGGTCCGCCAGCACCAGGCTGCGTACGCGCTCAGGATGCCGCAGGGCCAGTTGCAGCGCCACAGCACCACCACGTGAATGCCCAACGACATGGGCTGACGCACCCAGCGTGTCGACCAACGCTGCGATGTCCTCGGCATGCTGCTCGACGTTGAAATCGGAGCTGGCATCATCCCAGTGGTCCGGCCAGCAATGGCGCAAGCTTGGCGCGAGCGTCGTGTAATGCGCTGCGAAAGCGGGCATCTGCAGCGCCCACGAGCGATAGTCGGAAAGTGAGCCGTGGACAAGCACCAGGGGTGCGCCCTGGCCCTGCCGCCGGACCGCCAGCGCATAACCGCCGACGTCGACTCGCTCAAGATCGGGATGCGGCACCGAGCGCATCACGAATCAGCGCAACCCGACCCCACCCGCATATTCCTTGCGCTCGATCAATTCGATCTTGTAGCCATCGGGGTCCGTGACGAAAGCGATCACGGTCGTGCCGCCCTTGACGGGGCCGGCTTCGCGCGTCACGTTGCCGCCTGATGCCTTGATCTTCTCGCAAGCCGCGTACGCGTCGGGCACGCCTAGTGCAAGGTGCCCGAATGCCGTGCCCATGTCGTAGTGGTCGACGCCGTGGTTGTAGGTGAGCTCTATCTCGGCATGGTCGGGATTGTTGCCGTAGCCGACGAAGGCCAGGCTGTACTTGTATTCGGGATTTTCGGAGGTACGCAGCAGTTTCATGCCGAGCACCTCGGTGTAGAAATCGATCGAGCGCTGGAGGTTGCCAACGCGCAGCATGGTGTGTAGGAGTCGCATGTGATGGGAAAGTGTGAAGTAAAGGAAGACTGGAAGAAACCGACGACGGATAGGGGGTGCGAGTAACAGGCGAGTAACAGCGAGGAACAGCGAGGAACAGCGACGGTGGGCTCAGGCAAGCCCTGGGGGAGCGAAAGCTGCTCTGGCTGCCAGCGCCTGCTTCCGGCTGGCGCAGCTTGGCAGGTGATCGTTTACCAGGCCCATGGCCTGCATGAATGCATACATCGTGGTCGGTCCCACGAAGCTCCAGCCGCGTTTCTTGAGGTCTTTCGACAGCTGGATGGATGCGGGAGAGACGGAGCGAAATTCAGGTGGAGCAGGGACCACAGCCGTGCCCGCTGGCATGGGAGGTTCTTCTTCGCGCGCCCAAACATAGGCAGCGAATGAGCCGAACTCACGGCGAAGCTCCAGTACGCGGCGGGCATTGTTGATGGTCGAGACGATCTTGCCCTCGTGCCTGACGATGCCTGCGTCTGCCAGCAGGCGCTTGATGTCGGCAGCGTCGAACTGGGCCAGCGCCTCCGCCTCGAAGTTGGCAAACCCGGCGCGAAAGGCGTCGCGCTTCTTGAGGATGGTTATCCAGCTCAAGCCTGCCTGAAAACCTTCCAGGCATACCTTTTCGAACAGCCTGCGCTCATCGTCGACCGGAAAGCCCCATTCCGTGTCGTGGTAGTGGCGGTAAAGCGGTGACCCCGCACACCAGGGGCAACGCGCAATCGACGGGTCGTCTGTCCAGGGCGGTTGAGCGCCAACGCCTCCGGATGCTTTCGCTGAGCCTGAGCTTGCCATGTTGCCTCGACTTTTGCCTAGACGGTGTAGTTCAGCGTCATGCGGCCGCCATCGACCACGACGATTTCGCCGGTGATGTAGCTGGCCGCATCGCTCGCGAGAAACGCCACTGTGTCGGCGATTTCGGAAGGCTCGCCCAGACGCTTCATGGGCGTGCGGCTCATGATGCGCGCCTTCGCTTCCTCGCTGGTCAGGACGGCCTTGCTCGCCAATTCGGTGGCAATGGTGCCGGGCGCGACCGCGTTGACGCGGATGCCCTTGTCCGCCAGTGCCAGCGACATGACCCGCGTGAGCTGGTTGATGCCGCCCTTGCTCACGTTGTAGCTTGCAATGCTGGGGATGGCGAGCGTTCCGTTGACGGAGCTCATGTTGATGATGCTCCCCCTGCCAGCTGCCGCCATGACCCGGGCGACTGCCTGGCCCACCAGGAACGAGCCCTTGAGGTTGACGCGCAGCACGGCGTCGAAGTCCTGCTCCGACACTTCAAGAAAATCAGCCGCCTTGAAAATGCCGGCATTGTTCGCCAGGATGTCGACGCCGCCATGCGCAGCGACGGCGACGGCGACCATCGCGTTGACTTCGACGGGGTTGCCCACGTCGCAATGAACATACAGCGCGCCGAGCTCCTTTGCGAGCGCGGTGCCGCGGGCATCGTCGATGTCGGCGATGACCACCTTGGCGCCTTCGCGCGCGAAGCGGCGCACGCACGCCTCGCCAATGCCTTGCGAACCACCGGTAATGATGGCGACCCGGTCGGCCAGGCCGAAGCTGATCTGGGCGCCCCTGGAATCGGGAGTTGAAGCAGAAGGAGGTGTTGTCGGGCTCATGCCCGCATCGTACCCGCGCACGTGGCGATGAACTGCCGAGCGTTTTCCGTGACCTGGGCTGCGCTCGTTCCCGGCTTGTACAAGGCGGAGCCGATGCCAAATCCGCTGGCCCCGGCCGCGAAGTAGGCGCCCATGTTCGAGGGTGTGACACCGCCGACGGGCATTACGACCGTGCGCGGGTCGAGCACTGCACGCAAGGCCTTGAGCACGGCAGGCGTGATCATTTCGGCGGGGAAAATCTTAAGCCCCGTTGCGCCAGCCTCGAGCGCCGCGAAGGCTTCGCTGGCGGTCATCACGCCGGGCAGGCAGACCATGCCCAGCCGCACCGCTTCTCGCACCACGGCGGGATTGAAGTTGGGGGAAACGATGAGTTGGCCGCCCGCCGCCTGTACGTTGCGAACGTCGTCGGGCGTGAGCACCGTGCCCGCGCCGATCAAGGCATCGGGAAAGGCCGTGGCCATGGCTGCGATGCTGATCAGCGGCTCGGGCGAGTTCAGCGGAATTTCAATGAGGGTCCAGCCTGTTTCCACGAGCGCCTGCCCGACCGGCATGGCCTCGACCGGAGACAAGCCACGCAGGATGGCCACCAAAGGAAGCGTGGCGAGGGCGTGCTCGAATTTCTGGTGCGGGTTCATGGCCGTCAATAGGACTGTTAGTTGGATCTGAAGAATGGGCCGGCTAGGGTCGCAAGGTCCGGGCAATGGCGTGCAGCCCATGCCAGTTGACCGCGCCGCCCACGCAGGAAACCGCGACCTTGCGTTGCCCGAGCGCGCGGCTGTAGAGCGCCGTGAGTGTGTCCGAGCCCATCACCACCAGCGATTCACCTTCGGCCAATTGCTGTGCGCGTATTTCTTCGCCGATGACGAGCCCGGAAAGGTAGCTGGGCAGGGCCGCGGCATCCATGCGATTGAAGAGCGCCAGGGTCCGGGCGCTGAACGCCGTGTGCAAGAGGCTGGGACTGCGCAACGCATACTGCACACCCCGGTCGAAGGCCGCGTCGTCGGGCGCAGGATCATCTTCAGGCATTGTCTTGGAGAGAATCGAATTGCGCCTGAGCAGCGCAAATACTTCACCGGTCATGAAGGTCGAGAAGCGCACGATCCGCCCGGCTTCGATGGTTACCCATTTGCTGTGCGTGCCGGGATGAACCATGCGCGTGTCTTGCAGGCCCAGCACGGCCAGTGCGCCGAAGATCTGCGTTTCTTCGCCACGCATCACATCAGGGACGCCCTCGATTTCATACGACAGCCCGGGCACTATGGCATGCGAGCCAGGTACAAGCCATTCAAGCTTTCCCGCAATGTCGGCAAAACCGGCGGGGCACGCGCAGTAGGCGGCTTCCCGCCAGCCCTGGCGGCTACCCACCATGCCCGACATCAGGCACAGCGTGCCCTCGGTCATCCAGTCGCCGAAGCATTGCTGGAAGACCGAAGGAAATTCACCGGCTGCTACCGTGAGGATTCCCCGCGGGAACGAACGCTCCTCGAGGACTTCACCCTCGTGACTCATGCGTGCGCCGCGAAGTGCCGAGGTGCCCCAGTCGATAGCCAGCAAATAACTCATCGTGCCATTTTGCGCTTCTGTTCGCTGAAGTTGCCTGTGCTCAGTGGTTGTCGCGTGGCACGAAGGCGCCGCGCTTGCCAACCAGAAAATCAAGGTCGGCACCTTCATCGGCCTGAAGCACGCGGTCGATGTAGAGCTTCCAGTAGCCCGAGGTCAGGGGCGGCTCAGGCGGCGTCCAACTTTCGCGACGGCGCGCCAGCTCTTCATCGCTCACGTGCAAGTGCAGCTTGCGGTTGGGCACGTCCAGTTCGATCATGTCGCCGTTTTGCACCAGCGCCAGCGGTCCACCTGCCGCCGCCTCGGGTGCCGTGTGCAGCACCACGGTGCCGTAGGCGGTGCCGCTCATGCGGGCGTCGCTGATGCGCACCATGTCGGTGATGCCCTTGCGCAGGATCTTGGGCGGCAGCGGCATGTTGCCGACTTCGGCCATGCCGGGGTAGCCCTTGGGACCGCAGTTCTTGAGCACCATGATGCAGGTCTCGTCGATGTCCAGGTTTTCATCGTCGATGCGGGCATGAAAGTCTTCGATCGTCTCGAACACGACGGCCCGTCCGGTGTGCACCATGAGCGCTGGCGTGGCGGCGCTTGGCTTGATGACCGCGCCGCGTGGCGAAAGGTTGCCGCGCAGCACGGCGATGCCGGCCTTGTCCTTGAAGGGCGTCGCCAGCGGCATGATGACGTCGGTGTTGTAGTTGACCGCGTCATCGATGTTCTGCCCGATGGTCTGGCCGTTGGCAGTGATTGCGCCCGTGTGCAGGTGCCCAGCGATTTCCTTCATCACGACGGGCAAGCCGCCCGCGTAGCAAAAGTCTTCCATCAAGTATTTTCCGGAAGGCTGCAGGTTCACCAGGCAGGGCAGCTCACTGGCGAGGCGGTCGAAATCATCAACGGTGAGCTTCAGCCCCAGGCGACCCGCGATGGCGATGAGATGAATCACGGCATTGGTCGAGCCGCCAATTGCAGCAAGGGTCTTGATCGCATTTTCGAACGCTTCACGTGTGAGGATCTTCGAGAGCGTGAGGTCTTCGTGAACCATCTCGACAGCGCGGCGGCCTGCCATGCGCGCAATCACATTGCGGCGCCCGTCAACCGCAGGGTAAGCCGCGTTCCCGGGCAGCCCCACGCCCAGCGCCTCGACCATGCTGGCCATGGTGCTGGCCGTTCCCATCGTCATGCAGTGTCCGTGGCTGCGGTGCATGCAGCTCTCGGCTTCGAAGAAGTCCTTGAGTTTGAGGGTGCCGGCGCGAACCTGCTCGCTCATGCTCCACACGCCTGTTCCCGAACCCAGTTCCTGGCCGCGCCATTTGCCGCTCAGCATGGGGCCGCCGCTTACGCCTACCGTAGGCAGGTCGACGCTGCATGCGCCCATCAGGAGCGACGGCGTCGTCTTGTCGCAGCCCATCAGCAGCACGACCCCATCGATGGGGTTGCCGCGAATGCTTTCCTCCACGTCCATGCTTGCCAGGTTGCGGTAGAGCATGGCGGTGGGGCGCAGCAGCGTTTCGCCTAATGACATGACAGGGAATTCGAGCGGGAAACCGCCGGCCTCGTAGACGCCAATCTTGACCTGTTCAGCCAGCGTGCGGAAGTGTGAGTTGCAGGGTGTAAGTTCGCTGAAGGTGTTGCAAATGCCGATGACGGGGCGGCCGTCGAACTGGTCATGCGGAACGCCCTTTCCCTTGACCCAGCTGCGATAGGCGAAACCGTCGCGGTCCTGCCGTCCGAACCATTGCTGGCTGCGCAGTTCCTCGGGTTTTTTACGGGGGGTGGAAGGCTTGTTGTCGTCACTCATAGGGGAAAGTCCTTAATCGATGAACGTATTATCGTCATACCATTGCGCGCTTGTCTCAGTAAAAACCATGATCAAGAACGTCCACGGAAATACGGTTGACCACCTTGGCGAAGCGATCGTCGGTGGGCGCTATGTCGTGGGCTCTTCATTGCCGCCCGAGCCGATGCTCTGCCTTGAGCTGGGTGTAAGCCGCACCGTGATTCGGGAGTCGGTCAAGTCCTTGGTGGCCAAGGGGCTCATTACCACTGGCCCAAAGGTCGGTACCCGGGTGCTGGCCGAAGAGCACTGGAACTGGTTCGACCCGGACATCATCATCTGGCAATCCAAGGCAGGGCTCACCCCCGAGTTTTTGCGCGACCTGCAGGACCTGCGACGAGTGGTGGAGCCCGCAGCCATGCGTCTGGCTGCCGAGCGCGCGACGCCACAGGACATTGCCGAGGTCGAGCTTGCTTATGCCGGCATGAAAAAAGCAGTCGAGCACGGAGGCGACTACGTATCTTTCGATCTTAGGTTTCACCAGGGCCTGCTGCGCGCGAGCCGCAACCGCATGCTGGCGCAGATGAGCAAGGCACTTGGCGCGCTGCTGCGCACCAGCTTTGAAATGTCCACGCGTCGCAAGGACGGGCCTACTCTGTCCTTGCCGATGCACCGCGCCGTGCTCGATGCGGTGATTGCGCATGACCCTGACCGAGCCGAACGCGCCATCATCGTGCTCATAGATGGCGCCACGCGCGACATTGAGCAGGTGCTGGCTTCGCGCCGCCGTCTTCCCAAGCTCAACCATCCCGCGTCCCGGCTCAAGGCTGCGACCGTCTGAGCTTTGACAACCCACAACACCGAAAGCTGAGCGCTTGCAAAAACTGATCGATCTCGTCTTCAAGCTCATGGAGTTGTTCATTGTCATGGCTATGGTGGCCATGGTCTTCATGGTTTTTGGCAACGTTGTGTTGCGCTACGGTTTCAATTCGGGCATCGACATCTCCGACGAAATGGCGCGGTACTGCTTCATATGGCTGACCTACATCGGGGCCATGGTCGCCATGCGCGAAAAGGGGCACCTCGGCGTCGATACGCTCGTCAAGCGCCTGGGCATTGGCGGCAAGAAGCTCTGCCTTTTTCTCAGCGAGTCGCTCATGCTGTTTTGCAATGCCCTGTTTTTTCTCGGCACGTGGAAGATGCATGAACTGCAGGTGAGCAATGTCTCGCCCGTGGTCGGAATCTCGATGATCTGGATTTACGGCATCGGCTACGTGGTCGGCGTGGTCATGAGCCTCATGAACCTGCACGTCATTTACCGCCTGCTGACGGGCCAGCTGCGTGAGGATGAGCTGGTACAGGTCATCGAGGCCGAGGGCCTGGCCGATGCGGAAAAGACTATTCGCGAGGCAAAAGCATGAGCGCGCCGCGTCAATTGGAGTCTGGGCGCATGACCCTGGCTGAGATCACCTGCAACACCGTTTCTCCTGAAGGCCGCGCATGACCGTCACTGTTTTCCTGGTGAGTCTGCTCGCGGCCATGGCCATTGGCATGCCCATTGCCTACGCGTTGCTGATCTGTGGCTTGTCGCTCATGGGCTTCCTGGCCGCTACCAGCGGCCTCGTCACGTTTGACAGCCAGATCCTGGCGCAGCGCTTCGTCGATGGAGCCGACAACTTTCCGCTGCTGGCGGTTCCGTTCTTCATGCTGGCCGGCGAATTCATGAACGCGGGCGGCTTGAGCCGACGCATCGTGAACATGGCGATGGCCTGGGTGGGGCATTTCCGCGGCGGGCTCGGCTATGTAACAGTGGTCGCTGCCGTGATCATGGCTTCGCTGTCGGGTTCTGCCGTGGCCGATACCGCCGCGCTGGCAGCGCTGCTTATTCCCATGATGCGAGCCGCAGGCTACGACATCAACCGATCGGCCGGTCTCATCGCATCGGGCGGCATCATCGCACCTGTGATTCCACCTTCGATCGGCATGATCATCTTTGGTGTGGCGGGCAATGTCTCCATCACCAAGCTTTTCCTCGCGGGAATTGTTCCGGGAATCCTGATGGGTGTTGCGATCGGGCTGACCTGGTGGTGGGTGGCCAAGAGGGAGAAGGTCAGGCCTGCGGCACGGGTGGCGATGCCCATGCGTTTGAAGATCACAGGGCAGGGCAGTCTTGCCCTGGCACTGCCGATCATCATCATCGGTGGCATGAAATTCGGCGTATTCACGCCCACAGAGGCCGCCGTGGTGGCGGCGGTGTACAGCTTTTTGGTGGGCATGTTCGTCTACCGCGAGCTCAAGTGGTCGGCGCTGTACGGACTCATCCTTGCGGCAGGCAAGACCACTGCAGTCGTCATGTTTCTGGTCGCTGCGGCCATGGTCAGCGCATGGCTCATCACGGTCGCCAACATCCCGACAGAAGTAGCGGGCATGCTTGAGCCCTTCATGGGCAACAAGATGATGCTTATGCTGGTCATGATGCTTTTGATCGTCCTGGTCGGCACAGCGCTCGACTTCACGCCAACCGTACTGATCCTCACGCCGGTCCTGATGCCGGTGGTGATCAAGGCCGGCATCGATCCTGTTTACTTTGGCGTGATGTTCATCATGAACAATGCCATCGGTCTCATCACCCCACCAGTGGGCACAGTGCTCAACGTGGTGTGCGGCGTGGCAAAGATTTCGATGGATGATGCGTTCAAGGGCGTGATGCCCTTCTTCCTGGCTCAGCTTGGCGTGCTGTTCCTGCTGGTTGCTTTTCCTCAAATCGTCTTGGTGCCGCTTTCCTGGTGGATGCGATGACGATTTATTTTCCCGGTGCTTTGCGTTAGTTCAACTGCCATTTTTTTCACAACGATTGAAGGAGACCCTCACATGTTTAAACGTAGAACCCTCTTGTCCGCGCTGCCCTCGGTGCTGGTCAGTGCCGCACTGCTGGTTGGCACATCCGCGTTCGCGCAATACGCCGAGCGCACCATCAAGTTCACCAACGGCGTCGCTGAAGACCATCCCGTCGGGCTGGGTGTCAAGAAGATGCAGGAAGTGCTGAACGCCAAGACCGGCGGCAAGATCAAGATCAACGCCTTCTGGAACAACTCGGCAGGTGGTGACCTTCAGGCCACGCAGGCGCTGCGCGCCGGCACACAGGAGATGGTCTGCACGTCGAGCTCACCGCTGGTGGGCATCATCAAGGAACTCGGTGTGTTCGATCTGCCCTTCCTGTTCGCCAACGAGAAGGAAGCCGACGCCGTGCTCGACGGTCCTGCCGGCGTCTACTTCAACAAGAAGCTGGAAGATGCCGGCCTTGTGAACCTCGCGTACTGGGAGAACGGTTTCCGCAACCTCACCAACAACAAGCGCCCGGTCGCCAAGGCCGAGGATTTCGAGGGCGTGAAGGTCCGCGTGATGCAGAACAACATCTTCCTGGACACGTTCAAGACGCTGGGCACCAATGCTGTTCCGATGAACTTTGGCGAGGTCTTCACCGCGCTGGAGACCAAGACCATCGACGGCCAGGAGAACCCCTTCGTCACGATCGAGACGTCCAAGTTCAACGAGGTGCAAAAGTACCTCAGCGTCACGCGCCATGCCTACACGCCTTTCCTGATTCTCTACAGCAAAAAGCTTTGGGACCAGCTGAACCCGCAAGAGCAGGCAGCATTGCGTGAAGCCGCGATCGAAGGCCAGAAAGTTCAGCGCACGGCGATCCGTTCGCAATCCGAGAAATCGCTCGCCAGCCTCAAGGCCAAAGGTATGCAGGTCAATGAGATCACCCCCGCCGAGCAGCGCCGCATGTTCGAGAAGGTCAAGCCCGTGTACGACAAGAACGTGCCGACCATTGGCGCCGAGCCCGTCAACCTTGTGCTGGACGCCCTGAAAAAAGTGCGTGGCGGCTGATCCGGCAATACGGATCTCGTCTCTGGTAACGAGAACCGTGGAGGGACCTTTCCCTTCACGGTTTTTTTTAGTCTTGTTTCCTTGAACATCTGCAGAGGCTGCCTTGAAGATCACTGAAGTTGAAACCATCCGCCTGGGCGAATTTCCCAACATCATCTGGACGCGCCTTCATACGGACGAAGGCATCACCGGACTGGGTGAAACCTTCATGGGCGCGCAAGCCGTCGAGGCCTACGTGCATGAGTGGCTCGCTCCCAAACTGCTGGGCAAGGACCCGCTTGCCATCGAGGCGCGCAACCGCGAGATCATGGGCTACCTGGGCTGGCGCGGCTCCGGTGTCGAGACGCGCGGCAACTCGGCTGTCGACATCGCACTGTGGGACATTTTCGGCAAGGCGGCCAACATGCCCGTGTACACCGCCCTCGGCGGCAAGAGCCGCGACGACATCCGCATCTACAACACTTGCGCTGGCTACCAGTACGTGCGCAGCACAGTGAACCAGAACACGGCCAACTGGGGCATCGGCGCAGCCAAAAAGCCCGACGCAGGCCCCTACGAAGATCTTGAGGGTTTCCTGACCCGGGCCGACGAAGTGGCCGAGTCGCTGCTGTCCGAGGGCATCACGGCGATGAAGATCTGGCCCTTCGATCCGGCGGCGGAAAAGAGCGACGGCCAGTACATCAGCGATGAAGACCTTGATCTCGCGCTGGAGCCCTTTCGCAAGATCCGCAAGGCGGTCGGCAACAAGATGGACATCATGGTCGAGTTCCACAGTCTGTGGCGTTTGCCCATGGCGCAAAAGATTGCCCGGGCGCTCAAGCCCTTCAACACCTTCTGGCATGAAGACGCGATTCGTATGGACAGCCTGGACCTGCTCAAGCAGTACGCCAAGGACTGCGACGCGCTGGTCTGCGCCAGCGAAACGCTCAGCTACAAGTGGGGTTTCAAGGACTACCTGCAGACGGGGGTCGCTGGTATTGCGATGCTCGACCTGAGCTGGTGCGGCGGACTCACCGAAGGCCGGAAGATCGCGGCCATGGCCGACGCCTGGCAGCTACCGGTGGCCCCGCATGACTGCACCGGCCCCGTGGTGTGGGCTGCCTCCAGCCATTTGTCCCTGCATGCACCGAACGCGCTGATTCAGGAGAGCGTACGGGCCTTCTATACGGGCTGGTACAAGGAACTGGTGACGGACTTGCCGGTGGTCAAGCACGGGCGGCTTAGCCTGAGCGACAAGCCCGGCCTGGGGCTGGAACTGCTGCCGGGGCTCGACAAGCGTACGGATGCTACCGTGCGCAAGTCCACGCTTTAGAAGGTCTGGTGCGGCGCACGTGACTTCCGATATCTATGTGGTGATGGGCGTGAGTGGCTGTGGCAAAAGCACGGTGGGTTCGCTTTTGGCGCAGGCACTCGGCGTCGACTTTCTGGAGGGGGACACGCTGCATCCACCCGCCAACGTTCAGCGCATGTCCCAGGGTTTTGCGCTGAGCGATGCTGACCGGAAGGGTTGGCTAAGTGCGTTGTCCGAGCGGATACACACTGCACGACAAGCAGGCAAGGGGCTGGTAGTTTCTTGTTCGGCGCTCAAGCGCGCCTACCGCGACCAACTTCGCAGCGCAGCGCCTGACCTTGTGCTGGTCCATCTTGACGGTAGTGAGGCGCTGTTCGCACAGCGTATGCACTTGCGCACCGGCCACTATATGCCCGCTTCACTTCTGGCGAGCCAGCTCGCCACCCTCGAACGGCCAGGACCCGACGAGAATGTGCGCTGCTTCGACGTTTCCGAATCGCCCGATACGATTGTCGGAAAGCTCATGGGGCACCCATCTGTGCAGCCGCGGTGATGCCGCGCCTGCGCTATTTCGAACGAACTGAACTCAAACCATGTCTCACTTCACCAAAGTCATTCTCTTTACCGACACCGACGGCAGGGCCCGTTTTCGTGAGGAGCAAATACCGCTGGGAGAAGGCAATCCGCAATCCATGCTCTCGCCCGTCATGCCCGCCGAAGGCTACCAGCTGCGCCACAGTCCGGTGGGCTTTCGCAGCCAGTTCCATTGCACCGGCAAACCCCAGTGGGTCTTCATCCTGGGTGGTCAAATGGAAATCGGCGTGCAGGGCGGCGAGTCGCGCGTCTTCAAGGCGGGAGAGCATTTTTATTCGGCCGACGTACTGCCCGAAGGCCAGAGCTTCGACGCGGCCGTGCACGGCCACTGGAGCCGCCAGGTCGGGCCTGATCCTTTGGTGACCTTGTTTCTGAAGGACTAGCGCGCCGAGCAGGCGGCGAACGGGCCGAGGCGTCCGGTTTTGTTGCACGCTTCAGTCGCAAAAGCCCAACCCTATTTCCGCTCGGGCTGCGGGAGTCTGTCCCGTTTGGGCTGAGGTGGTGTTTACCGTTCGGGGCGCAGATGGTTTACCGTTCGGGCGAAGGTGGTTTACCGTTCGGGCTGAGGTATCGAAGCCTTCGGTAAGATCAACTGACACCCCCGAAGCGTCCAAGCCGAAGCGGAGTTGGTTTGCGCCCTCCGTCGGAAAAGCCAAAAAAAAAGACCGGATCGCTCCGGTCTTTTTTATGGCTGATTCGCTCTGCGCTTATCGACCGTAAGAGCCGAAGTTGCCGCGGCCAGATCCGCCGCGTCCGCCACCACCACCGCCGCCACCCGCAGGACGCGCACCGCCGCGGTAGTTGCCGCGGTTGCCACCCGAGGGTTGGCCGGACGATGGGAAGCCCGACGAAACATGGCTTGCCGGTTGTGCATCTTCGTCGAACTGCTGTGGCCGTGGTGCGCGGGGTGCTTGCGGCTGGGCATTCGGGTTGCGCGCATGCTGCGCGGGAGCGCCGCCTTGCGAGTAGCCAGTGTTCTGACGCGGACCCCGGCCAGCGTTGCCACCACCATTGCCGCCACCATTGCCCCCACCGTTGCCGGCGCCAGCACTGCGGCCGCGACCGCCGTTGCCGCCACCGCCATTGGCGCCACGGCCCTGCTGGGGTTTGTTCTCACGGATGCGGGTCATCATTTCGCTGCGCGCAGCCTTGGCTGCGGCCTGCATCACGTCACGGCTCGGCGGCTTGCCCAGGCCGCCCCAGATGGTCTGGCGGCCCATGGCGAGCGGCTCAGCCTTTTCGCCGGGATCGGCTTCAAAACCCGGGACTGTGACTTTCTCGATGTTTTGCTTGGTAAAGCGCTCGATGTCCTGCATGAAGCCTTCTTCGTCCAGGCAGACCAGGCTGACAGCCTCGCCGCTGTTGCCGGCACGGCCGGTTCGGCCGATGCGGTGGACGTAGTCTTCGCTGACGTTCGGGATCTCGTAGTTCACCACGTGCGGCAGCTCGTCGATGTCGATGCCGCGTGCCGCGATGTCGGTAGCCACCAGCGCGCGGATGTCACCGCTCTTGAAGCCCTGCAGGGCCTGCGTGCGGGCTGTCTGGCTCTTGTTGCCGTGAAGTGCCAAGGCGGGAATGCCGTTCTTGGTCAGGTGCTCGGCCACGTTGTTGGCCCCGAACTTGGTACGTGTGAAGACCAGAACCTGGCTCCAGTTGTGCTCATTGATGATGTGCGTGAGCAGCGCCTTCTTTTTGCTGCGACCGACCGGGTGGATGGTTTGGGTAATGCGTTGCACGGTAGTGTTGCGCGGCGTAACCTGGATGCTTTGGGGGTTCTTGAGAAGGCCATTGGCCAGCTCGCGAATCTCGTCGCTGAACGTTGCGCTGAACAACAGTGATTGCTTTTGCTTGGGAACCAGCGCCAGCACTTTCTTGATGTCGTGGATGAAGCCCATGTCGAGCATGCGGTCGGCTTCGTCGAGTACCAGGATTTGTACCTGGCTCAGATCCAGCGTGCCCTGGCCCGCGTGGTCCAGCAAGCGGCCAGGTGTGGCAACGAGGATGTCGACGCCGCGGCGGAGCTTTTCAATTTGCGCGCCCATGCCAACGCCGCCGAACATCACCATCGAGCTGAGTTCGAGGTATTTGCCGTAAACGCGAACGCTTTCTTCAACCTGTGCGGCCAGTTCGCGCGTGGGCGTCATGATCAGGCAGCGCACGGCTTTGACGCCGCGGCGGTTGGTCAGGCCAGGTTCGGTGGACAGGCGCTGCAGCATGGGCAGGACGAAGGCTGCTGTTTTACCGGTGCCCGTCTGGGCGCCGCCGAGCAGGTCGACCCCCGCCAGCACGGCGGGGATGGCTTGAGCCTGGATCGGAGTGGGCGTGTCATAGCCTTGCTCGAGCACAGCCTTCAGGATGGCCGGAGCCAATTTCAGTTCTTCAAAAGTCATGGGTAATGCGCCGTGGGCGCTATGGATCGGCCTGTGGGTGCCTGGTTTGAGGCAACCCGCCAGTCAAAGGCAGATGGAGTCAGGGGTTGAGCTAGAACACCGTGAATTCAGGACCGTAAGTCGCCGAGAGGTGTGCCCAGGTGTTGCAGGCAACTGGAGCCAACAACGGGTCGATTGTCGCACGGAACGATAATCTTGCTATTTCGCCCAAACGCCCCAGTTGAGCAGCAGGTCAGCCAAGGCAGCTGAGCGCGATGTCTTTTTACCTTTTCTACAGAAGTTGATCCCTGATGGCCCAGTACGTCTTTACCATGAACAAGGTCGGCAAAATCGTGCCGCCCAAGCGCCAGATCCTCAAGGACGTGTCGCTCAGCTTTTTCCCCGGCGCCAAGATCGGCGTGCTCGGCACCAACGGTTCAGGCAAGTCCACGCTCCTGAAGATCATGGCCGGCCTCGACAAGGAGATCGAGGGCGAAGCCACGCCGATGCCTAACCTGAAAATCGGATACCTGCCGCAGGAGCCCAAGCTCGACGACTCGCATACCGTTCGTGAAAGCGTCGAGGCCGGCATGGGCGCGATCTTCGCCGCCAAGGCGCGCCTTGAAGAGGTTTACACCGCATACGGTGAGCCCGACGCTGACTTCGACGCTCTTGCCGCCGAGCAGGCCGATCTCGAAGCCATCATCGCCACCGCCGGGTCCGACTCCGAACACCAACTTGAAATCGCTGCCGACGCCCTGCGCCTGCCGCCGTGGGATGCGCAAATCCGCGTGCTTTCCGGCGGTGAAAAACGCCGCGTCGCACTGTGCAGCTTGCTGCTGTCCAAGCCCGACATGCTGCTGCTCGACGAGCCGACCAACCACCTCGACGCGGAGTCCGTCGACTGGCTCGAGCAGTTCCTGCAGCGCTTCCCGGGCACCGTGGTCGCGATCACCCACGACCGCTATTTCCTCGACAACGCAGCCGAGTGGATTCTTGAGATGGACCGCGGCCACGGCATTCCCTGGAAAGGCAACTACAGCACCTGGCTGGAGCAAAAGGGCGAGCGCCTGGCGCAAGAACAAAAGGGCGAGGAAGCCCGCGCCAAGGCTTTGAAAAAGGAGCTCGAATGGTCGCGCCAGAACCCCAAGGCCCGCCAGGCCAAGAGCAAGTCTCGCCTTGCTCGGTTCGAGGAACTTTCGGACTTTGAATACCAGCAGCGCAACGAAACGCAGGAGATCTTCATCCCTGTGGCAGAGCGGCTGGGCAATGAAGTCATCGAGTTCAAGAACGTCAGCAAGTCTTTCGGCGATCGCCTGCTGATCGACAACCTGAGCTTCAAGATTCCCGCAGGCGCTATCGTCGGCATCATCGGACCCAACGGTGCCGGCAAGTCAACGCTCTTCAAGCTCATCGCCGGTCGCGAGCAGCCCGACGCTGGTGAAGTCGTGATCGGTAAGACCGCACGCATGGCCTTTGTCGACCAGCACCGCGACGATCTGGCCAATGAGAAAACGGTTTGGGAAGACATTTCCGGCGGCCTCGACATGCTCACCGTCGGCAAGTTCACGATGCCAAGCCGCGCGTATGCCGGCCGCTTCAACTTCAACGGCGCAGACCAGCAAAAACGCGTTGGCATGCTCTCGGGCGGCGAGCGCGGCCGGTTGCACCTGGCCAAGACACTGATTGCTGGCGGCAACGTGCTCATGCTCGACGAGCCGTCCAATGACCTCGACGTCGAGACCTTGCGAGCACTGGAAGACGCCTTGCTCGAGTTCGCTGGCTCCATCATGGTCATCAGCCACGACCGTTGGTTCCTCGACCGCATTGCCACGCACATCCTTGCCGCAGAAGGTGACAGCCAGTGGACCTTCTTCAACGGCAACTACCAGGAGTACGAAGCCGACAAGAAACGTCGCCTGGGCGAAGAGGGCGCCAAGCCGAAGCGCATGCGGTTCAAGGCGCTGAAATAGGGCCCCCACGCTTTTCACTGCGTGTAAAAGCTGCCCCCCGAGGGGGCGCTGCGCCTGCGGTCTGGCGAAGCCAGTCCCGCGGCCCCTGCTGGTGTTGGGGATTCCTTGGCTCGCGATGGGCCGGCTCGGCAAGGATGGCCGTCGCCGCGTTTCCAGAGATGGCCTCCCTCCGTTCGTCCTGACCCTTCGACAAACTCAGGACAGGCGGATCGAAGGATGCGTGCAACGGAACGTTGGGCAGGCCTTGCGGCAAGAAAATTTCTCAGTAAATCCCCCCATCGAGGTGTATGTGACAGACGAAGAAGTTCTCAATCAAACCCGCCACTGGCTGGAAAAGGCCGTGATCGGCCTGAATCTGTGCCCTTTTGCGAAAGCCGTGTACGTCAAGAACCAGGTGCGGCTGGTGGTGAGCCATGCGCGGCATGCGGATGATTTGCTGGAGGAACTGGACCGTGAGCTTGACCTGCTCGTGGCCACCCCGGCGGATGAAGTCGACACCACGCTGCTGATCCATCCCACCCTGTTCGAGGACTTTCTGGACTTCAACGATTTCCTGGAAATCGCAGACGGGGTCGTGGAAGAGCACGAACTCGAGGGCATTATTCAACTCGCCAGCTTTCACCCGAACTTCCAGTTCGACGGTACCGAGCCGGACGACATGGGCAACTACAGCAACCGCGCGCCGTTCGCCATCCTGCATCTGCTGCGGGAAGAGAGCGTCGAACGTGCGGTTGAAGCGTTTCCGCAGGCCGAGGCCATCTTTGAAGAAAACATCAGGACACTGGAGAAGCTGGGAATCGAAGGCTGGAAGGCGTTGGGCCTCTAGAGCGATGCTCACCGGTAAAGTCCGCGACGTTCATGGCAGCAAGCTCTTGCATTTGCCATTTTTGCCTGCGCCCCTGCTGGCGCTGACTGCTGTCTACTTTGTAGCCAGTCTTGCTCACTTCGTGCATAACGCCGAGTACATCGCGCTGTATCCCGGCATTTCCGGCTGGCTTTCCCGAGAAACCATCTACTTGGCGTGGGCTGCCGTGACGAGCCTGGGGCTTGGCGCGCTCCTGCTTGCCAGGTCGGCACTTCGAACGGCCGCGCTGGTGTGTTTGGGCGCGTACGGCGCATTCGGGCTCGACGGCCTGGCTCACTACACACTCGCTCTTTGTTCGGAGCACACGCTTGCGGCCAATCTGACCATAGCGTTCGAAGCCGTGACGGGATTGATTTTGCTGCTGGCTTGCGCTGTACTCTGTGTTCGCCGCATGAGGCCAAGGTTGGCGCCCTGAGCGACCTTTGCCTTTCGACGGCCCTGGATGATCTGAACTTCCAACTTCTCAAAGGAGTATTGAATGACCGGCACCGTAAGACTCCACCGCGTGCTTCGAACCAGTCCGGAGAAAATCTACAAGGCGTTCACCGACGCGGACGCCATGGCCAAGTGGCTCCCGCCGTACGGATTCACTTGCAAGGTTCACCAGATGGACGCGCGCGTAGACGGCACGTTCCGGATGTCGTTCACGAACTTTTCGACGGGAAACGCCCACTCGTTCGGCGGCACTTACCTGGAGCTGGCGCCCTTCGAACGCATCCGGTATGTCGACCGGTTTGACGACCCGAATCTGCCGGGTGAAATGCAGGTGACCGTGGTGCTTAAAGCCGTTTCATGCGGTACAGAGATCAGCATCGTGCAAGAAGGCATTCCGAGCGCCATCCCGGTTGAGATGTGTTACCTCGGCTGGCAGGAATCGCTGAAGCAGCTCGCCAGGCTGGTCGAGCCCGATATTCCGGGCTAGAGGTGTGAAGCTCTGAAGCTCCGCTCACCCGTTGACCGCACGGGTTGGCAACGGCTACGCCGCCTCAGCGGGTAGACAAACGCGCGTTGGCCGTCCTCGCGCTGGTCCTTAACCGGACCTCGCTCAAAGTCGAAATCCCTGACGAGGCAAACCGAATGCGCTGCCGCACCAAACTGGCATGTTGCCCCATAAAGGACTATAAGGAAGAACACCGCCGCAGGAGTGCAGCATGCTTGATTCGTCACTACAGCCTACTCGTCCCTATCCAAGGGTACCGCCGCCGCTGGTCGAGGATCTGGCGCAGGACTTTGCGGTCCTTCTGGAGGCCGTACTTGAGGTCGACGGACCCCATCAAGCGCTGCGCTTTCTCAACAGCATGACAGCCAACCGGTGCAGCGGACTTTACCGGTTCGACGGCGGCATGCTCACCAACCTCCAGCTGGTGGACTCTGAAGACCCGGCGGTCACTTCCGCTGCTGCCGTACCGGTCGACGAGTCCTATTGCGTTTTTGTGCGAGCCAGCGGCAGGCCCTTTGTGGTCGACGATTCGCTGGCGGATCCGCGTGTCGCAAGCCACCGCAAGCGTCAGGCGATCCGTTCTTATTGCGGCGTTCCCCTTAGCGATGACGAAGGAAACACACGCGGCACGATCTGTCATTTCGATCCGGAGCCCAACCGTACGGATTCGCTCGACCTCGTGTATCTGGATACCTTTGCGCATATGGTCCAAAGGCCCGGCGTAGGGACCGAACTCAGGCAAGCGCTGCACATGTGAGGTCTGACGCGGGCGTCCAGGAGCGGGTTGCTCAGTCGCGCGGCATTAGGCCTTGCCCAATCTTCCCCGCACCAGATCTATGTTGGCTCTGAGCGCATAAAGCTCGTCGGTATAGGACAGTGGCACGGAGATCTTGGATGCCCTGTTTTCAAGATCTTGCAGTTCGCGCACGAGCGTTGCTTCTTGCCCCGGCACCGCAATGCGCTGCTCGATGTCGCGCAGTTGCGCATACCAGCGAAAGATGCGCGAGCGGACCCGAAAGGCGTAGAGCGGCGGCACCACGCGTGATAGCGGCAAAAGGATCGCCAGGATGATCCCCATTACCAGCCACATGCGTTCGACAAGATTCGCCACCCAGAACGGAAGATAGCGTTGCAGCAAGGGCGGGCCGCTCTGGATGCTGCGCTCGGCCTCCTTGCTGACCGGCAGCTCGTTGTTGCGGACATTGGGATACTCCCGGGCGCGCTTGAACCAGCCAGCGCTGCCGTGAATCTCATTGCCCGCCAAGGCAAACAGCTCGAGCAATGCCGGGTGCGTCTTGTGCCGTGCCAGCAGGGTCGTGGTCGGGGCCACCAGCCGTACATCATCGGGCGGTATGTTGGCCGCCAGATCGACCACGCCGCGCGGCAGAATGGCCGGGCTCAGGAATGCAAAGCGGCGCGAGTACGCTTCGCTCTGCGCGAAGTTCATCAACTTGACGCCGGGGGTCTGCAGCAGCATCTGCACCATCAGTGACTCGGGCGCCGAGGCGAAGACCAGTGCATCGAGCTTGCCGCCCAGAAACTCGACGGTGGCGGGCGTTTGCTCCAGTTGTGAAAGCGTCACCGAGCCCCGGTCGATCCGGTTGACCTCGAGCAACTTGTCCATGAGGTTAGGAATGCCGCTGCCCGGCGTTCCGACGTTCACGCGCAGGCCCTGCAGCTGCGTGAGCGAGTTCAGCACATCAGGCGCTGCAGCTGGTCCAGCCGGCTTGGCGCGCGTGTTGCGGTTGACCTTGCGGGCAGCTTCCTCCCGGTAAAAAAGCCAGACTGGTTCAAGGAACAGGCTGCCCAGGGATTCAAGTTGCTCGCTGCCCTCGGCATTGAGATCGCCCGTGCCTCCCTGCACGAAACCAACGTCGGCTTTGCCCGAGCGCAACAACTGCAGGTTGGCGGCCGAGCCTTCCGATGGAAGCAGCACGACTTCTATCCCATCGCGGGCGAGCACTTGGGCATAACGCTTGCCGAAGGCTTCGTAAGCGCTTTGTGCGGGTCCGGTTGCCAGCACCACGCGCTTCGGCGGATTGGGGTCCAGCCAGAGATAGGCCATGACCAGAAGTGCGATCGCCAGCACGAGAAAAGGGCCGGCCGACACCGCCAGGTCGCGCACGGACATCAGCGTATAGCGGATGGTCTTTGTCATGCGGACAACCTTAGCATGGGCAAGGGACCCGCCAACGCGGTCCTGCGGACTCTTGCGTTCAGGACCCCTGCAACCAGGGCTGGACAAAAGCAAACCAGCCCCCGGCGGCGAAAAGGACGAGGCTGGCGAGATAGACCCGCGCCGAAAACCGGCGCGTGCGCAGGCAGGCCGAACGCAGCACCGGATCGACGGGACAGGGCGCAAAGCGATTACGCCATTGCACGGCGCCGCTCAGACCGAGCATGAGCGCGGCGGAAGCGAAAACCGCACCCTTGTATTCACTGATCCAGACGATTCCCGGCACGAAAGACACAAGGGCCGAGAGCGCCGCGCCTGCCCCCAGTGCGACGAGCAGGGCCGGCAGCGCACAGCACACCAGCGTGCTGGCGCTCGCCGTCAACGCCAGCCAGGAAGACCAGGCCGACGGGCTCTCAATGGGCGCATCGAGCTTCACTTCGCAGCTTTGGCCTGCGCCTTGATGTCGGCTACGGACAGCGAAACTGTTTCGAGTTTGACGACGTCGTAGCCCGACTCGGTGATCTCATGGCTGATCGCCTTGTTGTCGAGCGTTTGGCCAGGCTTTGCCTCTACCGCGACGATTTTTTTCTTGAGGTCGACGAAAACCGACTGCGTCGCCGGCATTTTCGACAGGCGTTTTTCGATTCCCTGGGCGCAGAAGGCGCAGACCATGCCGTTGACGGTGGCCTTCACGCTCTCAGCGGCGAAGGCCTGCGATGCAACGAGACAAGTGGCGACAACCAGGGCTGCAGTTGCCGGGATTCTGGCGGTGAGTCGTTTCATTGGGTTTTCCTTCGCTGTTTAAAAGATGTACATGAAATTGAGCCGAGCCTGCTTCATGCTGCTCACGCCGAACTCAACGAAGTAGCGGTTGTGAATCAGGCGCAGCATGGGCGTGATCTCGGTCGAATCGGACAGGCCCTTCATGCGCCGGGCCTCGACGATCAGCCAAGGTTGAGTCTCGTCATAGTCGACTTCGTAGAACG
The DNA here is from genome assembly GCA_040385065.1 of Pseudomonadota bacterium. GTDB lineage: Bacteria > Pseudomonadota > Gammaproteobacteria > Burkholderiales > Burkholderiaceae_C > Polaromonas. Next base: position 39,877 of record JAZKIC010000002.1, read on the forward strand.
AAAATCCTGAACGCACCGACGCGAAATCGTGCCGCAGACCCTCGGCGCGATAAAGGCGCAGAGTTGCCGACGCATAAATTCGGGTCGTCTCGTAGTCGGCTGAAATTCCGGGCGCAAACATCGTCCGGCTACCGCCGAAGTCATTGCCGCGAACGGAACCCGCACCGCCGATGAACCAGAAGTTCGCCTGCGAATGTTCGCCGTTGATCCGGCTGAGAAGCCGTGTGTAGGTGAGCTCGCCGAACTGGCGCTTCAAGCGTCCATCGTCCGAACGCATTTCGACGCCACCGCCACCGACGGCATCGCGTGGCGTGAGTGCATAGTTGGCCCAACCTTCGCGCCAGTTCGGGCTTAAGTCGCCCATGGCCATGACGCTGTCCTTGAAGCCCATCGGACCCGCCTGGACGGGCGGCGACAGGGCAAGACAGAGCAGCGTCAGAAAACCGAGGCGTTTCATTTGACTCTCTTGATCTGCGTAATCAACAGGTCATTGCCCTCGACGGACACCGAGAAGCGCACGCGATCGCCACGCTTGAGGCCCTCGAGCATGGCCGGTTCCCTGGCCTGAAAGGGCATGGTCATGGCGTCCATGTCGATGCTTTTGATGCGCGCATGCTTGAGCGTTACGAATCCGCGCGCCGCATCCACGCTGATGACCTGCGCGCTCACGACCTCTGGTTTCGCAGGGGCTGCGCAGGCAAGACTTCCGTGCCCCGCAAGTGCCAGCGCCAGTGCGCCAGATCCGATCCGCGCGACGCGTCCAAATGACAAGAAGCCGAAAAGGGCCTTCATTTCTTGGGCTCGATCGACATCACGGTGTAGCTGCCTTTGACCATGTCGGCGGTGAAAGTCACTTTGTCACCGGCCTTGACCTTGTCGAGCAGCGCGGGGTCCTGCACCTGAAAGACCATGCTCATCGGCGGCATGTCCAGATTCTTGATCTCGCCATGCTTGAGTGATATCTTGCCCGTCGCTTTGTCGACCTTGCGCACCTCGCCCTCGGCTGGGGCGAGGGGACCGGCTGCATGCGCAACCAGGCTTGCTAGTGCAAGAGACACGGCGGCAAGCGCCGAACGCGAGCCACTTGTCGTGCGGCTCGGGCGTGGATTTTTCTTCATGTTTGTCATGCGTGAACTCCTCAAGTGCGGTTGTAGCTTTGGTAAACGCTGCTGGCGCCCGACTTGCTTATGAGCAGTACGTCGTAGGGGTCGCGGCGCTTGCCGTAGATGGGCAGGTCCATGCCGGGAGAACCCACCGGCATGCCGGGCACGGCCAGCCCGACGGCCTGCGGCTTTTCTTTCAGCAACCGCTGGATGTCTCGGGCCGGTACATGGCCTTCGATGGCGTAGCCGCCGACCTGCGCCGTGTGGCACGAGCCGAGCTTGTCCGGGATGCCAAGGCGCGTGCGTGTGGCCGCGTTGCCGGAGTCGTGAACCTTGACCGTGAATCCGTTCGACTCGAGGTGCTTGACCCAGTCTTTGCAGCAGCCGCAGTCCGGATCTTTCCAGACCTCGACCTGTGGCTTCGTTTGTGCCGCAATCGGGCCGGCAAGAATGGCGGTGCCAGCGAGGGTGGCGAGTGCCTGGATGCATTGACGTCGTTTCATAAGAGTTCTCCTGAAGAAATCTGGGATGACTTAGCGGGCACTCGCCACGGTGATCGTGCCGCGCATGCCAGCTTCGAAATGGCCCGCAACCAGGCAGGCAAACTCGAAGTCGCCCGCGCGGTTGAAGGTCCACACGAGGCCACCGGAATTTCCAGGAGCCACGTGCGACATGTAGGGCTCCTCATGCGCCATGGTGGGGAATTTGGCCATCATGGCGGCGTGGGCCTTGAGTTCAGCGGGCGTGCCGATGACCAGCTCGTGCAGTAGCTTGCCCTGGTTCTTGATGACGAAGCGCACCGTTTCTCCTTGCTTGAAGCTGAGCTTTGAAGGCGTAAAGCGCATCTGGTCGTCCATCGTGAGCGTGACGGTCCTGAGGGCAGCCTTGGCGTCTCCCGCGATCCCCCAATCCTTTTGTTCTTTGACCACTGGCCCGGCCTTGCCCGAATGCATGTCGCCATGCGCACCTGCTGTGGACGCCATCATCAAGGCAGTCGTTGCCATCAAAAATCGTGTTCGTGTGTTCATTGCGAGTCTTGTGAAGTTCAGCTGTGATTAACAAGGAGTGTTTAGTGATGGCCGTGGCCGGAGGCAGCGCCAGGCGCGCCGGGATTGGGCGGCTTGCGCACCTGCACTTCGGCTGCAGGTGCAGCCGTCGTTGAGCCGGGTGTCGGGGTGGTGGTGCCTGCGCCGGCACGGGCTGTCGGGGCTTGCGGCAGGCTGCCGGTCCATTCATAGGCCTGCGTGCCCGCGGGATGCGCGTGCCAGCCAGGGTCGCGGTAGTCGCCCGGCTTTTGATCCTTGCGCACCTTGACCACGCTGAACATGCCGCCCATTTCGAGGCTGCCATACGGCCCCTTGCCGGTCATCATCGGGGCCGTGTTGTCCGGGATCTGCATCTCCATCTCGCCCATGTCCGCCATACCGCGTTCACCCATCACCATGTAGTCGGGGATGGCTTTCTGAATTTTTTTAACCAGACCGCGATGGTCCACGCCGATCATGGTCGGGATGTCGTGGCCCATGGCATTCATGGTGTGGTGACTCTTGTGGCAGTGAAAGGCCCAGTCGCCTTCCTCGTCCGCCAGAAATTCGATCTGCCGCATCTGGCCCACGGCCACATCGGTGGTCACTTCGTGCCAGCGCGTAGACCTGGGTGTCGGCCCGCCATCGGTCCCCGTCACCATGAATTCATGGCCGTGCAGGTGAATGGGATGGTTCGTCATCGTGAGGTTGCCAAAGCGGATGCGCACCTTGTCGCCGAGCCGGACGTTCAGGGTATCGATGCCCGGAAAAATGCGACTGTTCCAGGACCAGAGGTTGAAGTCGAGCATGGTCATGATTTTCGGTGTCATGCTGCCGGGCTCGATGTCGTAGGCGTTCAGCAAAAACACGAAGTCGCGGTCGACTGTGTCGATCAAGGGGTGCTTTCGATCTTTCGGATGCGTCACCCAGAAACCCATCATGCCCATGGCCATCTGCGTCATTTCGTCGGCATGCGGGTGGTACATGAAGGTGCCGGGGCGCCGCGCGACGAACTCATAGACGAAGGTCTTGCCGACCGGTATGGCAGGCTGGGTGAGCCCGGCCACGCCGTCCATGCCATTGGGCAGGCGCTGGCCATGCCAGTGCATGCTGGTGTGCTCGGGCAGCTTGTTGGTCACGAAGATGCGCACGCGGTCACCTTCGACCACCTCGATGGTCGGGCCCGGGCTCTGCCCGTTGTAGCCCCACATATGCGCCTTGAAGCCTGGCGTCATCTCGCGAACGACCGGCTCGGCCACCAGATGGAATTCCTTGACGCCCTGGTTCATGCGCCAGGGCAGGGTCCATCCGTTGAGTGTCACGACCGGGTTGTAGGGCCTGCCATCAGGCGGCAACAGCGGGGGCGCAGTTGCCGCGCCCTGCATGATGGCTGGCTCGGGCAGGGCCGCCATCGCGACCTTGCTGACCGATGCCGCGGCCACAGCGCTAATGGCGGCCTTGTTGAAAAAATTTCGCCGGTTCATCGGGTTTCCTGAATCATGTGGGCGTATTGCAAGAATTGCATGTCAGTGCCCCGCAGGCTGGGAAGACGATCCCGTGCTGGCCGACTCGGCAGCGCTGTCGGAAAAAGACAGCGGCAAGCCTGAAAGGACGGTGTCGAGGTCGGTATCGGCCAGCCAGAAATCCCTTCGGGCATCCATGGCGCGGGCGTGGGCTTGCGCACCAGCACGACTCTCGGCGAGCAGGTCAAATACGCTCGACAGCATGCCGTTGTAGCGCAGCACCATCTCGTCGTTGATAAAGCGCGACAGTGGCACGATTTCCTTGTCATGGTGGCGCGCCAGGTCGTAGCGGGTGCGGTAGCGAAAAAGCGCCTCACGCGCCTCGCTGCGGGCCTGCACGGCAAGGCCGCGCACATGCGCGGCTTCGCCCAACGCGTCCCAAAGAGCATCGCTACCGCGCGGCGCGGGCCGCGTGAGTTGGCGTTGCCATTGAACCGCCGCCAGCGTCAGCTCCTGGCGGCGTTCAAGTACGCGCCTTTCAAGGTCTGTCTCGTTACGCGGCGCATCGGGCAGATCCGGCAACTGTGCGGGCAGGATGTATCGCTCGGCATCCTGACCCCAGAGGCCGAGCAACACGGTCAGTCTTTCGCGTGCGCTGAATGCGGTCTCCTGCGCCCGGATCAGGTCGGCTGCCGCGTCGGCCAGGAACACCTGTTGCCGTGCCTGCTGCAACGGGCTCCAGTTGCCCGCCCGGGCCATTCGGCGCGCGAGTTCTCCGCCTGCTTCTGCGGCTTCCTTGACGCCAGTCGCCGTCTGGGCAGATTGCCCGGCTGCGACCGCGCGTATCCAGGCTTTGCGGACCTGAGCGCCCAGCAGGGCTGCATCCTGTGTGGCCTTTATCTTTGCGGGATGGGAGGCCAGCGCCGCGTTGGTGATGTCCACCCCCTGGCTGGCGAGCGATTGCTGCAAACCGGGGTTGTTCAGGCGCGCAATGCGCACGGCGGAATCTGCGGAAAGCGGCAACTGGAGCAGCGCTGAAATCTCTGCAGAGGCGTCCACGCCGGGGCGCGGGAATACAGCGTCATGCCGTGCCGGTCCGGTCGGGAGCTGATGGGCGATCGATTGGAGCGATGCCGTGCCCCCATCGGGGGAAACAGTGGCGCAGCCCACCAGCAAGAGCGCGCTCGCGAGCGCAATTGAGCTGCAAACCTGCCGGATCACGGGCGTCATGGCTTTTCCTGTCCGGGCTTTCCGGCTGCGGCACCTGCCGAAGGCGTCGAGTCAGTTTCCCATTTCAGGATGTCCGCATGGCCGCGCTTGAATTGCGCGACCGCCGCATTGGCATCTCGCCAGTCGACTTTTGCCTCCTCGACACCTGTCGGAAGATCGGCCAGAACCGAGCGGTAAGCTGGTGTGGGGACGGGCGCTTTCGGGTCGGCGGCCCGCGCAGTGGGTGCCGGGTCGATGCGCGGATACGCGGCCAACTGCGCAGAGGCCGAATTGAGCCACATGAACGCAGTGGCACCCAGCATCAGGCGGTGCAAGGCACGTGTACGTGGCGGGAAAAGGGCAAGGGTTCGCAAGGTTTCGGGCTCCTCTAGGCGAGGTGTTTTCCAGGAGCCCTTCCTGGGTTGGAAGGGCAATGATTTCCAGGTGCCTGTGCTTTGCGGCTAAGCCGGCAAATTCAGACCCATTTTGGGCGTGAGGCTCAGGAAATCGGTGGCTTGTTGCCTGGAAATGACTCTGCGCTTGCGAAGCGCTGAAAAAGAGAGGCCGGCCCTGCGCGGGTCAGCGCGGAACTTTCGGCCCTGGATTCGCCGAGAGCCAGTCCGACGGCATGGCACGCGTCGCAACTTGGACACTGATCGCAGGCGGCGGTCTGCTTTTCGCCGGGTGAATTGTCGGAATGCACCACGGCCTCACCGCAGTCGTGGTGGGCCATTTCAGCGACGGTGTCAGGGCTGACGGCCTGGTGCGCAGGATGCTGCGAAGGCGCGTTCATGCTGGCTGCTGTAACCGATGCCATATCGATGGCCATGGCATCGCCCAGCCAGCCGCGCAAGGGCAACAGGGCAATCAGAAGGGCAAGGAAAAGATGGCGCACCCTGTAATGATAAAGCGAGGCCGGGAATGGTTCCGGCCAGCCGCAAAAATCCCTGGTCCTTTAGCCGCCGGATTCCGGGAGGCGGGACGACTGCAGGTGGGCCCCGGCCTTGTCCACCCACATCGCCAGGCTTGCAATCAGCTCTTGCTGGCTGAAAGAACAACTTTCTTCGGTGAACAGGGCGCTGGATTCGAGCCGCGTCAGCAATTGGTCCAGCACCTCGCGAAAACGTGAAGGCAGGGCTGCAAGCAGAGCCTGCTGGGAAGAGGCCAGCCGCGAGAATTCGGCGGCGCCGCACTCTCCTGATTTGAATCGCTGAAGTCCGTGCGTTAGCGTGGACAGCTCAGTCTGAAGCAGGGTCATGACGGGGTCCGTGTTTTCAAGCCGCTGCAGACGAGGGCTTGGCTGGCATTTTTTCGAAAACCAACGTGGCGATGGCCAGCAAGCCGAACGGCACGCCGATCCAGCCGAGTTGGGCAAAACCCACGCGGTCGAGCAGCGCGCCACTCACGACGGCACCAAATGCCGTGCCCACGTACAGCATGGAACTGTTCAGGCTGAGAAGCAACGGCGCTTGCGCGGGAGCCAGGCTGGCCAGTCGGCTCTGCTGCGGCGCCATGATGCCGAAGCCCGCAATGCCCCAAACGATCAGGGTGGCGAGCGTCGCGAGCACATGGCCTTGCGTCAGTGGAAGCAAAGCCATCGAAGCCACCAGCACGGCGAGCTGCACCCGCATCGTCCGGATCGATCCGAAGCGGTCGTTCGCCCATCCACCCGAAAGCGTACCGACGACACCTGCCGCCCCGAACAGGGCAAGGGTCAGCGAAAGCTGCGTCGAGCTCATCGGGTTGAGCGCCTGTAGAACGGGGCCGATATAGGCGAACACGCTGAAGATCGCAATAAAGTAAAGCAGTGTGCGAAGCCAGGTGCGCAGGACAACCGGCTGCAGGGCGGCGGCTGCGAAGCCGCCGAAGCCCGAGCCGCCACCCGCGAGTTTGGCGGGAATGAGCCAGCTCGCCAGCACCAGCGTCGCAAAGCTGGCCACGGCTGACAGACCGACAGGAACCCGCCAGCCATACTCGAAACCCAGCCAGGCACCCACCGGCACGCCCACCGCGTAACTGATGCTCATTCCCAGAAACGTAATGGACAGCGCCCGGCCCCTGAGCGCGGGCGGCACCATGGCAACGGCCAGTGCCGAGACGGCGGCAGTGAACATGGCGCCGGCGCCCATCAGAACGCGTCCGAGCAGCAATATGGACAGGTCCGGCGCGAGGGCGCAAACCGCGCCACCCGCGGTGAACAGCGCGAGCGCAAGCTGGACGGTGCGCTTGCGGGACCACTTTGCCGTGAGGACGATGAGCAAGGGCGCCAGCACGGCCGTCGACACAGCGTAAGCGGTCATGGTCTGGCCAGCCGCAGCGATGCTGATGCCCAGTGAGTCGCTGACGGGTTTCAAAATACCGCCCATGACAAAGGCACTGCTGCCGATGACAAGGTTGCAGAACGCGAAAAAATAAAGGATGGGGGGCATATTAAAGGGAGCAGCGTCAGGGTCGACGGGGCAGTGTGGGCCGCCCGGGGACGCCGCGAACGTGGCCGTCCCGTGAGATGCAAGGCAAGTCTATCGCGCCATTGTGCGGGATGCCGCCCGGCCGTGCCGGGCCAAGGCAAAGCCGACCTCGGCGGGGGCTATGCCGCGGGAACCCAGGGCCCGTTGACGGGCAGGCCAGTCGCGCTTTCCAGGATTTCCAGGTCGGCCGGCTTGGGCGTGTTGTCGCCCGCGCCCTGGATCTTCACGATGTTTTGCGGGCAGGCTGAAAACGCCACAAAGCAGTCCATCTCGGCGCGCAAGGTGATCGAATCGCCCGCCTTGCTGACGGTGGGCAGGGTCTTGAGCGAAATGCCGTCGGGCTGCACGCGGATGTTCATGAAGATGTTGAAGGAGGCCAGGATGGCGCGCGGCGGCGTCAGGCCCAGCGCGAACATGCCTTCGAACATGTTGTCGCAGCAATTGCGGTGGTAACCCTTGACGCCCAGCAGTTCATAGCGGCGGCGGTCGCAGGCGGCCATGAAGGTGTCGTGCACGCCGGGTGAGGTGTCTTCGACCACGGTGAGTATGGGGTGGCGCTGGTTGGTGACGAAGGAGTCGCCGACGAGGGGGTTCAGGCGCTGGTTCCATACGCGGGTGGTTTCCATGCACATGAATTCGTTGAGGTCGTAGGCATTGAAGGCCCAGCAATCCACGACCTGTGTGCCGTGGGTGTTGATCACTTTCACGGCCTGGCCGGCTTGCAGGCGCACGGCCCTGCCGTGGCCCGCGGGAATGTTGAGCGTGCGAGACGGAGCGGGTGGGGAAGTGGATGCGGAGACGGTCATGGGCGGCGGACTATTGAATCATGCCGAGGAACTGCTTGAGCTCGGCGGTTTGCGGGCTGGAGAACACCTCGTCGGGCGGTCCGATCTCGTGGACGCGGCCCTGGTGCATGAAGACCACGCGGTCGCAGACTTTTCGCGCGAAGTTCATTTCGTGCGTCACCATCAGCAGCGTCATGCCCTCGGCCGCCAGGCTCTCCACCACCTGAAGCACCTCGCCCACGAGTTCAGGGTCCAGCGCCGAAGTGATTTCATCGCACAGCAGCACAGAAGGCTGCATGGCCAGCGCGCGCGCGATCGCCACGCGCTGCTGCTGACCGCCCGAAAGCTGGTCTGGCCAAGACTCGAATTTTTCGGCCAGGCCCACGCGCTGCAGCAGCGCGCGCGCATGTTCGGCGGCGGGCGCGCCGGCCGTTTTCTTGACCAGCGTGGGTGCGAGCATGATGTTCTTGCCGACGGTGAGGTGCGGAAAAAGGTTGAAATTCTGAAAGATCATGCCCACGCGCTGGCGGAGCTCGCGCATGACCTGCGGATTCTCGTGCAGCAGGTGTTTGCCATCCACGCGCAGCGTGCCGCTTTGAAATGCCTCCAGCCCGTTGATACAGCGCAGCAGCGTGCTTTTGCCCGAGCCGCTTTTGCCGATGATGGCGATGACCTCGCCTGCCTTGACTTCGAGGTCTATGCCTTTCAACACCTCGTTGGCGCCGAAGCTCTTGCGCAACTGGTTGATCTCGACCAGCGTCCTCGGGGACACGGCAAGGGATGGGGTGTCGGTGGCGGCGGTGTTAGCGTCCATTTCGGGCTTTTCTCTCAAGCTTTCGGGCATACAGGGATACGGGGAAACACAGCGCGAAGTACATCAGCGCGACGCAGCTGTAGACCACGAAGGGTTTGAAGGTGGCGTTGGTAATCATGGTGCCGGCCTTGGTCAGTTCGATGAAGCCGATCACTGAGGCCAGCGCCGTGCCTTTGACGACCTGTACCAGAAAGCCGACGGTGGGCGGCACGGCGATACGCACGGCCTGCGGCAGCACGATGTGGCGCAGTTGCTCGCCGAAGTTCAGCGCCAGGCTTTGAGCGGCCTCCCATTGGCCTTTGGGAATTGCATCGACGCAGCCGCGCCAGATCTCGGCCAGATAGGCGCTGGTGTAAAGCGTGAGTGCCGTGGCGGCAGCCACCCAGGCCGGCACGTTGATGCCGAACAGCGCCAGGCCGAAGTAGGCCAGAAAGAGCTGCATCAGCAAGGGCGTGCCCTGAAACAGCAGCACATAGCCGTCCATGGCGCGGCGCGCGACGCTACTTGCCTTCTGCGCGCCCGGCGCGGCGCGCGTGGCCGAGAGACGGCCCACCAGCAGCAGCCCGCCGACGATGCCGCCCCCCACGAATGCGACCAGCGAGAGCCCTATGGTCCAGCGCGCCGCAAGCAGCAGGTTTCGGAAGATGTCCCAGAGGGTGAATTCGATCATGCTGTTTTTTTCCGGCTTTGCGTTATCTGCCGAACAGGAACTTCGGTCCCACCCAGTTCAAGAGCTTGCGCACTGCAACGGACAGCGCCAGGTAAATCACGGTGGCGATGATGAAGGCCTCGAAGGCGCGGAAGTTGCGGCCCTGGATCAGGTTGGCGGCGTATGAGAGTTCCTGCGTCGAGATTTGCCCGCAGACCGCCGAGCCCAGCATCACGATGATGATCTGGCTCACCATGGCTGGCCAGACCTTCTTGAGGGCCGGCGGAAGCACCACGCGGGTGTAGATCTGCACGCGGTTGAGCGCCAGGCTTTCAGCTGCCTCCACCTGTCCCCTGGGCGTGGCTTCCACGCCGGCGCGGATGATCTCGGTGGCATAGGCGGACAGATTGATCACCATGGCCAGCACCGAGGCCGTTTCCGGCGAGAGCTTGAAGCCCGCGGCCGGCAGGCCGAAGAAGATGAAGAACAGCTGCACGATAAAGGGCGTGTTGCGGATCAACTCGACGTAGGTGCCCACCAGCCAGCGTAGCCAGCGCGGCCCGCCTGCGCGCGCCCAGGCAAAGCCCATGCCCATGAATACGCCCAGCACCGACGAGATCGCCGTCAGGCCCAGCGTCCAGGCGACGCCAATGGCCAGCAGCGGCCATTGCGACAGCACGGCCATGAAATCCAACTCAACGCGCATGGTTCATACCCCTGTCGAGCTCTACTTCGCATGACCGCGTCTCCACTTGCAGCTCACGCCGGTGGCGGCCTAACCAAGTTGGATCCGCTGCGGTCTTGCAAGAGATGGAGAGGCGCGTCACGACCGGTGCATCCTGTGGCTCAAATCATCACTGGGGGAGATTGCCCGCAGGACGTCCCAACCACTTCATTGCAATCTTGTCGAGGTCGCCGTTTTTCTTGGCGTCGGCGATCACTTCATTGACCTTCAGCCGTAGCTTGTCTTCACCCTTGGCAACGCCGATGAAGTTGGGACTGTCGCTGAGCAGCAGCTTGTACTCTGTGTTCAGCTGCGGATTTTTCGCCATCATGTTGCCGGCCACCGAAGCGCCGGTGGCGATCAGCTGGACCTGGCCGGCCGTGTAAGCCGACACCGTGGTGTTGTTGTCTTCAAAGCGCTTGATATCGGCGCCGGTGGGCGCAACCTTGGTCAGTTCCTGGTCCTCCAGGGCGGCACGCGTCACGCTGATGGTCTTGCCGGACAGGTCGGCGAATGATTTCACGTTGACGCTCTTGGGGCCGAAGACGGCCTGGAAAAATGGCGAGTAAGCAGCGGTGAAATCAATGACTTTTTCGCGGTCGGGGTTCTTGCCGAGTGTAGAAATCACGAGGTCGGCCTTTTTGGTCTGCAGGTAGGCAATGCGGTTGGCACTGGTAACCGGGACGAGTTCAATCTTCACGCCGAGTTTTTGCGCGATGTAGCCGGCCATTTCAACGTCCAGACCCTGTGGCTTGAGGTCGGTGCCAACCATGCCGTAAGGAGGGAAGTCGGTCGGGATGGCGATCTTGATTTCCTTGGCCTTCATGATGTCATCCAGCGCGGTTTGCGCGTGGACCCCGGAGACGGCCAGCACGGCGGCTGCGGCGAGGGCGAAAGAAAAAACACGTTTGCTGGGTTTCATAGCAGGGCTCCTAGGTGAGTGGAAGAATCGTCAGTGGAAAAATCGATCCCACGCTTGTCACTGCGTGAGCTTTGTGGCCCCGCCAGGGGGCCAGCCTTGGTGGGCGCGGCTCGGCGCGACGGCGCATCGACCGAAGCGCGCCCAGGCTTGCGAACCCCGCGTGGTGAAGAAGATGTGGCCGGGGCCGGCGCCTGGAGCGGGCTCAGCGCGCTGCGGAGCTGCGCGAGCGGGTCGCCGCCCGAAGCCTGCAGCTTTAGCGCAGCCTGCACGCTGCCGATGTGCGCCTGCATGAGTTTTTCGGCTTGCGCCAGGTCGCCCTTTTCGAGCGCCTGCACGATGAGCACATGCTCTTCGCAAGACTGCGCCGCATCGTGCGACGACTGGTACAGCATGGCGATGAGGGTGGTGCGCGCGGTGAAGTCGCGCAGCGTGTCGGCGAGCAGGCTGTTGCCCAGGCATTCGGCCAGGCACACATGAAAGTCACCGAGCAGAAAACTCCGCAGGCCCACGTCGTTTCCCCTCACGGCCGCCTTTTCCCGGGTGAGGTGAGCCTTGAGCTGTTTGATTGCAGATTTGTTGACTTCGCTAGTACAGCGGATCAGGCCCATCTCGATGACGCGGCGGGCCTCGAAGGCCTCGCGGGCTTCTTCCTGCGAGGGCTCGATGACATACCAGCCCCGGCGCGCACTCACAGTGACGATGCCGCGGGCAGCCAGGCGGGTCAGTGCCTCGCGGACGACAGTGCGGCTGCAGTCGAACAGCATGGCGAGCTGCTGTTCGCCCAATCTTGCGCCGGGTGCAAGCTTTTGCGCCATCACCGCTTCGATGATGCGGTCGCTGATATCTGAAGCGGTGGCCATGCACAGGTAGTGCATATCCCGTGCCAGCCCCGCGCGGTCGATCTGCCTGGTTCAGTTAACTGGTATACAAGCGGTGAGCACCAGATCGGCCTGCAGATGCCCCGCTCAAGGGCCGTCCAGACGCCATCGCCCGAAAAGCATGCCCGGGCGCACCATCACGGGGCCGCGGCCCTCCGTGTTTAATCGAGTTTCGCGCCCGAAGCTTTGACGGCCTGCGCCCAGCGCGGCATTTCGGACGCGAGAAATTTGGCGAAGTCCTCGCTGCCCAGAAACGCCGGGTCGGCGCCTTGCGCGACCATCCGATTGCGAATGTCGGCGCTGGTCATGACCTGCCTGAACGCGTCGCTGAGTTTGGCGGTGACGTCGGGCGGCAAGCCAGCGGGAGCGAGAAAACCGTAGAAGCCCACGACCTCGAAATCCTTGATGCCCGATTCCATCACGGTAGGAATATCCGGCAGTGCGGGGTTGCGTTCGCGACTGGTGACGGCCAGCGCGCGAACCTTGCCTTGCTTGTGGTAATTGGCGGCCTGGGGGATGGATTCACCCATGAACTGCACTTGTCCAGCCATCAGGTCGGTAAAGGCGGGAGCGCTGCCGCGGTAGGGGATATGCACCATGAAAAGTCCGGTCGCATTCTTGAACATCTCGGGCACCAGATGGCTGATTCCGCCGTTGCCCGCCGAACCGTAGTTGATCTGGCCCGGCCGCGACTTGGCATAGGCAATGAATTCCTTCAGGTTGGTAACGGGCAGCTTGGGGTTGACCAGAAGTGCAAGCGGCTGCATGGCAGTGCGTGCAATAGGCGTGAAGTCCTTTAGCGTGGCGTACGACAGCTTGGAGTAGAGCGCGGGGTTGATGACCATGACGCCGGTGTTGGCCAGCATGAGCGTATAGCCGTCCGCGGGCGCCTTCATCACGTCCTGCGCTCCGACCGTGCCGCCAGCCCCTGACTTGTAATCGATGACGATGGGCTGTCCCAACACGGCCTGCAGTCGCTCCGTGAGTAGACGTGCATGCTGGTCGAGCGGACCTCCTGCAGGAAAACCGATCACGATCCTGATGGGTTTTTCAGGGAAGGCGGCGAAGGTGTTCGCGCCAAAGGCCACTAACGAGGCTGCTACCAAGACCTGCAAAGCCCTGCGGGTGAAAAGCGCGCGTTGCTGTGGCTGGGATGGCGGGTTGTTCATGGGCAGGCATGGCATGGGTGTCTCCTCTTCTATTTTTCAGGTGCGCCCATCATAGGTAAATGCCGGCATTTCCGAGCTTGCCTGCTGGCGGGTTTTCCCTCGGTTGGCGGCGGCCAGGCTCGCGTTGGGGCGGCCATAACTGCCCGGCTTGCGAGCCCTTCTGTCCTGCGTGCGTCCTGCGCGTGAGGAGGCGGGCGCCAAACGCGTTAAATTGGCTTCCGAGCGAATGAGCCGCAGAGCGCATCTCTCTCGAAAGCCTGGTTTTGGATCCCATGGAGACCGCATTGACCTCATCCCGAGTGCCCCCGATTACGCGAGACGCAGCCGAACCGCCAGCCGCAGCTGTGCGACACGATGCGCACGCCGCCGTCTGGCCTGCGCGACTGCCACGGCGCATCAGCCCGCCGCAGACTTCGTTGTGGCACAACCTGGTGGTCAGTGCGCTGCGCTTTCCCGACAAGACCGCATTGGTCTTCTTCGAACGCCGCTATTCCTATGCCGACGTGCTGAGGGAAGCTGAACGCCTTGCCGCAAGCCTTCAATCGCTGGGAGTCAAGCGGGGTGATCGCGTGCTGCTGTGCCTGCAGAACTGCCCGCAGTGGGTGATCGCGCACTTTGCCATTCTGCGGCTGGGTGCCGTGGTGGTGCCCGTCAATCCCATGAACCGCGCGGACGAACTCGCGCACTACATCACCGACCCTGAGGCACGCGTGGCCGTTACGGCTGCTGACCTGGCGCCCGAACTCGAGCGCGCCAATGCGGCATTGCCAGCTGAAAGTCGCCTGCAGCATGTGGTGGTCACGCACTACAGCGATGCCTTCGCCGATGACGCAGCCGTGCCAGCGGACATGCCGGAACCCTGGCGTGAATGGCTGCTGACCAGGCATCCGCCCATGGCCGAGACAACGGCCCGCCATCTACCGTGGCTGGAGGCGTTGCAGGGCACTCCGGAAGAACTCGAACCTCATGCGACGGTGCCGCATGACCTGGCCGTGCTGCCCTACACCAGTGGCACCACCGGGTTGCCGAAAGGCTGCATGCACACGCACGCCAGCCTCATGCACAACGCGGTCGGCACTACCTTGTGGGGCAACAGCACCTTCGAGAATGTCACGCTCTCCGTCGTGCCGATGTTTCACATCACCGGCATGGTGTCGGTGATGCATGCGTCGATCTACGTTGGCGCGACGCTGGTGATCATGCCGCGCTGGGACCGCGAGCTTGCGGGCAGGCTGATCTCAAAATGGCGGGTCACGCACTGGACCAACATTCCCACCATGGTCGTCGACTTGCTGGCGAGTCCGAACGTCGGGAATTTCGATCTTTCCAGCCTGCGCTACATCGGCGGTGGCGGCGCGGCGATGCCGCAGGCCGTCGCTGAGCGCCTGTGGACCGTTTACGGACTGCGCTATGCCGAAGGTTACGGACTGACCGAAACCGCCGCGCCGTCGCACAGCAATCCGCCCGACGCAACGCGCCAGCAATGCCTGGGCGTGCCCTTCATCGGCGTCGAGTCTCGCGTCGTGGATCCGATCACGTTGGTCGAGATGCCGCAGGGTGAGCAGGGCGAGATCATCAGCGCCGGACCCCAGGTATTTCAAGGCTACTGGAGGCAACCGGCAGCCACCCAGGCGGCTTTCTTCGAGTGCGAAGGCCGGCAATTTTTTCGCACGGGCGATATGGGTTATGTAGATGTCCAGGGCTACTTCTATCTGACCGACCGACTCAAGCGGATGATCAACGCCTCCGGTTTCAAGGTATGGCCCGCCGAGGTGGAAGCCCTGATGTACCGGCATCCGGCCATCCAGGAAGCCTGCGTCATCTCGACGCAGGACGCCTACCGGGGTGAAAGTGTCAAGGCGATCGTGGTCCTGCGACCAGAAGCGCGCGGGACGCTGGACGAGCAGGACGTCATCGCCTGGTGCAAGGAGCATATGGCGGCGTATAAATATCCTCGGGTTGTCGAGTTTTCCGATGCGCTGCCCAAAAGCGGTTCAGGCAAGATCCTGTGGCGTGTCCTGCAAGAAAAAGAATCGACTGGCAGGCAGTGAAACCCGTCGCACCAACCGCGTCCCCCTTGATATCCATCCATGAGCCATGACGTGAAAAACCACAAGTCGAAGCCCACCGCGCCGCTCGTACCGGATAACCTGGGCAAACCGCTGTCTGGCTGGCGCTTGCGCTGGTACACGATTATTTTCGAGGCCGACACGGTGGCCGGCCGCCGCTTCGACGTGCTGCTGATCGTGGCTATCTTGCTCAGCGTGGCGGTCGTTATCGCGGACAGTGTGCAACCCATCCGCCAAAGCCATGGCGGAACGTTTGCCGTGCTGGAGTGGTTTTTCACGCTGCTGTTCACGGCTGAATACGTGGCCCGGCTGGTTTGCGTTCGTCATCCCATGCGCTATGTCACCAGTTTTTTCGGCATTATCGATCTGGTATCTGTGTTGCCGACCTATGTTGCGCTGTTCTTCCCCGAGGTTTATGCGCTGATCGATATTCGCGTGCTGCGCCTGCTGCGCGTATTTCGCGTTTTCAAGCTCGCCGCCTATGTGGTCGAGTACCAGTCGCTGGCATCGGCGCTGGCGGCCAGCCGCCGCAAGATACTTGTCTTTCTCTCGGCTGTCATCATGCTCGTGCTCATCATGGGGACGGTTATGTACGTGGTCGAAGGCCCCGAAAACGGGTTCACCAGTATTCCCACTTCCGTTTATTGGGCTATTACCACGGTGACCACGGTGGGGTTTGGCGACATCACGCCCAAGACAGACCTTGGCCGCTTGATCTCGTCGCTCATGATGCTCATGGGCTGGGGCACGCTGGCGGTACCGACAGGTATTGTCACGGCGGAGATGGCAGCGCAGCGCACCGGCAGGGGTTCGTATTTCACCACTACACGTACATGCCACGAGTGCCTCACCGAAGGCCAGCCCGCTGAGGCGAATTACTGTTTCAACTGCGGGGTCTCGTTGCCGCCGTATGACGCGCATGCGGGGCGGCGTGGAGGGGTGTGAGGTCTTCTGGTTGGACGGGCGCCGCTAAGCTTGGGCACGCTTGCTTGGATCTGCCACGCTAAACTGTTCGGTGGCTTCTATACATCAGCCCGAACGGTGAGAAAACCCGGGCGAACTGGTCAAAGGTCGCCGCGACGAACGGCCACCTGCGATTCCGCACCCGAACCCGAACCCGAACATCCCGTCCTGGCTGGGCCGAGGAGCCCAGACAAAAGCGGATAAGGGCCCGCGATTGTCTGAGCCGCAGGCGAGTTTGAGCGGGACCCCGCTTTTGTCGAGCACCGCAGGTTGCCCGTAGCGAAGCGTAGGGACCCAGACAGTCGGGTCGCCTTTCTTTGCCTTAGGTTTCTTTTGGCGAGACAAAGAAACGTAAGTCGCCCGCCGGGGCGAGACCCGGCTTGCAACGCCAAACAGCTCGCTGGCTTCTATACATCAGCCCGAACGGGGAAAAACCCTCGAGCACCGGAGGTTGCCCGTAGCGGAGCGTAGGGACCCAGACAGTCGGGTCGCCTTTCTTTGCCTTAGGTTTCTTCGGCGAGACAAAGCAACGTAAATCGCCCGCCGGGGCGAGACCCGGCTTGCCACGACGAAGCGCTTGCAGGGTTCAATACAAGTGGGCACTTATCCTGAGTTCACCGCTGATCCGGCGCCGGCGCCGTCAACCGCCGCGGCGTAATCTCAACTGAATCCGTTCCCGTGCTCATCCAGACAGTGCCGTCCTGCACCGTGACTTGCAACTGCATGGTGCGCTCGGCGAGCTTGGCGAGTGCCTGGCTCTGCGCTGCGTCGATCTGCCAGACCACGAGGTTGTGCGCGCGTGTGAGCTTGGTTTCGATGTTCTTCCACCAGACCGGGGTGCTGCTGGCGAAGCTGAGCACGGTGACCCGATCGGCCCGGCCAGCGGCGCGCATCAGGCGCTTGTCGTCGGGCTGGCCTACGTCGATCCAGTGCATCACGGCGTCGGTGTAGTCCTTGTGCCAGAGGGCTGCTTCATCCACGTCCCAGAGGTCCTTGGCGAACTCGAGGTGGCCCTTTTTGTCGTCAGCGGGCACATTCAGCGCAAAAGCCAGCAGCCGGATCATCATGCGTTCGTCCGCCTCGGAGGGGTGGCGCGCGATGATGACCGAGTGGTCGGCGTAGACGCCCCGGTCCATGTCGGCGATTTGCAGTTGCGCTTTGTAGATGGTGGCCTTCAATGCCATGTCGGATTCTTTATGTCGGGTTCAGGGGCTGGCGTGTATTGGAACAGTCTTTTGAACCGCGGCCTCTGCGGGCGCGAAGACGGCTCTGTGGATATAGTCGGATGCTGCGTGCGGCGCAGAGCCGCCGCCATGACGCATCCCCCGAAGCAACCCATAAAAGTGAGACAAGACCGATGAATTCCACCCTCTTCAGTTCGACCATCGCGGGCAGCCTGCCCAAGCCGGCCTGGCTTTCCGAAACCCAGAAGCTCTGGCCCCAGTGGAAGGCCGAGGGCGAGGAACTGCGCCAGGCCAAGGCCGACGCGACGCTTCTCTGGATCAAGGCCCAGGAAGATGCAGGCTTGGATGTCATCGGCGACGGTGAGCAATCCCGGCAACACTTCGTGCACGGGTTTCTGGAGCAGGTCGAGGGCATCGACTTCGATCACAAGGTCAAGATGGGCATCCGCGACAACCGCTACGACGCGATGGTGCCGCAAGTAGTTTCTGAACTGCGCCTGAAGGGCAGGGTGCATGCGGCAGAGGCGCAGCTCCTGCGCGCCCATACGCAAAAGAAGATCAAGTTCACGCTGCCCGGCCCCATGACCATCGTCGACACCGTGGCCGACCGTTTTTATGGCGACAAGGTCAAGATGGCGATGGCATTTGCCGAGTTGCTCAACCAGGAAGCGCTGGCGCTGCAGGCCGACGGCGTCGACATCATCCAGTTCGACGAACCCGCCTTCAATGTCTACATGAAGGAAGCGGCCGACTGGGGCGTGAAGGCGCTGGAAGTCGCGGCACGCGGGCTCACCTGCACGACCGCCGTACACATCTGCTACGGCTATGGCATCAAGGCCAACACAGACTGGAAAGCCACGCTCGGAGAAGAGTGGCGCCAGTATGAAACGGTCTTTCCCGCGCTCGCTAAAAGCAGCATCCAGCAGGTGAGCCTGGAGTGCTACCACTCGCACGTCCCGCCGCACCTCATGGCATTGCTTGAAGGCAAGGACGTGATGGTTGGTGTGATCGACGTGGCGAGCGAAGTGATCGAAACGCCAGAGCAGGTTGCCGACACCATCGGCGCGGCGCTGCAATATGTACCCAAGAACCGCCTGCTGCCCTGCACCAACTGCGGACTTGCACCCATGAGCCGGGAAGTGGCGCTGAAAAAGCTCGAGGCTCTCGCCAAAGGTGCGGCGCTCGCGCGCGAGCGCTACCGCTAGGCCCTGACGCTTGCCCCATCACTCCTGGAGCACCGCATGAAGATCACCGCCATCGAACCATTCATCCTGCATGTGCCGGTCACGGGCTCGCAGATCGCCGATAGCACGCATAGCATCTCGCACTGGGGCGTAGTGGGCGCGCGAATCGATACCGACGCCGGCCTGTCCGGCTACGGATTCACCGGCACCCACGCCTTTTTGCCGGGCGACCAGCTCATCACGCGCTGCATCTCGACCTGCCATGCGCCCATGCTGATCGGCGAGGACCCGTCCGACATACAGCGCCTGTGGCTCAAGCTGGCTAAAAATCCCGCACTGCAGTGGATAGGCCGGGCCGGCATCACGACGCTGTCGCATGCGGCCATCGACGTGGCGTTGTGGGACCTCAAGGCCAAGGCCGCAGGCGTGCCCTTGTGGAAGCTGCTGGGCGGGCAGGTCAGGCAGGAGGTGCGTGCCTACAACACCGACATCGGCTGGCTCAGCATCGATGACGACAAGTTGGTCGAGGGTGCCTTGCGTGCAGTCGGGCAGGGCTTCACCGGCATCAAGATCAAGGTCGGCTCGACGGTCGAGCGCGACCTGCGCCGTCTTGAAGCGGTACGCAAGGCCATCGGTCCCCAAATCACGATGGCCATCGACGGCAACGGCAAGTGGGACCTGGCAACTTGCCTGCGGTTCTGCCGGGCCGCAGCAGCCTTCGACGTCTTCTGGTTCGAAGAGCCGCTCTGGCACGACGACGTCAAGGCGCATGCACAGCTTGCGCGCGGCACGCACATTCCTGTCGCGCTGGGCGAGCAGTTGTACACGCAGGACGCCTTCGCCGAATTCTTCCATCAGGAGGCGATTCACTGGGTCCAGCCCGACGTCACACGCATGGCCGGGCTGACAGAAGTCCTGCGCGTCTGCGAAACCGCGCACAGCTACCGCTTGCCCGTGGCGCCGCACGCCGGCGACATGAGTCAGGTCCACGTGCACCTGAGCTATGCGCATCCGGCCTGCCAGGTGCTCGAATACATTCCCTGGATCAAGGACTGTTTCCTGGAGCCTGCCGACGTCGAAGGCGCAAGTTTCAAGCTGCCGCAACAGCCGGGCGCCAGCACGACACCGACTCCCGAGGCCTGGGCGCGCTTTCGTCAGGCCACGGCCTGAAACGGTCCGGCCGTTTGTAATTTGCCTGGAGCCGACATGACCACCTCTTCCGACGCGACCGACCCGACCCACCCCCATAGCCACACCCACGAGGGCGGCGAAAGCCATACCCATCCGCATTCGCATTCGGGCGAACCTGCCTGGAAGCACGATGGCGTGCGCGTGATTCCCGGCGGCCAGCTCGACGCCAACACGGCGCACACGCCGGGCATGGACCGGCGTGCCGCCATCAACTTCGCGCGCGTGGGCGCCCAGAAGCTCTGGGCCGGCACGGTCACGATCCACGCTGACGCCAAGACTGGCGCCCACCACCACGGCCATCTGGAAAGCGTGATTTATGTAATCCGGGGTCGGGCCCGAATGCGCTGGGGCGAAAAGCTCGAGTTCACGGCGGAGGCCGGTCCGGGTGACTTCATTTACGTGCCGCCTTATGTGCCGCATCAGGAAATCAACGCCAGCCCGACCGAGGTGCTCGAATGCGTGCTGTGCCGCAGCGATGGTGAGGCCGTCGCGGTGAATCTTGACATCGAGCCGGTCGAAAGGCCCGAGAACGTGCTGTGGGTCGATCCGACGCACCCCCATGGCGGCATCTGACACACCTGTAAAAATCGTATGCAAGCGTTGCAGGCGACCCTTTGAGGGCTTTTCTGAACACAAATGGCTGAGCTGTCCTACAAGGAAGTGTGGATGAGTTCAACACAATGAAGACCCGCCACAGGAGTTTTCATGCAACTCACCCAAACCACCCCTTCGAATCCTGGTCTGCAACCTACCTTTAGCCAGCGCCTGCGCACCAGCAAGGCGCTGTTGCCGTCGCTGGCCGTGATGGGCGTGACCGTTGCGGCGCTCGCCGCAGCGCTGGTGGTAACAACGTCTGGTGCGGCACCGACGGGGCCAATGACGGTGCTGCATGCGGCTGAACCGATCACGTTGCAGGCGGCCGCAGTCCCGGTTCGCGCTGAGCCAGTGGTACTTGCACAGGCGAGCACACAGGGCAGCAAGGCGGCGGTGTGCGCCACTTGCGGCAAAGTCGAGTCGGTGACGCCCGTCCAGCGCCAGGGGCAGGTCAATGGCGTGGCCGTCGGTGGCGCGACCGTTGGCCTCGGCACAGTGGCCGGCGGCGTGGTGGGCGGTTTGCTCGGCAACCAGGTTGGCGGTGGCAACGGCAAGACGGCGATGACCGTACTCGGTGTGGCCGGTGGCGCCATGGCCGGAAACGCCATTGAAAAGAACATGAAGAAAGTTACCGTCTACCAGATGCGCGTGCGCATGCAAGACGGTTCGGTTCGCACGATCGAGCAGGCACAGTCGGTGCCGGCCGGCTCGCAGGTGGTCGTCGAAGGCAAGACGCTTCGGCTGACGGGCAAGGCCTCGTCCTGATCTGTGAGCACCTGGACGGCGAAAGTGCGGCTTGTGCGAAGATCACCGCTCGTCATCCTGTGATCCCTGAAGGAATAAAAGCCAAATGAAAGCAGTCTGGAATGGCGCGGTGATCGCGCAATGCGACGAAACCGTCGTGCTCGAAGGCAACCATTATTTTCCCGAGAGCGCGCTCAACCGTGACTTCGTCACGTTCAGCAACCACCACACGATGTGTAGCTGGAAAGGTCAGGCGAGCTACTACTCCCTGCTGGTCAATGGCGAGATGAACACCGACGCCGCCTGGTATTACCCCGATCCCAAGCCCGAGGCTGAAAATATCAAGGGCCACGTGGCCTTCTGGAAGGGCGTCAAGATCGAACCCTGAGCTGTTCCGGCAGCTGGCCTGCGGGTCGGGTTTACCCTCTGTCAAGGGCCTCATTGAGGCCCTTTTTTTGCGCTTTATCGTACGTATACTTATTAAAGAGCGACCACCCGGTCGGCATTCATCCAGGAGTTTTCATGACCGTTGGCGCCCCCGATCCCGCACTTGTAGAAAAACTCGTCATTGCCAACCGCATCCTGTATGACCAGCGTGTGGTCGACGGCTTCGGCCACGTCAGTGTGCGGCACGACCAGTCGGCCGAGCACTTCTTGTTGTCCTGCAACCGCGCCCCCGGGCTGGTGAAGAAGGCCGACATTCTGGTGTACGACCTGAACGGCGACCTCGCCATCCCTTCCGATCAGCGCTCCTATCTCGAGCGCTTCATTCACAGCGAGATCTACCGCATGCGTCCCGACGTGATGTCGGTGGTGCACAGCCATTCAGCCAGCGTGATTCCCTTCGGGGTGACCGGCCAGCGCCTGCGGCCGATCTTTCACATGAGCGGTTTTCTCGGCAGTGGCACCTCGCACTATGAAATCCGCGACGCGAGTGGAAACACCGACTTGCTCATCCGAAACAGCGGCCTCGGCAAGGACCTTGCCAAAGCGCTTGGACAGCACACCTGTGTGCTGATGCGCGGCCATGGATCGACCACGGTCGGGCCGTCCCTGGAGCGCGCCGTGTACCGTGCGATCTACGCTGAGGAAAACGCCAAGCTGCAGCTGAGTTCTGCGGCTCTGGGCCCCATCACATTCCTCACGCCCGAAGAGGCCGACCTCGCCATGGCAACGAACGAAGGTCAGGTTGCCCGGCCCTGGGAACTCTGGCGCCAGCGCGTCGGCGCTGTCGAGTAAGCGCCGATTGGCAGCCTTGCAATGAACGTTCTCTCTAGGAAACACGCACCATGATCCGACTCCGCAAATTTCTTCCCTGGGCAGCCCTCGCATTGGCCGCGCAACTGGCTTCGCCCGCAGCGTTCGCGCAGAGCTATCCGTCGCGTGCCGTGCGCATCATCGTGCCTTATGGAACGGGCGGCGGATCTGACGTGCTGGCTCGCCAGATCGGTGCTCGCCTGCAGCAGATGTGGGGGCAGGGCGTGGCAGTGGACAACCGGGCCGGCGCTTCCGGCAACATCGGCACCGAAGCGGTGGTGCGTTCGCCGGCGGATGGCTACACGCTGCTGCTGCAGAACAGCACCATGGTCGTCAATCCGGCGGTTGCCGGAAAACTCAACTACGATCCCGAAAAAGACCTCACGCCCATCATGCTGCTGGGTCTCACGCCGATCGCGCTCGTTTCGCACCAGAGTACGAACATTCGCACGCTCAAGGAACTCGTGGACTATTCGAAGGCCAACCCCACAGCCTTGAGCTACGGCTCCTGCGGCATCGGAACGCCTCAGCATTTCGTGATGGAACTCGTCAAGCAAAAGGCTGGCGTGAACGCCACCCACGTGGGCTACAAAGGCTGCGCACCGGGCCTTACCGATGTGGTGGGCGGCCAGGTACAGCTCGCCATCCTCAGCGCCAATCTGGTCGCGCCTCACATCAAGACGGGCAAGCTCAATGGCATCGGCGTTTCCACCGCCACTCGATACCAGCTCATGCCGCAAGTCCCTGCGTTCGAAGAGCAGGGCCTCAAGCCCCTGGACTTTTCGATCTGGTATGCGCTCATGGGTCCGGCCAAGCTGCCGGCCGACGTCGTCTCCCGCATTTATGCGGACGTGCAAAAGGTACTGGCCGAGCCGGCCATCAAAGAGAACCTGTCGACCGCCGGTGTCGAGCCCCTGGCGGGCACGGGCGCTGACCTGACCCGGCTGATCCGGACCGATCTGTCTCGCTACGCCGACCTGGCGAAGTCGGCCAATATCAAGGCGGAATAAATCGGCCAGGTGAGGGCATGGGGGGCGGGCTGCGCATTACGCGCAAGGTGGCGGACTATCGCCATCAGGCGCGCGATGACGTATAAGCAGAGCAAGGAGTCTGCACATGTTCAAGCACATCCTCGTTCCCGCCGACGGCTCGGACAATGCCCAGCGAGCCGTTGACAAAGCCATTTCGCTCGCGAAGGCCTTCGACAGCGAAGTCAGCATCATCTACGTCATCGACCCGTATGCGTTCACGGGCGTCGGAACGGACTTTTCCTACGGACAGGCCGAGTACCTGAGCGCCGCCACGGCCGAGGGTAATCAGGCGCTGGAGGCGACACGCGCAGCCTTTGAAGCCGCGGGTGTGAGCAAGGTCAACTCGGCCGTCGTGGAAGGTCACGCGGTCTACAAAGGCATTCTTGAGTCTGCCGCCAAACTCGGCGCTGATCTCATCGTGATGGGTTCGCACGGTAAGCGCGGCCTTGAAAAACTGGTGCTCGGAAGCGTGACGTCGCAGGTGCTGTCGCACGCGCACCTGCCCGTGCTGGTGGTGCGCGACTGATCAGTTCGGCGGCAAGTCGCGGGCGAAAGCTAGGCCTGCACGACGATGGGAAACCTCGCGCGCAGTTCGTTGCCGGATTGCACAAAGGGCACCGTCAGGGCTGACCGCGAGGCCTCGTCGGGCAGGCTGCGCCACAGGAAATCGCGGGCATTCAGGGGCTCTCCTGCTACGTAGAGTTGCGTGGTGAGGAGTTCGCGCTGCCCGAGCTTGACCTTCACATGGATGTGCGGAGCCCGGCCCCCATACGCCACCGGACGGATTGTGCGAAAGCGGAATTCGCCAGCACTGCCCACGACCACCTTGCCGAATCCCTGGAAGGCTTTGTCAATGCGGGCGCCGTCGCCCGGGTGGTCGTAATGCCCGGCATGGTCGCACTGCCAAATTTCAACGACGGCGCCGGTGACGGGCTTGCCTGACGCGTCGGTCACGCTTCCCTCAACCCAGCTTGCTTGCCCCTGTGCATAGTTGAGCGAGCCGTTGCGCAGCAGATCGAAGTCGCTGTCTTGGGGCATTGCAACTGGGTAAAAAGGGCCTTCGGTCTGGCGCGGCGTGAGCAGCCGAGGGGCTGCGGGCTGGGCCTGTACGCGGGTCCAGATCACCGGCGCGGCCACCAGGGCCACTGTCGCAGTGCGTCGGTTCATGCGTCCGGAAACGGGTGCAAACGTCGGGGTCATGGGCGGTTCTCCTGAAGTTATATGAGAGTCGCGATGGGAGCCCGGGGTTCCCGCCCACCGCCTTGCTGATTTATCGCTTTAGAAAGGCGGCAGACTGGTGAACAACACGGCCTCGCCCGTGGCCGGATGGCCGAAGCCCAGCGATGCCGCATGCAGCAGCAAGCGCCCAGCCGCCTCGGCGATGGCAGGTTCTGCATAAAGCCTGTCGCCCAGGATCGGATGGCCTATCGATTGAAGGTGGACCCGCAGCTGATGCGAGCGTCCGGTCAGGGGTTCGAGCAGCAAGCGCGTGGTCGGCAGCTTGTAAGGCTGAGCATCAGGGCCAGGCTCAGGCCGCCAGTGCGTCAGGCTGGGTTTGCCGGCTTCACGGTCAATGATGCGAAGAGGCCGCCGGGGCCAGTCGACCGCGATGGGCAGGTCGATGCTGCTCCAGCCGCTCGGCGCGCCTTGCGTGCCACCGGGCAACTCCAGCCTGCCAGCGACGACCGCCACATAGCGCTTGTGGACTTGCCGATTTTCGAAGTGCGCGCAGAGGCGGCGCTGCGCGTCGCGGCTGCGCGCCATGAGCATCAGGCCGGAAGTCGCCATGTCGAGGCGATGCACCACCAGCGCCTCCGGATACAGCGCCTGCACCCTCGAACTCACGCAGTCCTGCTTGTCCGCTCCCTTGCCGGGAACAGCGAGCAGGCCGGCCGGCTTTTCGATCACTAAGAAGAGCGGATCGACGTGCTGAAAAGCCACGCCTGCTTCCCCTCGATTCGCCGCGACGGAAAGATCGGGCGTCACCCTTTATGGCCGGCCCGGCGCATCTCGCGCAACATGAATAGGTACAGGCTTTCCACTTTGGCACGCGCCCACGGCGTCTTGCGCAGGAACTTGAGGCTGGAGGCTACGCTCGGGTCCAGCACAAAGCAGCGGATGGGGATCCGTTGGCCCAGATCTTCCCAGCCGTAATGTTCGGCCAGCGCCGTCACGATCGCTTCCAGCGTGACGCCGTGCAGCGGATTGGCGGGCTGCGGCTGCGCCTTGGGTGCCGTGCCGCCGTCGCCGGGAATGCTCACGAAGGGCGCTTATTTGTTTTTGAGTTTGCCGCGAACGGGCACGACCGTCATGACGGTCGGACGCACCGCATCAGGCGACACCGTCTTGGGAGGGGAGGTGTCCTTCTTGGGTTTCTTGACCATCTTGTTGTTGTTTTGCTGACCTTTTGCCATGACTTTTCTCCGAAAGTGTTTTGCGCCGGCACGATGACGTCGCCAGCCGTAGATTATCAGCGCAAGCAAGGGTTTTCTGCGCACCGGGCCGCCTGATTCGTTCGCGTCATGCAGGCCTGTTCAAGCCGCCCCAGCGCTTTGCTCCGGCTGCGCGCTGCCAAGACAGAACCTCAAAACCGGCGCCGCTCACGCAAGCGGCGACGGCCGCTGTTAAGCTCGCTCGCCATGGCGCCAAGTACCTTTTCAGACCTCATGCGCCAAGGCGCCTACGTACGCATGTGGTTTGCACGCCTGCTCGGCACCACCGGCAACCAGATGCTGATGGTCGCGGTCGGCTGGCAAATGTACGACCTTACGGGCAGCGCCTGGGACCTGGGCCTTGTGGGGCTGTACCAGTTTCTGCCGGCGCTGCTGCTCACGCTCGTGGCCGGGCACGTGGCCGACAGGGTCCACCGTGGGCGAATCGTCGCGGCCTGCATGCTGCTGCAGGCGCTGGTCGCGCTGACTTTGGTGGCGGCAACGCTGGGCTGGGGTGCCGCCGGCGGGTCGAGTTGGGCTTCACGCGGCGTTTTGCTCGGAATTTCCATCCTGCTCGGGATGGCCAGGGCCTTCCAGATGCCAGCACAGCAGGCGCTTACGCCGATGCTGGTGCCCACGGCCATGCTGCCCCGCGCGATGGCATTCAGCTCGGCCGGCATGCAGGCGGCGGTTATTGGCGGCCCCGCCTTGGGTGGCCTGATCTTCGTGGCCGGGGCCGCGGCCGTTTACAGCACCTGCCTGGCGCTGTTCGTGGGCGGTTGTGTTCTGGTAGCGGGGGTGCGCTACAAGCACGAGCCCGCGCCGCGCGAGCCGGTTTCGCTTCGCACGTTGCTGGCGGGCGCCGAGTTCGTCTGGCGCAGCAAGGCCCTGCTCGGTGCGGTGTCGCTCGATCTTTTTGCCGTGCTGCTGGGTGGCGCCACCGCGCTGCTTCCTATCTTCGCGAAGGACATCCTGCACGTCGGCCCCTGGGGGCTGGGTCTGCTGCGGGGTGCGCCGGCGGTGGGCGCACTGTTGATGTCCTTTGCGCTAACGCGCTGGCCGCTCGAGCGCCGCGTTGGCCGCAGCATGCTGCTGGGCGTCGGCGTCTACGGCGTGTGCATGGTGGTGTTCGGGCTGTCGACGAGCTTCTGGCTGTCGATGTTCGTGCTGGCGGTATCGGGCAGCGCCGACATGGTCAGCGTGGTCGTGCGCCAGACGCTGGTGCAAATGGAGACACCCAACGAAATGCGGGGCAGGGTCAGCGCCGTGAATTCGGTCTTCATCGGCGCCTCGAATCAGCTAGGGGAATTCGAGTCCGGCGCGACGGCGGCGATGATGGGCCCGGTTGGCTCGGTGGTGGCGGGCGGCGTGGGCACGCTGCTGGTGGCAGCGGCCTGGCTGCGCCTGTTTCCGTCGCTGGCGCGGCGCGACCGGCTGGCTAGCTAGCTAGGAACGCGCGACCAGGCTCATCGGTGGTTCTGTCAGTTTCATGATGTGCCGCCCCCAAGCCCGCCGTAAGGGCGATTTTGAGCACGACTTCGTACTCTGCTATGCCAAACCATCTTTTCGTTCGTTCTTGAGCAGATATGAAAGAATTCGTGCGTTTTTTATCAAGCGCATCGTATTTTGAGCATAATCGCTTCCATGGCGGACGAATCACTCATCGGCGGCGCGTGGCTAGCACAAGAACACGAAATTAAGCTCGCGCACCCGCTTGCGGTGGTCAGCATGATCGGCGGTCGCAGGACAAGCCGGACAACGGACGGCACCACGACCGAGGTCTACGTCCAAAGCATGCGCCCCGAACCCACGCTACGCGGACACCTGACCTTTCACCTCAAGCATGAGACACCCAATTTGGAGCTGATCTCGCGACTATTTGCTGCCGTTGATGCCACTGTCCTGACCGAATGGATCGACAGCGAGCCCAACGGGCAGTACGCACGCCGCGCGGGCTTCTTGTTTGAGTTCCTGACCGGGCAAGAGCTGCCCGTCAAGCAGCTACCAAGCGGCGCGTACGTCGACGCGCTCGACAGCGACCTGGTCGTAACAGCTTCAAACCCTATGGTCACGCCCCACAAGCGCTGGCTTGTCCGGGACAACATGCCCGGCACACGCCATTTCTGCCCCTTGGTGCGCAAGACGCCCGGAGTCCGCAGCGCCATGGCGCTGGACATCCGTGCCCTGCTCCACTCCCTGGAGGTCGAGTTCGGCCAAGACCTCCTCATGAGGTCGGCAGCCTGGATGACACTGCGGGAGAGTAAGTCGAGCTTTCTCATTGAAGGTGAAGCGGACAAGAGCGATCGCGTCGGGCGCTTTGCCGACGTACTCGCCAGGCGCACTGGCCAGGGTGACAGCCAGATTGATGAGGTGTCCCTTGCGTCACTGCAGTCAGAGATCCTGGGCCGCAGCACCCTACAGAAATTTGGATTGCGCCAGTCCCCGGTGTTCGTGGGGCAAACCACGCGCTACCAGGAGATCGTCCACTACATCGCCCCGCCTCCTGAAGACCTGGCGCCGATGCTTGAAGGCCTGCAGACGTTTGTCGAGCGCACGAAAGGGCAGTCGTCCGCGATGCGCTGCGCCGTGGCCGCATTCGGCTTTGTCTACATCCACCCCTTGGCGGATGGCAATGGCCGGGTTCATCGCTTCCTGATCAATGACATCCTGCGCCGCGACGGCGCCGTTCAGGAACCCATGATCCTGCCCATCTCGTCACGCATCACGCGCGACCCCGCGGAGCGGCGCGCCTATGACAGCATCCTGGACGAAGTATCCAAGTCGCTCATGCAGACACTGGCCGGCCAGTATGGCTTCACGATCATGGCAAAAAAGTATGCAGATGGAGTCTCCTCGAATTTCGAATACCGCGGCGGCGACAGCGCCCGGCACGCATGGCGGTACCTGGACCTCAGCGCGCACGTGCGGTACATGAGCACGGTGCTCGAGCGAACCATCCTGCAGGACATGGTGGAGGAGTCGGTCTATCTGCGCCGACATGCCCTGGCCCGGGCCGCCATCAAGGACATCATTGAAATGCCGGACGTTCAGATCGACCGGGTCATCCGCTCCATTGAAAACAACCAGGCCAAGCTCTCCAACGTGCTGGCCAAGGAAATCCCCGCCCTTCTTGAAGAGGGTGTCTGGCAAGCGATCACGGCGGGAGTGGCGGAAGCTTTCGGAGATGCGTCGGTGCAGGTAGAAGCGCCGGGCAATGAAGAGTCGGCTCCGCGGGGTTAGCGCACCGCCTTTTCTCCATCGTCCTACTGCGGCGTCCTTGCCCGGTTCACATCAAACGCGGTCACTTCACCGCCACGATTGCCCCACGAAGTACGGATAAAGGTCAGCACGCTGGCCACTTCCACATCGCTCAGTTCGAGCACGAAGGGCGGCATGCCGTAGGGACGGGGGTTGCCCTCGGTCGCCGGTGAGTAGCCGCCGTTGAGGACGATCTGCACGAGGTTTGCCGTGGAAGGCATGGTCACGGCCCGGTTGCCTGCCAGCGCGGGATAAATACCCCTGACCCCTTCGCCGCGATCGCCATGGCATTGGGCGCAGTGCTTGTCGAAAAGCCGCGCGCCTTGCTGGGCCGACAGCGGGACCTTGCCTGCGGCGGCCGGGGTGGACGAAGCCACGGCTTCGGCTCCGGCCTGCTTATCGGCAGGCTCGGCCAGCGATTTCAGGAAGACCGCCATGGACTGCAGATCGGGCTCGCTCAGGAACTGGGTGCTGTGGAGCACCACCTCGGCCATCGGACCGAGCGCTGAAGCGTGCGGCGCCACGCCGGTCTTGAAGAGGCTGATGACGTCTTCGGTCGGCCAGCCCGCGACGCTGGCTTCGTCACGTCGGGTAAGCGATGGCGCATACCAGTTCTGCATCGGAATGAGGCCGCCGGCCAGATCCAATGGGCTGCTGCCTCCCAATGCGTTGCGTGCCGAATGACAGGCCGCACAGTGGCCGAGACCGCGAACGAGGTAGGCGCCGCGGTTCCAGTCGGCGTTTTGAGCCGGGTCGGGCTCGAAGCGGTCAGGCTTGAAATACAGCGCCCGCCAGGCAGCCAGCGCGGGCTGGGTGCTGAAGGGCCAGCGCAAAGTGTGCGGCTGCGCCGGCTGCGCCACTGGGGGCAGGGTGCGCAGGTAGGCATACATGGCGTCGGAGTCTTCGCGGCTCACGAGCGTGTAGCTGGTGTATGGAAAGGCGGGATAGAGCAGCCTGCCGTCCTGGCTGCGGCCGTGATGAATCGCACGCCAGAAGTCGTTGGCCGACCACTTGCCCAGCCCGCTGTCGGGGTCGGGTGTGAGATTGCTGGAAAAGACGGTGCCGAAGGGCGTCTCTATACCGCGGCCTCCCGCGTAGCTGGCGCCGCCTCGGGAGGTGTGGCACGTCATGCAATTGCCCGCGCGGGTGAGGTATTCACCGCGAACGATTACGTTGGCCTGCGGCAGGGCCGGGTTTTGGCTTGCCGCGCTGGCCGGGTCTTCGAAGTCATGCACGCCAGCCAGCCAGATCCACGCCAACAGTCCGGCTGTCAGCGCGAGCAGCGCGCCGATCACCCGCAACAGGCGAAAGAAAGCCGTTGAGCCGGGAGGTGGTGCTGCGCTCATCGCGCCGGCCCGGTCGGTTGGGGCAGCGGTGCACTGCCGCAGGCTGGGGCCGGCACCGTCCCGGTCGACGGCTGCGCGGCTGCCACGGGCTTGCCGCCCGAGGGCACGGGCTGGGCGGCCAGCCATGTGGATGCGGCATGGATGTCTTCCAGGCTTAGCCGCTGGACCACCTGGGCCATGCAGTCGGGCGCATGCGCGCGGCGCTTGCCTGTTTTCCAGGCGCCCAGCTGTGCATTGAGGTAGTCGCGCGGCAGGCCTAGCAGTCCCGGCACGTTCGGCAGAACCCCCGTCATTGCCTGCCCGTGGCATTGCACGCACGCAGGCACTTGCCGAGCGCCGTCGCCTTGCTGGACTAGTTTTTGCCCCTGACCCATCACGCCTGCGCCTTCGGTGCTCGCTTGCGCGGTGGGGTAGGGCACGTCGAGCGACGCAAAGTATTGCGCAATTTCCATCAGGTAGGCAGGACTAAGCGGCTCGACCATCTGCGTCATCAGCCCATAGTGGCGCCTGCCTTCGCGAAAGTTGAGCAACTGGTTGTACAGGTAGGCGGCCGGCTTGCCGGCCAGGCGCGGGTAGTAGCCGTCAGGGGCGGCGCGCCCCTGTGGCCCGTGGCAGGCGGTGCAGGCAAGGGTGCGCTGCGCGATGGTGTCCTCGACCTGGGGCGCCGCGAAGGAGGCCAGCGGCAGCGCTGCGGCCAGCGCGCATGCCGACAGCGCCAAGGATCGAAGCCAGGTAAATAAGCGGTTGGGGCGGGACATGGGTCGTTCGGAAAACTGGCGGTGGGCGCCGGAAAAAAAGCGCCCTAAAGATCGATTGTCCCTGGGCGTGAAAAGGCGCGGGATTACCTGGCGATTATTTCAGCAAGGAACTCGATAGGAGAACACGGCCGCAGGGTTCAGGGGAGCTGTCGTTGGCCCGGCGTCAGTTTGAGGTTCAGGCAGGTCAGCAGGTCGGTCCAGGCCGCCTGGACTTCTTCCAGCCTCGCCCGCTTGTCAAGAACAGCGCCGCAGGCCGCCTCGGTACGCCGCAGTAGTCGCGACAGCAACCTGGCTTGCAGCGGCGCCATGGTCACGCGGGCGGATTCCGCATGCGAACGGAGGTGGGCAATCGTGTTCTGCGTAACGCTCTTGTTCCCCGAACACGCCACCGCCGTCACCAGCTCGGCCATCTCACTGAGCGCCGGGTCGAACTGCCAGGCCGCCGCGCCGGCAAGTGCCATCACCCAGACGCGGCCGGTCGAGCGTTTGGACGCGGCCTCAGCGAGCTCTGAGGGGACATCGGCGGACACCTGAGCTGAGCGGGGAAAGGGCAATTCGGTGGAACTCAACTTTTTCATGGCAGGCCGCAAGCCTAACGGCCGGACCTTTTCCTCGCCTGACAGCACTGGATGGGCCGGCTGCCGAGTCAACCATTGGTTGGCCCGCGCGAATCAGCTGAACTCGCCCGGCGGCCGTATGACCAGGTCCGACGCCGGACGGGCTACGCAGGGCAGAAAATAATTTTCCGCCTTCTCTTCGGCGCTGACGCCCGGCCAGGCAATGTCGTAGACCACCTCGCCCGTGATCAGTTGCGCCAGGCAAGTGCGGCAGGTGCCGTTGCGGCAAGAGCTCAGCCAGGGCTTACTGGCAGCGATCGCAGACAGCAGAACAGACTGCCGCTGTGGCGCCGGAAAGGCCGCACCGGCGCTCCCGATCCGGACCTCGAACATCGTTCCCGGTCCTGACGGTTCGGTTGCGAGTGCATCCGCTGTTGTGGGTGAGCTTGAGGAATCGCTTGAGGTCGGGGACATGAGGATCAACGGGGTGGCGCCAGCGCCGGCCAAGAATGGCAAATGAAGCGGTCGCCGCCTCACTGTAATCGACGCTTTGCCGGGCTTTGGTCTGGACAGTAGGAATGCGGCGACAATTCGGCTCCTTTCAAAAAACGATTTCGCAAGTCCAGTATTCATGTCCAGCTACCAAGTTCGTCCCGCTACCGTCCGCGATGCCAAGGCCATCGCCCAGATTCACGTCAGCTCGGCCCAGGCGGCCTACAAGGGCCTGTTGCCCGACGAGCACCTCGCCGCCCCCTCCGTCGAAAAGCGCCAGGCGTACTGGCGCGAAGCCATCGAGTACAGCGAGCCGCAAGTGCAGGTGGTGACCAATGGCGAGGAACTCGTCGGTTTCGTCGGGTTCGACCGTTCGCGCGACAAGGGCACGCCCTCGACTACGGGCGAAATCTGGTCGCTTTACGTCCTGCCAGCCCACTGGGGCAAGGGCGCGGGTGTCGCCCTCTGGGACGCAGCGAACGAAGGCTTGAAAGAAGAAGGCTGCACCAAGGTCACGGTGTGGGTCCCGCTTCGCAATGAGCGGGCCCTGCGCTTTCTGGAGCAGGCCGGCTTCAAGCGCGAAATGACGTCGCTCAAGACCGTCACGGTCGGCACCGTCAAGATCGAGGAAATCAGGCTCAAGCGCGGCGTCGGCGGCGCCTGAGCGTGCACATCAGGAGGGCAGGTCTATGACCCGCTCTTCGTCCGGGATCACCGAGTCGACGTCGACATCGACCGGAAACTCGATATCGTCATCGAAGCCCGGGCTCTCCTCGGGCAATTCAAGCTCGCGTGGTGGCCGGGGCTGGCGGGGCCCACCTGGTGCAGACAATTTCATCGTGATTCCTCCTTGAAGAGGTCGATCGTTCTCTCGCGCCGCAAAGCTGGCAAGTCGGTGGACGTCCGCTCAGCATGTCGGCCGCGTCTCACACGGCCGGCTTGCGCCATGCGGCGGGTGCGGTGGTCGAAAAATCCTTACGCTGCCCAAGCGCCAAGCCACGCTATGCTGAGGTTTGCGCCGGCGTTTACCGGGAGCGTTTACCGGGAAATCTGGTGCCAGTGCTTTTCCGAATCGCGAATGCGCGCTGTCATCTCAAGTTTTCCTTCCTCGCTACCACCTATCGTGACCTGAATCGGGAGCAACATGGCCAGCAGTCTTCTCGCCCTTATCGACGATATCGCCACGCTACTGGACGATGTATCCGTGCTCACCAAGGTTGCCGCCAAGAAAACCGCCGGCGTGCTGGGAGATGACCTTGCGCTGAATGCGCAGCAGGTATCGGGCGTCAACGCCGACCGCGAATTGCCTGTGGTCTGGGCGGTGTTCAAGGGCTCGGCGTTCAACAAGCTGATTCTGGTGCCCTCGGCGCTGGCGATCAGCGCGTGGCTTCCCTGGGCTGTCACGCCACTGCTGATGCTGGGCGGGCTTTACCTGTGCTTCGAGGGTGTCGAAAAGCTGGCGCACCGGTTTTTGCACAGCCCGCAGGAGCGCGAAGCACAGCACAGTCAATTGCTGGCTGCCGTCCGAGACGAGGCGGTCGATCTTGTGGCGCTGGAGAAAGAGCGGATCAAGGGCGCCGTCCGTACCGACTTCGTGTTGTCCGCTGAAATCATCGCCATTACCCTGGGCACGGTGCAGGCCTCGGATTTCGTCACGCAACTCACCGTCTTGAGCGGCATCGCCGCGCTGATGACTGTGGGCGTCTACGGGCTGGTTGCCGGTATCGTCAAGCTCGATGATCTGGGGCTCTATCTGAGCCGGCGCGAGGAGGGCAGCCCGGCAGCCCCGGCGCTGCGTGCGTTGGGGCGCGGCATTCTGGCTGCCGCACCCTGGCTCATGAAAGGGCTGTCCGTTGCCGGAACGGCCGCCATGTTTCTGGTGGGAGGCGGCATTCTCACGCATGGCGTGCCATCGGTGCACCACGCCATCGAGGAACTCGCCGCCCGGGCTGGCGAACGGCTGGGCCCTGTGGCAGAAGCGCTCGCTCCCATGCTGCTCGACGCAGCAGCGGGCATCGTCGCGGGCGCGCTGGCCTTGTTTGCGTGGACGCTGCTGCTAAAGCTCAAGCCCGCTGCTGCCCGCCGGCCGGCCTCTTGATGGGCGAGATCGGCGCTCTCGGTCTGATCTCCAGGTTTCGTTTGCGGCTGCGCGGACTGTAGCCCGCCCCGAATGACCCTTCAGATATTGCTTGCGCCCATGGAGGGCTTGCTCGACTTCGTGCTGCGCGATGTCCTGACGCGTGCCGGAGGCATGGACCGCTGTGTATCCGAATTCATCCGCATCACGGATCAACTGCTGCCCGAGCGGGTATTCCTGCGCGTGGTGCCGGAGCTGCTCAATGCAAGCCGCACCGCCGCCGGCGTGCCGGTCCGTGCGCAACTGCTCGGGTCCGACCCTGCCTGCCTGGCGGACAACGCCGCGCGACTGGCCGCCATGGGATCGGCCGGCGTAGACCTGAACTTTGGTTGCCCGGCCAATATCGTCAATCGCCATGGTGGCGGCGCCGCCTTGCTGCAAGACCCCGAACTCGTGGGCAGAATTGTCGAGGCGGTGCGTCGCGCCGTGCCGCCTCATGTGCCGGTATCGGCCAAGATGCGGCTCGGATTTCACGACGACTTGCTGGCTGAGGAATGCGCTATGGCCATTGCCGGTGGCGGGGCGGGCGAACTGGTGGTTCATGCGCGCACCAAGGCGCAGGGCTACAGGCCGCCAGCTTATTGGGAACGAATAGGTGACCTGCGGCGGCTGGTCCGCATCCCCGTGATCGCCAATGGAGAAATCTGGACGCGCGAGGACGCACACCGGTGTCTTGAGCTATCGGGCTGCGAAGCGCTGATGCTGGGGCGGGGGGCCGTGGCCGATCCGGGGCTGGCCCAGGCCATCCGTGAGGACGCCGTGGCTGGATTTGCCGCCAGCGGCGGGCCGACCGGGCTCGCCAGTGCGCTGCCATGGGCCGAACTTATGCCACTGATCATCCATTTCTGGGCGGTGGTGTGCGGCAAGCTCGAGGCGCGTTCGCGCGCCGGACGACTCAAGCAGTGGCTCAATTTTTTGCGCCGCCGTTATCCAGAAGCGCAGTTTGCGTACGACGCGCTCAAAACCGTGAACGACGTCGCGGCAATCGACCGCTGGCTACAGGCGTCCGCCCGGCTCGCCGTACCGGAGGCGGCGATCAAGGAGCCCGCGCTGGCTTGGGCATGAGTCTCGTCTGACGGATCAGTCCTATTTGCTCCTTTCGGGGCTTACGGCACTGCGGAGCCGAAGATTGGTAAGTGTCTGTCACTTTTTACGTTGGCTCCTTACACAAAAACTCCAGAATCGGCAAAAAGTCCGGTGCTTGGTGCGACTTCAGCAAAAGCGGATGTGACTTTTTGTCGACTGTTTAATCACTTCACACCGCCCACGGTTGAGCTTGGGCGACGGTGGAGAGCGATTGCGCTGTTGTCGTCCTCGTCCTACGCGTACCCTCCAACGGAGCAGGTTCGCGAAGTTTTTTTTGTAGGTTTGCACCTACAGCTATTCAAAAATGCGCTGATTTCAGAGGAACAGCCGGGGCGCTGATTCAAGGGCTGAAGTCAGGGGTCCGGCTTTTTCAGCTTTGTAGGAATTGGCCTACCGGCACCAAGGGTGCCGCCGTTTACACCTTGTAGGTCTACTCCCACAAATTCTGTGCGCTGGCGCACTTTTACAGCTGCAGCTCAGGTGGGCGCTCACATTACGTTCCATGGTCAAGCCCGACAGGAATCCGCGCCGATGCCGGCCGTGAGCCGCTGGGCTTGTCGGGCGGTCGAGCTTTTTGATGTCGACCTTCGTAATGTGAGCCTTACTTCCTAAACTTCTCGGGATCTGTGATGCAAAGACGTGAATTTTCCAAAGCGGCGGGCGGAGCCGCTGCGCTCGCCGCCGTGACGGGCGGTACAGCGTACGCCAAAAGGCCTCCGCCGAAACCAGCCCCAGCCCCAGCCCCAGCACCTGCACCTGCACCCGCACCTGCACCTGCACCTGCACCTGCCGTGGGCGGAATCGCCATGGGTACCAACCTGTCCGGCATGGAATGGGCAAAGCCCGGCCTTCGCTACGGCATGAGTTCGGCGCCCAATTTGCACTACACCGTTCCGCGTGCTCCCGATGTCGCCTATCTGGCTGCAGGCGGCTACACCAAGAACCGGCTTCCGATCCAGTGGGAACTGCTGCAGCCCATGCTCTTCGACACCGTTGCCAACGCCGCCTCCCAGGCGTCGATCGGCGCGCCCGGAGCTTTTCATGCGGCCTACGAGTCCTACATCACAGGATTGCTCGATGCGCATGCCGCCTCTGGCATGAAGTGCATCATCGACCTGCACAACTACTGCCGCTACCAGGACTTCAAATACCAGGCCGACGGCTCCGTAATCGGCCTCATCACGCCCGCCAACCGCATTTACCGTCCGTACACCAGCGACACCAGCCAGGTTCAGGTGCGTATCTTCGCGCTGGCTTCCGGTGCAACGCTTCGCACTTCGCATTTCACCGACTTCTGGACCCGCGTCGCCAACAAATGGAAAGCGCATCCTGGCTTCGGCGGCTATGGCTTGATGAATGAACCGCACGACATGCCGCAACCCGGGGCGATCGTCGAATCCACCAGCGGTGAAGACCTGACGATCTGGCCCACCTTCGCCCAAGCGGCCGTCAACGCGATCCGGGCAGTCGATGCGGTCAACCCGATCTACGTCGCGAGCAACGGCTGGAGTTCGGCCATGGCTATCGCCACCAAGAACCCCGGCTTCCCTTTGGCCGGCGCGAACCTGATCTACGAGGTACACATGTACCTCGATGCCTTCAGCAATGGCTACGCGTTCGACTACGACACCGAGGTCGCGAAAAACTACAGCGCCGGGTTCGGTGTAGGTCCTATCAATGCCGACACCGGCGTGAACCGACTCAAGCTGGCGACCGATTGGGCCGCAGCCAAGGGCGTCAAAGTTGCGCTCACGGAAGTCGGCATGCCCGGCGATGACCCGCGCTGGGAAGAAATGTTCAAGCGCACAGTGAACTACGCCAATCAGGTCGGCTGCGAGGTCTACACCTGGATGGGGGGCAATCACTGGCCAATCCGCAACTACGCGATCAACCAGGTGCCGGGCTGGCACCAGGACAAGACGCTGGAGCCAGCCGTGTCCGGTCCGCTGAAGGCCAGTGCAGGCATCGCCCGCGCGACCCTCTTCGACGACGGGCCTGGCTTCTCGGCCGCCAGCCTTCCGGTGACCATCACCGTCTATGCCCGGGGCAACCTCACCAGTCCCCTGACGCTCAGCCTGACCTCGAGCAACGGCGGCACGTTCAGCACCAGCTCGCTGACGATTCCGGCGGGCGCGAACGGCCAGGCCAGCTACACCTTCACACCAGGCCTGAACCGGGTAACGACGATCAGCTACGCCGGCGCCGCGCAGGTGCCACCGCCGCGAAAGGTGTATTCGCTGTCCGATCCGGTGGCTTACGCCGCCACCAGTCTTACTGATGCAGCCATGGCAATTCTTGCCAAGTACGGCGCCAGCAAGTGGGAGATGGCGCATGGCTATACCGACTACATGCAGGGCGCGCCCTCGGCCGACGGCCAGCCGGTGCGAGCCGTTGCCGATTCGGGCTTTGGCTGCTCTGCCGGCAACGCCATGGAGATGCTGAACTGGGTCAATAAGGAAGCCGATGGCATGGGCAGCATGTCGGTGCCCGTCATGCGAACTGTCAACGGCAAGAAGTGCACCGATCACACGGTCTACGACACGTACGGGTTCTGGTGCAAGAAGTCCACGCCCACGGCTGGCGTGCAGGCCAACCCGCGCAACCGCGCGCCCTACAACCTGCAGGACGCCCATTTCACGCTGGCGGCGGTGAGCGTGCCCGGCGCCTACAACACAGGCACGGTGTTCCAGGCCTCGACGGCCGAGCAATTGCATGCGTCTGAACTGTGCATGACCAACAGCCAGCCGCAGGTCAAGTTCGTCGATGCCAACGGACAGTCGGTCCAGCTCACGAGCCCGACCCGCCTCGCTGCCAATACGCCTGCCGTGCTGGCTCTTACGTCCGCCCCCGGGGCGCAGCGACTGCGCGTGAACTCAGCAGTGGTCGCGAGCAGCGCCGCCTTCTTCGCGCCGAGCGGATTCGCACAACTGATGATTGGCTGGGGTTTTCTGAGCTACTACCCGCGCGACGGTTTTATGGGCAATATCTATTCGGTGATTACCGGCAAGGGAACCCCGACGACGTCCGAGTTGGCCATTCTCGAGCGCTACCTGGCCAGCACGGCCGGTGTTACGCTGGCCTAAACGCTTTGTTCACGCCCTGCCGGTGCAGGGTACAGGCTGTTGAGTTTTCATGGTGTCTCCAACTTCCCCCCGTCTTTTTCGACCATCGAAAAACGGGGGGTTTTTTTTCACTGCCGATCGGTAGGGTGGCGTGAGTCAGGGACAGCCGGCGCATGTGCTCCCGCAATTCAAGGGGGCAACTCACGCAGCGCGCGCATGATGAACTCTGTCTTGCCTTGCGTATAGGCTTCGCGGTCATTCGCAAACGCGCTCGCCAGCCGGGACTTGAGCGCCGCGTAGCTAGCAGCCAGTGCGGGGTTCGTGCGCAGGGCGTCACGAAACCGGATCCTCTCCTGCCAGGCCGGCCCGCCATGCACTACCAGGTGAAGGTGATGCGTACGCTTGCCGCCAGAAAAGCGCATCAGCCATTTGCGATCGGAAAGCGTGGCATTGAATTCGGCCGAGGTTGTGTACCCGAGGGCGCACAGGCGATCGATCAGGGTCTCGTGCTGCGCCAGTGTCAAGATACCTGCCAGCAGATCGATGACAGGCTTCGCCGCAAGGCCCGCCACGGCGGTGCTGCCGATGTGCGCTATCTCCACGAATACCGAGGGCATTGCAGCCATCAGCCGGTCGCGTTCGGTTTCGAACAGGCTTTGCCAGGCGGAGTCGAACGCCATGAGTTCGACCGGCTGGGCGATGGCGGCATTCAGCGATTCCTGAGCGGTCATGCGATTATTTTGCCCGCCGCCGCCAGTGCGATGCGGAATCTCTCGCATCTTTTCCACGGTGCATTCAGGGGGTCGCGGTGATGTTCGCGAATACGGGGGAGAATCCGGCCTGCGCCGCCGGAGTTCCGGCAGGCCGAACCTCATTTCTGGAGAACCCATGACCGCCGCCCTCTACACCTCTTCGATTCCCGTTTTCAAACAGATGCTTGGCGGCCTTCATGAGGTGCTGGCCAAGGGTCAAGCCCACGCCGAGGCCCGCAAGATCGATCCTTCGGCCCTGCTGCTGGCGCGCTTGTACCCCGACATGTTCACGCTGCAGCGCCAGGTGCAGGTGGCTTGCGACTTTGCCAAAAGCGTTTGCGCGCGGCTGGCCGACGTCGAGGTTCCCAAGCACGAAGACACCGAAACCAGCTTTTCCGAACTGCAGGCACGCATTGCCAAGGTGCAGGAGTTCATCGCCGGGCTCAAGCCCGAACAGTTCGAAGGCGCGGAAACCCGCGAGATCGTACTGCAGCCAGGAACACCCAAGGAAAAGCGTCTGTCGGGCCAGGTCTACCTGCTCCATTACGCGCTGCCGCACTTCTTTTTCCACACCTCGATGGCGTATGCCCTGTTGCGCCATAGCGGCGTCGAGGTGGGCAAACGGGACTACAT
Organism: Pseudomonadota bacterium; assembly: GCA_040385065.1. Classification (GTDB taxonomy): domain Bacteria; phylum Pseudomonadota; class Gammaproteobacteria; order Burkholderiales; family Burkholderiaceae_C; genus Polaromonas. The sequence continues at coordinate 79,816 of JAZKIC010000002.1, forward strand.
CGGCACGTATTGAAGTATTGAATCTTCAAGGCTCGGGCAACTGAAAAGGGCGCGCTGGCCAGGCTAATGGCCGTGGTAGCGTGCCCAGATTCGGCGTATCTCGGCCGAAATTTCCATCGGGTCGAACGGCTTGGGAATCACGTCGAGGGCGCCCAGGCTCTTGTAGTGCAGGATCTCGCGAGCCTGAACCTTCGCAGTCATGAAAATAACGGGCGTGAGCGCCGTCGCTGGCAGCTGGCGCAAGGCCTTGAGCACGCTGGGGCCGTCCATCTCGGGCATCATGACGTCGAGCAAGAGCAGGTCTGCGTTGGCACCCGGCGCGACCTCGAGCGCTTCTGCCCCCGACGCGCAAGCAATGATGGTGAAGCCCCCGACTGCTTCGAGGGCCATCCGCGCAATCAGCCTGATGTCAGGCTCGTCTTCGACATAGAGTATTCGTTCAGGCGCTGAGGGCATGGCTGTTTGTCAATGGGTCTGGATAGGATGACTGGCTGCCGAGCACGCGTTGCAGCGTGGCCAGCAGGAGGGCGTCCGAAGTCTGGTCCTTGATGAGGACGGCAGAAACGAGGCTGGTCTGGCGCGGGCTCAATTCGTGGGGCGACAGCACCACCACGGCGGGGCGCGGGTTCATTCCACGTATGTCGGGCATCAGATCCCAGCCCGAGGTGTCACCGAGCGAAACATCGAGCAGCACCAGATCGAATTCCCGGCTGCGAAGGCAATAGCGCGCTTCATCCAGAGTAGCGGCGAACTCGAAGGTGGCAAAGCCTTGGGAAACCGCGGTTGCGATCCGCTGACTATCAACCGCAGCCTCCACGCGCAAAATTCTGGGACGCTGCGCATACAGGCCATCCATGGTGCGCCACAGGTCGGTCACGAGTGGGTTATCTGAACCTGAAAATTCCATCCAGCGGTCTATCGCAAGCGAGAGGCCATTGATCTTCAACTGCCCCTGCGCCAGCTGAGCGGCAAGTGGGAGCATTGGCAGCTTGCGTGTGAGGGGATTTTCCCGCAGGGCGGCGATCAAGGCTTGTCTATCCGGACCATCCTTGTCCAGACCGAGGAGCAGAGCTTCGTAGTGGCCCGTTTCGAGCCGGTGCTGCGCAAGCGAGCCGCTATGAACAGCGTCCACGTCGAAGCCGGCCTTGTGCAGCATCTTGCCAACAAGGCGGCTGATGTCGGGGTCGGGCTCGCATACGAGGACGTTCGGGCGAATGCTGGTCAGCTTGGAGGTGGAGTGCACCGCTTCAGGTTCCCGCCACAGCGGCAGTTCAAAGTGAAAGACGCTGCCCATGCCGCGCTCGGACGCAAATCCGATGGTGCCGCCCATGAGTTCGATGATTGCCCGAGAGATGTTCAGGCCCAGCCCCGTGCCACCTTTCTTGCGGGTGTCCGAGGAGTCGGCCTGGGAGAACTTCTGGAAGATCCGCTTGCGAAACACCTCGGGAATGCCCGGACCGGAATCTCGTACCTCGACGCGAACAACATGATCGGTCTTGGCCAGGTGTATCTCCACTGCGCCGTCAGGAGGTGAAAACTTGATGGCATTGGACAGAAGGTTGGTGATGACCTGGATCAGCCGGTCAGCGTCCACCGTAGCGCGCAACGGCTCGCGCGGCGCTTTCAACCTGAGTTTGACGTTGTGCTGCTCGGCGAAGCCTTCGTTCGCCGATATGGCAAGCTGCACGACATCCTTGACGTCGTGCACCAGCAGGTCGAAATGGATCTTTCCCGACTCGATCTTCTCGCTGTCCAGAATGTCATTGATCAGGCGGATCAGACGCTCGCAATTGTTCATGGCAACGTCGATCAGCTTGCTCGCCGGCCCGGGCATCTGGCCGGCCACGCCACCGGCAATCAGGCCGAGGGAGCCCCGGATGGAGGTGAGCGGGGTGCGCAGCTCGTGGCTCACCGTCGATACGAACTCGGTCTTCATGCGGTCGACACGCTTGAACTCGGTGATGTCGCTGCCCATCGCAAAAAATCCGATGACCTCGTGTTCCAGCTTGCCATCGCCAAAACGGGGGTAAAAGTTCAGGTCGAAGTCGCGGCGGTCGCCCCCCTGCGTCACCAGCAGCTGCTCGAAGCGAACAGGAAAGCCCGCCAGCACCTCATCCACGTGCGTCTTGATTCCGGCATACAGCACAGGGCCGAACACATCGCTCAGCGCCTGGTCATGGATACGCTCGTGGCTCAGACCGAGCAGTTCCTCGCAAGCCTTGTTGTGCAGCCTGAAGCACTGGGCCGAGTCGATGTAAGCGATCAGGGCAGGGACGTTGTTGGTGAGTTCGCGCAACTGCCGCTCGCTTGACCGCAGCTCCTTGCTGATGCGCTTGCGCTCGGTATCGTCGCGAATGATGGCGCTGAAAAATCTTTGCTCGCCAGTATTCACATCCCCGAAAGAAATGATGCTGGGGAATTCGCTGCCATCCTTGCGGCGCCCAATCGCTTCCCGGCCGAATTCACGAAAGTGCGGTGGCCGTGCGACCAGCGCGGAAAGTACATGTGGAAGCGTTGGTCGAAACCGTTCTGGAAGAAGAACGCCCGCAAAGGCCCCCTCAAGTTCGGCGCGGGTATACCCAAAAAGCTTTTCGGCCGCTTCATTGACCCAGACGATGTAGCCCTCGGTGGTGCTGGTGATAACCCCCTCGGCCATGCCTTCGGTGACGGCTCGGCTCATGGCTTCGCTGCGGGAAAGTTCGGCGGCGGCGCGTTTGCGATTGCCCTCGTAGCGATTGACGATATAGATCGCCCACAGGAAAAAAACCAGGGACAAAATTCCGCCCGAAATCAACAGCCGCTCGGCGGCTTTGGCTGAGCGTTTGGTTTCCTGACGTGCCGCCTGAAGGACACCGCCTTCTTCTGCCTTGAGCCTGTCCACGAGGCCGTCTATCTCATCGCGAAGCCGGCGGTTGAATTCGCTGTCGACGATAGGACGGGCTGCGCCGAGCCCCGATGTCTGCCGCACACGGACGGCCTCGTCGAGAAGATCCATCCGGCTCTGGACCGATTCGATCAAGCTCGTGACCGAAGAGGTCTGCTCGCTCTTGGCTGGATTGTTGCGAAAGGCACCCAGCGCGCTGAGCACCATTTCGCGGGAGTGCAGGTATTCCTGCAAGTCCTCTGCCGTCGAAGTGATGAGGTATTTACGTTGGAACGACTCGCTGGACTTGAGGTTGCTGACGATGCGTTCGAGAAGGATGAACGAGTCCTGCACGGCGCTTTCGCTGCGCGTCTCGACCATAAGCCTGTCGATGGTCGAGTACGAGCCGGCACCGATGGCGAACAGCAAGGCAAGCCCCGCTCCCAACACGAGATTGACTTTGGCCCGGAATGAAAGTCGCATGGCGCGGGATGCTTTTTTTAGTGCGCCGCAACGCTTCGACCCAGCTCGTCCAGGGTCGCCGCGATGTCGGCGGCCGCCGTGTCCATAGTCGCAGGCTGTTCCAGAAGCGGCCTGAGCAAGCTTTCAAGCCGAAACGCGAGCTGGCCTGGCTCGTTGAGTCCGAATGTGCCGAAGCTGCCAGCCAGGCTGTGGGTCTTGCGCTCGAGTTCGCGCAGCGCCTCGGGAAAGGCCGAGGGTTGAAGAGCCTGCTCCCACAAGCTTCGCAAGGCGGCAACACGCTGTGGCGCGGCCTGGCGAAATTCCGACCTTTGCAACTCGAGAAAAGCGCTGAATTCGGCCGCACGTGCGTTCATGGAGGTTTTCTGCTCTGGAGGCTAGTGACTGCTGGCTGGGGACTAGGGCATGGGAAAGCTGAGCTATTAAACCACTCTTGACCCCGCCGGGCGACACCTTGCCGGATGTACGGAAGAGGCGACATGCCCGGTTGACTGCCTTGAAACCGGCCGCACATCGCGCAAAAATGGAGCCCGGCTCGCAATCCGGAGTTTGTTCGGGGAATCGCCCATGGAACCCTTCAAGAGATTTGGCTCACAGCTCGGTCACGGGGTCGCCCGGGTGTGGGAAACGCTGTCCGAAGGCTGGCATGAGCTGCTGGGCCGCAGCGGTGGTGCGCTGACCTCATTTTCGGCGCCGCAGGATGCAAAGAGCGAGCAGGCCGACGGCAGGTCGCAGGACGATTTTCCGCGCTGGGGACTTCTGGCCGCGGAGACATGGGAAACAGCCAGCCACATCATCATCCGCCTCGAGGTCGCCGGCGTTCGCAAGGAAGATCTCGACGTGGGTGTGGCCCATGGGATAGTGCGCATCCGCGGCGAAAAGCGCAGCACTGGCGAGGCGGAGACCCGGCACTACCACCTGATGGAGCGGGCCTACGGCAGTTTTCAGCGCAACATCGAGCTGCCGGGCAACGTCGACGAAACGGCTGCCGAGGTGACGCTGGCCGACGGCGTTGTCACGGTGATTCTCCCCAAGCTCGAGGTACGGCCGCCGGCGCGCTGAGCCGTCGGCCCGCACAACCCGGCGGCTACGAAAAACTCTGTAAGTCCGCCACTTGAAAAGGTCGCAGTAGCCAATACTTTTCACTGCGTGCGGCAATTTGCCTGACTGGGCAAATCGCGTCGCGGGCTCGTCCACGAGAACACGCGGCCTTGCGCGCTTTTTTCACGTATTGCTTCACTATTTTTTCAACAAGAGGAGTGGCAGTCATGAATGCAATGATGGGTATGTATGGCGATCTCTTTGGTGAGATCAGCCGCCTGCAGCAGGACATCGACAGCCTGTTCAGGCCTTCCGGAACTTCGAGCCTGCGTGCCATGCCGCGGCGCACGTTCCCGGTGATAAACGTCGGCAATTCGCCCGACGCCATCGAGGTGCTGGCGCTGGCGCCGGGGCTGGACCCCCAAGCCATCCAGGTCACCGTCGACAAGGGCGTGCTGGTCATCGCCGGTGAACGCAAGATCGAAAGGCCGGGCGGCAATGACGAGAAAGTCAACGCTTATGCGCAGGAGCGCTTCAGTGGCGATTTCCGGCGCGTGATCTCGCTGCCTGAAGACGTCGACCCCGGCAAGGTCGAGGCCAGCTACCGCGACGGCATGCTGCGCGTGCGGGTAGGCCGGCGCGAGGCATCCCGGCCACGCCGGATCGAGGTCGCCTGACGATCTGCTGATTTGGCCGATCTGGCTTTAGTCAATCCACATCGAGGAGAGCAACATGAACCAGGAAAACATGAACCAGGGAACTCAGGCCGGCCGCATGGGTGGCAACGGCAGCCAGCAGCATGGCCTGCACAGTGAAGCGCCAGACAGGGATTTGCGGGGCAATGGCGGTGCCGGGGGCGACGGTGACACCACACGTGGCAGCGACCTGGCGCGTCAGGGCGGGGAGGGCAGTCTCAGCCGCAGCCAAGGGTCCACCGGCCGCAGCGAAGCGGTGCTACCGCCGGTAGACATCTTCGAGGATGAGCACAACGTGACCATCCTGGCCGATCTGCCGGGGGTATCCCGGGAGGGATTGGGCGTTCGGGTGGACGGCGACAGCCTTGTCATCGAAGGCACGGCCTCATCCCCCGAGACCGGCGATATGGAGCTGATCTATGGCGAGGTGCTTAACCCCATGTTTCGCCGCAGCTTCACACTCAGCCGCGACCTGAACCCCGGCAACATCGAGGCCAGCCTCAATCACGGTGTCTTGAAGCTGGTCATTCCCAAGGCCGAGGAGGCCAAGCCGCGCCGCATTGACGTACGCGTCGGCTGACACGCGCGGCGTTTCTTCGCAAGGCTCAAGCGCCGGGCATGGCGCTTGAGCCTTTTCTTTTTCTTTCGAGAAGCTAACGCCCCGCACTTCAGTCGGAGTCTTGCGCACGCCGGTCCTGATGGGCGTGAATCAGGCGCAGGAGATCGTTGGGATCGAACGGCTTGGTCAGGTGGGCGTTGAAGCCCGCCGCAATGGCCCTGAACTTGTCGTCTTCCTGTCCCCAGCCCGTCGCGGCCACGATCAGGGGATGCTTGCCCCAGGCTTCCTGGCGAATGCGGCTCGCGAGCTCGTAGCCATTCATGCCTGGCATGCCAATGTCCAGCACCATCACGCCCGGACGCTCTTTTTCAGCCAGCTGCAACGCCTCTTCGCCGTCGTGGGCGACGCAAATTTGGTGGCCGTCGAGCCGTAGCAGCATGGCCAGGCTCTCCGCGGCATCGCTGTTGTCGTCCGCAATGAGCACGCGGCAATGCACGGGCTGGCCTTTAGGCGCCGCGAGCTCGCGAGGGCCCGAAGCCGGGTCCAGTCGAGTGTCCGAGCGATGCGGAAGGCGAACTGTGAAGGTGCTGCCGCGTCCCGGCCCGGCGCTGGTGGCGTCGACCGAGCCGCCGTGGAGTTCAACCAGTCCCTTGACCAGCGCCAGCCCGATCCCCAGGCCGCCTTCGGCGCGGTCGAGCGCCGCCGCCTCCTGGGCAAACATGGTGAAGATTTTCGAAAGGGCCTGCGGTTTCAATCCGATGCCCGTGTCTCGAACTTCAAAGACGCATTCTCTGTCGGTGTTGTGCACCGTCAGGCTGATCTGACCGCCCGCGTCGGTGTATTTGGCGGCATTGTTCAGCAGGTTGGCAAGCACCTGCGCCATGCGCACCGGATCGGCTTCGAGCTGCACCACACGGGGCGGCAGCGTCACTTTCAAATGATGGTGCTTGGCATCGATCAGCGGTCGCGCGGTTTCCACCGCCGTGGCCACCACGACCGCCACGCTCACGTAGTCTTTTTTGAGCTGTAGCTGGCGCTTGGTGATGCGGGCCACGTCCAGCAGGTCGTCCAGCAGGCGGGCCATCTGGCTGACCTGGCGCTTGATGACATCGGTCGTCTTGGCGAGGGCGCCAGGTGAAAGTTGGGCTGACGAGAGCACATGCGCTGCGGTGCGTATGGGCGCCAGCGGGTTGCGCAGCTCGTGGGCCAGCGTCGCCAGGAACTCGTCCTTTTGCCGATCGGCCTCATTGAGCGCGTCCTGCGAACGCCGGGCTTCTTCGATGTCGGTGGTGGTGCCGAACCACTTCACCACATGGCCGGTACTGTCGCGCTGAGCCACGGCGCGGGTCATGAACCAGCGGTAGTTCTGGTCTTGCCCGCGCAGCCGGTACTCGCCCTGCCACTGTTGTCCGGTGGCTCGCGCGGCCCGCCACATGTCCCAAGGCATGGACCTGTCATCCGGATGAACCGCCTCCAGCCAGCCTAGACCGAGCGCGCTCGGCTGACTCAAGCCCGTGTAGGCTGTCCATTGCGCATTGATCTGCTCTATATGGCCGTCGGGCCCGGAAGTCCACGCGATGGCCGGGATGCTGTCCGAAAAAAGCCGCAGGGCCTCTTCGGCCCGGTGGCGCTCGGTGACTTCCTGGCCCTGCAGAAAAACGCCCGTGACCCTGCCCGTGGTGTGGTCCACGAGCGGCTGATAGACGAAGTCCACCCAGATGTCCGTGACGCGCCCCGGATCGCGGTGGATGACGAGGTTGACGGAGCGGCCCACGTAGGCCTTGCCGCTGCGAAAGACTTCGTCAAGCAGTTCGATCAGGCCCTGGTCGACCACCTCAGGCATGAGTTCGGCCAGCTTGCGACCGACGGCCTGGCGCTGGCCCGTGAGTTGCACGAATGCTTCGTTCGTCAGTTCGAACACATGGTCGGGACCCCGCATCACGGCGATAAAGCCCGGCGCCTGCTGAAAGAGCCGTTGCAGGTGCTCCTGCTGGGCCCGCTGCTGATGCTCGGCCTGCACGATGCCGGTGGTTTCGGTACACGCGCAGTAAAGCCCGGAAATGGCGCCACTTTCGTCGCGCACGGGCGAGTACGAAAAGGTGAACCAGGTCTGCTCGACCACGCCCTTGCGTTGCATCGTCAGTGGCAGGTTTTCGAGGAAGAGCGATTCGCCGCCGGCGCAGCGGCGCACCAGGGGTTCGATCTCGTCCCAGATCTCGGCCCAGACCTGCTCGAAGCGGCTGCCGAGCGCCTGCGGATGCTTGCCCTGAAGAATACCGGCGTAGGCGTCGTTGTAGATCAGGCGCTTCTCGGGCCCCCACGCCACGAACATCGGCAGGCGCGAGCCCAGCATCACCTCGACCGTCGATCGCAGCGATTGCGGCCAGCCCGAAAGCGGGCCCAGCGGGGTGTCTTCCCAGCGATGGTGCAGGATGCGTTCGGCCATCGCGCCGCCGCCTTGCAAAAAAGGGTGCAAGACGACCGCGCCCTGATCCGCACCGATACCCGGCGGTATCAAGGAGGCAGCCGAGGTCATCGGCCCGGCGGTCTCTCGCATGGGCTCAGTCGCGCGGCTTTGCAGCTCCTGCCGCGTCGCGCCCCAGGTCACGCATCATCTTTTCCCCTTCGGGATCGCGGCCGTCGCTCGGGATATCGTCTTCGCCGGCGAGTGGAGATTCTTCATGCTCAGGCGGTACCCGGTCTCTGCTTTGAGGCGGCGCGGGCTCCCCGGCTTCGTCAGTTGCAGTCCCTGAGCCAGGGCGCGGCTGCGCAGCAATGTCCTGGGGTTTTGATGCATTCATGGTTTCGGCCTCCTGCTCGGCCTTCCATACTGATGAACTGCAGAGGAAACGCGCCTAAGCCGGGCACGCGTGTGGCCGTCAGAAAGCAACGACATTGCGGGGCTCTGCGGCAGTTGCGCACAGGTACATATGTCCGTCTTGCAAATCGCGCACAAAAAAAGGGCCGGGTCCGCTGGACAATGTCAGGACGTTTCGCGGAGGGAGCGGAGGTCCTGTACCTGTCGTTAATGCACGGCGCCCGGCCTGAGACTCGACTCTCGGCAGGCCGCTCAAGCTTGGCTGCAAGCCAGTGCGTTCAACTGCTGTAGTCCTTATCTGTCGGGCAGCGGAAATGTTCATGGGCCGGATGAAGCCCATCAGTAACAAGCGCTGTGCTTACTTTTTACCGCCACCATGGCCGCCACCGCGTCCACCGCCACTGCCGCCGGTACCACCGGCATTGTTGCCGTCGGCCTTGCCTGCTGACGCGCTCAATCCCGTCTTGCTCGCGTTTGTACTTGTGCTCTTGACCCCCTGCGTCTTGCCCGCCCTGGCGGCGCTACCGGCATCGGCCTGGGCGGCGTTCTTCTTCGCGGAGGCACTCACGACATTGCCCAGCTTGACGCCCATGCTCTTGGCGATTTGCCCCCATCCGAGGCCGCTGGCGCGCTGCGTCAGAACTCCTGCGAAGGTCACCGTTTTGGTGGGGGTGGTGACGAGCCCGCCATTCAGGGCGGCGGCCAGCTGGTCCGGCGTGGGGTTGGTAATGCCTTGCTGGGCGAGCGAAGTCTGGGCCAGGCCCAGTGCAATGGCGATGTTGCCGTAGCCCATCTTCTGAGTCGCAGGCGTGAAGCTGGCCGAAGGCGCTGTCGCGGTGGTCGCGGTAGTGCTCGGCGCCAGGGTGATGGTGCTTTTCGTGCGCAGGCCGCTGACCAGTGCGCGGGCGTTGTCTTCCGATCCTGCCAGGGTGGCGTACTCGCCTGCCAGCCGGGTTTGCGGCGTCGAAGTTGCGGTGGACGAAGTGGAGGTCGAGGCTCCCGCCGTGACCGTGGTCGCGGCGTGTACGGATGAAAAAGTGCTCAGGGCGGCGAGGCCCATCAAGATCGCGGAGGCGAGCAGTTTGCGGTTGAATGGGCTGGTCATGTATTTACTTTCCTGGCGTCTCAGGCGGCAAAATGCGCTTCGCAATGTCAGTCTGCGGCCTCTGGCACGCGCGGGGAGCTGATCAGGACGAAGCCTGACGCCAGCTGTCGGTTACCGCTCTCAAGCCTGCCCGAGGCTGTTGGCACGGCGGTTGGACCAGCCGCCTAAAATCGCGCACTCCTGATGTCCGCCCAGCCGCGGCGGACCTTTGTCTTATTTACCGAGAACCCGCGCATGACCTTGCAAGTAATTGAAGCCCAGACGGGTCCGGACCCGGTAGCGACCGTCCTCATCATGCACGGCCTCGGCGCGGATGGCCGCGACTTCCTGCCCGTCGCCGAAGAGCTCGACCTGACGGCCATTGGCAACGTGCGCTTTCTTTTTCCAAATGCGCCGGTCATGCCGGTCACCATCAATGGCGGCTATCAGATGCCGGCCTGGTATGACATTGTGGGCACGGACCTCACGCAGCGCCAGGACGAAGCCGGGCTGCGCAAGTCGCAGGCGTCGATCAATGCCCTCGTCGAGCGCGAAATAGCCCGCGGCATTCCTGCCCACAAGATTGTGCTGGCCGGTTTTTCTCAGGGTTGCGCCATGGCCTTGATGACGGGCTTGCGTTTTCCCCAGCCGCTTGCGGGAATTGCCGGGCTGTCGGGTTATCTGCCTTTGGCCGACAAAACGCCGTCCGAGTGCAGCGCTGCAAACCGGCAGGCGCCGATTTTCCTGGCGCACGGCACCCGTGATGGGGTGGTGGCCCTGCCGCGCGCGACGGCCTCGCGCGATCTGCTGCAATCCCTGGGCTACGCCGTTGAATGGCACGAGTATCCGATGGAGCATTCAGTTTGCCCCGAGGAAATCCGCGACCTCGAGCGCTGGCTTCAAGGCGTTCTAGCCTGATGTCGAAGCGCATGGGCGCCAGCCATGAAGATGAGCTGGTGCTGGGCTGCATGACCGTAGCGAGCGCAGTTTTCTTGCCTGTGATAGCTTCGACGGCAAACAAAATGAAGCGGGGGAAGACCTTATGAACGATATCGCGCGCGCCGACGAGGCGCTGCAGCTGAGGCTGTCTGCGCTGGCTCCCGAGCGCTTGCAGGGCATGCGCCGGGGGATCGAGAAAGAAAGCCTGCGTGCGCAGCCCAACGGCGCGCTGGCGCTTACGCCACACCCGGCTGCGCTGGGTTCAGCCCTGACCCATCCCCACATCACGACCGATTTCAGTGAGTCCCAGGTCGAGCTTGTCACGGGCGCACGAACGACGCCGGAAGCGGCCCTGCTCGAACTCACCCGCCTGCACCAATTCACGCTGCGCAGCATGAAGGATGTCGGCGACGAAATGCTCTGGGTGTCCAGCATGCCTTGCGGCCTGCCGACGGACGAGACCATTCCGATCGCACGTTTTGGCTCGTCCAATGTCGGCCGCGCAAAAAGCGTGTATCGCGTTGGGCTTAGCCATCGCTACGGCCGGCGCATGCAAACCATCTCGGGCATTCACTACAACTGGTCCCTGCCCGGTGTGACAAGTGCCGAGTATTTCGCCCTGATCCGAAATTTCCGCCGCCACGCTTTCCTGCTGCTCTACCTGTTCGGCGCGTCGCCTGCAGTGTGTTCGAGCTTCGTGGCAGGCCGCCAGCACGAATTGCAGAGCCTGACCGAGAACACGATGTACATGCCGCACGGCACGTCGCTGCGCATGGGACGGTTGGGCTACCAGAGCGATGCCCAGGCTTCGCTTGCGGTCAGCTACAACAGCCTTGAAGGCTATGGCGCATCGCTGCAGGACGCGCTGACGCGGCCCTACCCGGCCTACGAGACCGTGGGCATCCGCAACCCGGGCGGCGATTACAACCAGCTGGCCACTACGCTGCTGCAGATCGAGAACGAGTTTTACGGAACCATTCGCCCCAAACGCGTGATCTTCCCCGGCGAGCGGCCGCTGCACGCGCTGCGCGAGCGCGGCGTCGAGTACATCGAAGTGCGCCTCATGGACCTCGACCCCTTCGTGCCGGTGGGCATCACGGCGCAGACGATGCGCTTTCTCGACGTGTTCCTGATGCATTGCCTGCTCAGCGACAGCCCACCCGATACACCCCAGGAAATCGCCGCGCTGGCACGCAACCAGCACCGCACGGCCGCGCGCGGTCGGGAAGTCGGCCTCATGCTCGAGCGAAATGGCGACAGCATCAGCCTCGCCGAGTGGGGCGCTGAGCTGATCAAGGCCTGCGCTCCCTTGGCAGAGGCGCTCGACGTGGCGCATGGCGGCCACGGCTACGCCCAGGCGGTGGACGCGGCGCGCACTGCGCTGGCCACGCCTGACGACCTTCCTTCGGCCCGTGTGCTCAAGGCCATGAAAGCTGGATTCGGCAACTCGTTCGTGGGTTTTGTACGGGCGCAATCGGCCCGCACGCAGGCCGAGCTGCTGGCGCTGCCGTGGTCACCTCAGCTGCAGGCCGAGTTCGAGGAAATGAGTCGCGTTTCCGTGGAAGAGCAACGAAAGATCGAAAACGCCGACACCATGCCGTTCGAGATTTACCGGCAGCAGTACGTCTCGGCAGACCGGCTGAACGTGCCGCATCGCGAAGCCGCCACGGTTTAAGCCACCGTTTCTCGCTGGCCTGCAACGGCCTGCAACAGCCTGCATACGGGCGGGCCTGCATACGGGCCAGCGCCCGGGTTTTTCTGATGATGTGCCTCCTGTGCCTGCCCTTGTTTGACTGAGGTCAAGACGCGGCGCCAGCGCACACGCCATGCTGTCGCAGTCTTTGAAGTCGAAGACCGGGCATCGAAACGCGAAGGCAAGAAACCCATGGCAGGCAAACGCATTCTTCTGATTCAAGGACATCCGGACGCCTCGGCCGTGCACCTGGGCCATGCGCTTGCCGATGCCTATGCCAAAGGCGCGGCGGCGGCAGGTCACGAGGTCCGCAGGGTCGAGGTGGCTCGGCTGGATTTCCCGCTGCTGCGATCCCAGCACGAGTGGGAGCACAGCCCTGTGCCAGCGGCGCTGGAGGGTGCGCAAGCCGACATCGCCTGGGCGGAGCATCTGGTGATCTTTTTTCCGCTTTGGCTGGGCGACATGCCGGCCGTGCTCAAGGCGTTTCTGGAACAGGTGGCGCGCCCCGGATTTGCCTTCAAGGGCGAGGGCCGCAACCCGTTCGCCCACAAGGGACTCACGGGACGTTCGGCAAGAGTGGTGGTGACGATGGGCATGCCTGCCCTGGTTTACCGCTGGTATTTCCGAGCGCACAGCCTCAAGTCGCTGGAGCGCAATATCCTGGGTTTTGTCGGCATTGCGCCGATTCACGAAACCTTGATCGGTATGGTCGGACAGGGCGAAGGTGCGGTTGATGCAAATGCACGGCGGCCCAAGCCTTTCAAAGCCGGGCAGTGGCTTGCCAAATTGCAGGCTTTGGGCGCCGCCGGCGACTGAGCCGGCACCACCCAAGGCTGCCTACGCGTTCGCCGTTTGCGTCTGAAGCTGGCGCACCAGCGCGTGCGCGGCAGCTTCCGAGGACTGCGGGTTCTGTCCGGTGATGAGGTTTCCGTCGGTCAGTACATACGACTGCCAGTCTGCACCCTTGCTGTACTCGCCGCCTTTGTCACGCAGCATGTCTTCGACCAGAAAAGGCACCACGTCCGTCAGCCCGACGGCGTCTTCTTCCGTGTTGGCAAAACCCGTAACGTTCTTGCCGCGAACAAGCGGCAGGCCATCGGCAACTTTGGCATGGCGCAAAACGCCGGGCGCGTGGCAGACCGCTGCAACGGGTTTGCCGGCCGCGTACAGGGCTTCGATCAGACGAATCGAGTCAGCGTCTTCCGCAAGGTCCCACAGCGGGCCATGGCCGCCGGGGTAGAACACCGCGTCGAAGTCGCCCGCTGCGAGGGTGCGCAACTTGACGGTATGGGCCAGTGCTGCTTGCGCCTCACCGTCCGACCTGAACCGGCGCGTTGCATCGGTTTGCGAGTCGGCTTCATCGCTCTTGGGATCCAGCGGAGGCTGGCCCGCTTGCGGTGAAGCCAGCGTAATTTCGGCCCCGGCGTCCTTGAAGACGTAATAGGGCGCAGCGAACTCTTCCAGCCAGAAGCCGGTTTTTTTGCCTGTATCGCCGAGTTGGTCGTGCGAGGTGAGAATCATCAGGATTTTCATGAGAGCCTTTCGTGTGCGTGCAGCCCTCTGCCGGGCTAACCGTTCAGTGTGGGCTGCAGGGCCACGGCACTGCTTAGGCGGTTATGCCCCATTGCTGTCAGTGCTGACCTTCAAGGGGCTGCCCAGCCGAGCGTTCACAATCAAGGGTTAAGTTACGTACGAGGCAACAGGCAACATGGCGATTCAGTGGTTCCCCGGTCACATGCACCTGACCAAAAAGGCGATCAGCGAGCGGATCAAGGAGATCGATGTCGTGATCGAACTGCTCGACGCGCGCCTGCCGGGCTCCAGCGCCAATCCGATGCTGGCCGAGCTGACCGGGCACAAGCCTTCGCTGAAGGTGCTAAACAAGCAGGACCTCGCCGATCCGGCCCACACGCCGGCCTGGCTTGCGCATTACAACGCCCAGCCCGACACGCGCGCGATCGGTCTCGACGCCAGCATGAGCACCCCCGCGCGCGCGTTGATCGATGCCTGCCACGGGCTGGCGCCTACACGCGGCAGCATGGTCAAGCCAATGCGTGTGCTCATCTGCGGCATACCGAACGTTGGCAAATCAACGCTCATCAATACACTAACCGGCAAGCGCGCCACCAAGACGGGGGACGAGGCGGGCATCACCAAGATTGAGCAGCGCATCGTGCTGGCCGACGGTTTTTACCTGTTCGACACGCCGGGCATGCTCTGGCCGCGCATCCTCGTTGCCAAAAGTGGCTACAACCTCGCCGCCAGCGGGGCAATCGGGCGCAATGCGTTTGACGAGGAAGAAGTGGCGCTCGAATTGCTCGACTACCTGATTGGCCATTACCCCGACGCGCTGAGGGCGCGCTACAAGGTCGCTTTGCCGGAAGGCACGACCGACGAGCAGCTACTCGAAGAAATCGCTCGTAAGCGCGGCGCATTCCTGGGCAAGGGGAAGGTCAACCTGCAAAAGGCAGCGGAGATCGTGATCCACGAATTCCGCGCCTCCACGCTGGGGCGCATCACGCTGGAAACGCCGGAAGAATTTACCGCATGGCTTGCCGCTGGTCAGCAGCTCGATGCCGAGCGCCAGGCGCGCAAAGAAGCACAGGACAAGAAGCGCGGCGGAAAGCCCCGCAAAGACGCGCCGCCGCCACCCGCTGCCGAGGCGGACCCTTCACCGGCTTAGCCGGCTCTACCGGCTTGATCCACCTGACCGCTAGGCCGGTCCGCTACGCGCAGCCGCGGCCGCTCGCCGGCGCGCGTAGACAACCCCGAAGCCCAGCCCGAGCACCAGCGAGAACCAACCTACGATGCGGGCCTCGACCACGATCGCCATGCCCGGTGAGTGAACGAAATAGGGCGTGACCAGGACGATGAGACCGATCATCAGGCACAGGAGTGCCTTGATCAGGACGTCCTGATCCGCCTTGTTTTGCCTGCTCAGGTTGGCCTGGCTCTGAACGGGGCGCTGGGTGGGTTGCTTGGGAAGAGGCATGAAGCGCTTTACGTTTGGCAGCAGGCTGCCGGAATGAAAAAGACAGAAGAAGAGACGAGGGACAAGGAGCAGAAGGGTAGAAGGGTAGAAGGGCAGAAGGGGAAAGGCTGAAGGGCAGAAGGGGAAAGGCTGAAGGGCGGAAGGTAGGCCACAGCAGGTGGCAGTTGCGTCAGCGCAATCCACGAAGGCGTCTGCCGGGGGGGGGCCGCGACGATTTTCAAATGCCGGAGACCGACTCTTTCGCCCGCATTTTCGCAGCAATGTACTCACCGTGCGTCACGTGCAGCAGCCCTGCGATCTTGCTGATGAGGTGGTTCTCGTGCGCGTCCAGGTGTTGGTCGGCATAAGCGACGGTCCACATCATCTCCACCACGCGGATTTTTTGCGGATGTGTGAAGTGCTCGTTCAGGCTTGACGTGAAACGGTGGTAATCGTAGTTGTGCTGCAAGGTGCCAGAGGCCAGCTCCAGCAGGCGTTCGGTCTCGTTTTCCTGCAGGGCAAATTTGTCGTGCAATCCACGAACCACTGCCGCTTTTTCTGCGGCACCGACCTGCGGGTCAGCGCGCATGACTTCTACCAACAGGACCGCTGTCGCAAGCTGGACCTCATGTGCAGGGTCGGTGGCCTCGGGCGAGCCCGTAAAGCTGTCGAAAAGGTCTCTCAGGGATTGAAGCATCGGGCACCGTCAATGAAGGGGTTCCGGTGGACACCGCACGCCCGGGGTTGGTTCCCGGGCGCTTGAATCTCAGGCCTCGCCCCACATTTCGCGCGCAGTTTCCACCACGAGCCGCAGCTTGGCCCGCTGCGCTTCCACGGCAATGTCGTTGCCATGCACCGTGCTGCTGAAACCGCACTGCGGTGACAAGGCCAGTTGCTCCATCGGTGCGTAGCGTGCCGCTTCGTCGATCCGGCGCTTCAGGTCGTCCTTGCTTTCGAGCTGACCGAACTTGGTCGTGACGAGGCCGAGCACTACGGTCTTGCCCTTGGGCAAAAATCGCAGGGGCTTGAAGTCGCCGCTGCGGTCGTCGTCGTACTCCAGGAAGTACGCGTCCAGGTCCATTTCGCTGAGCAGCGCCTCCGCTACCGGCTCGTAGTTGCCCGAAGCTGCATGGGTGCTCTTGAAGTTGCCGCGGCACAAGTGCATGGCCAGCAACATGCCCGCCGGCTTTTGCGCCACGACCTTGTTGATGAATTGCGCATAGCGGTGCGGCAGCTCGTTGGGATCGTCGCCGCGCTGGCGTGCAGCCTCTCGCATTTTTTCGTCGCACAGGTAGGCCAGGTTGGTGTCGTCCATCTGGACGTAAGTGCAGCCCGCAGCGGCCAGGCTGCGCAGTTCGTCGCCATAGGCCGTGGCCACGTCGTCGTAGAAAGCGGGATCGAGTTCGGGATAAGCCTCCCGGCTGATGCCGGCACGGCCGCCGCGAAAGTGCAGCATGGTCGGCGAGGGAATGGTGACCTTGGGCGTATTGCCCGCGCTCACCCGGCTCTTGAGAAACTGGAAGTCCGCCAACTGAATGTCTTTGACGTGGCGCACCTTGTCGGTCACGCGCATGACCGGCGGAGCGAGTTCGAGTGTGCCGTCCGGCTTCTGGATCGTCACCGGGATGTCCGTCTTGACACCACCGAGTTGCTCCAGGAAGTCGATGTGGAAATAGGTACGACGGAACTCGCCGTCGGTGATGCTTTTCAGACCGGCCTCTTCCTGGAACTTGACGATGTCGCCGATGGCCTGGTCCTCGACCTTGCGCAGTTCGGCAGCCGAGAGTTGACCTTTGGCGGCATCTTCACGCGCCTTGAGCAAATACTTCGGACGAAGAAAGCTGCCGACATGGTCGTAGCGGGCGGGAAGCTTGGCGGTCATAGGGAACAGTCTCCGTAATTCTTGAAAAGGGTTTGGCGATGTTATTCGCTTTCGCGGTCGGGTTATTGAATACACCAGGTAGGGGTAAACCCTCTAAATCGGCCTATTCTGCTGTTTTATTGCGCAAAATCAAGGCTCAATGTATACACTGCGTATCCATGAAGTCTGCAAAACCTTCTTTTCCCCTGAACGCCTGGTACGCCGCGGCCTATGACGTGGAAATTGGCCGGAGCCTGCTGGCCCGCACGATCTGCAAGCAGAAGGTCGTGATGTTCCGCAAGACCGACGGCAGCGTTGCCGTACTGGAAGACGCCTGCTGGCACCGCTTGCTGCCGCTGTCGATGGGTTCGCTCGATGGCGATGAAGTCACCTGTGGCTACCACGGCCTGGTCTACAACGCACAGGGCCGCTGCACTCACATGCCGAGCCAGGAAACACTCAATCCATCAGCTTGCGTGCGCGCGTTTCCGGTCGTGGAGCGGCATCGCTTTGTGTGGATCTGGCCGGGCGATCCCGCCAAGGCCGATCCGGCTCTCGTGCCCGACATGCACTGGAACGACGACGCCGAGTGGGCAGGCGACGGCAAGCTGATCACCGTCAAGTGCGACTACCGCCTGGTCGTGGACAACCTCATGGATCTGACGCACGAGACCTTTGTGCACGGCTCCAGCATCGGCCAGCGCGCCGTGGCCGAGGCGCCCTTCGTTGCCACCCACGGTGACCGCAGCGCGACCGTCACGCGCTGGATGGAAAACATAGACGCCCCACCGTTCTGGGCCGGGCAGATCGAGCATGCGCGCGGCTATCGCGGCAAGGTCGACCGGTGGCAGATCATCCGCTTTGAAGCGCCTTGCACGGTCAATATCGACGTGGGCGTTGCCGAAGCAGGCACGGGTGCTCCGCCCGAGGGTGACCAGCCGGGCGATCGAAGCCGCGGTGTCAATGGCTTCGTGCTCAATACGGTCACCCCCGAGACCGATGGCACGTGCCACTATTTCTGGGCTTTCGCCCGAAACTACTGTCTGGGCGAGCAGCGCCTGACGCACCAGTTGCGTGAAGGCGTGGCCAACATCTTTCGGGAAGACGAGCATGTGCTCGAAGCCCAGCAGATCGCGATCGAGGAGCACCCCGATCACGAGTTCTACAACCTGAACATCGATGCGGGCTCCATGTGGGCACGCCGCCTGATCGACCGCATGGTGGCCCAGGAAGAGCCGGCCCGCGCGGTGGTTCCGATCCGCCGCGCGGCCTGAGACCGCGTGAAGCCCGCCATGACCACAGCCACCCGCCCGGACAGCACGACTGCGTCCGGCAACGCTGAAGCTGGCATGCCAACTGTGCCAGCGACGCCCGCTGTGCTTGTGAGCTCGCCCGAAAGCGCCCAGGTTCGCGCGCTGCTGCAATTGCGCGAGATGATTCTTTCGGGCGAACTCGCCGGTGGCGCACGCATCGCCGAGCTCGCCATCGTGGAGCGACTGGGCGTTTCCCGCACCCCGATTCGCGCGGCGCTGATGCGGCTGGAGCAGGAGGGCCTGCTCGAAGCGTTGCCGAATGGCGGGTATGCGGTACGCACGTTTTCCGAACGCGATATTTCCGAAGCCATCGAGCTGCGCGGCACCATCGAAGGTTTGTCCGCCCGTCTGGCCGCGGAGCGCGGCGCGCCTTCCGTGGTGCTGAGTGAAGCGCGGCGGTGCCTGGGCCAGATCGACGCCGTGCTGGCCCAGCCAGCGCTGGACGACGACGCTTTTTCGAGCTATGTCACGCTCAACGAAACCTTTCACGCCCTGCTTAGCGAGATGGCCGGCAGCCAGGTGATTGCCCGGGAAATCGAGCGCGTCTCTGCTTTGCCATTCGCGTCGGCTTCGGGCTTTGTGGTCGTGCAGGCCAACTCACCCGGCGCAAGGGACATGCTGGTGGTGGCGCAGGACCAGCATCGCCAGGTGCTCGATGCGATCGAATCCCGCGAAGGTTCGCGTGCCGAATCCATCATGCGGGAGCATTCGCGCCTGGCGCAGCGCAACCTGCGTGCCGCCGTGGCCAGCCACAACCTGGAACAAATGCCTGGCGTGCGCCTGATCCGCAAGCGAAGCTGAAGACCCAGGCGCTCAGGACTTCTCATGAGAATCACACACAACTGGACCGAAGCGGTCGTCGAATCTGTCAAGGACCTCACGCCGACCGTGCGCGAGATCTGCATCCTGCCTGCGGGCGGCACGCAATTGCACGCCCCTGGCAGCCACTTGCAGGTGCAGGTGCTCGTCAATGGAAAGCCGCAGACGCGGTCGTATTCGCTGGTGGGTGCGCCAGATGGCGAGCGCTACCGCGTGGCAGTCAAGCGGCTTGATGACGGCAGGGGCGGCTCGCGGGCGATGTGGCGCCTGGGCTCGGGCGATCGGCTTCACGTGAGCGACGTGCAGAACCACTTCCCGCTGGACTTCGATGCGCCGGCGTACCTGCTGGTAGCAGGCGGCATCGGCATCACGCCCTTGGTTTTGATGGCCGAGGCGCTGGCCGAGCGCGGTCGGCGCACCGGCCGCACCGTTCGCATGCTGTACGGCGCTCGTACTGAAGACGAGCTGGCGTTCCTGCCCGAGTTGCGCGCCTGCCTAGGGGACGCGCTTGAAACTCGTTGTGCCGCGCCGTTCGACTTCGCCGGTGAGATCGCCCGCCTGCCCGCGGGCGCTCAGATGTATATGTGTGGCCCGGTTCCCATGCTGGACGCAGTGCGTCACGCCTGGGAGACAGCCGGGCGCCCGCTGGCGGACCTGCGCTACGAAACTTTCGGCAGCAGCGGCCGCTTTGCACCGCAGGCGTTTCGCGTGCGGGTGCCCCGCCACGGCCTCGATATCATGGTGCCGGCCGATTGCAGCCTGCTCGATGCGCTGGAGCAGGCCGGCGTGGAAAACGTCTTCGACTGCCGGCGCGGCGAGTGCGGCCTGTGCACGGTGGACGTGCTGGCGCTGGAGGGTGAAATCGACCACCGCGATGTGTTCCTGAGCGAGCATGAAAAGCGTGAGAACAAGCGTATATGCGCCTGCGTCTCCCGGGTGGTCGGCTCGGTCACACTCGATTCGGCTTACCGGCCGGACGCCTGACCCGTTTCAGCAAACGACTCCCGCTACCGCCCCGCTACCCCCGCTACCCCGGCACATCCCTGATTTCTTTCGGTCCTTTTTACGCTTACCATTTTTCCCATCACAAAACCCCCGGAGACAAGTTCCATGAAAAGACGTCAATTCAACGCTGTGGCTGCCGCCGCACTCGCGGCCGCCTCTTTGGGCGCCGTGCCGGCACTGGCCCAGGACAACACCTTCAAGATCGGCCTGATCCTGCCCATGACCGGCCAGCAAGCCACGACGGGGCGCCAGATCGAGGCCGCCGTACGCCTGTACATGGCGCAAAACGGCGACACCGTCGCCGGCAAGAAGGTGCAGGTCATCCTGAAGGACGACACCTCCCTGCCCGACACCACGCGCCGGCTGGCGCAGGAGCTGGTGGTCAACGACAAGGTCAACGTGCTCGCCGGGTTCGGCATCACACCGTCGGCACTGGCCACGGCGCCTATCGCCACGCAGTCCAAGACACCCCAGGTCGTGATGGCTGCAGCCACGTCCAGCATCACGGAAGCATCGCCCTATATTGTCCGTACCAGCTTCACGCTGCCGCAAGCCTCGGTCGCACTGGCCGACTGGGCGCCCAAGAACGGCATCAAGAAAGTGGTGACCCTGGTGTCCGATTACGGCCCGGGCATCGACGCCGAAAAGTTCTTCAAAGAACGCCTGACCTTCAACGGCGGGCAAGTGACCGAGGCGCTGCGCGTGCCACTGCGCAATCCTGACTTCGCACCCTTCCTGCAGAAAGTGCGTGACGCCAAGCCCGACGCTCTCTTCGTGTTTGTGCCCTCCGGCGCGGGCGCCGCAGTCATGAAGCAGTTCCTCGAGCGGGGTCTGGACAAGGCCGGCATCAAGCTGATCGGCACGGGCGACGTGACCGACGACGACCAGCTCAACGACATGGGCGACGGTGCGCTCGGCGTGGTCACGTCGCACCACTACTCGGCAGCCCATCCTTCGGCCATGAACAAGAAATTTGTCGAAGCGTTCGGCAAGGCCAACAAGGGCCTGCGCCCCAATTTCATGGCCGTCGGTGGCTATGACGGCATGCGTGTCATCTATGAAGCGCTCAAGGTCACCAAAGGGCAGGGCGGCGGAGACGCGCTGTTGGCTGCGATGAAGGGCCAGATTTTCGAAAGCCCGCGCGGCAAGATGTTCATCGACGCGCAAACGCGCGACGTTGTGCAGGACATCTACCTGCGCAAGGTCGAGAAGAAAGACGGCCAGCTGTACAACGTTGAATTCGATGTCATCAAGGATGTGAAAGATCCTGGCAAGGCACGCTGACCTCGGCTTCAACAGGTCCGGGTCTTCTTGTCCGCATGTTCTGCCTTCCCGGATGGGTTATTTGAAATCCGTTCGGGCTGAGCTTGTCGAAGCCCTTCGACAAGCTCAAGACCCAAAGGTAGGGCCACGCGACCCTGCGCCTGTGTTGAGGAAGGTGGAGCCTGAAAGGGAGCCCTTCGACAAGCTCAGGGTGAACGGTGGTGGGCGAGCAGGTGCGCCATGATGATTCCATGGCACACGCTTTCCCGAGTCCACCGTACCCTTTTTGTTAAACACCGGCCCCCGTGCCGGCGAGCTGTTCCAATCTGACCCATGCTGACCATTCTTTTCGACGGTGTCGCCTACGGCATGCTGCTGTTCATCCTGGCAGTGGGCCTGGCGGTGACCATGGGGTTGATGAACTTCATCAATCTTGCGCACGGCGCTTTCGCCATGGCGGGGGGCTACATCACGGTATTGCTGATGCAGCGGCTCGACGTGCCCTTCCTTGTTTGCCTGCCGCTGGCGTTTCTGGGCTCGGCGCTGCTGGGCGCCGTGCTGGAGCGCACGCTGTACCGCCCGCTGTATCACAAGCCCCATCTGGATCAGGTGCTGTTTTCCATCGGTCTGGTCTTTATGGCGGTCGCCAGCGTCGATTACTTCATCGGCTCGACGCAGCAGATCATCCAGCTGCCAGTGTGGCTCAAGGGCCGCACCGAGCTGGGCACCGGCGACTGGATACTGGGCATGGGCCACTACCGGCTCTTCATCATTGCGGTATGCGCGGCGCTCACCGTGGCGCTGCAGTATGTGCTCACGCGAACCCGCTTCGGCAGTCGCTTGCGGGCATCGGTCGATGACCAGCGCGTGGCCGCCGGTCTCGGCATCAACGTGAACATCGTCTTTCTCTCCACCTTCGCGGTAGGTTCCGGCCTGGCCGGCCTGGGCGGTGCGCTCGGCGCTGAAGTGCTGGGCCTGGACCCGAGCTTTCCGCTCAAGTTCATGGTGTATTTTCTGATCGTCGTCGCGGTCGGCGGCACCTCGTCGATCACCGGTCCGCTGCTGGCGGCCCTGCTGCTCGGCATCGCTGACGTCGCGGGCAAGTACTACATCCCCAAGCTCGGCGCCTTCATTGTCTACAGCCTCATGATTGCCATCCTGATCTGGCGCCCGCAGGGTCTCTTCGTGCGCAAGGGAGGCAAGTGACATGAGCGTTCAATCCTCGCTTTTGCAGCGCAGCCGGCTCAAGCCGCTCGAGCCTGTGCTGTGGCTTGCGGCATTCGCTTCACCGCTACTCACGCCCAGCCACGCGTCCATCATCAACGAGATCGCCATCGTGGCGCTCTTTGCCATTTCGCTGGACCTGATCCTCGGCTACACCGGCATCGTGTCGCTCGGGCATGCCGCCTTCTTCGGCCTGGGCGGCTATGTGGCGGCGCTCTTTGCCAAGCTTGTGATGCCCGACCCGCTGGTGGGGCTTGCAGTCGGAATGCTCGCGGCAACGCTGCTGGGCGCGGTGGCGTCGCTCACCGTCATGCGGGGAAGCGACCTCACGCGCCTGATGGTCACGCTCGGGCTCGGCCTCATTTTGCTGGAGCTGGCCAACAAGCTCGACTGGCTCACAGGTGGCGCTGACGGTTTGCAGGGCGTCGTGATGGGGCCGCTGCTGGGCCGCTTCGAGTTCGACCTGGCGGGTCGCACCGCCGCGTACTACTCGCTCACGGTCCTGCTGATTTTGTTCTTGCTGCTTCGGCGCGTGGTGCATTCGCCCTTTGGCCACACACTGATGGCCATTCGCGACAACCGCCTGCGCGCCATGGCGATTGGCATCCCGGTCACTTCGCGGCTGGCGGTGGTCTACACCCTGGCCGCTGCGGTGGCCGGTGCGGCCGGCGCGCTGATGACGCAGACCACTGGTTTTGCCTCGCTCGACCTGTTCGAGTTCCACCGTTCAGCGGACGTCATGCTGCTGCTGGTCATCGGTGGCACTGGATGGCTGTATGGCGGCGTGGCAGGAGCCGTGGTTTTCAAGCTGATGCAGGACGCTATTTCGTCCATCACGCCGCAGTACTGGACCTTCTGGATCGGCCTCTTCCTGGTGGTGCTGGTGCTGGTCGGACGTGACCGCCTGATCCGGCCTTGGACCTGGTTCGGCAACAAGAGCCGACCCGCTGGCGCCGGAGAAAAACCATGAACGCGCCAGTTCTGAAGGCCGAACCGGCCACCGTGCTGGCGGCTGACAATCTGGTCATGCGCTTTGGCGGCATCGTTGCCACCAATCACGTCACGCTGCACCTCAAACAGGGCGCGCGACACGCACTGATCGGTCCCAACGGCGCAGGCAAGACGACGCTGATCAACCTCCTCACGGGCGTGCTGCAGCCCACCGAAGGACGCATCACGCTCGAAGGCCAGGACATCACGCGGCTGGCGCCGCACGAGCGCGTCAAGCGCGGCATGGTGCGCACCTTTCAGATCAACCAGTTGTTCGATTCCCTGACACCGCTGCAAACGCTGGCGATGGTGGTGTCGCAGCAAGCGGGGCTCGGCACGCGCTGGTGGTCGGCGCTCGGCAAGAGTCCGGCGGTGGCGCGCCGCTGCGAGGAATTGCTCGCGCAGTTTCACCTGACCGAAGTCATGAACCAGCCCACGCGTGTGCTGGCCTACGGCAAGCGACGCCTCTTGGAGATCGCCATTGCGCTGGCCTGCGAGCCGCGCGTGTTGCTGCTCGACGAGCCCGTCGCCGGGGTGCCCGCTGGCGAGCGCGAGGAACTGCTGCAAACCGTCGCGGCCTTGCCTGCCGACGTGTCGGTGCTGCTGATCGAGCACGACATGGACCTGGTGTTCAGCTTTGCCACGCGCATGACCGTTCTCGTGAACGGCACGGTGCTGACCGAAGGCGACCCGGATGAAATTGCCAACAACGCGGAGGTCAAGGCGGTGTACCTCGGCCACGGCACGGAGGCAAGCCATGGCTGATCTACTCAAGGTCGAAGGTTTAAGCGCAGGCTACGGCGAGGCCGTGGTCCTCACGGGAGTTTCACTCTCGCTGGCAGAGGGCGGCACGCTCGCGCTGCTGGGCCGCAACGGCACCGGCAAGACGACATTGATCAACACGCTCGCCGGCGCGACGCGGCAGCATGCGGGCAGCATCACACTCTCGGGCAAGGCCCTGCACCTTCTGCCTTCGCACGAGCGAGCTGCTGCCGGTATCGGCTGGGTGCCGCAGGAGCGCAACATCTTCAAGTCGCTCACCGTGCACGAAAACCTCACGGCCGTGGCGCGGCCCGGCAAGTGGACGCCTGAAGGTGTGTATGCCATGTTTCCCCGGTTGGCTGAGCGCAAGGGCAACCTGGGCACGCAACTCTCGGGTGGGGAGCAGCAGATGCTGGCCGTGGCCCGGGCGCTGGTGCTAAATCCGCGCCTGCTTCTGCTCGACGAGCCGCTCGAAGGGCTTGCGCCCATCATCGTGGAAGAACTCCTGCGTGCCATCCGTCGCATCACACGCGAAGAGGGGCTTTCGGCCATCATCGTCGAGCAGCATCCGCAAGCGGTGCTGGCCATTTCCGACAGCGCTGTCGTGCTGGATCGGGGCACGGTGGTGCACGCGGGCTCCGCGCAGCAGCTGCGCGACCAGCCTGAGCTGCTGGAGCACCTGTTGGGGGTTGCGCGCTGAAGGCTGCGCGCAGCCCGCAATCGGACCGTGCCGTGGTTCGTCAATATCCGCTCAACCACCGGTCCTCTGCTCTACCTCTTCGAGTGCTTGAGGGATGGGTTCCAATAGCCGCATGAACCCGATTCAACCTGCACTTTCTCCTGTCGTGGCTCAAACACAGGAACATGAACGTCGCCTCACAGAACTCGAAATCAAGGCGAGCTTTGCAGAAGACCTGCTGGACGAGCTCAACCGAGTGGTTATCCGGCAGCAGGGGCAAATCGACTTTCTAACCCGACAGGTGCTGGAGCTAAGGGCGCAGGCACCTGAGCGGGACGCGGACGGCATGACTCGGCTGCAGGACGACCTGCCGCCGCACTACTGAGCACCCCGGCTTCTGCCGGGCTTCCCATGCAGTAGCCAAGTCCTGCACAATCGGGCCATGAGCTCGACAGTCAAGCTTCCTGAAGACGTGGGGACGCCGCGGTATCTGCCGCAGGACGATGGCGACCGCACGACCCTGCACAACGAGGTGCATGCCCGGCCAACGGCTCGCATACGGCTGCCTGCGCTGGTCGTCTACGTCGCGGTGCTCAATGCCGGCATCTCGCGCGAGCAGGAGTGCGAGCACCTGCGGCGTCTGCCGGGCCAGCAGGAACTGCCGCTCGACGACCTGAAGGCAAACTTCCTGCGCATGCGCCTCGATGGGTATACGCTCAAGTGGGAGCGGCACACGGAGTTCACGCGCTATTCCATCGTTCAGCATTTGCCGGACAGTGTGTCCATCGAAGAGCCTGAGTCCGACCTCATGTCGGCCGTGGTGGTCGACCCGAACTGGCTGCGTGAGATTCCCGGCCGTACGATCGCGGCCATCAAACTCGCCATGGTCCACGGTGACCTGAAAACCCCCGAGGTCACGCTGCCGCAGGCCAAGGCATGGTTCGGCGATCAGGCCATCGTCGCGTCGGTGTTGGGCCACAACGGGCATTCCTGGGCGGTGACGGACTTCATGCTTCGCCCCGGGGGGTTCGAGCGCATGCTGGTCGTCGCGCCGCCCGGCACGACACCAACGCGCGCGGGCAGGGTCTCGCAGCGCCTGCTCGAACTCGAAACCTACCGCCTGATGGCCTTGCGGGGGCTGCCGGTCGCCAAGCTGCTCGGACCCATGCTGGCCGACGCCGAACTCGCCTTGGCCGACATCACTGCACAGCTTGAGGTCAAGTCCACCTCCGATGAACAGTTGCTGGAAAAACTCGTGGCGCTGGCCGCGCGCGTCGAGCGCGCTACGGCCGAACACGTCTACCGGTTTTCGGCTACCCGCGCCTATGACACGCTCGTATCGCAGCGCATCGTTGAACTGCGGGAGACCGCGATCCCCGGCACGCAGACCCTTGGCGAATTCATGCAGCGCAGGTTGTCTCCCGCTATTGCGACGGTGGCGGCCACGGCCCAGCGCCTGACTTCGCTGTCCGAACGGGTGACGCGGACCAGTGCCTTGCTGCGCACACGTGTGGACATCGCCACCGAGCTGCAAAACCGGCAGTTGCTCGAAAAGCTCACACGCGGGCAAGAAATGCAATTGCGCCTGCAGTCCACCGTCGAAGGGCTGTCGATAGCCGCCATCTGCTATTACGTCATCAGCCTGCTGGTGTACGGCGGCAAGGCGCTCAAGGGCGCAGGCGTACCGCTCAATCCCGAGATTGCCGCGGGCGCGCTGATTCCGCTGGTTCTGTGGGCGGTATGGCGCACCACGCGCCGGATCCACAACCGGATTTACGAGACGTAAGGGAAAAACGATTCACCCCCGCCGTTCGCCCTGCGCCTGTCGAAGGGCTAGTCTTGAGCTTGTCGAAGTGTCTTGGCGAAGGGGCCTATGGTCGACAGCGCATCAGAAATTCCGTTCAGTCGCCACGCATGGCTTCGGCAGGCTCAGCCCGAACGGATTTGAAGTGGATGACGATGGCCGAGGAAGAGCCTGTCCCACACAAACCGTTCGCGGATTGAAGTGCCCGATGATGGCCCAGGGAAGCACTGTCCTGAACAAACCGTTCGCCCTGAGCCCGTCGAAGGGCCAGCACGAGCAAACCATGACCTTCCTGTGGCCCCAGTTGGGGGGCAGGCTTAACGCAAGCGCCGGACCGCGCTCAGCGTTCAGCTGACGCACTCCACCGGTCGCCCCAGGTCGCCTTGTCGATGTCACGGCGGTCGCGCTTGGTGGGCCGGCCGTGCTCTTGGCTGGCGGCAGGCTCCGGGCTTAGTCGCCGGCGTTCCTTGAACTCGGCCTGTAAGCGAAGGCTCTCTTCGGTTTCTTCGTACATCTGTTGGGCCACCGGGGCAGGGCCGCGCTGCTTGCTGATAGCGAGAACGACCATCGTTCGCTTGAGCGGCCCCTGCCGGAGGCTGATGGTGTCTCCGACCTTGACCTCTCGCGAGGGCTTGGCTTCCACGCCATTGACGCTGGCCCGGCCGAGGTCGATTTCTTCAGCGGCCAAAGAACGCGTTTTATAGAAGCGGGCGGCCCATAGCCATTTGTCGAGGCGCAGTTTCTCCATGCGCTCCATTATTTCCGAACGAGCGGAAGGCGTACTGTCGCGTCCAGACCCATGATGCGACCGTGGCTTTCGCGGTTGTCCAGGGAGATCGTGCCGCCGAGGGCGCGTGTGATTTCACGGCAAATCGCAAGGCCCAGGCCCGAACCCTGGCGGACGTCGCCTGCCGAAAACGGCTGGAACAGCCGGGATTGAAGCTCGGCCGAAATTCCGGGCCCGCTGTCACTGATCGTGAGCGCCACGGTACTGTCGTCCTTGACGATCCTGATTTTCAGCGTGCCACCCGGACTGCTGTGCTTGATGGCGTTGTGCAGCAAATTGCGGCAGAGCTCGCCAAGCATCCATTCGTGGGCATTGACCTTTGCCGCTACGGTGTCGATGTCGAACTCCAGGTCCTTGTCCGCAATCAGGGGTGCGAGATCGAGCGTGATGCTGCGCACGACGGGTTCGAGGTCGATGGGCTGCAGGTCTGCCTGCTGGCGCAATTGCTCGACCTTGGCAAGGGCCAGCATCTGGTTGGCCAACAGGGTTGCACGATCGACGGTCTGGCTGATCTCCACCAGCGCTTCTTGCGGCTGCATGTCGCCCCGCAAGGCCGACTGCGTCTGGACCTTGAGCACCGCCAGCGGCGTCCTGAGCTGGTGGGCGGCGTCACGTACGAAGCGCTTCTGGTTATCGAGCAGGTTTTGCAGCCGGGCCATGACAGCGTTCGTTGCCTCGAGCAAGGGAAGCAGCTCACGCGGCGAGCCTGCGGCGTCGATAGGTGTCAGGTCACCCTCCGGGCGGCCTTGAAGTTCGGCGCTCAGCCGCCGCACGGGGCGGGTCGCGCGCTGGACCACCACCACGGCGACAAGCGCGATCACCGCCATCAAAAGCGCCTGGCGCCAGAGCGTGCCGAACAGGATTCTGCGGGCCAGCGTGGCGCGAAGCTCCAGCGTTTCTGCTACCTGGATAACCGCCATGCCCCGGCCCTTTGCGCTGGCCACGGGTTGCAGCAGCACGGCCACCCGTACCTGTTCACCCTGAACTTCGTCATCATAAAAATCGACGAGAGCGGAGTAGGGTGGGCGGTCGCCGATCTTTCCGCGCCAGAAAGGCAGCTGCGCGTAGCCCGACACCATTTCGCCTGCCAGGCTGGACACGCGGTAAAAGAGCCGGCTCTGGTTGTCGGCCTCGAACGCTTCGAGCGCGGCGTAGGGCACGGTGACGCGCAACTCCGACTGCTCGTCGAAACCCGTGACGTCGAGTTGTTCGCCGATCGATTTGGCCGACGCGAGCAAGGTGCGATCGTAGGCCGTGTTGAGCGCGGAGAACGCGTCGCGGTAGAGGCTGAACGCGTTGACCAGAACTAGCAGGCCGACGGGCAACAGAATGCCGGTGAGCAGGTAGCGCCGCAGCGACAACGGTGCTCGCGCTTTCCGGGGTGCCGCCTCATCCGCCGGCACAGGCTGCGTAGTCGCATCGGGCCCCGCGGCCTCGGCCTCGGCCGTGAGCCCAGGCTGGGAAGGCACGGCGCTCACGGCTCTGCTTTCAACAGATAGCCCAACCCCCGCAACGTGACGAGGTTGGCGCCGGTATTCGAGAGCTTTTTGCGCAAGCGGTACACCACGACCTCTACAGCTTCGTACTGCACGTCACTCTCGCCGGGAAAGACCAGCTCGAACAGGCGCTCCTTGGAAACTGCCTGCCCGGGCTTGACGATCAGCGCCTGCAGCAGGGCCAACTCGCGCGGCGTCAGGTCCAGCACTTCGCCCTGGTCATAGACGGCCCCACTCTCCGGTTCATACCGCAGGTTGCCCAGAACATGAACCTTGACGCCTTCGGCGCGGCCCTGTTGAGAATCGACCACCGCGCTGCGCCGGCTGAGCGCACGCAACCGGGCTTCGAGCTCATCCAGATCGAACGGCTTGGGCAGGTAATCGTCTGCGCCGAGATTCAGGCCCATGATGCGGTCGCCCACCGTGCCTCGTGCCGTCAGAATGAGTACGGGTGTCGACAGCAGCTGGCGCCGCGCCTGTTCCAGCACCTGCAAGCCATCCAGGCCGGGCAGGCTGAGGTCGAGCACCACCACGTCCGGGTCGAGGCGGGCCCACTGGTCCAGCGCCTGTCGGCCATCCATGCAGCCTGAAACGGTAAAGCCGCGCCGTCCCAGCGCCCGCTGCAAGGCAGCCTGCATCGACGGGTCGTCCTCGACGAGCAACAGCTTGGTGGTCGGCATCATGAGCAGCACATTAGCACTTTCCCCAATACCCACGGACAGCCGATTGACAGGAAGGAGGGGCATGATGCGGGGGTACCAACCTATCAGGAGACACTCATGCGTCGCGATACCTTTCTGAAGTCACTTGCCGCGCTGGCCGCCGCTGGTGCCCTGCCGCTGCCCGCTCTGGCCGCTGCCAACGTCAAGATGATGATTCCGGCCAACCCCGGTGGTGGCTGGGACACGACCGGCCGTGCGCTGGGCAAGGCCCTGATGGATTCGGGCGCCGCCTCGACCGTCACCTTCGACAACAAGGGCGGCGCGGCCGGCGCGTTGGGCCTGGCCCAGTTCGTCAACGGCAGCAAGGGCGACCCCAACGCCATGATGGTGATGGGCGCCGTGATGCTCGGCGGCCTGATTACCGGCAAGCCACCGGTGAGCCTGTCGCAGGCAACGCCCATCGCCCGCCTGACCAGTGAATACAACGTGTTCGTGCTGCCGGCCAACTCGCCCTTCAAATCCATGAAGGAAGTGGTCGAGCAACTCAAGAAAGACCCCGGCAGCGTGAAGTGGGGCGGCGGTTCGCGCGGCTCCACCGAGCACATCGCAGCGGCCATGATCGCGCGCGAAGTCGGTGTCGATCCGTCCAAGATCAACTACGTGGCCTTCCGTGGCGGCGGTGAGGCTACCGCAGCCATCCTGGGCGGCAACGTCACCGTGGGCGGGAGCGGCTACAGCGAGTTCTCCGAATACATCTCCACCGGCAAAATGAAAGCGCTGGCGGTCACGTCCGATACGCGTCTCAAGGGTGTCGATATTCCGACCCTCAAAGAGCAGGGCATCAATGTGGCAATTGGCAACTGGCGCGGCGTCTATGGCGCCCCGGGTATCACGGCGCCACAGCGTGCCGCACTGACAGAACTGATCGTCAAGGCCGTCAAGTCCAAGAGCTGGCTGGAGGCGATGGACAAGAACAACTGGACGCCGGCACTGCTTACCGGCCCAGCCTTCGAAAAATTCGTCGACGACGACTTCGCCAGTCTGCGCGCCACCATGGTCAAGTCCGGCATGGTCTAAAGCGGGGGCGGGCTTCGGCCCGCTTCTTTCTTGGATCTGCGTGTCGGGCCTGGTGAGCCTGGGCCGCTTGACTAGGCTGGCCAGCCTGACTAGTCTGTCCTCGCGGTTCGTCCTTGGCCTGACTCACTCGTTCTCCTGCTCCCGATTCACCGTCGACCCGAGCCGACTCCCCGCCCGACTTCAACCCGACTCTCGTTTGGCCTGTACCGACCCCCGTTGGCCCTGAGCCTGTCGAACGGCCTTTCCAAAAGACAAGGCTTCGACAAGCTCGGCTTAAAGGTGAATTCCCGATACGCTCAGTCCGAACGGATGAGATCGGGTTTGGGGCTAGGGTTAGGTTTTCGGGGGTTGACGCGTCTTTCGGGCGCCCGGGATTTATAGTGGGACCCGGATTCCCAGTTGAGGGATTGACAGTCCGTTTTAGATTTCCCGAGGTATAAAAATGACACCACCACCTCTTGCCTCCCATCGGTTGCAGACCGTCGTCGGGGTGGGCATCGTCCTGCTCGGCGCTGGCTTGGCGGCTGGAGCCCTCTCGATTCCGGCTGCGGCTGGCTACGGCGGTGTCGGGCCCAACTTCTTGCCGTGGGTCGTTTCGCTCGCGCTGCTGATCTGCGGCGTGTTCATCGTGCGCGAATCGTTGACGGGTGGCTTTCGTCACCTTGACGCACCGGGCGGCGAAGAAAAGCCGTACTGGACGGGTTTCGCGTGGATGTCGGCGGGCTTGCTGGCCAACGCAGCCCTGATCACCACCATTGGCTTCATCCTCAGCTGCGCCCTGTGCTTTGTGCTGGCAGTTCAGGGCCTGCGCGGTTCCGAAGGCCATCACGACCGGGGTGTCGGCATCTGGCTCAAGAACACCCTCATCGGGCTGGCCATTTCAGCGCCTGTGTACTGGACTTTTACGCAATTCCTGGCGATCAACCTGCCAGGCCTGACCTCCACCGGGTGGCTCTAAATGGATATCTTCAACCAGCTCCTGCAGGGCTTTGCCACTGCCGCCACGCCCGTTAACCTGATCTGGTGTTTTGTAGGCTGCGCGCTGGGTACCGCCATCGGCGTGCTGCCCGGTATCGGCCCCGCTGTTGCCGTGGCCATGCTCTTGCCCATCACGGCTAAGGTCGAGGCCACAGCCTCCATGATCTTTTTTGCCGGCATTTACTACGGCGCCATGTACGGTGGCTCGACCACCTCCATTCTGCTGAACACGCCAGGGGAAACAGCCAGCATGGTCACGGCGATGGAGGGCAACAAGATGGCCAAGAGCGGACGCGCGGGCGCAGCGCTTGCCACCGCAGCCATCGGCTCGTTCGTGGCGGGCACCATCGCCACTGTGCTCGTCACACTGTTCGCGCCCATCGTGGCGGAACTGGCCGTCAAGCTCGGCCCGCCTGAATATTTCATGCTGATGCTGCTGGCCTTCACGACCGTGAGCGCGGTGCTTGGCAAAAGCACGGTGCGGGGGCTGGCGGCGCTGTTCGTTGGCCTCGCCGCAGGCCTGGTCGGTCTTGACCAGATTTCGGGCCAGGCGCGCTACACGGGCGGTGTGCCCGAGCTGCTCGATGGCATAGAGATCGTGCTGGTGGCGGTGGGACTATTTGCGGTGGCCGAAGCCATGCATGCCGTGCTGTTCGAAGGCCGCGTGGTCGAATCACAGAACAAGATGAGCAAGGTCCACATGACGGGGCGCGACTGGAAGCGTTCCTGGCCCGCCTGGCTTCGCGGCACCGCCATTGGCGCGCCGTTCGGCTGCATCCCGGCCGGCGGCACCGAAATACCCACGTTCCTGAGCTACGCGACCGAAAAGAAATTGGCCAAGGTCGACGTCAAGGCCGAGTTTGGCGGTGCCGGTGCGATTGAGGGCGTGGCCGGCCCCGAAGCCGCCAACAACGCGACCGTCACGGCAGCGATGATTCCCTTGCTTACGCTCGGTATCCCCACTTCGAACACCACGGCCATCCTGCTGGGGGCGTTTCAGAATTACGGTATCCAGCCGGGGCCGCAGCTGTTCACGACATCCTCAGCCCTGGTGTGGGCGCTGATTGCGTCGCTCTACATCGGCAACGTGATGCTGCTCGTGCTGAATCTGCCGCTGGTGGGGCTATGGGTGAAGCTGCTTAAAATTCCCAAGGCTTACTTGTACGCCGGCATCCTGATCTTTGCCACGGTGGGCGTCTACGGCATGCGGCAGAGCTCTTTCGACCTGTTCCTGCTCTACGGAATCGGCCTGTTGGGCGTGGTGATGCGTCGCTTTGACTTTCCCACGGCGCCTGTCGTGGTTGGCATGATCCTTGGCCCTCTGGCCGAAGCGCAGCTGCGCAATGCGATGTCGATCGGCGAGGGCAGCGCGATCATCTTCATCCAGCGACCCGTCTCGCTGATCCTGATCGTCGTTGTGGTTGCGGTGCTGGTTCTTCCCCGCCTGTTGGCACGCCGTGCGCGGAGTCTGGCGATAGCCTGACGCGTCTTTTCCGTAAGCGGGACAAAGCGGCAACCGACAGGTTGCCGCTTTGCTTTTCGGTTCCGCTCTAGCGGGCAGCACCCAGGGCGAGCGCTGATTCCCGTGTTCGCGTCAGGTCAACCTCGGCGGGAACCTGCCGCGTCGGCCAGCCGGCCATGTGCTGCTCCGCAATGCCCGCCAGCGCGCTCAGCCAGGGCGCGCTGTCGTTCAGGCATTCGATGTAGTGAAACTCTTCGCCGCCCGCCTGCAGAAACGCTTCCCGCGCCTCGTCGTTGATCTCTTCCAGCGTTTCCAGGCAGTCGCCCGTAAAGCCTGGGCAAATCACGTCGACCCGCTTCACGCCGCCTTGCGCCATCGCCACCAGTGTGGGTTCGGTGTATGGCTGCAGCCATTTGGCCTTGCCGAAGCGGGACTGGAACGTCACCTTGTAGCGGTCTTTCGGCAGGCCCAGCGCCTCGGCGAGCAGGCGAGCCGTCTTGTGGCATTCACAGTGGTAAGGGTCGCCCAGTTGCAGTGTGCGCTCGGGCACACCGTGAAAGCTCATCACCAGCTGCGCAGGCTGGCCGTGGGCTTGCCAGTGCGCGCGGACTTTTTTGGCCAGCGCGTCGATGTAGCCGGGGTCATCGTGGTAGTGGTTGACGAAACGGAACTCCGGTACGTAGCGGGCTTTTTGCGACCACGCGTAGACAGCGTCGAACACGCTGGCAGTGGTGGTGCCGCTGTACTGCGGGTAGGCCGGCAGCACCAGGACGCGGGTGATTCCGGCCTTCTTCAGTTCATCCAGCTGGGAAGCGATGGAGGGGTTGCCGTAACGCATTGCCGCGCGGGTCTGGACCTTGTGGCCACGCTCGCCCAGATAGCCGCGCAGCATCAACGCCTGCTTTTCGGTCCAGACTTTCAGCGGTGAACCTTCGGCCGTCCAGATGCTGGCGTACTTTGCAGCCGATTTCTTGGGCCGAACGCGAAGGATGATCCCGTGCAGGATCAGCCACCAGATCGGCCGGGGAATCTCCACGACGCGCTGGTCGCTGAGGAATTCACTGAGGTAGCGCCGCAGGGCCGGGGCCGTGGGCGCATCGGGCGTGCCGAGGTTGCAGTAAAGCACCGCGGTCGTGGCGCCTGCTTCGGGCGCCTTGCCGTGGGTGAATTCAGGTTCAGTTGAAAAGGGCATGGGTTATTCTCCCTCACCTATGCTTGACCTCCCCAAAATCCGGGCCATCACGCTGGACCTGGACGACACGCTCTGGCCCGTCTGGCCAGCCATTCACCGGGCCGAAGAAGAACTTGCCCGCTGGCTACGGCAACACGCACCGCAGACCGCCTTGCTCTATGCGGAGCCGGCCGGGCGGCACGAGGCGCGTGAAAAGGCATTGGCCAGGCTGCCGGACCTTCACCACGATTTGAGCGCTATTCGGCGCGAAGCCATTCGTATCACGATGGAGCAGGCGGGGGAAGATACAGCGCTTGCCCAGGCGGCCTTCGAGGTGTTTTTTCACTGGCGCAATGAAGTCGAGCTGTTCGAAGATGCGCGGCCTGCGCTGGCATTTCTGGCCTCGCGCTTCCCGGTGATCGCCTTGTCCAACGGCAACGCCGACATTGCCCGCATCGGCCTGGCCGAGTATTTTCGAGGCAGTGTCAGCGCGCAATCGTTCGGCGTGGGCAAGCCTGACCGGCGGATCTTCGAAGCCGGTGCGCAGGCGGCCGGTGTTCGCGTCGATGAAGTCCTGCATGTGGGGGACGACGCCGCGCTCGACGTCGTCGGCGCCCTCGAAGCAGGCATGCAAACCGTCTGGGTCAATCGGGAGGACCACCTCTGGACCCACGGCACCGAGCCGCATGAAACCGTCACCTCCCTGTCTGAGCTGGTAGCGCTGCTGCAGGGTTCTGCCGGAAGTGGGGCATGAGCCTGAAGATCTATGGCATTGCCGCGTCCCGGGCGTCGCGGCCGCTTTGGGTAGCGGAGGAACTTGGGCTGGCTTACGAGCATGTTGCCGTGAGCTATGCAGGCGGGGCGACGCGCAAGCCGGAGTTTCTCGTCATCAACCCGAACGGCCATATTCCTGTGCTGGATGATGGCGGCATCGTGGTGTGGGAGTCGATGGCGTGCTGCCTTTATTTGGCGCAGCGCTTTGCAGGCGCGGGCGTCGCCGGCGTCGCGCCGGCTTCGCATCAGGAAAGCGCTGACGTGCTGCGCTGGACTTTCTGGGCCGTGACCGAATGCGAAAAGGATGCGCTGACCGTCCTGATGCACACCCGCGTGATGCCCGCCGACCGGCGCAAACCCGTGCTGGCAGAAGAAGCGCGCCGCAGGTTGCGCGTGCCGCTGGCCGTGCTCGACGCGCACCTTGCAAACAAAAACTGTCTGGCCGGCGAGCGCTTCACCGTCGGCGATATCTGCGTGGCATCCGTGCTGGCCTGGGTCAATCAGGAAGAGGGGCTCATGGCCGAGTTCAGCCACGTTGCCGGCTGGCTGGAGCGTTGCCTTGCTCGGCCCGCGCAGCAGCGCGTAAGGGCCATGGCTGCCATCGTCTAGGCAGCCTCGAGCAAGCGGCTTGCGCGCAGGCCTGACCTCACGGCGCCTTCGAGCGTGGCCGGATAGGGCCCCTCGACGTAGTCACCGCAAGCCAGCAGGCCCGTCGCGATGCGGGTGGTCGGCCGCTTGAGGCCGGGCACGCAGGCGAAAGTCGCGCGTTTTTCCACCACCGTCTTGATCGGCCTGAGTTCTGCCAGGCCGAGTTGCAGGCGGCCCTGTGCCAAAACCTGTTCGGTCAACAGGGCGCTGTCGCCCTGGCTCGCGCTCACGACGAAAGCCAGCAGGCCTGGCGGGCCGTCCAACTGGCCACGGTCAAAGACGAACTGGGCGGGCATGGCTGACTTGCTGCCGCGTTGTGCGGACACCGCCGAAGAATGCGGCTCGGCGTCGTTCGGCAGCGTGAGCATGGGTTCTTTCAGGCGGGTCCCGGGCGCCATCGCGTAGCAGGTGGTGATGGCTTCGAAGGTCAAGCTCAGGGCATCGTCCTGCCAACCTGCCAGGGCTGGCAATCCAGTGTTCTGCACAAGCCGCGCCGCTTCGCCGGGTGGGCAAGCCAGAATGACCGCGTCGAACGGCTCTTCATCCAGCTGCCACGCCGGTTGGGCTGAGGGACAGGGACCGAGCGTTTGTATGCGCCTTCCAAGATGAACCGTGGCGCCAGCGCCGCGCAGCCATGAGATCGCAAGGTCGGGCAGCAGGGCGCTCAGGTCGGTGCGCGGCAGCAGGAGGTTGGAGCCGCCAGATTGTGTGAACAGTGAATCGTGCAGCACCGTGAGGAACACCTGGCCGCTGGCGCGCTCTGTGGGTGTGTTCAGCGCCGAAACGCACAGCGGCTCGATCAGCGTGCGCATGACCTGGGGCGTGAGTCCGGTGCACAGATCAGCCACGGTAGCCTCAGGCGGGCATTGGAATTTCAGGCGTTGCCAGCGCAGGGCTGCGCGCAGCATCGACATCTTGTCGCGCCAGTTCCATCCTCGCGCGCCGAAGATTCCGGCCAGCGCGTCGAAAGGCACGGGCAGGTTCGGGACAAGAAAACCGTTGCCATCCGGCATGCGCAGCGTCAGGGGGAGCCGAAGAAAGGCGTTCTCGATATGCAACCCCAGTTCGGACATCAAGCGCAATGACTCGGTATACGCGCCAATGAGGATGTGCTGGCCATTGTCGAGAGCGAGCCGGGTTTCGCCGCCTGCGGGCGATGGCGCGGCCACTTCGACCTTTCGGGCCCGGCCGCCGGGTGTGCGGCTGGCTTCGAACAGGCTGACCTGATGGCCCTGGCGCACGGCCTCGACGGCAGCCGCGCAGCCTGCCCAACCGGCACCCACTACCGCAACCTTCACAGCTTGGAGGCCAGGTTCACTGGATTTTCCCGAACGCCTGCGTCTTCCACGCCAGCCAGAACTTGCGCAGCGGCGTCAGGCTCACGCGTTGGTGCAGCACCTGATAGCCGTCGGCCTTGATCTCCCTTAGCAGCGTCCGGTAGATGCTCGCCATCATCAGGCCGGGTTTTTGTGCGCGGCGGTCGGCCGGGGGCAGCAGGGCGATGGCTTCGTCGTAAAGCTGGAGCGCGCGCTCTGTCTGAAATGCCATCAGCGCGGTGAAGCGTTCTGAATACTGGCGCTTGAGAATTTCATGCGCCTTGACGTCGAAGCGTTGCAGCTCGCTCACCGGCAAATAAATGCGTCCGCGCATGGCGTCCTCGCCGACGTCGCGAATGATGTTGGTCAGCTGAAACGCCAGCCCCAGCTTGTGCGCGTACTGCGTGGTGGCTTCTTCGGTCTGGCCGAAGATCCGCGCGGCAACTTCGCCGACCACACCTGCCACCAGATGGCAGTACCGCAGCAGCGCCGTCAAGTCCAGGTAGCGGTTCTGCTCGAGGTCCATCTGGCAACCCTCGATCACGGCGTGCAGATGGTGTGCCTCGATGCCGTAAACGGGCGCGTGCGGCATCAATGCCTTCATGACCGGGTGCGTCGGCTGGCCGTTAAATGACTTGATCACTTCGGTTTGCCACCAGGCCAGCTTGGTCCGCGCCACGCCGGGGTCGGTGACCTCGTCCACCACGTCATCGATCTCACGGCAGAACGCGTAAAACGCAGTGATGGCGGCACGCCGCTCCTTGGGCAGGAAGAGGAAGGCGTAATAAAAGCTGCTGCCGGATGCAGCAGCCTTTTCCTGGACGTAATGCTCGGGTGTCATGGCCGGGATTGTCGCCGCTTCAGCAGGCGGAGCTCCAGAGCCATTGTCCTAAGCCGCGATGGCCCGCCAGAGCATGACCAGGGCATCCGCCTTACCGATGCGGGGACGTTGCAGCAGGCTGTTGAAGCCGGTCATTTCGATGCGTTCGGCAATACGAAGCCCCCCTTGAACGACCAGCCGCAACTCCCAGCCTGCGCGTCCGGGGACCCGCCGGGCCAGTGGCGCGCCGGAGCGCATCAGTGCCTGGGCTTCGCCGACCACATCGGCGACAACCTGCCGCGTGGCTGCCGTGCATTGCCGCGCCATCAGTTGCGCTTCGCTCACGCCCCGCGCTATGTAGCGTTCGGCCGGCAAGTAGAGCCGGCCGCGTGGAATGTCGATGCTCAGGTCTTGCCAGAAGTTGATCAGCTGCAGCGCGGTGCAAATGGCATCGCTGTGTGCCAGCGACTCTGCGTCGTCGACCTGGTAGAGGTGCAGCAGCAGTCGGCCCACTGGATTGGCTGAGCGCCGGCAGTAGTCGAGCAGATCCGCCTGCGTGTCGTAACGTGTTTTCATGACGTCCTGCTCAAAGGCGCTGAGCAGGTCCTCGAGCAGCGGCACGGGCAAATTCCACTCGGCGATGGCGCGTCCCAGGGGCGCGAAAACCTGTGGCCAGCGGTCCGATACGGCATGCCCGGCGACACACGCCTTCAGGTCTTTTGCAAAGTTCGCGAGGTCTTCCAGCCGTTGAGGAGGCGAAGCATCCCCTTCGTCGGCCAGGTCGTCGGCGGTGCGGGCAAAGCCATAAATTGCCGCGATAGCCGGGCGAAAACGTGGCGGGCACAACACCGAAGCCACGGGGAAGTTCTCGTAGTGGGCGACGCCGTGGTGAAGGCCCGGCGTCCCTGCGTATTGGCTCTGGGCAGTCATTCACGGGATTGTCGCTTGACAATAAAATGCCCATCTCCTAAATTACTAACCGGCCGGTCAGTAACTATCTGGCTTCGCTCCGACCCACACGACGGGCCTTTAGCGCCTCCCCAAAATGCATAAAAATCTGATGGCGCTCATGAGCGCGACCCTGCTGGTGAGTGCATGTGAGCGCGCGGCCACGGTGGAAGAGCCGATCCGAGCGGTGAAGGTGGTCAGTGTGGATGTCGGGCAGCTCTCCTCTGGCTATGAATTTGCCGGTGAAGTGCGCGCGCGGGAGGAGTCCAGGCTGGGTTTTCGGGTCGGCGGAAAAGTTATCCGCCGCCAGGCCGAAGTTGGCCAGCGCGTCAAGCCGGGGCAAATTCTGGCCCAGCTCGACCCACAGGACCTGCGGCTCGCTGCTGAAGGCGCCAACTCCCAGCTGAGCGCTGCTGCCACGCAGCGGGATCTTGCCGCAGCAGAACTCAAGCGCTACCAGGAACTGAAGGCGCAGAACTTCATCAGCGGGGCCGAGCTGGAACGCCGCGAGGCAACCTTCAAGTCGGCCGAAGCCCAGTACGCGCAAGCCCGATCGCAGCTGGCCGTGCAAGGCAATCAGGTCGGCTACGCATCGCTTGCGGCCAACGTGGCGGGGGTAGTAACGGCCGTCGATGCCGAGCCCGGGCAAGTCGTCTCGGCTGGCACGCCGGTGGTGCGCATCGCGGCCGATGGTCCGCGCGACGTGGTGTTTGCCTTGCCGGAAGACAGGGTGGGGGCAATCAAGGTGGGCTTGCCCGTCAAGGTTCGTGCATGGGGTCAAGGCGCTGTCACGATGGCCGGCAAGGTACGCGAAGTAGGTGCGAGCGCCGATCCGGCAACTCGCACGTTTGCCGTGAAGGTGGCAATCGATGCCGGGGCGGCTTCGCCACCGCTTGGCGCCACGTCGTATGTCAGCTTCGATGGCGTGGGCATCGGTGGCCAGCAGGGAACACCGGCCATCAAGCTGCCCTCTAGCGCGCTGCGGCAGGAAGGCAAGGGCTCCGCGGTGTGGGTGCTCGATCAGGCCAGCATGACGGTGCGATCCCAACCCGTCGTGGTTGCCACGGCAGACGGCAACGAGGCTGTGATTGCGAGCGGCTTGCAGCCCGGCATGCTGGTAGTGAGCGCGGGCGTCCATGTGCTTTCGCCCGGTCAGAAGGTGACGATTTACAGGCCGGCGGTGATGGCAGCCAGTCCCGCTGCCAGCGCAGTCTCGAAGTGAGGCCGGCATGACATCTGGCACGCCACCGGACGAAAAACCCGGCTTCAATCTTTCGCGCTGGGCCCTCGAGCATGCGGCACTCACGCGCTACCTCATGGTGGTGCTATTGGTTCTGGGTCTGGCGTCCTACTTCCAGCTCGGCCAGGACGAAGACCCGCCCTTTACCTTCCGCGCCATGGTCGTTCGCACCTACTGGCCGGGGGCCACGGCGCAGCAGGTGGCGGAGCAGGTCACCGACAAGCTGGAGCGCACTTTGCAGGAAGTGCCTTACGCGGACAAGATTCGCAGCTACTCCAAGCCCGGTGAGTCGCAGATCATTTTCCAGATCAAGGACTCTTCGCGTGCGCATGAGGTGCCTGGCATCTGGTATGCCGTGCGCAAGAAGGTCGCAGACATGCGGCAAACGTTGCCGGGCGGCATTCAGGGACCTTTTTTCAACGACGATTTCGGTGACGTTTACGGCGTCATTTATGCGCTGGAGTCCGACGGCTTTTCCTATGCCGAGGTCAAGACCTTTGCGGATGATCTCAGGCAGCAATTGCTGCGCATTCCAGACGTCGCCAAGGTGGAGCTTTTCGGTGCGCAGGACGAAAAGCTTTTCATCGAAATTTCCCAGAAGCGCCTGGCGCAGCTGGGGCTGGACCTGAACCAGGTGCTGGCGCAACTCGGCCAGCAAAACGCGGTGGAATCCGCTGGCGCCGTACAGACGCCCCTGGACGTGGTCGTGCTGCGCGTGGCAGGGCAATTCCAGGCGATTGAACAACTGGGCGCGATGCCCATCCGGGCCAGCTCGGGCAGCCAGCTGCGCTTGTCGGACATTGCCGAAATCAAGCGCGGCTACAGCGATCCACCGGTCGTCAAGGTGCGGCACCAGGGTAAGGAAGTGATTGCAGTCGGGGTGTCCATGACCAAGGGCGGCGATATCGTTGCCTTGGGGAAATCCCTGGATGTGCTTTCGGGGCGTATCCAGAAGACGCTGCCCGCCGGGTTGCGGCTGGTGCAGATCCAGGATCAGCCGACCGCTGTCACGCGCTCGGTCAACGAGTTCGTGCGGGTGCTCATCGAAGCGGTACTGATCGTGCTGGCCGTGAGCTTCATTGCGCTCGGCTTGCACAAGCGCCCGAATGCCGCTCAACTGCCGTTTTGGAAGCGCTACGTGCTCGACATCCGGCCCGGCCTGGTGGTGGGAATCACCATTCCACTGGTGCTGGCGGTAACTTTTCTGGCAATGGATTTCTGGGGTATCGGGCTACACAAGATATCGCTGGGCTCGCTCATCATCGCGCTCGGCCTGCTGGTGGATGACGCCATCATTGCGGTCGAAATGATGGTGCGCAAAATGGAGGAGGGCTACGACAAGGTGCGTGCCGCGACCTTCGCGTATGAAGTCACGGCCATGCCCATGCTGACCGGCACACTCATCACGGCGGTCGGGTTCCTGCCCATTGGCATTGCCCGCTCCGTCACCGGCGAATACACCTTTGCGATTTTTGCCGTCACCGTGATCGCGCTGGTGCTGAGCTGGATTGTCTCGGTGTATTTCGTGCCTTACCTCGGAACGCTCTTGCTCAAGGAAAAGCCGGTGTCGGACACCGCCCACCACGAGCATTTCGACACACCGTTCTACAACGCTTTTCGCCGCACGGTGAACGCTTGCGTCGAGCACCGCTGGCTCACCATTGGCGCGACCATCCTCGTGTTCGCACTGGGCATTGCCGGGATGGGAAAAGTGCAGCAACAGTTCTTTCCCGATTCCAGCCGGCCCGAAATCATGGTGGACATCTGGTTTCCCGAAGGTACGTCATTCGCGGCAAACGAGGCAACCGCGAAGCGCGTCGAGCAGCGGTTCATGCAGGAGGCGGGCGTCTCGTCGGTCAGCACGTGGGTCGGCTCGGGCGTGCCGCGCTTTTACCTTCCGCTGGACCAGGTTTTCCCGCAGACCAACGTGTCGCAGTTTATTGTGCTGGCCAAGGACCTGAAGGAACGCGAGTTGTTGCGAGTGAAACTGCCCGGGTTGCTGGCGCAGGAATTTCCCGAGGTGCGCGGCCGGGTCAAGCTGCTGCCCAACGGTCCGCCGGTGCCATATCCGGTGCAGTTCCGTGTCGTGGGCATCGATCCCATCGCATTGCGGGAGCGGGCGGATGAAGTCAAGGCGGTGATGCGCAGCAATACGCACATGCGCGGCGTAAACGACAACTGGAACGAATCGGTCAAGGTGATACGCCTGGAGATCGACCAGTCCAAGGCCCGGGCGCTCGGCGTCAGCAGCCAGTCCATTGCGCAGGCCGCACGCACGGTATTCACCGGAACCACGGTGGGGCAGTTCCGCGAATCCGACAAGCTGATCGACATCGTCCTGCGGCAGCCTCCCGAAGAGCGCAATGCCATCACCGACATCGCCAACGCCTACCTGCCGACCGCATCCGGAAAGTCGGTGCCGCTCACGCAGATCGCCAAGCCTGTGTTTGGCTGGGAGCCGGGCGTGATGTGGCGCGAGAACCGCGATTACGCCATCACCGTCCAGGGCGACATTTCGGAAGGCCTGCAGGGCGCGACTGTCTCGGCCGAACTGCAGCCAGCGCTGAACGCCCTCGAAAAGCAGTGGCACGACAAGGGCCTCAATGGTTATCGCATACAGGTAGCGGGAGCCGTCGAGGAAAGCAGCAAAGGCTCGGCCTCGATCGCGGCCGGAATTCCCATCATGCTGTTCCTGACGTTCACGCTGCTGATGCTCCAGCTGCACAGTTTCAGCCGTGCCCTGCTGGTGTTCCTGACGGGTCCGCTCGGCATTGCGGGCGTTGCAGGTGCGTTGCTGCTGCTCGGCCGCCCGTTCGGTTTTGTGGCCCTGTTGGGCGTTATCGCGCTGATGGGAATGATCCAGCGCAATTCCGTCATCCTGATCGATCAGATCGAGCAGGACCGTATGCGCGGCGTTCCCGCATGGGATGCGATCGTCGAGTCAGCCGTGCGGCGCCTTCGTCCCATTGTGCTCACCGCTGCCGCTGCGGTCCTGGCCATGATCCCGCTGTCGCGCAGTGTTTTCTGGGGGC
Source organism: Pseudomonadota bacterium (assembly GCA_040385065.1). Classification (GTDB taxonomy): domain Bacteria; phylum Pseudomonadota; class Gammaproteobacteria; order Burkholderiales; family Burkholderiaceae_C; genus Polaromonas. The sequence goes on from JAZKIC010000002.1 coordinate 123,090, forward strand.
CCATGGCGGTGGCCATCATGGGGGGCCTGATCGTGGCGACGGTACTTACCTTGCTGGCTTTGCCTGCGATGTATGCCGCGTGGTTCCGCGTCCGGCGCGAGCCGGCATCGGTCTGATCGACGAGGGCCGCCGGCCTGAGCGACGCGCGCTTGCGGCTAGAATTGCGGCCTGACTCTGGTCAGGACGAGCTTCGAAGCCAATGGCCGGCAAGCCCGTTTTTCATTCAGGAGCGCGGGTGGCGAAATTGGTAGACGCACCAGGTTTAGGTCCTGACGGTAGCAATACTGTGCGGGTTCGAGTCCCGCCCCGCGCACCACTTCTGAATGACCTGGCTACATTGCTCCTGTCATCGAGGCCCGTCAGGCGCCAGATGGGCTCGCTTTATTTGCGCGTGTAGATATGGTCAAAGCTGCCGCCGTCGGCGAAGTGTTCCTTGTCGGCCTTTTCCCAGCCACCGAATGCCTGGTCGATCGTGAAGAGATTGATTTTTGCGAACTGCTTCGCATACTTCGCGCGCGCTTTTTCGGAGGCGGCAGGACGATAAAAGTGCTTGCCGGCAATGTCCTGGCCTTCTTCGGTGTAAAGGTATTTCAGGTATTCCTCGGCTACCGCGCGGGTGCCCTTGCGGTCGACATTTCTGTCCACCACGGCTACGGGGGGCTCGGCCAGGATGCTCAGTGCCGGGGCAACCACATCGAACTTGGCGCCGAACTCCCGGTCCAGCAAATACGCTTCGTTTTCCCAAGCGATCAACACGTCGCCCTGGTTGCGCTGTGCGAAGGTGACGGTCGAGCCGCGCGCGCCCGTGTCGAGCACGGGAACGTTGGCGTAAAGCCGGGCAACGAAGTCCCGGGCTTTGGCGTCGCTGCCGTATTTGCGCTTGGCGAATTCCCAGGCGGCCAGGTAGTTCCATCGCGCACCGCCGGATGTCTTGGGGTTGGGGGTGATGACCTTGACGTCAGGGCGAATCAGATCGTCCCAATCCTTGATCCCTTTCGGGTTGCCTTCGCGCACGGCAAAAATGATCGTGCTGGTAAAGGGCGCTGAATTGTGGGGCAGCCGCTTTTGCCAGTCCTTGGGCAACCAGGCGCCGTTCTTGACGAGGGCATCGATATCGCCTGCCAGCGCCAGCGTCACGACGTCGGCGTCCAGCCCGTCGATCACCGACCGCGCCTGTTTGCCTGACCCGCCGTGGCTTTGTTTGAAGTTGATTTCCTGTCCGGTCTTCGTCTTCCAGTATTTGCCGAACGCCGCGTTGAATTCGACGTACAACTCGCGGGTGGGATCGTAGGAAACGTTGAGCAGCGTCACGCCTTGGGCAAATGCACCGAATGAGGCTGCGGCTAGGGCGGCAGCGGCTGCGAATTTCAGCAAAGGCCGGCGAATGAGGGCGGTACTTGGGTTGCGCGGGTGCTTCTGCATGTCTGACTCCAGGATTCATTGGCATCGCAACAATGCGATCCGGCGAATTCTGAAAGTTGTGGCGCGAATCAGGAACGACTGAATAGTCAGTTCCTAATGACCAAGCCACCTAAGATGAGTTGCCTATGAACTTATGCGGTTCTGCGTCGACGGTCCGGGTGGAGTCGACGGTCCGGGTGGAGTCGGCGGGAGGTGGCGGGAGGTGCCGGTCAGGCTGGACCGTTGCTTCATACTTTCGCCATTGCGCGGCTCCCCAAGCTTACAACTCCCCATAAACGCTACGCTAGAATCTAGGGTTGTTCAAATCCGCCTACTAACGCGCTTTCACGAGAGCGTTGCGCCACCGGATTCCTGGCCCGTGGCTTTTTTCGTCCGACGGTTCGCCGCGCTGGCCCCAGCGCACGCGGCGCATTCGACAGCATTTGCAGGTAAAAATTTCCCTCTGGAGTACATATGTCCGTGACCGTTGAAACACTTGAAAAACTCGAACGCAAGATGACCCTCAGCCTGCCGGTCAACACCATCCAGGCCGAGGTCGATACGCGTCTGAAGCGGCTTGCGCGCACGGTCAAGATGGACGGTTTTCGTCCCGGCAAGGTGCCCATGAATGTGGTGGCCCAGCGCTACGGCTACTCGGTGCATTACGAAGTCATGAACGACAAGGTCGGCGAGGCGTTCTCGGTGGCCGCCAACGAAGCCAAGCTGCGTGTTGCCGGCCAGCCCCGCATCAGCGAAAAAGAGGGCGCCCCCGAGGGCGAACTGCTGTTCGACGCTGTCTTCGAGGTTTACCCCGAAGTCAAAATCGCCGACCTGTCCAATGCGCAGGTTGAAAAAGTCAGCGCCGAAGTCACGGACGAAGCAATCGACAAGACCCTGGACATCCTGCGCAAGCAGCGCCGCACGTTTGCACAGCGCCCAATGGACGCCGCAGCCCAGGAAGGCGACCGTGTCACGATCGACTTCGAAGGCAAGATCGACGGTGAGACATTCGCGGGCGGCAAAGCCGACGACTACCAGTTCCTCGTTGGCGAAGGTCAGATGCTCAAGGAATTCGAAGACGCCGTGCGCGGCATGAAATCCGGCGAGAGCAAGACATTCCCGCTGAGCTTTCCTGCCGACTACCATGGCAAGGACGTGGCCGGCAAGCAGGCTGACTTCATGGTCACGGTCAAGAAAATCGAAGCTGCCCACCTGCCTGAAGTCAATGAAGCGCTGGCCAAGTCGCTGGGCATTGCCGACGCCAGTGTCGAAGCGCTGCGCGCAGACATCCGCAAGAACCTCGAGCGCGAAGTCAAGTTCCGCCTCTTGGCTCGCAACAAAAACGCTGTCATGGACGCGCTGGTGGCCAATGCCGAGCTGGACCTGCCCAAGTCGAGCATCCAGGCCGAGCTCGACCGCATGATCGAGTCGGCTCGCGCCGACCTGAAGCAGCGCGGCATCAAGGACGCTGAAAAAGCGCCTATTCCTGAAGACATCTTCCGCCCGCAAGCTGAAAAGCGCGTGCGCCTTGGCTTGGTGGTGGCAGAACTGGTGCGCAGCAACCAGCTTCAGGCCAAGCCCGAACAGCTCAAGGCCCACATCGAAGAACTGGCCGCCAGCTATGAGAAACCGCAAGACGTGGTGCGCTGGTACCTGAGCGACAACCGCCGCATGGCCGAAGTCGAGGCCGTTGTCATCGAAAACAACGTCACCGATTTCGTGCTGTCCAAGGCCAAGGTGGTCGACAAAGCGGTATCGTTCGACGAGTTGATGGCGCCGAACTGATCGCTTTTTTCCTTTACTTGCATGGGGCTTGTGCTTTGCGGCGCAAGCCCCATTTCATTTTCGGTACAGTTGCAACTTCTCTGGAGTAAAAATGATCCCAAACTATAGCTACGGTGGCGCTTATTCAGGCGCGCAGTCCACTCGTGCGAGCGCCGTCGAGACGCAGGGGCTGGGCATGGTGCCGATGGTGATTGAGCAGTCGGGCCGTGGCGAACGCTCCTACGACATCTATTCGCGCCTGCTCAAGGAGCGGGTGATCTTCCTGGTCGGCCCCGTGAACGACCAAACTGCCAACCTGGTGGTGGCACAGCTCCTCTTCCTTGAAAGCGAAAACCCGGACAAGGATATTTCGTTCTACATCAACTCGCCCGGCGGCTCGGTCACGGCGGGCATGGCGATTTATGACACGATGCAGTTCATCAAGCCGGACGTTTCCACCTTGTGCGTTGGCATGGCGGCCAGCATGGGCGCGTTCCTTCTGTCCGCAGGTACCAAGGGCAAGCGCTTTTCGCTGCCGAATTCGCGCGTGATGATTCACCAGCCTTCCGGCGGCGCGCAGGGCCAGGCCACGGATATCGAGATCCATGCGCGTGACATCCTCAAGACGCGTGACCAGCTCAATCGCATCTTGGCCGCCAATACCGGGCAGCCGCTTGAGAAGATCGAGCGCGACACCGAGCGCGACTACTTCATGTTCGCGGAAGACGCCAAGGAATATGGCCTTGTCGACCAGGTGATCGCCAAGCGGCCTTGACCGTCAACAGCAGGAGCGCGTAAGCAAAAAGCGCTCAAGTTGCCTTGCAGCAACGGCGTTTTCCATGACGGAAAGCGCCGTTTCCATTTGGTTATCATTGGATAACAGTTCATCCGACACTGGCCCGGTTTTTCGGGCACGCGAAAAGGCACCAGCAATGGCCGAGAAAAAAGGCTCTTCCAGCGAAAAAACGCTTTACTGTTCCTTCTGCGGCAAAAGCCAGCATGAGGTCAAAAAGCTGATCGCCGGCCCCTCAGTCTTCATTTGCGATGAGTGCATAGACCTTTGCAATGAAATCATCCGCGATGAGCTCCCGCCCGGCGACGAGGCACGCGAGGCTCGCGGAGACCTTCCTACGCCGGCCGAAATCAAGGCAACGCTCGATGGCTACGTCATCGGCCAGGAGCCGGCCAAACGTACGCTGGCGGTTGCGGTTTACAACCACTACAAGCGCCTGCGCCACAAGGACAAGGCCAAGAAGGACGACGTCGAGCTGACCAAGAGCAACATCCTGCTCGTCGGCCCGACCGGGTCGGGCAAGACCTTGCTGGCGCAAACGCTGGCGCGAACCTTGAATGTTCCCTTCGTGATGGCCGATGCCACCACGTTGACGGAAGCCGGCTACGTGGGCGAGGACGTCGAAAACATCATCCAGAAGTTGCTGCAGAGCTGCAACTACGAAGTCGAGCGTGCACAGCAAGGGATCGTCTACATCGATGAGATCGACAAGATCTCGCGCAAATCCGACAACCCTTCCATCACGCGTGATGTGTCGGGCGAGGGCGTACAGCAGGCTCTGCTGAAGTTGATCGAAGGCACGATGGCTTCGGTGCCGCCGCAGGGCGGCCGCAAGCATCCCAACCAGGACTTTCTGCAGGTCGACACGACCAACATACTGTTCATTTGCGGCGGTGCGTTTTCAGGCCTCGAGAAGGTGATCGAAAACCGCACCGAGGCCTCGGGCATCGGCTTTGGCGCTTCGGTCAAGAGCAAGAAGGCGCGCAGCCTCACCGAAGCTTTCAAAGACGTCGAGCCTGAAGACCTGATCAAGTTCGGCCTCATCCCTGAACTCGTCGGACGCATGCCCGTGGTGGCGACACTTGCCGAGTTGAGCGAGGACGCCCTAGTTCAGATCTTGACCGAGCCCAAAAATGCCGTAGTCAAGCAGTTCAGCAAATTGCTCTCCATGGAAGGCGTCGATCTCGAGATACGGCCTTCGGCGCTCAAGGCGATTGCCCGCAAGGCACTGGCCCGCAAGACGGGCGCACGCGGACTGCGTTCCATCCTGGAGCAGTCCCTCATCGACACCATGTTCGACCTGCCGACGACCAGCAACGTCGACAAGGTCGTGGTGGACGAATCCACCATTGAAGAAAACAAGCCGCCTCTGCTGGTTTACCGCGAGGCTGCCAAGAAGGCTTGAGGCGGCTGGCTGAACAATTGCGCTTCGGGAATATGGCAGGCATTGAAATTCCTGCCGCGCGCCCCAAGTCCAACTGATCTGCAACGCCACTTTTCAACCTGAGGCTCACGTTTAAGGCTTATATGTCCGGACAAACTTTCCTGCCTCCCGTTCCCATCGATCTGCCCTTGCTGCCACTGCGCGACGTCGTGGTGTTTCCGCACATGGTCATCCCGCTTTTCGTCGGACGCCCCAAGAGCATCAAGGCGCTCGAATCCGCCATGGAGTCCGAGCGCCGCATCATGCTGGTCGCGCAAAAGGCTGCCGCCAAGGATGAGCCCTCGGTCGAGGACATGTTCGAGGTGGGTTGCGTCGCCACCATCCTGCAAATGCTCAAGCTGCCCGATGGCACGGTCAAGGTTCTGGTCGAAGGCCAGCAGCGTGCCAAGGTCAACAAGATCGAGGAGGGCGAACTGCACTTCACCACCACCGTCACCCCCGTGGAGCCTGAAGTGGCACTGCCCGGCGACAAGACCAGCGAGGTCGAGGCGCTCCGCCGTGCCGTGATGCAGCAGTTCGACCATTACGTCAAACTCAACAAGAAAATTCCGCCTGAGATCCTCACGTCGATCTCCAGCATCGATGACGCGGGCCGGCTGGCCGATACGATTGCCGCGCATCTTCCCCTGAAGCTCGACGCCAAGCAGGCCATCCTCGACCTCGACCAGATCAAGGCGCGCCTTGAAAATCTGTACGAGCAACTCGAACGAGAAGTCGACATCCTGAACGTCGACAAGAAAATCCGTGGGCGCGTCAAACGCCAGATGGAAAAAAACCAGCGCGATTTCTACCTCAACGAGCAGGTCAAGGCCATCCAGAAGGAACTCGGTGAAGGCGAAGAAGGCGCTGACGTCGAAGAGATCGAAAAGAAGATCAAGCTGGCGAAAATGCCGCAGGAAGCTCGCAAGAAGGCAGAGTCCGAACTCAAGAAGCTCAAGCTCATGTCTCCGATGTCTGCCGAAGCAACTGTCGTGCGCAGCTACATCGAGGTACTGACCAGCTTGCCGTGGAGCAAGAAGACCAAGATTAAGCATGACCTCGGCAATGCCGAAAACGTCCTGAACGAAGACCATTACGGCCTCGAAAAGGTCAAGGACCGCATCGTCGAGTACCTTGCGGTGCAGCAACGCGTCGACAAGCTCAAGGCGCCTATCCTGTGCCTCGTGGGCCCCCCCGGTGTCGGCAAGACCTCGTTGGGCCAGTCGATCGCCAAGGCGACAGGCCGCAAGTATGTTCGCATGGCGCTGGGCGGTATGCGCGACGAAGCCGAAATTCGCGGTCATCGTCGCACGTACATCGGCGCGCTGCCGGGCAAGGTGCTGCAGAGCCTGACGAAGGCCGGCACGCGCAATCCGCTTTTCCTGCTCGACGAAATCGACAAGCTCGGGACAGACTTCCGCGGTGATCCTTCGAGTGCCTTGCTCGAGGTGCTCGACCCCGAGCAGAACCATACCTTCGGCGACCATTACGTGGAAGTCGATTTCGACCTGAGCGATGTCATGTTCGTCGCAACCTCGAACTCGATGAACATTCCGCCGGCTCTGCTGGACCGCATGGAAGTGATTCGCCTGTCGGGTTATACCGAGGACGAGAAAACCAGCATCGCTACGCGCTACCTGCTGCCCAAGCAGCTCAAGAACAACGGCGTGCGCGAAGGCGAGCTGGTTATATCGGAGGCGGCCGTGCGCGACATTGTTCGCTACTACACCCGGGAAGCCGGCGTGCGTTCGCTGGAGCGTGAACTCTCCAAGATCTGCCGCAAGGTCGTCAAGGGCATCCAGCTCAAGAAGATGCAGGCGCCCGTCGATGTCACCCCCGACAACCTCAATGATTTTCTGGGCGTGCGCAAGTACAACTATGGCCGCGCCGAACAACAAAATCAGGTTGGCCAGGTGGTTGGCCTGGCGTGGACCGAGGTCGGTGGCGACCTGCTGACGATCGAAGCCGCCATGATGCCCGGCAAGGGCGTCATCACGCGCACGGGTTCGTTGGGCGATGTGATGAAAGAGTCCGTGGAGGCTGCTCGCACCGTCGTGCGCAGCCGCTCGCGCATGTTGGGCATCAAGGACGACATGTTCGAAAAGCGTGACATCCATATTCACGTGCCCGACGGCGCCACCCCCAAAGATGGCCCCAGCGCAGGCGCTGCGATGACCACGGCCTTCGTCTCTGCCATGACCGGAATTCCTGTGCGCGGTGACGTCGCCATGACGGGTGAAATCACCTTGCGAGGTGAAGTCACTGCCATCGGCGGCCTGAAGGAAAAACTGCTCGCCGCGCTGCGCGGCGGCATCAAGACGGTGCTCATTCCAGAAGAGAACGCCAAGGACCTGCAGGAGATTCCGGACAACGTGAAGAGCGGCCTTGAAATCATTCCGGTGAAATGGATCGATCAGGTGTTGCAGGTCGCGCTCGAACGCCTGCCCGTGCCCTTGTCCGACGAGGAAGTGGCTCTGGCTGCCGCTGCAGCTGCAGCCACCGCCGCAGCTGCAGCCGCCGCAGCAGCCGCAGCACTCGCATTGCCCACGTCGCAACCAGCAGGCGCCGTGAAGCATTGATCGAAGCTGATAAAACTTAATAAGAGTTTTTTGATGCAGCTTGAAAGTGGCCAAAAATCCGGGCTATAATCTAAAGCTGTTAACGCGGGAGTAGCTCAGTTGGTAGAGCGCAACCTTGCCAAGGTTGAGGTCGAGAGTTCGAGACTCTTCTCCCGCTCCAATTCAAAAGGGCAGCACTTAAAAATGCTGTCCTTTTTCGTTAGGGGTCGTGATTGTTGATGGTGGCGTCAAGCCGCCTTCAGCAATGCAGAACAGGGCGCGGTAACAAAGCGGTTATGTACCGGATTGCAAATCCGAGTAGGTCGGTTCGACTCCGGCCCGCGCCTCCATCGATTTATCTCAAGCCTGTCAATTGCAAAGCCCCGTCCAGGGGCTTTCCTGTTTGACAATGCTCAAGTTCGCCCGCCCGGGTGGTGGAATTGGTAGACACAGCGGACTTAAAATCCGCCGCTACGCGAAAGCGGGCGTACGGGTTCGATTCCCGTCCCGGGCACCACCCCACGACGATCTCGACAAGATCACCCCTGCGCGATGCGCAACCATTTGTCACGGCCAGCGCAGCGCTACAAATGGTTAAGATCATATTTATGTCCCGCTATCACACTCCTTTCGAAATTCATGTGCATGCCGAGGTGCCTCTTCGCCCCGAGGTGGGCTTTGATCAGCTGCAGGAGGCGTTAAAGCCCTTGTGGAAGTACGCGGGTGCCAAGTCGCTTGCCGACGGCGCCGCAAGCTCGTACGAAGAAGAACCCGGCATTCGGCTGGACGCGCAAAAGCACCTGCTCCAGATGTGCTGGACCGTTCCGGGCGATGAAGACTTCAGGCAGGCCCTCGACGAGATGTGCATGGCACTGAACGATCTTGCCGAGAGCGGTGCGCCGATCGAAGTCACGTTTTACGACGCCGACTTCGATGACGAAGAAGAAGAGGGCGAGGAAGAAGCCCGCGATGATTTCGTCATGTACTTCGTTGGCCCCACGCCGGCCGCCATCATGCAGGTCCAGCGCGACCTGTTGGTGCAGGACACCATTGGCCTGATGGAGCGACATTTCGACGCTTCGGAGCTGGGTGACGTGGTCTTGGCCATCGACAAGCTCTTCGAGCGACGCTTCGACGCCCTCGTGAACTCGATGCAGCTGGGCAAACCGCCCCGCGGCATGGGCGGCTCGCAAGGCGGTTCGGGGCACGGTGGCGGCCGAAAGCCCCGACACCTGCACTGAGCAGGGTTCTGAGCCGGGTTTCACGCTCTGGTTGGCCAAACGTTTGGGGCCCTCGTCCCTTCACTGCAGCCCGTGTGCCGCGGCTTTCTCCCAGCCGCTCCCGCGTCGTTCCCCGCCCTACCTCAGCCGTGCGCCTATCTGGCGTCGGCGCAATAATTCCTTCTGCCGTTTCAACAGTCGCCCGGGTCTGATCCTTGCTGGTCAGGCGGGCTTTCGCTTTTCCTCTTCCCCATTTGCCCGTAACCCCGAGGTTTCGCATGCCATTTGCTGTTCGTTGTTCCACCTTCTCAGGCTCCCCGCGAGGAGCTTTGCGCGCGCTGCCGCTGGCCCTGCTCCTGCTTTCGGCGGCCTTGCTGAGCGGATGTGGAAAAGACGCCGCCCAGCCCGCTGCGGGCCCAGGCGCGGGCGCCCGGCCGCCAGCCGAAGTAGGCGTGGTCACGGTAGCACTCGGTGATGTGGGCCTTGTCACCGAGTTGCCCGGCCGGCTCGAGGCCTCACGTGTTGCGCAGGTTCGGGCACGGGCGGCCGGTATCCTGCAAAAGCGGCTTTTCCGCGAGGGCAGCGATGTGAAAGCTGGCCAGCCGCTGTTCCAGATCGATCCTTCGCCTTATGCCGCGGCGGCTTCCAGTGCACGTGCGACGCAGGCACGCGCCGAAGCTAATCTGGCCCAGGCCTCGGCGCTGGTGGAGCGTTACCGTCCGCTGGTGGAAGCCAATGCGGTGAGCAAGCAGGAGTTCGCCAACGCCGTGGCTGCACAAAAGCAGGCCGAGGCCGACGTGGCAGTGGGCAAGGCGAACGTTCAGACGGCAGGCATCAATCTCGGCTACGCCCTGGTCACGGCGCCGATTGCGGGCCGCATCGGCCGCGCGCTGGTGACGGAGGGCGCCTTGGTGGGCCAGGGCGAAGCCACGCAGCTGGCAGTGGTTCAGCAGGTCAACCCCCTGATGGTGAATTTCACCCAGTCCGCGTCGGACGCGATGAAACTGCGCAATGCCATGGAGGCCGGTCAGTTCAAGCGCGCAGCTGGTGCGACCGCAGCCAGCGTCCGGGTCTTGCTGGATGACGGTACCGAATACCCCCGGCCAGGGCGCTTGTTATTTTCCGATTTGACGGTCGACAGCACGACGGGACAGGTCACGCTACGTGCAGAAGTGCCCAATCCCGATGGCCGTCTTCTGCCAGGCCTGTACGTGCGGGTACGCCTTGAGCAGGCCCAGGCCAGCAACGCCTTTACCTTGCCCCAGCAAGCTGTCACCCGTACCGCCCAGGGCGACACGGTCATGGTTGTCGACAAGGACGGCAAGGTCAGCCCACGGACTATCAAAATCGGCTCGGCCCGGGGAAACGAATGGGTAGTGCTCGAAGGCCTGAAATCAGGCGAACAGGTCATGGTTGACGGCTTTCAGAAGCTGCAGGGCGGCGCTCCGGTCAAGGCGGTGCCGTGGAAGCCGTTGGCGTCGACCGCGCAAGCTTCGGGGAATGCAGCATCGGGTTCTTCTGCAGCGCCTGCCGTCGCCAGTTCTGCCAGCTCTGCCAGCTCTGCTAGCTCAGGCCCTGTGAGTTCGAGCTCAGCGAATGCGTCGAGTCCAGTCGCCTCCGCGGCCGTGAAGTAAGGACCGACGCATGGCCAAGTTTTTCATTGATCGACCCATCTTTGCTTGGGTGATCGCACTGTTCATTCTGGTTCTGGGGGGCGTCGCGGTCACGCAGCTTCCCATTGCCCAGTACCCGCCCGTGGCGCCACCTGCCATCGTCATTACGGCAGCCTATCCCGGCGCGTCGGCCAGCGTGCTTGAAGACAGCGTCATCAGCGTCATCGAGCGCGAAATGAACGGCTCGCCGGGCTTGATCTACATGGAGTCGGTGGCCCAGGCCAACGGCTCCGGCACGCTCACGCTGAGTTTCGAGCCCGGCACCAACGCCGAGCTCGCGCAGGTGGACGTGCAAAACCGGCTGGCGCGGGCATCTCCGCGACTGCCGCAGGCTGTGACGCAGCAGGGCGTTCGCGTGGATAAATCGCGCTCCAACTTCCTGCTGTTCACCATCCTGTCGTCAGAGAACCCCGCCTTCGACCCGATTGCGCTGGGCGACTACGCTTCACGCAACGTGCTGCCCGAGATCCAGCGTTTGCCCGGCATCGGTCAGGCTCAGCTGTTCGGTACCGAACGCGCGATGCGCATCTGGATCGACCCGGCCAAGCTGGCCGGCTTTTCGCTTTCCACGGCCGATGTCACGAACGCTGTGCGCACACAAAACGTACAGATTTCATCCGGCACGATCGGCGACTTGCCGAACATCGCAGGGCAGGGCATTTCGGCGACTGTGGTGGTCAATGGCCAGCTCTCCAACATCGAGCAGTTCGGCAATGTGGTGCTGCGCGCCAACACCGACGGCTCGACCGTTCGCCTCAAGGACGTCGCCCGCATCGAATTGGGTGCGCAAACCTACGCCACCTCGGCCCGCCTGAACGGCAAGCCCTCCACCGGCATCGGCGTACAGCTGGCCCCGAGCGGCAATGCCCTGGCAGCTGCCAAGGCCGTGCGCGCAAAAATGGAACAGCTCAAGCCCTATTTTCCGCAGGGCGTGCGCTACGACATTCCCTACGACAGCTCGCGCTTCGTCAGTATTTCCATCAAACAAGTGGCGATCACGCTGGTCGAGGCCGTCGTGCTGGTGTTCCTGGTGATGTTCCTGTTTCTGCAAAACCTGCGCTACACGATCATCCCGACCATCGTGGTCCCGATTGCCCTGCTGGGCACTTTCGCCACCTTGCTCGCGCTGGGCTTTTCCATCAACGTGCTGACCATGTTCGGCATGGTGCTGGTCATCGGCATCGTGGTGGACGACGCGATTGTCGTGGTCGAGAACGTCGAGCGCATCATGAGCGAGGAGGGCCTGCCGCCGCTTGAAGCCACGCGCAAGGCGATGGGTCAGATTTCGGGGGCCATCATCGGCGTTACGGTAGTGCTGATCTCGGTGTTCGTTCCGCTGGCATTTTTCTCGGGCTCAGTCGGCAACATCTACCGGCAGTTTTCCGCCGTGATGGTGGCGGCCATCAGTTTCTCGGCGTTCATGGCGCTGTCCCTGACGCCCGCCTTGTGCGCTACGCTGCTCAAGCCTGTCGAGGCCGGCCATCACCATGCCAAGCGTGGTTTTTTCGGCTGGTTCAACCGCCGCTTCTCCGCCACCGCCAAAGGCTACGAAAGTTTCGTGGCGCGCCTGCTCAAGCGCGCAGGCCGCTACCTCATCATCTATGCGGCCATCATTGGCGTGGTAGCGGTGGCCTACTTTCGGCTGCCGACCTCATTCCTGCCGGGTGAAGACCAGGGCACGTTGCTGGTGAACGTGCAGCTGCCCCCCGGCGCAACGCTGGAGCGCACGCGCGGCGTGATCGAACAGGTCGAGGGTTTCATGCTCAAGCAGCCCGAAGTGCAGAGCATGGTGGGCGTTCTCGGCTTCAGTTTTTCGGGGCAGGGCCAGAACGCGGCGTTGGCATTCGTCACGCTCAAGGACTGGTCAGAGCGGGAAGGCAAGGGCCAGCAGGCCGATGCGCTGGCGGGCCGCGCGTTCGGAGCGCTGTCTGGCGTACGCGATGCGTTCATTTTTCCGCTGAGTCCTCCGCCGATTCCTGAACTGGGCGCAGCCAGCGGCTTCACGTTCCGCTTGCAGGACCGCGCTGGCGCTGGACGCGATGCACTGCTGGCTGCGCGTAACCAGTTGCTCGGCGCTGCTTCCAAAAGCCCAATCCTGGCGCAGGTGCGGCCCGACGGCCTGGAAGATGCGCCGCAGCTGCAGCTCGACATCGACCGTGACAAAGCCAGCGCGCTCGGCGTGAGTTTCGAGGCCATCAACACGGCGCTGTCCACTTCGCTCGGCTCCAGCTACGTCAACGACTTTCCGAACCAGGGACGGCTGCAGCGCGTGGTGGTGCAGGCTGATGCACCGGCCCGCATGCAGCCCCAAGACCTGCTCACCATCAACGCCAACAACAGCCAGGGCAGGCCGGTGCCGCTCTCGGCATTCGCCTCGACCCGCTGGGTCAAGGGCGCCATGCAGACGGTGCGCTACAACGGCTACCCCGCCATGCGCATCAGCGGCAGTGCCGCGCCGGGCTACAGCACCGGCACGGCCATGGCTGAAATGGAAAAACTGGCGGCGCAGTTGCCGCAGGGCTTCGGCTACGAGTGGACGGGCCAGTCGCGCGAAGAAAAGCTGGCGGGCTCCCAGGCCGCCATTCTTTACGGCTTCGCGATCCTGGCGGTTTTCCTGTGCCTGGCGGCACTCTATGAAAGCTGGTCGATTCCGCTGGCGGTGATCCTGGTGGTGCCGCTCGGGGTCGTGGGCGTGCTGCTCGCCACGCTGCTGCGCGGTTACTCCAACGACGTTTATTTCCAGGTGGGTCTCATCACCATCATCGGCCTGTCGGCCAAGAACGCGATTTTGATCATCGAGTTTGCCAAGGACTTGCAGGCGCAGGGGCGTGGCGTTGTCGAGTCCGCATTGGCGGCTGCGCACCTGCGGTTCCGTCCCATTGTGATGACCTCACTGGCCTTCATGCTCGGCGTCATGCCGCTGGTGCTCGCGACGGGTGCGAGCTCGGCCAGCCAGCGTGCCATCGGCACGGCGGTGATCGGCGGGATGCTGACGGGTACGTTCCTGGCGGTGCTTTTCGTGCCGATCTTTTTTGTCGTCGTCCGCGGCTTCTTCAAGGGCAGCGCGCGGCAGAACCGCATCTATGCCGAGCATGCGCACGCTGCCGGTATCGAGCGGCAGGAGGGGAGTTCCCATGTTTGAAGCGCCTGTCTTTCGCCGTTCCGGAGCAGTCCTTTCAGTTGCGGCTGCTTTGACGCTGTTGGGTGCGTGTTCCTTTACGCCCACCTACGAACGACCGCCGATGCCTGTGGCCGCGGCCTTTCCCTCCTACGGTGCCGGGGGATCTGCAACCGGTCCGGCTGCGAGCGCGGTTGCATGGGAGGACTTTTTCACCGACCCACGACTGAAGCGCCTCATCACCAGCGCACTGGCCAACAACCGCGACCTGCGCGTGGCGGTGTTGAATGTCGAGCAAGTACGGGCGCAATACCAGATCCGCCGTGCTGACCAATTCCCGACGCTGGGAGCGGTGGCGAGCGGGTCGCGCCAGCCAGGCACCAACGGCAGCATCACCAGCGTCTACAGCGTCGGCCTCGCGGTGACCGCTTACGAGATCGATTTCTTCGGGCGCGTTGCCAGCCTGAAGGAAGCCGCCCTGGCGCAGTACCTTGCCTCGGAAGAAGGCCGCAAAACGGCGCAAATCACCCTGGTTGCCACGGTGGCCAATACCTACCTCAGCCTGCTGGCCGACGAAGAACTTCTGGAGATCACGCGTCAGACCCTCAGGACGCGCGAAGAATCCTTGCGCCTGAGTAAATTGCGTTTCGACAACGGCGTCACTTCCGAACTCGACTATCGCCTGGCGGAGTCCCTGGCCGAGGCCGCCCGCGTGGCCTATGCGCAGCAGCAGCGGCAGCGCGCGCTCGACGAAAATGCGCTCACGCTCCTGGTCGGCCAGTCCGTCACGGCGGAACTCTCGGCAGCGCTGCCTCCTTTGTCGCAGGCACTTCTCAGCGACGTCCCGGCCGGCCTGCCGTCCGACCTGCTGACCAGTCGCCCCGACATTCGCCAGGCCGAGCAACTCCTGCTGGCCAGCAACGCCAACATCGGAGCGGCCCGGGCGGCCTTTTTCCCCCGCATCTCCCTCACGGTCGGTCTGGGCTCGGTGAGCAAGCAGCTCTCCGGGCTGTTCGACAGCGATTCCTTCGGCATTTCGCTGGCGCCGCAAGCCTTGCTGCCGATCTTCGACGCCGGCCGCAATACAGCCGGGCTGGAGTCGAGCCAGGCCGGCCAGCGCATTGCCGTGGCTCAGTACGAAAGAGCCATTCAGGTGGCTTTTCGTGAAGTAGCCGACTCGCTTGCGGCACGGACCACGCTAGTCGAGCAACTGCGCGCGCAACAGGCGCAGGCACAGGCCGAAAGCGTTCGCTTCAAGCTGTCCGACCTGCGCTACCAAAATGGCATCAGCAGCTATCTCGATCTGCTTGATGCGCAGCGCTCTCTCTTCACGGCGCAGCAGGCCGTCGTGCAGACGCGCTTGGCCCAGCTGCAAAGCCAGGTAGCTCTCTATCGGGCTTTGGGTGGCGGGTGGAAACAGGGATTTGAGCCTGCGGCTCGCGTTGTGCCTTAGCGGGTCATGCGTGAATTCGCTTTGACTCCCCTCCCTCGTTCGGGCTGATCCTTCGATACGCTTGCGTACCCTGTCCTGAGGTATCGGAAGGATCAGGACAGGGTGCGCGAGCTTATGGATGTTAGCGATCTGTTTGGCGCTTCCCTTAAACAGCGAGCGTCTCGCTGCAGTCCGCGTCTTGCTTGGTTTCGCTAGGGCTTAACAGTCGTGGGCCCTGAGTCTCTGTTGCCAATGCTCTCGGCCCGGACAGAACGAGCCTCTTTTCCCCGTTCGGGCTGATCCTTCGATACCTCAGGACAGGTTACGCAAGCGTATAGAAGCCAGCGAGCTGTTTGGCGTCCCGTTGGTCCCGCTCCCTTTCTTTTTCCCCCACCCCTTCTGCCTGCGTCGAGGAGCGCAGGGCCAGCCGGAAAAGGGCGGGCGATTGTCTGAGCGAAGCGAGTTCGAGCTCGACCCCGGCTGGACCGAGCACCGCAGGTTGCCCCGGAGCGCAGCGCAGGGGTCGCAGGCGGCGGGGTCGCCTTTTCTTTGGTGACTTTCTTTTTGGCGAAGCAAAAGAAAGTTACTTGCCGCCGGGCAACCCCCGGCATGCTTGCGCAGAGGCACTGAACTGCGAGTCCGCGCAGACCCTTCGATACCTCAGGGCGAACGGGGAGGGATGTGAGTGCCTCGATCTATTTGAGCTGACCCTTCGATAAGCTCAGGCCGAACGGAAGTAGCGGTCCGACGCCCCATTCGATTACGAACTGAACGCAAGGGACGCACGAGAGCGACGCGATGAAGGCAGCACCGGCGTACTACCTGCTAATCCGCGCCCACCCCTGCCAGTTGCAGCTCCGCAGCCCGGAGATCGCGCTTCAACCAACGTTGCGCAGCCGCCTGCAAGCCCGTGGCATCACCCGTTGCCAGCAACGTAATTTGACCCATGCGTTCATGCAGGGGCGATACCTGCGATCCCGGCACGCCGACCGGCAGACGCACACGCGTCTGACGGGCCACGGCGGGCCCGTTGTCGATGAGAGTGACGTCAGGCCCGGCCAAGGCAAGGAGATGCGCCTGGGCAAAGGGGTAATGGGTGCAGCCCAGCACCAAGGTGTCGACCTCTCCTGCGCCTGCGCCTACGGGCCCCATGTCCGCCATGGCTGCTTCGCACAAGCGGCGTATCTCGGCATCGTTGCCTGTTTCGATGGCCAGCGCGAGTCCGTCGCATGGAACCAGCGTGAACTTTGCCTTCGACGCGTAGGGGGCCATCAGCGCTTCGAACCTTGGGCTTTGCAGTGTGCCGCGTGTGGCCAGCACGCCGATGTGTCCTGTTCGGCTGAGCGCCAGGGCGGGCTTGATAGCGGGCTCGACGCCAATCAAGGCCATGTCGGGGTATTGCACGCGCAGGGCGTCGATGGCTGCAGCGGTGGCTGTGTTGCAGGCCACCACCAAAGCGCGGACGCCCTTGCTGCGCAAATAGTCAACAGCCGCCTGGGAGCGCGCCAGCACAAAGCCGGGATCTCGTTCGCCATACGGTGCATGAGCACTGTCGGCCAGGTACACAAAGTCGTGCGTGGGCAGCTCTTCGCAGAGCGCGCGCAGGACGCTCAGCCCACCGATGCCGCTGTCGAAGACACCGATGGGTGCGTTGTCAGCCGGGCCTTTGTCCAAGCGAGGCTCAGGCAGGAACGACGGCAATGTTCTTGAACTCGCCCGTTGCGATGCGCTGCTTCCACTCGGCAGGGCCGGTGATGTGCGCGCTGGTGCCGCCGGCATCCACCGCCACCGTGACAGGCATGTCGACCACGTCGAACTCATAGATGGCTTCCATGCCCAGGTCCGCAAAGCCGACGACCTTGGCGGTACGAATGGCTTTGCTCACGAGGTAAGCGGCGCCGCCAACCGCCATCAGGTAGGCGCTCTGATGCTTCTTGATCGCCTCGATGGCAACGGGGCCGCGCTCGGCCTTGCCGACCATCGAAATCAGACCGGTCTGCGCGAGCATCATTTCCGTGAAGCCATCCATGCGGGTGGCCGTTGTGGGACCTGCGGGGCCCACGGCTTCGCCCTTGACGGGATCGACCGGGCCGACGTAATAGATCACGCGGTTGGTGAAGTCGACGGGCAAGGGTTCACCCTTGGCCAGCATGTCGGAAATGCGCTTGTGCGCAGCGTCGCGGCCCGTGAGCATCTTGCCGTTGAGCAGCAGCGTGTCGCCCGGCTTCCAGCTGGCCACTTCGGCCTTGGTGAGCGTGTCGAGGTTGACCTTCTTGCTCTTGACGTAGTCCGGCGTCCAGTTGACGTCAGGCCAGAGGTCCAGGCTTGGCGGTGTGAGGTAAGCCGGGCCACTGCCGTCGAGGACGAAGTGGGCATGGCGTGTGGCGGCGCAGTTGGGAATCATGGCCACCGGTTTGCTGGCGGCATGCGTGGGGTACATCTTGATCTTGATGTCGAGCACGGTGGTCAGGCCACCCAGGCCCTGCGCGCCAATGCCGAGAGCGTTGACTTTCTCGAACAGCTCAAGCCGCATTTCTTCGGTGCGGGTCAGCGCCTGGCCGGCAGAGGACTTGGCCTGCAGCTCGTACATGTCGAGGTCGTCCATCAGGCTTTCCTTGGCCATGAGGACGGCTTTTTCTGCCGTGCCGCCGATGCCGATGCCCAGCATTCCAGGCGGGCACCAGCCAGCGCCCATCGTGGGCACGGTCTTGAGCACCCAGTCGACCACGGAGTCGCCGGGGTTGAGCATGACCATCTTGCTCTTGTTTTCCGAGCCGCCGCCCTTGGCCGCCACGGTAATGTCCACCGTGTTGCCGGGCACGAGCTCCGTGAATATGACTGCAGGCGTGTTGTCCTTGGTGTTCTTGCGGTTGAACTCCGGATCGGCCACCACGCTGGCGCGCAGAGTGTTGTCGGGATGGTTGTAGCCGCGGCGCACGCCTTCGTTGATGGCGTCTTCCAGGCTACCGGCAAAGCCTTCGAGCCGCACATCCATGCCCACTTTGATGAACACGTTGACGATGCCTGTGTCCTGGCAGATCGGTCTATGTCCCGTCGCACTCATCTTGCTGTTGGTGAGGATCTGCGCAATCGCATCCTTGGCTGCCGCGCTCTGCTCGCGCTCATAAGCGCGTGCGAGGTGGGCGATGTAGTCGGCGGGGTGGTAGTAGCTGATGTACTGCAGCGATGCTGCGATGGATTCGACGAGGTCGCTGTATTTGATCGATGTCGGCATGCTGTTCTTCCAAGGGTGGGCGCAATTTTAGCCTTGGCTCGATATCACCCGCCCTGCACGCGCCGAGACGAGCACGCAAGGTGGGAGCCCTTTCAAAGGCGCATGCACGCCGTCCCTCGGTCTCAAGAACAAGCCTGAGAAAAATACCCTAGCGTGGGCCGATTTCGGCGGGGTCGCACTCATTTGACAACGGATAGTCGGTGTACCCCTTGCTGCCGCCCAGATACCAGGTGGCGGAATCGTCGGTTGCGAGCGGGAGCTTCTTTGCAATCCTGGCGGGAAGGTCCGGGTTCGCAATGAAGGACCTGCCGAAAGTGATCGCATCGGCCTCGCCAGCGTCAAGTGCTGCTTGTGCTTTTGCACCGTCAAAATCTGAATTCAACACGAACGTGTTCTTGAATACCTTGCGCATGCGAGGCGCGATGGGAGGAAGTTCGGCTTTCCCGAACGTGCCCGAAAAGCCCGGTTCACGTACCTCGATGAAGGCGATGTCGAGCTTTGACAAGGCCGCAGCTGCGGCTTCGAACAGGGCTTCGGGATGGCTGTCATTAACCCCCTGGCGCTCGCCGTTCGGTGAGAGCCTCACGGCTGTCTTGCCGGCGCCGATGGCGTCCGCAATCGCGCCCATGACCTCGCGCAAAAAACGGATGCGATTCTCGATGGAGCCACCATACTCGTCATCCCGAAAGTTGACCCCATCCCGCAGGAACTGGTCGACCAGATACCCGTTGGCCGCGTGGACTTCCACTCCATCGAACCCTGCAGCGATGGCGTTGACGGCTGCCTGGCGGTAATCGCCGACCACCCGCTTGATTTCTTCTGGGGAGAGGGCGCGTGCCTGAACTGCGGGCAGTTTTCCGCCATAGGTGTGGATCATTCCGGGCAGGGCTGGCTGACCACCGCCTGGAATGACCAGTCCACCGAATGTCGTTGCTGACGACGAAATGGGTTGGCCCCGGCCTGGAAAGCTGGGGTGAACTACACGCCCCATGTGCCACAGTTGGCAAAAGATCCGGCCGCCTTTCTGATGGACTGCGCTTGTGATCGGCTTCCACGCTTCAATCTGTTCCTGGCTCCATATCCCGGGCGCATACGGCCAGCCGAGCCCCTCGAGGGAGATGCCGGTGGCTTCGGAAATGATCAGGCCGGCTCCGGCGCGCTGGCGATAGTACTCAACCATCAGCGGCGTGGGAACGTGGTCCGCCGTGGCGCGGGCGCGAGTCATGGGGGACATCAGGATGCGGTTCGGGATTTCTACTGATCCGATCTGAAGGGGGTCGAAAAGTGATGGCAATTTGCGATTCCTTTTAAGTGAACTGAAGCATTGCAGGCATCTCTGGCAACGCCAGGGCGTGCCTTTAACTTTGCGGCGACGGCGACGGCGACGGCGACGGCGATGCCTGCTTGTCGATGCGTACAAGCTTTCTCAAACAACGCAGGGGGCGATCGGGCACCGCGCCAAAAAGGATCGGCCAGTAGGTGTTCGACACTTCGCCGACATAAATGTCGCCGCGCGAATCCACGGCGATTCCATGCGGCGCAATGAACTGGTCCGGCGAGGTGTCGCCCAGGGGTTTTGTGCCGAGGAAGGCGAGAATTTCGCCGTTTGCATCGGTGATGGTTATACGGGGTCCGAGGTTCGGCGCATTGCGCATGCTTCGGGCTGCATTCTCGGGGCCAAGCTCGGCGATGTAACAGAGTTGCTGGCGCCCTGGCGGCATGTAGAGCCCGCAGGGGCGCGATAGATTTGTCCACTGGGTTTCAAAACGGCCTTTCCCATCGAAGACCTGAACCCGGTGGTTTTCGCGGTCCGCGACGTAGACCCAACCGTCATCGTCGCAAACGAGGTTATGGACCGTGTTGAATTGCCCCGGCAGCGTCCCGACCTCGCCCCAGGAAAACATCAGCTTGCCGTCCGGGCTGTATTTATGCACGCGAGCGTTCGTATAGCCGTCTGAAACGTAGATGTCTCCAGCAGGCGATACGGCTGTGTGTGTGCATCGGCTGAACGGCTCGCCGCTGAACGCAGCGGAGGGATGTCCCGGCCTGCCAATCGTCATCAGGAGTTTGCCTGCGAGGGTGAACTGACGGACAGTGTGGTCGCCATCGTCGGTCAAGTAAAGGGTGTCGTCCGGCCCCATCGCGGCCCCATGCGGATTCTTGAAACCAATGTCTTCACCCCAGCTCCGCAGGAAATTGCCGTCGCGATCGAAGACCATGACCGGGCTCTTGTTGCGGCAAAAAACATAGACGTTGTCAGATCGATCCACCGCGACTGCAGGCGCGTCGCCCAACGACACGCCAGGAGGCAACTTCGCCCAGTTGTTTTCGACCCTGTAGAGGTAATCGCCTGATCCGATGACCGTGCTGCCCGTGCTGCCAGTGCCATACGCCTCTGCCACGGACTGCGTGATCGCGGAATGTGCCCCTGTCGCGACACGCTGAGGAGCTGTCGAATTGTTGAAGAGACCGCGCACGCCTGCGAGCCAACCCATCCGCCGGCTTCGGCGAAATTCGCATAACAAACATTGCACTGTCTAGGTCTCCCGGGGCCGGTTATTCAAGGCGCACAGATGGAAAAATGATAGGGCGAATCCTACGGCTGAAGTTCTCGCAACCGGTGTCCTCTCCTGCGCCTAACCCGGAAAATTCACATCTGTGAAATTTGCGCTATACGTCTTGACCCCGCTTGTCTCAAGATGCCACCATTGTCTGGATTCCTCGTACTTATCGAGTGTTCGTGCGTATCCCCAACAACCTGGAGACAAAATGAAATCGACCAACAGTGGCTCGCGCCAGTCCAAGATCGCCGTTGCCGCCATCCTTGCAGGCGTCACGTTTACGGCAACTGCACAAAACACCCAGCCCTTCAAGTTGGGCCTTGTCACCGACATGGCCTCCGGGTACAGCGACCTCTCCGGAAAGTATTCCGTCGCCGCCGCGCAGATGGCCATCGAGGATTTCGGCGGCAGGGTGCTGGGCCGCAGAATTGAATTGCTGACAGCTGACCATCAGCTCAAGCCCACTGTGGGTTCTGCAATCGTGACCGAGTGGTTCGACCGCGACGGTGTTTCCGCCATTTTCAACATCACCGGGTCGTCGGTTGCGCTCGCGGCGAATGCCATCGCCAAGGACAGGCCGACAAAAGTGCTTGTGAACACCAGCGCCAGCAGTTCGGATCTGAACGGCAAGGCCTGCCTGCCCAACGCCATCCATTGGGCGGCGGACTTTTATGCGTACGCTTATTCGACAGCCAAGTACATGAGCCAAGGTTCCAAGACCTGGTATGTCATGTTGCAGGACACCGCCGCCGGTCCCCCAGCACGTGCTGCTGCGTTCGCGGGCATCCAGAAAGGCGGCGGCAAAGTGATCGGTGAGGTCAAGGTGCCGACCAATTCTGTCGACGTCTCGTCATTCGTGTTGCAGGCTCAATCCGCCAGACCACAAAACATCATTTTGGGTTTCGGCGCGAACGATGCGGTGAACATCATCAAGGCCTCGAAGCAGTTCGGCTTGCAGCAGTCTGGCATCACCTTCGTTCAGGGCGCCGGCATGTACCAGTCGGATGTGACGGCGATGGGTATGGATCTGGCCTCCGGCGTGACATTCGTGACGCCGTTCTATGCAGAAATGAACGATGAGGCGCGAGCCTGGTCGCAGCGCTTTCTTGCGAAGACCGGGAAATACCCGTCGTTCTCCCACGTTGCCGATTACGAAGGAATGACGCACTACCTCAAGGCAGTTCAAAAGGTGGGAACGGACGACGCGACCAAAGTGATTCCAGCCATGCGGGAAACACCGGTCAATTCGTTTGCACTGAAGAATGCGCGCATCAGGGAAAACAATCAGCTCATCCGGCCGATGTATCTGGGTCGGGTTAAAACCGCTGCGCAAGCCAAAAACCCAGGCGACTTCGTAGAACTTATTGCCACCATCCCGGCGGAAGAAGCGTATTCGCTCATCGAGAACAGCGAATGTCCGCTCGTCAAGAAATGAGCGGCGGGTTTTGAAGCAAGTTTTTATGTTGCAGAAGACCCGGTGGCCAGCTGCCGGGCCTGGCATCTACAGGAATTTTTATGGGTGAATACATTCTGGAGGCGCGGGGCCTGTCGCGTGACTTCTCGGGGTTCCGGGCTGTCAATGACGTCAACATCAAGGTCAAGCGCGGCGAGATTCATGCGCTAATCGGACCGAACGGCGCCGGGAAAACGACGGTGTTCAATCTCTTGACGAAGTTCCTGCAACCATCTGCGGGGACGATTGTCTATAACGGTAAGGACATCACACGCACCAAGGCGTCCGAGGTCGCTCGACTGGGTATGGTGCGGTCGTTTCAGATTTCCGCCGTATTCCCACACCTGACCGTTCTCGACAATCTACGCGTCGCGCTGCAGCGCAAGCTGGGCTCGAGCTTTCACTTCTGGAAGAGCGATGCCAGCCTGGATAAATTAAACCCGAGGGCCGAAGAACTGATCGCTTCGGTGGGTCTGAGCGACTACACGCACTGTGCAGCGGCCGATCTGTCCTACGGGCGTCGACGCGCACTTGAGATCGCGACAACGCTCTCGCTGGAACCCGAAATGCTTTTGCTGGACGAACCGATGTCCGGTCTCGGTCGCGAGGACATCGGCACTGTCTCGAACCTGATCCGCGAAGTCGGAAAAAAATACAGTGTGCTGATGGTCGAGCACAACCTTTCCGTCGTTGCCGACCTGTCGAAAACCATCACGGTTCTGGCTCGCGGCCAGGTACTCGCCGAGGGCAGCTACGCGGAAGTTTCCGCAAACGCGGATGTGCGAGCCGCCTACATGGGGACGACGTATGGTTGACAACATGCCATCTGATGCGCTGCTCACCGTGCGGGACCTGTGCGCGTGGTATGACGAATCCCAGGTGCTTCATGGAATGAATTTCTTCATTCGCAAGGGCGAGGTCGTCACCCTGCTCGGACGCAATGGTGCAGGTAAATCGACCACGCTCAAATCGATAATGGGGATGATCGACAAATGCACAGGCCATGTCGGGTTTGCAAGCAAGAACTGCGTTCAGCTGACGTCGGACCGTATCGCCAAACTGGGCATCGCCTTTTGCCCGGAAGAGCGCGGCATCTACGCGAGCCTGAGCGTTGAGGAAAACCTGATGCTCCCGCCTCTTATCGCTCCGGGCGGGATGACGGTGGAAGAGATCTACAAGATCTTTCCGAACCTGTGGGAGCGGCGGCACAGCCACGGCACCAAGATGTCTGGAGGCGAGCAGCAAATGCTGGCAATCGCACGCATCTTGCGGACGGGCGCCACGGTACTGATGCTGGACGAGCCGACCGAAGGCCTTGCACCTGTCATCGTCGAGCAGATAGGTTTGGTCATCCAGACGCTCAAAAAGCGCGGCTTCACGATCTTGCTTGTGGAGCAGAACTCCAGATTTGCGCAGGCCTGTGCAGACCGCCACTACATCGTAGAACACGGTCATGTCGTGGACATGATCGAATCCACAGACTTCGACTGCAACAGCGACCGGGTCAAGGCCTTCCTGTCGGTGTGATGAACTTTTTAAAGAGTAATCATGAGTGATTTTTTCAGCTTTATGCCTCCGGCCCCGGCGATGTTCGGGCAACTCCTGATCGGTCTCATCAATGGCAGCTTTTATGCCATGTTGAGTTTGGGGTTGGCCGTGATCTTCGGCCTGCTGAACATCGTCAACTTCACGCACGGCGCTCAGTACATGCTGGGAGCAGTCTGTGCCTACATCCTCCTGAGCGCACTAGGCATTGGGTACTGGGGCGCTCTGATCCTGTCGCCCTTGATCATCGGGTTAATCGGCATCGCGCTGGAGCGGCTCTTTTTGCGGCACCTCTATCGACTGGACCACATGTACGGGATGCTCCTGACGTTTGGTGTGGCCCTGGTGTTCGAAGGACTGGTGCGCTTTCAGATCGGATCCGCCGGCGTTCCCTATCCCACGCCTGAAGCGCTATCGGGCGCATGGAATCTGGGCTTCATCTACCTGCCGGTGTACCGGGTATGGGTCATTGTCATGTCTCTCGTGATCTGCCTGGCGACCTGGTTTTTAATTGAGCGGACCCGCCTTGGTGCCCACTTGCGCGCGGCCACGGAAAACCCGAAGCTGACACGTGCGTTCGGCATCAATGTGCCCCGCCTGGTGACGCTGACCTATGGTTTTGGCGTAGGGCTGGCGGCGCTTGCGGGTGTCATGGCTGCGCCCGTCTATCAGGCCAACGCACAGATGGGAGCAGACGCGATCATCGTTGTATTTGCCGTGGTGGTGATTGGCGGCATGGGTTCGATCATGGGAGCCATCGTCTCCGGCTTTACGCTCGGACTGATCGAAGGGTTGACGAAGGTTTTCTATCCCGAGGCATCGACCACGGTGGTCTTCATCACCATGGTGCTCGTCCTTCTGGTGCGGCCGGCCGGCCTGTTCGGCAACGCGCTTCTCGCGGCTCCGACGCATGGGTCTGGGGGTGGTCCGTCCATGCAAGCGAAGCTACCGCCGACGGTGTTCAAAGCGCTGGCGTTCGGCGCCATTGCCTTCATGCTCGTAGCACCGGCGCTGATCTACCCCGTCTTCCTGATGAAAGTTCTTTGCTTCGCACTATTTGCGAGTGCTTTCAACCTTCTGCTCGGCTATGGTGGCATGCTGTCCTTCGGTCATGCCGCGTTTTATGGCACTGCCAGCTATATCACCGCGCACTGCCTGAAAGTCTTCGGCTTCGAGCCTTTGCTCGGCATTCTTGCGGGTACGGCCGTGTCGGGCATTCTTGGCATTCTGTTCGGTTTCATCTCCATACGACGCCAGGGAATCTATTTTTCGATGATCACGCTCGCGCTTGCGCAGATGATTTATTTCTTTGCGCTTCAAGCGCCGTTCACCGGCTCTGACGAGGGCATCCAGTCCGTGCCGCGCGGCAAGCTCTTCGGGCTGCTCAACCTTGCCGACACCACGACGATGTATTACTTCGTGCTGGTGATCTGTCTGATCGGCCTGGGCATCATCTACCGGACCATCCGTTCGCCATTCGGCAACGTGCTCAAAAGCATTCGTGAAAACGAAGCCCGCGCAATCTCTCTGGGCTACGACACCGACCGCTACAAGCTGCTGGCCTTCGTGCTTTCAGCGACTTTGGCGGGACTTGCCGGATCGCTGGACGCGATCGTCTTCCAGTTGGCCTCGCTCACCAATGTTCACTGGTCGATGTCGGGTCACGCCCTCTTGATGGCGATATTGGGCGGCGTGGGCACTTTCTTCGGACCGATCGTCGGCGCTGTCATCGTGGCTGCCATGGAGAACTACCTTGCACCTCTAGGGGCGTGGGTCACTGTGATCCACGGTGGGATTTTCATCGTGTGTGTCATGGTGTTTCGCCGCGGTATTGTTGGCGAGGCCAGCCGCTATCTGGCGGCACGATCAGCGAGAAATTCCCCAGCGCTCGCCATGCCCGAGGCGGTCAAGCAGGCGGATAAGCCTTTCAAAACGCCGGTCCAGGTTTGACCGAAGCCCGCGCTGCACATGCACATCGTTTTCGCGATCAAGGCAACATGATGGAACGTTTCATTTCCCGCAAGGCCGTCGTGACTGGAGCAGGGCGTGGCCTTGGGCGTGCTATCGCCATCGGCTTGATGAAAGCCGGTCACCGTGTCCTGATCGTCGACCAGGGTGCCGAGTCTGTTCAGGAGACGCTGGACGTAGCCGTGAACTCAGGCTTCGGCGAACGCGCCTTCGGGATGACTTGTGATTTGACCGAAAAGGGCGCCGCGGCCCGCGTCATGGACGCCGCCGATGAACGCCTGGGTGGGATAGACATCCTGGTGAATAACGCAGGCATCGGGCCGGACTCGATCCGCAAGGACTACTTCGCGCATCCGCCGAGTTTCGACGATCTTTCAGATGACATGGTGAGACTGTTTTTTGACGTGAATGGTATTGCGCCCTTGTTGCTTTCCATTCATGCGACCCGGCGAATGCGCAAGTCGGGTTGGGGTCGCATCATCAACGTGACCACGAGCAATGACTCCATGATGCGGCCTGGACTCATTCCCTACGGTGGGACCAAGGCGTCTCTGGAATCACATTCATCCGCAATGGCGCAAGAGCTCGAGGGCACGGGCATTACCGTCAATGTGGTGGTCCCTGGCGGCGTTGCCGACACCGGCATGGTCCCGGATGAGATGGGCTTCGACAGAGCGACGTTGATCCGTCCGGAGGTAATGCTTCCGCCGATCCTCTGGTTCATTTCAGAAGGGCCGCAGGCACCCAATAACAAGCGGGTGCTCGCTGCGACCTGGACGCCAGAGGCCGATCTGGGAGGCGGTCCGTCTGTGCGACCCATTGCGTGGCCTGGCATCGGCAGCGAAGCAATTATTCCGACACTCAAGGCTCAGTGATGAGATGGAGACCGTTGCGGTCTGACGTTGAGCCTTGCAAAGAGCGCCTTGTGCGGCGCCATGCGTCGACGCCTCGATTTACATCGCGGCCAGCGTCCTGTTCGTGTAAAAAAAAGGCATCGCGTCCAAGGTAGGCGCCTTGTTTGACCGAGTCTTTAAGCGCGTGCGGTGCAGAAATTCGCATCTGTGAATTTCGAGTCAAACAAGTTGACCGTGTTTATCGCTGAATGCCACCATTGCATGGCTAGACGTAAACATCTATTTGCAAACACCGATTTACGGCGACAACTTTTGAAAGGCAAGAGTGAGATATGTTGAAAACAATGCCATTGGCTCAAGCACCCGCTGAACGCAAAAGCCCGAGTCCAGAAACCACCAAACGATTTCTTGAAATTTTGTCTCGTGGTCAGGAGTTCTACTACCAGCATGCGGAGGAAGCGGAGTTCGTCGAAGGGTTTCGCAGCTATGCGCTCTACAAGGATCTAGGCCTGAGCGGGCCAACGGGTGGACTGGTGCAGGCGCATCTGGTGCGCCTGTTCGGTGAGTGCACGGACGAGGTTCGCCAGACGCATTACCACGACACCTGCTTTCAGATGGTGTACGTGCTCAAGGGGTGGGAAAAGATTCAGGCCGAAGGCCACGAGCCTGTGACGATGAAAGAAGGCTCGGTATGGATTCAGCCGCCCGGCATCAAGCATGTCGTGCTCGACTATTCTGATGGTCTCGAGGTTCTGGAGATTATTCTTCCCGCCGAGTTCGATACCCAGGAAGCTCCATCTATCCGAGAGATGAGTTCAGCGAAATGAAGTAGCCTAGTGCCGAGGGCCGCGGTCAACCCTGACAAAGGCGGATGGGGACAGCGGCGAAGATCTCGGCAAAATGGCGTTCAAGAAAAGCACACAAGAGGCAGCGCTTAATGCAGCAGAAGTCCAAGAGGATCGCCGTCATCGTTGGCGCCACGTCGAAGTGGCAAAGCGATGGGGGCAACACGAAATTCGCGCATGACAGGACACTTGCGGCCGACGAATTTCCGGTGGGAATCCGTTGGGGCGTCGGCGGCGCAGTTGCCCAGAAGTTTGCGCGCGAAGGGTACTTCGTCGTACTTACTACACGATCCGCGCAGAACGCATCAGGTCTGGAGGCGGCGATCCTGGAGCAGGGCGGCGACTGCATGGTCGTCGAACTGGACCTCGCCTCGGCGCAGTCCGTGTCGCTGGCGTTCGAGACCATTCGCAATACGGTGGGTGACCCGGAAGTCGTGATCTACAACGCCGGCTCGATGTCTGGCCGCGATCTGCCTGCCGAGATGGAATTGCTCGAGCACATGCCCGTGGAAATCTTCGATGAGGTTCACGACCTGGCCGCACGCGGCCCTTTCCTCGTGGCCAAAGAAATTCTTCCTGCAATGCGAAAGGCAGGCACGGGCACTTTTATTTTTACGAACAACGCCATGTCGCTGCGTGGCCGCAAGCGAAATACCGGGGAGTCGTTGTATTACCCACGCGTGATGACACGCGCGCTGGCACAGGTGCTGACCGAAGAGTATTCTGGCTATGGCGTTCACGTCGCGACCGTCATCATCGAGGGTTACATCGACTCGCCAGGTACGCGCACGCTGCTCGACTACAGTGGAAGCAAGCCAATGCCGGGTTCACGAAAACCGACCGTGCTGGTCGACCCCACGAAGATCGCCGAGGCGTATTACTACCTGCACAGCCAGGACCGCTCGTGCTGGACACACGAGATACAGCTCACGCCCTTCGATATCGTTCCCGCAAATTAAGTCGGGGCACCCGCATGCGGCGCTTGACCGTTGCAATCAGTTGGAGACCAGCCCGCCGTCCACGTTGTAGCACTGGCCCGTAATATTCCTCCCGCCGACCGAGGAGAGAAAAACAGCCATAGCTGCGATGTCCTGGGTCGAGTTCGCACGGCCCAGCGGGATGGCTTTCTCCGCCATCGCCAGCTGCTCGTCCACTGATTTTCCGGTCGAGTCGACACGGCCTTCGTAAACCCGAGTGACCAGATCGGTGATCGTCACACCCGGACAGATCGAGTTGACGGTTATGTTGTGCGGGCCAAGTTGCTGCGCCGCTGTCGCTGTGAGCGCTATGACCGCACCCTTGCTCGCTGCGTAAATCGCGTTGGAAGCCAGCGGCCATCCTCGCCCCGAGATCGACGCGATGTTGATGATCCGTCCGCCCTCGCCATGACGAATCATTTCACGCGCGGCGGTTTGCAGGCAGAAAAACACACCTTTGGTATTCAGGCGCAAGGTGCGATCCCAGTCATCTTCAGTGAGGTCCATGATCAACGCGGCCCGGCTGGTCCCGGCGTTATTGACGATGACATCAAGGCGGCCGAATTCATCCACCACCCGAGCAACCATTCTGCCGATGCTCTGCACATCTCCACAATCGGCAAGGACCGCAAGCCCGCGAACTCCTCGTTCGCAAACTTTTTCTGCTGTTCGGCTGGCCGAAGCGTTGTTGATGTCTGCTGCTGCGACATGGGCGCCATGGTCCGCGAATGCGAGCGCTATGGCCTGTCCGATGCCGGCTCCCGCGCCGGTCACGAGCGCAATCTTGCCTGTCATGGACATCATGTTCTCACTCATGGCTGACGCTCGATCGCGGAGCAACGCAATAGCCAGGCTGTAACGGGACAGGTTTTTCGGGGTTCATCGAGTTCCAGAGTCTTTCGAAAAGATTCGTCGAGCATGCAAGGTTCTGTACGACGCTTGTATGGTCGCAGTCGTGAACGCGGCTAGTCAACATGTTTGCCCGAAGATTCACGTACACGAATTTCACTGGTCGTATGTCGACGTCCGGCGTGAAAGAATTGTTGTTGGACGCAGGCCGTCAGACCCTCAGCTGCTGGTCTTCAGCGGTCAGGCCCAGGTGCCTGGGCCGAATGAATACCGGGTGGTCCGTAGAACGGACCGTTGCTTGTCGCTCCGTCCGGAGCAAGGCTGCAGGAGCAGACCTGGCTTATCTTGCTTAGGCGCCCCAGCGCGATATCGCGGAAAGCATCGCAGTCGTGACCGAATCTTCGTGCCTCTTCATGGTGACCATGGAGCCGCCGGCCGAGATGGTGATGGGCACCTTGTTATAGGTACGGGTAGTTGGCACGGAGATCCAACAGCTTTCAGGCCAAAGCCTGCCGTACACGAGCGCCCGGCCCTCGCGGCGGAACTCATGAACCTTCTTGATGGTCTGTGAGTACGAGTTTCTATCGGTAGCTGCAAGTTCGCGGCTCTTTTGCACGGACGAAATCGCCTGTCCATCGCTCTTGGCCATCAGGATGGCCAGACCGGCTGCGGAACGGGTGAGTGGCGCCCTGAGCCCCACAGGGATTTCGACGGGGATGGGCTTGTAGCCGGGCACGACCTTGACGCACTGCGCGCTGAAGTTGTTTTCGATGGAAAACGCCACTGTTTCCCCAGTTTCCTCTGCAATCTCCTCGAGCACCTTGTACGCACCAGCAAGGTCCGAGTGGTCACTGTTGAGCCAAGAGCCCATTGAGAAAACACGTGGCGACGGGTAGTAGTGCTTGGTCTCGTGGTTGAAAATCAGGTAGCCACTTTCGACCATGGTCTCAAGAAGCATCTGAGTGCTCGACGCAGGCCATTCCAGCTGATCCCTCAGATCGACCGCTCTGAACGGCCGCTGGATGTGCTGGGCGAACTCAAGAATCTCGAGGACACGCGAGGCGGATTTGACGGAGGCCGACTGACCGGCTTTCCCGAGATGTGCTTGCGCGGGTAGCGCTCTATCTGGGTTCATGGTCAAAATTCCTGTAGTGATGAAATTTCAAGGTGACTCTAACAAGCCGGCTTGGGCTTAGCAATCGGGTCAAACGGCAGGGGAAATTTTGTAACTCTTCGGACGAGCCTAAAGCCTGGGGTTCCGCTAATCAGGCAGTGGCGGCCGAACTGGCGCCCAGCCCGCGCAAGATCTCCTCACGCACGTGCTGCACATGAGACATGCCAGCCGAGTCGGCTTCACCCGCCTTGCCGGCTACGACGGCGGAAGCGATCTTTTTATAGTCCCGGATACGGATTTTTTGCAGAGCGGGAATGCGGAACTGCGCATGCACGATGGGCATTTGAATGGCCGGGAACAGCCGCTGCAATTCCTTGCTTCCGCTCATGTCCAAAAGCGTGCGATAGAACGTTCGCCGGCCTCTGGCAAATGCCACTGAATCATTCGAGCCGTCCCCGGCCACCATGTCTTTCAAGCAGCTCTTCAGGGCCTGTGACAGCTCGATGCTGGTGCTGGCTGATGCCGAGCGGGCGAGAAGACCGGTCATGCGCTCTGCAACGTCCAGTACGTCCAGCGCATCGTGTGCGGACAGTCGCCTGATGGCTGCGCCTTTGTGTCGCGAGAGCTCAACGAAACCTTCTGCCGCCAGTTTCTGCAATGCCTCCCGGACCGAATTGCGGCCCACCCCGAACTGGGCAGCAAGGTCCAGCTCGACCAATCGCTGGGCCGGAACGAATATCTGCATTTCCAGCCCGTTCACGATCCCGTAAAAGACGGTATCGGATGCGCTTTGCGCAACGTCGCCCGCCGTGGCCGATGCGGTCGGAGAGTCGGGAAATTCCCCAGAGGCGCGGTTCATGAGTTTCATTGCGGAATTGTCGCCCAATAAGGTTAGAGACTTTGTAGAATAAAATCATCCTACAATAATCGGATGACAAATTCAATATTGATGGCCTGGAAATGAAAACGTTGACGGGAAAACGGGCGCTGGTGACGGGTGCGTCGAGCGGACTGGGTGCACACTTTGCAAAGGTGCTGGCTGAGCATGGCGCAGAGGTCATCATGGGTGCCCGCCGCAGGGAAGCCCTCGACCAAGTCGCGTCGGAGGCGAGGGTCTACGGGCATGTCGAGGTTGTAGGCCTTGACGTCACTGACGCAGCCTCGGTAGCCGCCCTCGCATCGCAGGTCGGCCGTATAGACGTCCTCATCAATAACGCTGGCGTTGTGAGAGAAGGCGCTGCGCTGTCTCAAACCGAGTCCGACTGGGACAGCGTCCTGGATACCAACCTCAAGGGCATGTTTCTAGTGGCGCAAGCCATTGGCGCGGGCATGAAAGAGCGGGGCCAGGGTTCGATCATCAACGTGGCGTCCATCCTGGGCTTGCGGCAGGCGGGCGGCGTGCTCCCGTACGCTGTCTCGAAGGCGGGCGTCATACAGTTGACCAAAACTCTCGCGCTCGAGTGGGCGCGATATGGCATTCGGGTCAATGCGCTGGCTCCGGGCTACCTCGAGACTGGACTGAACAAGCAATTTTGGCAATCGGATGCCGGGCTGGCACTTATCAGGCGCATTCCCCAACGTAGGCTGGGCCAGATGTCAGACCTGGACGGGCCCCTCATGCTACTCGCCTCGGATGCCTCCCGCTACATGACCGGATCGGTGCTGGCGGTCGACGGTGGTCATCTTGTCAGCAGCCTTTAATACATTTTCAAAAAGGAAGTATGCAAACATCTTGCCCCACTGAGCGCAGTCGCCTCCTTGCCGATCGTGTCGAAGCTTTCGTGCGCGAAACAGTCATTCCCTATGAGTCAGACGAGCGCTGCACGTCGCATGGGCCGTCCGAAGAACTGGTTGCAGAACTCAGAACGAAAGCGCAGGAAGCCGGTCTTATGACCCCGCACATCCTGGCCGATGGCAGCCATCTTTCACAGCTCGAAACTGCAGCTGTGTTGAAAAGGTCGGGGCTATCGCCGCTGGGGCCGGTGGCTGTGAATACGGCCTCGCCAGACGAGGGCAATATGTTTCTCTTGGGAAAGATTGCGACGGCTGGACAGAAAGCACGCTTTCTTGCTCCCCTTATCGAGGGGAAGGCGCGCTCAGCCTTTTTCATGACGGAGCCTGCCAGCGAAGGCGGGGCCGGGTCTGATCCGTCCATGCTGCAGACCCGAGCGGTGCGGGACGGCACGGACTGGATCATCACTGGCCGAAAAACGTTCATCACCGGGGCGAAAGGCGCATCCGTGGGCATTGTCATGGCCCTGACCGACTCCAGCGAGCGGCCCAAGGCGACCATGTTCCTCGTGCACCTTCCGGATCCGGCAGTGCGCATTGAACGCGTCCTTGACACGATAGACAATTCGATGCCGGGAGGACATGCACAGGTCCTGTTCGATCAGTTACGCGTGCCCGATTCTCAGGTTCTGGGTGAAGTGGATGAGGGTTTTCGTTACGCGCAAATACGCCTTGCACCCGCACGCCTTTCTCATTGCATGCGATGGCTGGGTGCAGCAACCCGTGCGCAGGAAATCGCGACACGGTATGCCACGACACGCAAGGCCTTCGGTCAACTGCTGATTGATCACGAAGGGGTGGGGTTCATGTTGGCGGATAACCTGATCGATCTGCAGCAGGCGGCACTTATGACCGACTGGTGTGCGGCGGTGCTCGATTCGGGTGCGATTGCTGCCGTCGAAAGTTCGATGGCCAAGGTGGCCGTGTCGGAGTTGCTGTTTCGCGTTGCCGACAGGTGCGTTCAGGTGATGGGCGGCTCCGGGGTATCGCGGGACAGCATCGTTGAGCAGGTCTTTCGCGAGATCAGGGCTTTCCGGATCTACGACGGCCCGACGGAAGTGCACAAGTGGTCCATCGCCAAAAAAATCAAGCGTGATGCCCTTTCGGGAGGAAAGCATGGCTGACGATTTCGGGGGGACGATGGCTGTTCGTGAACAGCACCGCATAGACGAGTCGTCGCTGCTGCCTTGGCTGCGCCAGCACGTCGAGAATTTTCCGGACGCCAAGCTAGTCATAGACCAGTTCAAGGGAGGCCAGTCCAACCCGACGTACCGGCTGCGTTGCGGAGGAAAGTCCTACGTGCTGAGAAGAAAGCCCCCCGGACAACTGCTCAAGGGAGCGCATGCTGTCGAGCGGGAAGCCCGAATCATGGGTGCGCTCGGCACAACAGGATTTCCGGTGCCGAGGGTCTACGGACTATGCACTGAGGAAGCGGTGATCGGCAGCCCATTTTTTGTAATGGACCTGGTAGAGGGCCGCATCTTCTGGGATGCAAGTTTTGCAGATGTGGAGGCTTCGGAGCGGGCTGCTTATCTGGGTGCGATGAATGCTACGCTTGCCAGGCTTCACTTGATCGATTTCTCAAGCATCGGGCTTGATGACTTCGGCCGCACCGGCGGCTATGTCCAGAGGCAGATCGCGCGATGGTCTGCGCAGTATCTGGAAGACGAACTCGCGGGGCGCCATCCCACTATGGACAAACTGGTTCAGTGGTTACCGCAGAACATTCCGGGAAATGATGAAACGTCGATTGCCCATGGTGACTTTCGGGCAGACAACATGGTGTTTCACCCGACCGAGCCCAAGGTTCTTGCGGTGCTGGACTGGGAATTGTCAACACTGGGTCACCCGCTCGCTGACTTCGCTTACAACGCCATGATGTACCGGATGCCGCCGGATATTCTGGGCGGTATCGCCGGGCTTGACCTCAAGGCCCAAGGCTTGCCGGCTGAAGCCGCCTATGTCGAGGCATATTGCCGGCGCACTGGACGAGACGGCATTCCCGATCTCGACTTTTACGTCGCATTCAACATGTTCCGATTCGCTGCGATCTTGCATGGCATCCGTGGCCGGGTCGAGCGCGGCACGGCCTCGAGTGCTGATGCACAGGCGATGGGTGATCGTTTCATGCGCGTTGCCGACCTGGCATGGGCGCAGGTGCAAGCGCTGGTCGAGCGCAAGCAATAGCGCGCCGCGCCCCAACAACATCAGGGACCACGCGGGAACGGATGGGTTTGGCCCGGACAAGGGAAGGGAATCCGGCTGGTTCTCATTGATTGCGTTCTCTGATAGCGTCTGCTAGCTGGACTTTCCCAGCGAAGCTTCAGCGCCCCCGCACGCGTCCCCTCCATGATCACCCGCACAGAACACGACAGCTTTGGCCCCATCGAAGTCCCTGCCGACCGGCTCTGGGGCGCGCAGACGCAGCGCTCGCTGCTGAACTTCGACATTTCGGGCGAGCGTCAGCCGCGCGAACTTATCCAGGCCCTGGCGCGCGTGAAGCGGGCTTCAGCGGCGGTGAACCTCTCGCTGGGCTTGCTGGACGGACCGAAGGCGCAGGCCATCATCGCGGCGGCTGACGAAATTCTGGCTGGGCGGCATGATGATGAGTTTCCGCTGGTCGTGTGGCAGACCGGCTCGGGCACCCAGACGAACATGAACCTCAACGAGGTGCTCGCGAACCGGGCCAGTGAACTGCTTGGCGGCGAGCGCGGCGAGCGGCGGCGGGTGCATCCGAACGACGAGGTCAACCGCAGCCAGTCGTCAAACGATGTGTTTCCCACCGCCATGCACGTTGCCGCAGTCGAGGCTCTGGTCGATCAAGTGTTGCCTTCGCTCAATGATCTGCGAGCGACACTGACTTTGAAAGCGCAAGAGTTTGCCGATATCGTCAAGATCGGGCGCACCCATCTGCAGGACGCCACACCACTCACGCTGGGTCAGGAGTTCTCGGGCTACGCGGCGCAGCTGGCGCACGGCGAGGCCCACGTGGGCGCTGCGTTGCCGCACCTGTGTGAACTCGCGTTGGGCGGCACGGCCGTGGGCACCGGGCTGAACGCTCCACCAGGTTATGCGGAACAGGTCGCAGCTGAGCTGGCGCGGCTGACTGGGTTGCCTTTCGTGACGGCGCCCAACAAATTTGAGGCGCTGGCGTCAGCCGATGCGCTGGTGCACGCGCATGGCGCGCTCAAGACTTTAGCGGCCAGCCTGATGAAGATTGCCAACGATATTCGCTGGCTGGCGAGCGGGCCCCGTAGCGGCATTGGCGAACTGTCGATTCCCGAAAACGAGCCGGGCTCGTCGATCATGCCGGGCAAGGTGAACCCGACGCAAAGCGAAGCATTGACGATGCTGTGTTGCCAAGTCTTCGGCAACGATGTCGCCATCAATCTGGGCGGGGCCTCGGGCAATTTCGAGCTGAACGTTTTCAGGCCCATGATTGCCCACAACTTCCTGCAGAGCGCGAGATTACTGGCCGATGGCATGCGCAGTTTCAACGCGCATTGCGCCGTTGGCATAGAACCGAACCGCGAGCGCATCGCGGCACTGGTCAGCCAGTCCTTGATGCTGGTGACCGCACTCAACCCGCACATCGGCTACGACAAGTCGGCAATCATTGCAAAGAAGGCGCACAAGGAGGGCAGTACGCTGCGTGCGGCCGCCGTGGCGTCGGGTTTTCTGACGGCCGACGAGTTCGACGCCTGGGTCAGGCCCGAGGACATGGTGGGTGGTCCGTCAGGCGCTACCTGAACGGGTGGCCGATGGACTCACCGTAACTGCTCTGCACTGAAGATCGGACATGCACCCATGCCCGACTCTCCAGGCATGTTCAGTGGTCGGCGCCAGGGCTCCGCGTCATGAGCTTGTCTGTCATGGCAATCGCCAGAGCGCTGAACAGGAAGACCACATGGATGATGGTCTGCCACATCAGGACCTTGACGTCGTAGTTCGCGGCATTGATGAAGGTCTTCAGCAGGTGGATGGAGCTGATGCCGATGATGGCCGTTGCCAGCTTGACCTTGAGGACGGAGGCATTCACATGGCTCAGCCACTCCGGCTGGTCGCGATGGCCTTCGAGGTTCATTCGGCTGACAAAGGTTTCGTAGCCGCCGACGATCACCATGATCAGCAGGTTGGAGATCATGACGACGTCGATGAGGGCCAGCACCACCAGCATGATCACGGTTTCGTTCAGCGTCGGAACGGGCGTGTCGGCCTTGTAGCCGATGCTCGTGACGAGTGCCTGCAACGCGGTCGTGCTGCCAAAAGCAGCTTCGATCAGGTGCACCAGCTCAACGAGAAAGTGAAATACGTACACGCCCTGTGCGGCGATGAGGCCCACGTACAGGGGCAGCTGTAGCCAGCGGCTGGCGAAAATAAAATTGGGGATGGGGCGGAGCGGTCTGGGTTCAGGTTTGGAGTCGGACATGGAAATCTTTATGAAGAGGGGTAAGAGCCAGGAGGACTCCCGATGCGTAAATTGTAGGGTTTGACCCTGCCCCCGGAAACTGTCCTGTTTTCTAAGATGGGCTTTGAGTCAGTGGCTTGTAAGTGCCACGCCTGACATTGTGGTTTTCCAGTTTGCAAAAAAGAGGAGACAGAAAATGAGTCAATCCCCATCGACCACCGAGTCGAACTATGTCGAAAACCGCATTTTCTTCCCTGACCCTGCGGTCGTAGCGAAGGCGCGTATATCCGGCATGGGCGCCTATGAAGCCCTTTGCGCAGAAGCCGAGAAAGACTTCGAAGGTTTCTGGGCGCGTCTGGCTCGGGAGAACCTGAGCTGGAAAAAGCCGTTCACCAAAACGCTCGACGAATCCAACGCCCCGTTCTACCAGTGGTTTGCCGACGGGGAACTCAACGTTTCCTACAACTGCCTCGACCGCCACCTCGGCACACCGACCGAGAACCGCAAGGCCATCATCTTCGAAAGCGACGACGGCAAGGTGACCAACGTCACCTACAAGGAACTGCACGCCAAGGTCTGCCAGTTCGCCAATGCGCTGAAATCCATGGGCATCAAGAAAGGTGACCGCGTCGTCATCTACATGCCCATGACGGTCGAGGGCGTGATCGCCATGCAGGCTTGTGCGCGCATCGGCGCAACGCATTCGGTCGTGTTCGGCGGCTTTTCGGCCAAGAGCCTGCAGGAGCGCATTCAGGACGCTGGCGCGGTGGCGGTGATTACCGCCAACTACCAGCTGCGGGGTGGCAAGGAGTTGCCTCTTAAGGCCATCGTCGACGAGGGTATCGACATGGGCGGTTGC
This sequence comes from Pseudomonadota bacterium, assembly GCA_040385065.1. Classification (GTDB taxonomy): domain Bacteria; phylum Pseudomonadota; class Gammaproteobacteria; order Burkholderiales; family Burkholderiaceae_C; genus Polaromonas. Next base: position 160,931 of record JAZKIC010000002.1, read on the forward strand.
GAGTCTATCAAGAACGTGGTCGTGTTTCAGCGCACGCCGAGCGCCTGCAACATGGTCGCCGGCCGCGACCGCCTGATGCACGAGCTCATGGCCGCCGAGCCTGCCGTGTGCGAGCCCGAGTTTGTGGGCGCGGAGCACCCGCTCTTTATCCTCTACACCTCCGGCTCCACCGGCAAGCCCAAGGGCGTTCAGCACAGCTCAGGCGGCTACCTTCTGTGGGCCAAGCTCACGATGGACTGGACCTTCGATATCCAGCCCAGCGACGTTTTCTGGTGTACCGCCGACATCGGCTGGATCACCGGCCACACCTACGTTGCCTATGGCCCGCTGGCCGCCGGCGCCACGCAGGTTATTTTCGAAGGCATCCCGACCTATCCAAACGCCGGCCGCTTCTGGCAGATGATCGAGCGGCACAAGGTTACGGTGTTCTACACCGCGCCCACTGCCATTCGCTCGCTGATCAAGGCGGCTGAGGCCGACGTCAAGGTTCATCCTTCGAGCTCGGATCTGAGCAGCCTGCGCATCCTGGGATCGGTCGGCGAGCCGATCAATCCGGAAGCCTGGATGTGGTACTACAAAAACGTTGGCGGCGAGCGTTGCCCCATCGTCGACACCTTCTGGCAAACCGAGACCGGGGGCCACATGATGACCCCGCTGCCCGGTGCAACGCCGCTCGTGCCCGGAAGCTGCACGCTGCCTCTGCCCGGCATCATGGCCGCCATCGTGGACGAGGTGGGCGCGGACGTGCCCAACGGCTCAGGCGGCATGCTGGTGGTCAAGCGGCCGTGGCCCTCCATGATCCGCACCATCTGGAATGACCCGGAGCGCTTCAAGAAGAGCTACTTCCCCCCCGAAATGGGCGGCACGTATTACCTGGCAGGCGACGGCGCCGTGCGCAGCCCCGACCGCGGCTATTTCCGGATTACCGGTCGTATCGACGACGTGCTGAACGTGTCGGGCCACCGCATGGGCACGATGGAAATCGAGTCCGCACTGGTGTCGCATTCGGCGCTGGTTGCTGAAGCCGCTGTGGTGGGCCGTCCCGATGACCTGACGGGCGAGGCCATCGTCGCGTTCGTGGTGCTCAAGCGCTCACGCCCGACGGGTGAAGAAGCCAAGGCCATTGCCAAAGAGTTACGCGATTGGGTGGGCAAGGAAATCGGTCCCATCGCCAAGCCCAAGGACATCCGCTTCGGTGACAACCTGCCCAAGACGCGCAGCGGAAAAATCATGCGCCGCCTGCTTCGCGGTATCGCCAAGGGCGAGGCGATCACGCAAGACACCTCGACGCTCGAAAACCCGGCCATCCTGGAGCAGCTCGCAGAAAAGAGCTGAAGAAGAGGGCGCGCTCGCCCTGACCCGCTAGGTCAGCCGGCGAGTGCGGCCTTCACAGCGGCCGAGACCTGGCCCATGTCGGCCTTGCCGGCCAGCCGGGCCTTGACCGCGCCCATCACCTTGCCCATGTCGCCCGGGCCCTTGGCACCCAGCTCAGCGACGATGGCGGCGACTTCGGCCGCCACCTCGTCCGCGCTCATGCGCGCGGGCAGGTAAGCCTGCAAGACCTTCATTTCAGCCGCTTCCTTGTCCGCCAGGTCTGTGCGCGCCGCCTTGTTGAAGGCTTCGATCGAATCCTTGCGCTGTTTGATGAGCTTGTCGACGATGGCAATCACCATCGCGTCGTCGAGCACGACGCGTTCATCGACTTCCTTTTGCTTGAGTGCGGCCAGCAGCAGGCGCACGGTACCCAGGCGCTCGGTGTCCTTGGCGCGCATGGCCGTTTTCATGTCTTCGGTGATCTGTTCTTTGAGGGACATGGCAAATCTCGGGTGGGGGGTGGGTAAAGGGAAGCGGGAAATTGGAATGGGAAATGAAAAAAGCCCGCTGAGAGCGTCCTCTGGCGGGCTTGTTCGGGTGCCTGCGCAGCCCTGTTAGAGCTTGAGCAGGCTGACCGACCGTGAAGATCAGTACAGTTTTTTGGGCAACTGCATGGCGCGAATGCGCTTGTAGTTGCGCTTGACGGCGGCAGCCTTCTTGCGCTTGCGCTCGGCGGTGGGCTTCTCGTAGAACTCGCGGGCGCGCAGGTCGGTCAGCAGGCCGAGCTTTTCAATAGTGCGCTTGAAGCGGCGAAGAGCAACGTCGAACGGCTCGTTGTCTTTTACACGGATAGTGGTCATTGATGAATTGATCCAAATGGTGCGCCTTTGATGATCTGATCAGGATCAGGCCAGGCGCGGGTTTGCTAGCAAAGCCTCAGATTATAGCCCAGACATTGCAGGGATTTGACTGTGGCGCTCTGCCAAAGCTTGTGCGCAGGCGTGCGCGGATGCCCAGGCCCACTGGAAATTGTAGCCACCCAGCCACCCTGTCACATCTACCACCTCGCCAATGAAATACAGGCCCGGCTGCCGTGACTCCATGGTTTGAGAAGACAGCTCCCGCGTGTCGACGCCGCCCGCCGTGACTTCGGCCTTCTTGTAGCCTTCCGTTCCGGCCGGCACCAGCGTCCAGTCGCTCAGCTGTTCGGCAAGCTTTTGCAGTGTTTTGTCGGGAACGTCGCTGATGGGCCGGTCCAGGTCGGCATGTCCCGCGACCCAGGCCGACGCCAGGCGGGTCGGCACCAGCGCCGACAGTTCGTTGCCGATGAGCTTGCGGGAGCGCGCTTTGGTGTCGAGTAAGGTTTTGCCCAGGTCGACGCCCGGCGCCAGATCGATGTGAACCGGCTGACCTTCGCGCCAGAAGCTGGAAACCTGCAGCATGGCGGGCCCGCTCAGGCCGCGGTGCGTAAAAAGGAGGTCTTCACTGAATACCGTAGCTTTCTTGCGCTGCTTCGGACCGGCATCCGCTGCGCTGGTGGACAGCAGCACCGGCAACGCCAGACCCGCGAGCTGGGCATAGGGTTCCCAGGCTTGGCCGTCGAAAGTGAGTGGAACGAGGGCAGGGCGCGGTTCGATCAGGCGCAGTCCGAACTGCTTGGCGATCCGGTAGCCAAAATCCGTTGCGCCGATCTTGGGAATCGACAGGCCGCCGGTAGCAATTACCACTTGAGCCGCTTCGATCGGCCCGCGGTCGCTCTCCAGTCGATAGCATTCCTGCGGCCCGGCGGGCGCGGCAATGGCGCCAATGCTGCAAGGCTGCCAGCGCGTCACGTTACCGGCGTCGCACTCGGCCAGCAGCACATTGATGACGTCTTCCGCCGACCGGTCACAGAAAAGCTGGCCCTTGTGCTTTTCGTGAAAAGGAACGCCGTGCTTCGTCAGCAATGCGATGAAGTTCTCGGGCGTGTAACGCGAGAGGGCGGAGCGGCAAAAATGTGGGTTCTCGCTCAGGAACTGCGCGGGCGTCGTGTCCCGGTTCGTGAAGTTGCAGCGCCCGCCGCCGGAAATGCGGATCTTTTCAGCGATTTTTACGCTGTGATCCACCAGCAGGACTTTCAGGCCAAGCTGGCCCGCGGCACCGGCACTAAACAGGCCAGCCGCGCCCGCGCCGATGATCACTACGTCGAATCGATGCGTCAAAGTCGGGTCTGGTTTCATGGGAGCGGGAAGTGTAGTGGCAAGGTCGGCTGATGGCTTGGTGTGGACAAGCTCTTTCCCAAGCACGGTTCACTCTGGCCCTTCTAAATGCTCAGGACAGGGTACGCAAAGCGTATCGACGGGTCTGCGCGCCCCCACCGTTCACCCTGAGGTATCGAAGGGTCTGCGTGGATTGGCAGTTCGGGTTCTACGGGAGGCATGCCGGGGGTTGCCCGGCGGCAAGTAACTTTCTTTTGCTTCGCCAAAAAGAAAGTCACCAAAGAAAAGGCGACCCCGCCGCCTGCGACCCCTGCGCTGCGCTCCGGGGCAACCTGCGGTGCTCGGTCCAGCCGGGGTCGAGCTCGAACTCGCTTCGCTCAGACAATCGCTCGCCCTGTTCCGGCTGGCCCTGCACTCCTCGGCGCAGGCAGAAGGGGTGGGAGATAAAACGTCAAAAATCGGGAGCCTACAAGGACACGCCATGGCGTGTCCTTGTGTGTGTTGGTATTTGGTTTGCGTGTCCGATTTTGACTTCACCCCGTTGTGGCTGGGCCGAGGAGCGCAGACAAAAGCGGATAAGGGCAGGCACTTGTTTGAGGCGAAGCCGAGTTTGTGCCTGACCCCGCTTTTGGCGAGCAACAGGTTGCCCGTAGCGCAGCGTAGGGACCCAGACAGTCGGGTCGCCTTTCTTTGG
>JAZKIC010000003.1:0-133886 GCA_040385065.1 Pseudomonadota bacterium
ACAACAGCATGGTGATGATCCAGAAACGCACGACGACCTGCGTTTCCTTCCAGCCGCTTTTTTCGAAATGGTGGTGCAGCGGCGCCATCTTGAGGATGCGCCGGCCGGTCCCGTATTTTTTCTTGGTGTACTTAAAGAATGCCACCTGCACCATGACGGAAAGGGCCTCGACCACGAAGATGCCGCCCATGATGGCCAGCACGATTTCCTGCCGAACAATGATGGCGATGGTGCCCAGCGCCGCGCCGAGCGCGAGCGCGCCCACGTCGCCCATGAAGACCTGCGCCGGGTGGGTGTTGAACCACAGGAAGGCCAGCCCCGCGCCGGCCATGGCGGAGCAGAAAATCAGCAATTCGCCAGCGCCCGGAATGTGCGGAAGCAAGAGGTAGCGCGAGTAGACGGCGCTGCCGGTCACATAGGCGAAAACGCCCAGCGCCGATCCCACCATCACCACCGGCATGATGGCTAGGCCGTCGAGGCCGTCGGTGAGGTTGACCGCGTTGCTCGACCCGACGATCACGAGGTACGTGAGGATGACGAAGCCGAAGACGCCCAGCGGGTAGCTCACTTCCTTGAAGAACGGCAACAGGAGGCCGGCCTTGGGGGGAAGGTTGATGTCGAAGCCCGACTTGACCCAGCTGATGAACAGCTCGACCACCCGCATGTTGGAGCTCTCCGAAATGCTGAACACAAGGTAGAGCGCCGCCACCAGTCCGATCACGGACTGCCAGAAATATTTTTCGCGCGAACGCATCCCTTCGGGGTCCTTGTGGACCACCTTGCGCCAGTCATCGGCCCAGCCGACGGCGCCGAAGCCGAGCGTCACGATCAGCACGATCCAGACGAAGCGGTTGCTGAGGTCAAACCACATGAGCGTCGAGATGCCGATCGCCAGCAGGATCAGCACACCGCCCATGGTGGGTGTGCCGTTCTTGCTCAGATGCGTCTGCATGGCGTAGTCGCGGATCGGCTGGCCGATTTTCAGCGAGGTCAGGCGGCGAATCACGAACGGCCCTGCGATCAACCCTATGAGCAAGGCCGTCAAAGCGGCCATGACCGCGCGGAAGGTGAGGTATTGAAAAACGCGAAAGAAGCCGAACTCCGGCGAGAGCGTTTGCAGCCACTGGGCCAGACTCAGCAGCATGGCGTTTCCTTATTCGTCGCCGCTTGGGCTGTTTGAGTAGCTTGTTCTTGCAAGGCCGCGACCACGCGCTCCATGCGCATGAAGCGCGATCCCTTGACCAGGACGCTGCCTTGCCCGGCCATGCCGCCCAGCACGTCGGGCAGCAGTGACTCGACATCGCCGTAATGCACGGCGCCATTGAACTCGCGTGCGGCGTGGGCCATCAACTCACCCGCGCACAGTAGCTGCTCGATTCCGCGGCTCTTTGCATAGGCGCCGACCTCGGCATGAAATTCGGCGCCCTTGTTTCCGACCTCGCCCATGTCGCCCAGAACCAGCAGACGGGGTGCGGGCAAGGCCGCCAACACGTCGATGGCGGCGCGCATGGAGTCGGGGTTGGCGTTGTAGGTATCGTCGATGAGGGTGAGCTCGCCTTCAGGTGTGCGCAGCAAGATGGCGCGCGATCGGCCCTTGACGGGCTGGAACGAAGCCAGGCCCGTCGCAATGCTGCCCAGTGGCACGCCCGCAGCGAGCGAACATGCCGTGGCAGCCAGGGCGTTCTTGACGTTGTGTTGACCCGCGACTCCCAGCGCAAAAGCCAGCGGGCCTGCGGGAGTGGCTGCGGAAACCTTCCAATGGTCGCCCTGCCACTGGCCCCGGCCCGTCACGTCGGCGGGACCGTCGAGGGCGAAGGTCATGACGCGGCGCGAGCCCGCCAGCGCGCGCCAGCTTCCGGTGAAGTCGTCGTCTGCCGGAAACACGGCGACGCCATCGGGAGCCAGGGCGGTGATGACAGAGCCATTTTCGGCCGCGACGGCCTCAACGGATTCCATGAACTCGAGATGCTCCCGCTGCGCGTTATTGACCAGCGCGACACCCGGCTTGCAAAGGGCCGCCAGGACGGCGATCTCACCCGCGTGGTTCATACCCAGTTCGACCACGCCGCACGCATGCTCGTGGCGCAGCCGCAGCAGGGTCAGCGGGACGCCGATATCGTTGTTGAAATTTCCCTCAGTGGCGAAAGCCCGGTCGCCATGCGCGGCACGAAGAATGGACGCGATCATTTGCGTCACCGTGGTCTTGCCATTGCTGCCTGTTACGGCAATTAGGGGCAAGGAGAACTGCGCACGCCATCCGGCAGCCAGTTGCGCCAGCGCCTGCCGCGTATTTGCCACTTCAATGCCGGGCATGCCCGCCTGCTCCAGGCCATGCTCGGCCAGTGCCGCGACGGCGCCTGCGGCACGGGCTTGCGGCAAAAACGCATGCGCATCGAAACGCTCACCCTTGAGCGCCACGAAAAAATCGCCAGCGCTAAGGCTGCGCGTATCGCTGTGCACACGCTGGATCTGCACCGTGCCATCGCCCACAAGACGCGCACCGGGCAGCCATTGCAGGGCCTGGTCGAGCCGCATCATGCGGGCGCTCCCGCTTGCCGCGCAGCGCGCCGGCTCAGCACGGCTTCGGCCAGCGTGCGGTCGGAAAAATCATGCTTCACACCGCGGATTTCCTGATAGGCCTCATGGCCTTTTCCGGCAATCAGGATGACGTCCTCGCTGCGGGCATCGTCCAGCGCGCGTGTAATGGCGCGGGCCCTGTCCGGCTCGACCATTGCCGCATCGGGCTGCGCGAGGCCCGCCACGATCTGGCCAATGATCGTTACGGGGGACTCGCTGCGCGGGTTGTCGCTGGTGATGACGATCTTGTCAGCGCCGCCTTCGGCGGCGGCCCCCATCAGGGGTCGCTTGACTGGGTCGCGGTCTCCGCCACAACCGAAGACACACCACAGCTTTCCACCGCGTTGCTCGGCCACGGGTCCCAGGGCTTGCAAGACTTTTTCAAGCGCGTCGGGCGTATGCGCGTAGTCCACCACCGCCAGCGGCAGGCCGTCGAGCGCGATGCTTTCGAGGCGTCCCGGTACGGCGGTGAGGTGAGCGCAAACCGCAGCCGCCGATGACAGAGGCACTCCGCGGCTGCGGAGCGCCGCGATGACCCCCAGGAGATTGGCGACGTTGTAGTCACCGATGACGCCGGCCCGCACTTCGAGGCGCATGTCGCCTTCGCAGACGTCAAAGCGAACGGATGACGCACCGTAGCGGATGCCGGAGGCCCAGAGCCGGGCAGCCGAGGCGACTGAGACGGTCCAGAGGTCGAGCTCCGCCCTGCCTTCCAGTTGTGCGGCCAACTCCGCGCCGTGCGTATCGTCGATGTTGATGATGGCCGTGCGCAGTCCGGGCCAGAAGAAAAGCCGCCGCTTGGCGGCCCAGTAGGCTTGCATCGAACCGTGGTAGTCCAGGTGGTCCTGCGTGAAATTGGTGAAGATCGCCGTGGAAATCAACGAGCCATCAAGCCGGCCCTCGGCCAGGCCAATCGAGGACGCTTCGATCGCGCAGGCTTCGAAGCCTTCGGTAACCATGCGCCTGAGTTCCCGTTGCAGCAGGACGGGGTCAGGTGTTGTCAACCCGTTCATGGACAGAGCGCCCGGCTCGCCGATACCGAGCGTTCCGATGACGCCAGCGCGGTGACCCAGAAAGCCCAGTGCCTGCGCCAACCACCAGGCGGTCGAAGTCTTGCCGTTCGTTCCGGTGACCGCCAACAAGGCGATCTCCCGGCTGGGCTCGCCGAAATAAAGCGACGCAATCGGCGCCGACGCCTGTTTGAGTCCTTCATAGACCGCCACGCGCGCGTCGGCTGCGCTAGCAGCGTCGACCCCTGCAGCCTCGACGAGACAGGCCGAAGCGCCGGCATCCAGCACCTGTGACACGAAGCGCCGGGCGTCGGTGGCGGCTCCCGGCCAGGCGAGGAAACCGTCCCCAGCCCCAATGGCGCGGCTGTCCGCATGCAGCGTGCCGCGCACGTGCCGGGCAAGCCAGTCGGCCGCTTCGGCGGGCGTGTTCAACCGCGTGTTCAACCGCGTGCTCAAAACGATTCCTCGACCGGGTTGCTGACGATCTGCGGCTTGACCGCCATATCCGGCGGCAGCCCCATGAGGCGAAGGGTCTGCTGAACCGTTTCGCTGAACACCGGTGCCGCGACGTCGCCCCCGAAATACTTGCCTGCGCTGGGCTCGTCGATCATTACGGCGACCACGATGCGCGGCTGCTCGACGGGCGCGAGGCCGACAAAGAAACCGCGGTACTTCTTGTCGGCGTAGCCCTTGCCTTCCTGCTTGTGCGCAGTGCCGGTCTTGCCGCCCACGGAGTAGCCCATGGTCTGCGCCTTGGGTGCCGTGCCGCCGGGCCCGGTCACCATGTGCAGCATGTTGCGCACAGCAATGGCGTTTTTCTCGCTCAGGACACGCACGCCCGGCTGCGGGTCATTCGTCTTGATCAGGTTGGCCGGCAGCAATTCGCCGTCACGGGCAAAGATCGTGTAGGAATGCGCCAGCTGAAACAAGGACGTGGACAGGCCGTAGCCATAGCTCATGGTCGCCTGCTCGATTGGGCGCCAGCCTTTGTACGGCCGAAGCCGGCCGCTGACCGCGCCCGGGAAAGGCAGTGCCGGCTTCTGGCCAAAGCCGACGTGCGTGAAGATTTCCCACATGTCGCGCGGCTGCATCTGCATCGCAATCTTGACGGTGCCCACGTTACTGGACTTCTGGATGACCTGGTTGACCGAGAGCAAACCTTGCGGGTGTGCATCGCGAATCGTCGATCCCCCCACGATCATCTGGCCCGGCGCCGTCTGGATCATGGTTTCGGGACCCACGAGCCCCTTGTCCATCGCCAATCCGATGATCAGGGGCTTCATGGTGGAGCCGGGCTCGAAGGTGTCGGTGAGCGCCCGATTGCGCAGTTGCGCGCCGCTCAGGTTCTGGCGCTTGTCGGGGGTATAGCTGGGGTAGTTGGCCAGTGCCAGGATGTCGCCGGTGCGCGTATCGAGCACCACCACACTGCCGGCCTTGGCCTTGTGGAGCAAGACCGCATCGCGCAATTTTTGATAGGCAAAGAACTGCACCTTGCTGTCGATGGTCAGTTGCAGGTCCTTGCCGTCGACGGGAGGAATCTGCTCGCGCGAATCCTCGACCACGCGGCCCAACCGGTCCTTGATGACACGGCGTGAGCCGGCCCGGCCCCCCAGGTCCTTGTCGAAGGTGAGCTCCATGCCCTCCTGGCCCTGGTTCTCCACATTCGTGAAGCCCACGATGTGTGCGGTGGCCTCGCCGTCGGGGTACTGGCGCTTGTATTCCTTGCGCTGGTAGACGCCCTTGATGTTGAGCGCGGTGATCTTGTGCGCCACGGTCTCGTCCACCTGGCGCTTCAGCCAGACAAAACTTTTGTCTTCGGCCGCGAGCTTCTTGGAGAGGTCAGCTGAAGGCATTTCCAGCAGCTTGGCCAATTCGGCCAATTGCGCAGGCGTGGCATCGATGTCTTCCGGAATCGCCCAGATGCTGGGCGCCGGCACGGTGGACGCGAGAATCAGGCCATTGCGGTCCAGGATGCGGCCCCGGTTGGCGGGCAACTCCAGCGTGCGGGCAAAACGCACTTCGCCCTGCCGCTGAAAAAATTCATTGGCAAAAAACTGGATGTGTGCGGCCCGCCAGGCCAGGCCGGCAAACCCCAGCGCCACGCAAGCCACGATCAACTTGCTGCGCCACACCGGCGTCTTGCTGGCCAATAGCGGGCTGGCGCTGTACATCACGCTGCGGCTCATGGCGCAGCCTTCGCAGGCGTAGCGCCATCACGGAACGCAACATACTCGGTAATGGCGGGCGTGGCCGGGCGCATCTGCAAGCGCTCGCGAGCCAGCTTGTCAACGCGCAGCGGTGTTGCCTGTGCACGCTTTTCTGCTTGCAAGCCTTCATTTTCGGTGGCCAGTCGTGCAGCCTGGGCAGACGCCTTTTCCATCTCGACAAACAGGCGGCGCGACTCGTACTGGATGCGCACGAGGTACAGCGCGCTCGCGAGAATCGCCAGCAGGAGCATTAGGTTGAAGCGGGTCATGCGAGCGCCACTTCCGTGCGTTCGGCAACGCGCATGACGGCACTGCGCGCGCGAGGATTGGCCTGGACTTCAGCTTCGCCCGGCTTGACCCGGCCCAGCGCTTTCAGCCGCATGGCCTTGGGCGCTGCAAAGGGCGCGCGGCGATCGTACTCATCGCGCGCGTGTTGTGCGATGAATTGTTTGACGATCCGGTCCTCAAGCGAATGAAAACTGATCACCACCAGACGCCCTCCAGCGACAAGTAACGTGAGCGATGCCTCTAACGCCTGCTGCAACTCTTCGAGCTCGGCGTTGATGAAAATGCGAAAAGCCTGGAACGTGCGTGTGGCGGGGTCCTTGCCCGGCTCGCGCGTGCGCACGGCGCTGGCCACAACTTCAGCGAGTTCAGCGGTGGTTGCCAGCGGGCCGCGCTCTTGCCGGCGTCGCTCGATGGCCTTGGCGATCTGCGAGGCAAAGCGTTCCTCGCCGTAGTCACGCACCACCTCCGTGATGCTCTCGACGGAAGCATCGGCCAGCCACTCGGCAACACTCTGGCCACGCGTCGTGTCCATGCGCATGTCCAGCGGTCCATCGCCGCGAAAGGAAAAGCCGCGCGCGGCGTTGTCTATCTGGGGCGAGCTCACACCGAGGTCGAGCAGCAGCCCCGAATAGCCGCCGCCGGGCAGGTCCGCAAGATGGCTGAAGCCCTCGTGCCGAATCGAAAAGCGCAAATCGGCGATGGACTGCGCCTCCGCAATCGCGTCCAGATCCTTGTCGAACGCCGTGAGGCGGCCGCTCGGCGAAAGCCTGGACAAAATGAGCCGCGAATGGCCACCGCGGCCAAAGGTCGCGTCTAGGTAGTGCCCGTCCGGATTGATCTGAAGCGCATCGACTGCTTCGTTCAACAAGACGGTGCGGTGTGTCCATGTTTCTTGCACCGTCATCTTTCAGAACGAAAAATCTTTGAAGACGTCGGGCATTTCGCCCTTCATCTGCTCGGCTTCCTGGGCGGAGTATGTCGGTGCATCCCACAGTTCGAAGTAGTTGCCCATTCCCAGGAGTACCGTTTCACGTTCGATGCCGGCAGCGGAGCGCAACTCGGGCGAGACCAGTACACGGCCAGTGCCATCCAGCTCGACGTCCATGGCGTTACCCAGAAATATGCGTTTCCACCACTGAGCCTGCATGGGGAGCGACGCGATGCGCTGGCGAAAAATTTCCCACTCATTGCGAGGAAAGATCATGAGGCAGCCGTGCGGGTGCTTGGTAACGGTAAGTTCCCCACCCGCCGTTGCGTTCAGCACGTCCCGATACCGGGTCGGCACAGAGAGCCGTCCCTTGGCATCCAGAACTATGGAAGACGCACCTTGGAACACCGCTTAGCCACCCCTAAAAAACACTTTTCACCACAAAACTGCACTTTTCCCCACTTTAGCAGGAAACTACTGCTGCACAAAGCGGTATGCAACAAACTTTTTCAATGAAATCAAGGACTTAGGGCGAGTTCAAGAGGGGTAGAAAAAATAAAATCCTTATGTAATAAGCACTTAGCTCAAGCAATGAAGGTTCTTCCTCAAGGAGTTCACGGATTTGGACCACACATCGGACGCGTACCGAAATGAAACGGATGAGCTAGCCATAGGCCAAACATGTGCGAGCGCACACATTTCGATGTGAGAGGCTGGCAAAAGCGCAGCGTCGAAAGGACTTGCTGCCGACAGGGAGGTGAGCTGCCGCGCCGATTAATCGATACGCGACTGGACCCGCGCGTGGTCCGTGATGCCGATGACCTTGAAGAACGAAGCCACCAGCCGATTGACCTCGGTGAACTGCACCAGGCGCCCCTCGGCGCTACGGGCGGCGACCCAGTTGAGCAGCGTGCTGGCCGCCGAAAAATCGACCCGGATCAGGTTGGCACAGCTGATCACCATCACGTCTGCCGCCGCCATGCTGGCTTCCAGGCGATTGAGCATCTCAACCGGGTCGCCCTCGATCTTGCCAGCCAGTTCAACTGATACCAGCTGGCTCGCTCCCAACTCGCTTTCAGACCCCAGGAGGCCACTGTTGGGTGCTTTCGGCAGGACAGATTGGCTCCAGCCGTCCTCGGCCGGTTTGTCGAGGCGACGGTAGGTGCTTGCCGGGCGTACCCAGGACGGCGGGGAAACCTCGTAGGTGATGCAGAAATCGAGCGCTGTCATCTCGAACGGGTCGGCTTGCTGCGTCAGGCGCAGGAATTCAAGCCGCAAAAGCCACCAATCCTGCGCCGTCTCGCGGACGCTGGAGGGGGCCGCCGCCTGCAGGACCGACGCAAGCTGGCCCTCACCGATGAAACTCAGCTGCACCGGTTGCGAAGCCCATTCGCTGAAGGTCTTGTGCAGGGCCGCGGTGGCCCCGGCCTCGATGGTCTTGAGGTGGGTCCAATCAAGCCGCCAGGGCGAAGCGGCCTTGCCTAGAGCCACTTTGAGCGCCGCCACCGATTGGACGCCCAGCACCGAAGGGCACACCCAGTCCGCTGCCTGGGCCTTGCCCGATGCCGGCTTGGGCTTGCCTGCGGCATTTTTGCTGTTGACCAAGCTGGGCAAGGAAAACCACTGCGGCGCCGACCGGTCCAGGCGATTGACGAATTCAACCGCCGCTTCCTCGAATTTAACCTGCTGACCCGTGGCACGGAACAAGTCGAAGAGGGTCAGCCACGTTTCGGCATGCGCGGCCCTCGATCCGTTCGGGCCGATGGCTTCGCGCAGGCCGGCTTCGGCGCCTGCGTCGTCACCGTTGGCATAACGTATGGATGCCTCTTCCAGTTCCGGATCGTGCATCGCCTCCTCGACGTCGTAGGCGGCAAACTTCGAATGCGTAAAGCTGACGCTTTCCTGTGGCTCCCGCGAATTGGACGGCGATGGAGGCGTGGATGTGGCTGGCGACGGTGGGGGCAGTACGGCCTTTTCGGTGACGGCGGCCATCTCGGTCGGCAAATCCTGTGGATTCGTCCGCGGTGCCGCGGAGCCTTTCCACCATTGCATGGACATCTGCGCTTCTATTTCATCAATCTTCTTGATGGTGGAAGCCCGGTTTTCCTGCTTGAACGGGAAACTGCTCTGAAAGAATGACGGCGTGCCGGTCTGGTCCTGCCCGGCCATCGGCTCACGCTTGCGCAGTTTGCGCAGCATGTCGAACTCGCGCTTGCGGACAAAGTCGTCCTGGCGCTTGCGCTCGATCATCTCCTTGAGCTGTTTGCTCAACTCGTCCGCACGGACCGAGTCCACCTTGTCCAGTTCGGACCAGCTGGTCGCCGGATTCCGGACGAACCGAACCATCTTCGACAGCAGCCCCTTGGAGCCTTCTTCTTTAGCCATGAATCGCCAAGATTGCGCCAGCGCTTTCCGTCCTGATCCCGTCCTAGTCTCCGAACATCTTTTGTTTCAATTCGCGGCGCTGCTGCGCTTCGAGCGAGAGGTTTGCCGTGGGCCGGGCAATGAGCCGGCCAACGCCGATCGGTTCACCGGTCTCGTCGCAATAGCCATAATCGCCGGCGTCGATGCGAGCGATAGATTGCTCGATCTTCTTGAGCAACTTGCGCTCACGGTCACGGGTGCGCAGTTCGAGGGCATGCTCTTCCTCGATGGTGGCGCGGTCCGCAGGATCGGGCACCACGACCGTGTCTTCACGCAGATGCTCGGTGGTCTCGCCGGCACTGTTATGGATGTCCTGCTTGAGCACGGACAGCTTGTGCCTGAAAAACGCAAGCTGCGCGTCGTTCATGTACTCGGTGTCCGGCATGGCCTTGACTTCCTCGTCGGACAGCTCAATGGCCGGCTTGGTCTTCCAGTTGTTGGCCAGTTTCGGATCTTTGCGGGCGGCCACGTGCGGCGGCGGCGAGATGACGCGCTCGGCGATGGTGGAATAACTCGCCTTTGCCGCGTCGGGCGAGTGCGTCGGGATCATCGGCGCCGGGGCCGGGGATTGGGTCGCCGTGCGGGCGGAAGCCCTTCGGCCGGGCTTCAGGGGGGCGGGAGGAGTCGGGAGCATGGATTTCTGAACAGGTAAAGGGGTGGGCACAGGGGCTGGCGCCATCGCCGTAGCGACAGGCTTGCCAGGAGTCGGTGAAGAAGCCACGGCCTTTGCTGCAGACGCAGCTTTGGGCCGGGAGGAAACAGGCGCCGGACTGGAAACCAGCGCGGGTGCCCGGGAAACTGGGGAGGTGGACTTGACCGCCACCTTGGTCGCGGGCTTTGCCTTATTGGCAGTCCCACTTTTAGCTTTTTCCGGTTTTGCCGGTTTTGCCGGCTTTGCCGGCTTCGCCGACTTGACGGCTGGGGTCGATTTAACTGCCTTGGCCGACTTCGCCGGCGCCTTGACAGCCGCTGAGCTTCGCACCGGCGCAGGCGTGGCTGGCTTCTTGGCTGGCGCCACCGCTTTGGCACTCTTGGGGACCGGTGATTTTTTCGCCACCTTTATTGCGCTCTTGGCCTTCGCCTTAGCTGCCGGCTTGGCCTTGAGGGGGGGCTTCACAGAAGATTTTGTGGCCGGCTTAACGGCGGTTTTAGGCTTGCTCGGCGCCTTTGCTAAGGGTTTTGCCACGGTCTTTGCCGCCGGCTTGTTGTTCTTGGAAGGCGATTTCAAGGCTTGTCTCCTCTGGGCACTGGCTTGCGCATGTGTCTGGGCGTCCATTTCGCGCTGCTTTGCCTGCGCATGGGGTTCTTGTTCAGCGCCTTGGCGCCGTTCAGCGCTTGCCTGGGCTGCGCTGGTCGACCTGCCAATCGGGGCTCTGCCTTTTTTGTTCCCGCTGTCCCCAGCGCGGGTCGGTCGGCCTGCCTGATCGGCGCGCGATTTTATCGGCGCGCCGGCCTTCGCAGACGGGCCTGAACCCAAGCGTTGGTGAAATGAGACAAACATAAGGCCCCTCCAGCCTGAACCCATCATTTGGCGCGCTCAAGCGCGGCCAGCGAACAGACTAACTCAAACTAGGCATTGCTCCAGTCCCTGCAGAAAAATATCTTTGGGCAGGTCGATGCCGATGAAAACCATCTTGTTGATGCGCGTTTCGCCCTCGGCCCAGGCGGGCCCCAAATCGCTACCCATGAGCTGGTGGACGCCCTGGAAAATCACCTTCCGGTCCGTACCTTCCATATTCAGGACACCCTTGTAGCGCAGCATGCGCGGCCCGTAGATATTGACAACCGCACCCAGAAAGTCCTCGAGCTTGGCCGGGTTGAACTGGCGTTCCGACCGGAACACGAAACTTTTGACGTCGTCATCGTGGTGGTGGTGGTGGCCGTGGTCGTGCGCATGGGAAGGATGGTCGCAATGCTCGCCCTCGGCATGGTCATGATCGTGGTGGTCATGGGCGCCGTCTTCCTTGAG
This sequence comes from Pseudomonadota bacterium, assembly GCA_040385065.1. GTDB lineage: Bacteria > Pseudomonadota > Gammaproteobacteria > Burkholderiales > Burkholderiaceae_C > Polaromonas. The sequence continues at coordinate 11,404 of JAZKIC010000003.1, forward strand.
GAAATCGGGGTCAATGTCGAGCTTGGCGTTCAGGTTGAAGCCACGCAGGTCGAAAACTTCCGAAATCGCCACCTCGCCGAAATGGACGGGGCGCTGCGGCGCTCGGGGGTTCATGTGCCTGAGCCGGTGCATCAGGGCCTCGACCTCGTCTTTGGCCACGAGATCGGACTTGCTGATGAAAATCTGGTCGGCAAACCCGACCTGGCGCCGCGCCTCCTGCCGATCGTTGAGCTGAGTTGCGGCGTGCTTGGCGTCGACCAGGGTGAGGATCGAGTCGAGCAGGTACTGCTCGGCAATCTCTTCGTCCATGAAAAAAGTCTGCGCCACGGGCCCCGGGTCGGCCAGACCCGTCGTTTCGATGACGACCCTGTCGAAGTCGAGCAGTCCCTTGCGCTTCTTGGCCGCCAGCAGTTGCAGCGTCGCCCTCAGGTCTTCCCGAATGGAGCAGCATATGCAGCCGTTGTTCATCTGAACGATGTTTTCGTGGGTGTCGTTCACCAGTATTTCGTTGTCGATGTTTTCTTCACCGAACTCGTTTTCGATGACGGCGATCTTCTGGCCGTGGGCTTCAGTGAGCACGCGCTTGAGCAGCGTGGTTTTTCCGGAACCGAGGAAGCCGGTCAGGATGGTGACGGGAATCAGACTCATGGCACAACCTAACAATCAAAACAACTATGCCGGTGACGGCAATTTGCGCCAGGGCGCGAAAGAACGAAGGTGGGGAGTTTAGCGGTCGAATGCAAAGTGGCGCGGCTCGGCAGCGAGCGCCACTGTCGCGAATGCCTGATAACGCCCTCCTGCGGGGCGTGACACCTGGACTGCTTCAGGGTTTCCTGACCAGCACCAGCCCCTTGAGGTATTCGCCTTCCGGGAAATTGATCGTCATTGGATGGTCGGGCGCTCCGCCCAGCCGCTCGCTGATGAACGCGTCGACGCCGGCGTCGGTGCCCGCCGAAGCCACAATCTTGTGGAAAAGATCGGCGCTGATTCCCCCAGAGCACGAGTACGTGAACAGCACGCCACCCGGCTCGAGGATAGACAGCGCGAGACGATTGATGTCCTTGTAGGCGCGGGCTGCACGCTCTGCATGGGCGACAGTGGGGGCGAATTTGGGTGGGTCCAGGACAATGGCATCAAACCGACGCCCCTCGCGTCCATAGGCGCGAAGCGACGCATTCACGTCGGCGTCGAGCATTTCGCAGCGTTCGGCAGAAAAACCATTGAGCGTGACGTTGGCCAGCGCCTTCGCGAGTGCCGGCCCCGACGAGTCAATGGAAGTGACATGCGAAGCCCCGCCGGCCAGCGCGGCGACGGTGAAGCCCCCGGTGTAGCTGTAGCAATTGAGAACGCGCTGGAATTGGCGGTGCCGGGCGTATTGCGAAAAGCGGCGCCGGCTCTCGCGCTGGTCCAGGTAAAAGCCCGTCTTGTGGCCTTCCGCAATGTTGAGCGCAAGCTTCCACTCATGCTCTTTGATGACGATCTCAAGCCCTTCGGATGGGTCCTCCGGCGCGCCTGCAAGCCAGCCCGTCACCAGCGGAAGGCCTTCCAGCGTCCGGCTACTGGAGTCGGAGCGTTCGTACAGCCGTTGCAGGCCTGTGTGCGCCAGCAGCGCCTGCACCAGAACGGCCTTCCAGCGTTCGACGCCGCAGCTGGAGAACTGCGCGACGAGCGTGTCTCCGTAGCGGTCGACAACGAGCCCCGGCAGGCCGTCGGACTCGCCGTGGATGAGCCTGACCCCATCGCTTTGAATATCGAAAAGGCCGCGCGCACGAACGGCGGCACCCACGCGATCTGCCAGGAACGCGGCGTCGATGCGCTGGGCTTCGTCAAAGCTCCAGACCCGCGCGCGGATTTTCGAGGCGGGACTGCACGCCGCCCAGGCCAGGAACTTTCCTTCATGGCTTTCGACGCGGACGGTTTCCCCGGCGTCGGCGTTGCCGCGGGCAATCGCGCCATCAAAAATCCAGGGGTGGCGCCGCTGCAGGGATCGCTCCTTGCCTTCTCTGAGTCTCAGGGTTTTCATGCGCCTATTGTCGCGGCGCACGGCCGAGCGGGCAGGAGCAGCGGCAAGCCTCTCAGGCTTTGTCCGGTTTCCCGCGGCGCTTCAGGCCGTCCACCGTGGCCCGCGGATGCGCTGCGTCATAGACCTTGGCCAGATGCTGGAAATCCAGGCGTGTGTAGACCTGCGTGGTGGTGATGTTGGCGTGCCCGAGCAATTCCTGCACGGCGCGCAAATCGCCGCTGGACTGCAACAGGTGGCTGGCAAATGAGTGGCGCAGCATGTGCGGATGCACCGGCGTTGCGAGCCCGGCGCGCAGCGAGCGGCGCTTCAGGCGCACGCGCAGATGCTGGGGCGTCAGGCGCTTGCCCCGGCGGTTGATGAAGAGCGCGGCATCGGCGTCAGCCACACCCAGCAACCATTGACGCCGCACCAAGAGCCACGAAGCGAGCGACTCCAGGGCCTTGCTGCCGACGGGCACACTGCGGCGCTTGGAGCCCTTGCCGAGCACATGCGCCTCTCCGGCCTGAACATCGATCCAGCCGAGCGCGTGGCCGTTGGCCTGCGCGTCCAGGCCCACCAGTTCGGCAATCCGCAGGCCGCAACCGTAGAGCAGTTCGACCATGCAATCGTCGCGGGCGTCGAGCTCGGCCTCCGCGCCCTCGGCCGCGCCGTTGAAGTTTGCCAACTGCACTGCCTCGTCGACACTGAGCGCTTTGGGCAGGGGCTTGGCGACCTTGGGCGACCGCACATCCTGCACCGGGTTGCTGGCCACCAGGCCCTCGCGGCCAAGCCACACGTAAAACCCGCGCCAGCCCGAAAGAATGAGTGCGATGCCTCGGCCGCTGCGACCTGCCCCGTGCATCTTGGCCACCCAGCGGCGCACGTGAAGGTGGGAGACTTCGGTCAGGCCGATCCCGGCTTCCAGGGCGTACGTCTGCAGCTTCTGCAGGTCCAGCGTATAGAGCTCGGCAGTCCTTTCGGCGAGACGTTTTTCAACCCGGACATGCTCGAGGTAGCGCGTCACCAGAGGCGCAACCGGGGGCGCAACCAGGGGATTGGCTGAACCTTGCTGCACGGCTTGCCCCGACGCTAGGCTCTCAGGCGCGACAGGCTGGCGGCGGCGAGTTCGCCGATGCGTTCAAGGAAATCCGTGCCCATGGCGCTTGAAAAGCGCTCGGGATCCGCAGATGCCAGCACCAGCAAGCCGAATGCGTCAGGCGCGATGCCGACCCGAAGGGGCAGCAAGGCCACGGACAGGGCCGAGGCCGGATCGGGCAGCCACTGCACCGCTTCGAAGCCGGAATTGAGTCCGCAGTAGGGCATGGAAAGGGACGACGCAAAAGTCTGCACATCCTCGCTCGCGCCGCTCGCAAAGGGCTCGTGCGCATACGCACTGGCCACGCCCCACACCTTGATGGCCACCTGCGGCACCAGGAATTGATCCTTGAGGCCATGGACGATCACATCCGTCACGCCCGCCGGGTGCGCGACCAGCAGCAAATCCCGCGTCCAGCGCAGCATCTTGTCGGCGATGGCGACGTTTTCCTGGCCGTGGCGGATCATCTCCACCATGCGCGCCTCCAGGGCCTTGATCTTGTCGCGCAGCATCCCTGCCTGGCGCTCCTGCAGACTCACGGCCCGCGTACCGTGGCCGCTGGAGAGTTGCACCGTCGACAGCAACTCCGCATGACGCTCGAAAAAGTCGGGCGTGTTGGCGAGGAAGTTGGCGATGTCGTCTTCCGTGATCGGATGCTGAATGGCTTGTACAGGTGGAGTCATGGGGGCGATTGTCGTCAAGTTTTGCCACCAGGAGTCTGGGCGGCAGAAAGAACGTGCGCTGCAAAGCGGCCGCGCCGGTCCATTTTTCACCCGCTTTTGGACCGATAGCTGGGCTATCGGCCTTCAAATCTGGCAAAAACTGTCCTCGGCGGGGCCACTTTTCGCCATGCACGTTCTTCTGCCGCCCAAACTCCCAGGCATAGCGCGCACGTTGCGGTCAATCCGGAATGTCGATCTCGCCGTCGAAGACCCACGTGGCCGGGCCGCTCATGCGCACCGGCGCGCTAAGTCCCCCCGTGCGTCCCTGCCATTCGATGGTGAGGACACCGCCGTGGGTGTGAACCGCCACGCGCTCGTCGAGCAAGCCCAGCCGGATGCCCGCCACCACAGCAGCGCAAGCGCCCGATCCGCAGGCCAGCGTCTCACCGGCCCCGCGTTCGAAAACGCGCAGCTTGACCACGCCCCGGGACATGATCTGCATGAAACCCGCATTGACCCTTCGCGGAAATCTCGCGTGGCGCTCCACCAGCGGTCCCGCCACGAGCACAGGCGCGGTGTCAACATCGGCTACGAGCGTCACGGCATGCGGGTTGCCCATGGAAAGTGTCGCAATCTGCAAGCGCGACGATGCAGAACCGTTCCCCGAAAATTCCAAAGGCCAGGTTTCCCAGTCGCCCTGGGGCTGCGGCGTAACACCGCTGGCATCGAAAGGGATGGCAGCAAGATCGAATACCGGAGCGCCCATGTCGACCGTCACCGAACCGTCGGCCTGCTCGACCAGTGCCAGCGTGCGGTTCATGGTTTGCACGCGCACTTCGGGCCGTGAAATCAGTCCACGGTCACGCACGAAGCGAAAAAAGCAGCGTGCGCCATTGCCGCAATGCTCGACCTCTTCACCGTCGGCGTTGTGGATTGCGTAAGAAAAATCAATGCCACTGACGCTTGGCGGCGGTGGCCGGACACTGAGGATCTGGTCGGCGCCAACGCCAAAATGACGGTCAGCAAGAAAGCGATATTGAGCCAGCGTGAGATCAAGCCGGTTTTGGGTCTCGTCGAGCACGACGAAGTCGTTGCCCGCCCCCTGCATCTTCGTAAATTGGATTCGCATCGGCGGATTATCCGCCGGCCATGTGATGACTTACGATCGACGGCCAAGCCGCCGACCGGCCCACCCTCACCCTCGAAGGACACCATGCGCATCCCCGACTGGAACCCCGAACTCAAACCGCAACCGCGCGAACTGATAGAAGCCATCCTGACCCGCCGGGGCGGAACTTTTATCAACCTGGACAAGGCCCTGCTGTGGAGCGAGCCGCTGGCGCGCGCCTGGAACGTTTACCTGGGCGCGGTGCGCACGGGCCTGCCCACGAGCCGAAAGCTGCGTGAGCTGGGCATCTGCACCGTCGCGCTGCTGACCGGCGCGATGTACGAGTACAAACACCACGCGCCGGACTTCCTGGTCGCCGGCGGCGTGCAGGCCGAACTTGACGCGCTCAATGACATGGTGCGTGGCGATGCACGCCTGCCATCAAAGGACGCCCGGCTGGGCGAAGTCGAGCACCTGGTGGTTCAGTACGCCGCGCAAATGACCCTGGACGTGAAAGTCAGCGACGCGGTTTTCGATGCGCTCAAGCGCCACTTCAACACGACGGAGTTGGTCGAGCTGACGAGCGCCATAGCCACCTACAACATGGTTGCGCGCTTTCTGGTGGCACTGGGCGTTTCGCCCGAGGCCTGAAAACGCCAAGGCTGCCGGACTGTGCTCGGCAGCCCTTGCAGGATCAGGGCTCAGTCGGCCTTGATGCCGTTGTCCTTGACCACCTTGCTCCAGATGTCGATCTGCTTGTCGATAAAGACACGCGCCGACTCCGAGGAGCCGCCAGCGATGTCGATGCCCTGGGCGCTCAGCTTCTTGGCGATCTCAGGATTGGCCAGAGCCTTGTTGACCTCGTCGGTCATGCGCTTCAGGATATCGGGCGGCGTCTTGGCCGGTGCCAGGATGGCCCACCAGGCCGGAGCGTCAAAGCCGGCGAATCCGCTTTCTGCCACCGTCGGCACATTCGGCAGATCAGGCGAGCGCTTGCTGGTGGTGACGGCCAGCGGACGCAGGCGGCCGCTGTCGATATGCGGCTTGCTCAGGAAGACCGAGCCAATGGACAGGGGTACATGGCCGGCGACCGCGTCGGTCATCAAGGGGCCGCCGCCTTTGTAGGGCACATGCTGCCAGTCAATATTGCCGTTCTTGCTCAGCAGCGCCATGGCCAGGTGGCCCAGGCTGCCGGAACCGATGCTGCCGTAGCTGACGTTTTTCTTGGCCTTGGCGGCCGCCACGACATCGGCAAACGTCTTGTATTCAGAACCCGAGTTGGTCGCCAGCACCATGGCACCCGTGCCGATCAATGTGACCGGAACAAGATCCTTGCGCGTGTCATAAGTCAGGTTGGGAATCAGGCTGGGGTTGACGCCGTGCGTGTCGAAGACGACGGCGAAGGTGTAGCCATCGGCCGGACCGTTCGCCACAGCGGCCGTGCCGATGGTGCCCGACGCCCCGCCCTTGTTTTCAACAATCACGCTCTGGCCGAGCTGCTGAGCCAGAGGAATCGCCAAAATGCGCGCTACCTGGTCAACCGACCCGCCCGGCGGGAAGACCGCGACTAGCTTGATGGGTTGGCGTGCAGGCCAGGCCTGGGCCAGCGCATTGCCGCCCGTGAGGGACACGAGCACAGCGGCCAGGCCGAGCGCCAAACGAAAAGTTCTGTTCTTCATGAAGTCGTTCTCAAGGGTGAAAGTAAGCGCCCAGTATCGGCATGATTCCCTGGACGGCCATCCCGGTTAGTACTTACGACCTTCCGCCTACGAAGCCCTGGAGCGGACGTTCACATGGGTTGCACGAATAGCCTTGGCGGAACAGCGCCCGAACGCTGCTCCATCTCCGCCATAGGGCAGCCCCGCAGGGTCTTCGGGCGTTTTGCTTCAAAATCAGCAAATGCCCCGAATAAGCCAACTCATCCATGCCCAACGCGAGCCCGCAGCCCTTCGCGCTGCCGCCACGGTCCTGCTGCTGCGCGACAGCACCGATGGCCTCGAAGTCCTGATGACGCGTCGCTCGGCCAAGGCGAGCTTCGCGCCGGGCGCTTATGTTTTCCCGGGCGGCGGAATCGACGCGGCGGATGCGCTGGCGCACGACCAGTCGACGCGGCGGCCGACGCAGAGCGACCTGCATCTCACGCAGGCCATCGCCGCCATACGCGAGAGCTTCGAGGAACTCGGCGTGCTGCTGGCGCACCGTGCCAACGGCAGCCGGCCGACCACCGAAGACATCGCCGCACTCGATAGAAAGGCGCCCTTCGCCGCACAGTGTGCGGAAAAGGGCCTGGTGCTTTCCGGTGCCGACGTTTTTGTGCTGGCGCACTGGATCACGGACCGTGACCTGTCGCGCCGATTCGACGTGCCCTTTCTGGTCGCGCGCATGCCTATAGGGCAATCACCCGTGGCCGACGAGTCCGAACAGTTCGAGCCGGTCTGGGTGCGGCCCGCCGATGCGCTGGCGCGGCATGCCGCCGGCACTTTCTTCATGATTTTCCCGACGCTGCGCACACTGGAGCGGCTCAAGGCTTATCCGAACGTCGACGCGGTGCTGGCGGCCTGCGCTGTTTCAGACGAACCGCTGTGGACCTCCTGCCCGCGAGCCGGGCTGCTGGAAGGCCGCGAATCGCGCCACATGGAGCACGAGGCACCCTTCGGTGAGCTCGCCCTCACCTGCCCCGACGGCCAGATCGTGCATGCACTCGACTGGCAAAGCGAGCGGCCGGTGCCCCTGCTTAAAAACGTGATGCGGCTGACCGCGCCCAATCCCGGTGTCATGACCGGTCCGGGCACCAACAGCTACCTGGTCGGCGACCCCTCGACCGGGTACATCGCGATTGATCCCGGGCCTGCCGACCGTGAACACGTCGAGCGCCTCTGGCGCGCCGCCAATGGCGATGTGCGAATGATCGTCTGCACCCACTCCCACCCCGACCATTCCCCCGGCGCGCGCACCCTGCAGGCGATGTGCACCGAGCCTCCGCCAATCCTGGGCCTGCCGTCGGCGCCGACCGCACGCACCGCCAGCGAGTTCCACCCCGACCGTGCGCTCTCGCACGGTGAGCGTCTGGCCGTCTCCGGCATCGGGCCGGACGGGCCTGTCACGCATACGCTGGAAGTCCTGCACACGCCCGGGCACGCAGCCAACCATGTGTGCCTTGTTCTGGTCGAAGACGCCCTGCTGTTCAGCGGCGACCACATCCTGAACGGCAGCACCACCGTGGTCGACCCGCCTGACGGCGACATGACCGACTACCTCGACTCGCTCGACTTGCTGAGCGCTGCCTGCGCCGAGCACCACATCGAGTTCATCCTGCCCGCGCATGGCTACGTCATCGGCGAGGCCGCCAACGCCATCGCCAAACTGAAGGCGCACCGGCTCAAGCGGGAGGCCAAGGTGCTGGAGGTGATGCAAGCCGCGCCGGAAGGCTCGATGGACGACTGGGTCGCTCGGGCCTATGACGATGTGGACGCGCGCATCTGGCCGGTCGCCAAGCGCTCGCTGCTGGCACATGTGCAGCGTATCGAATCGCTGGGACTGGCATGAGCAGCGCCCAGGGAAACGGAATGAAAGACGACCTGTCCGTCATCACCTGCTTTCATGCGCATGTGTATTACGACGCTGCCACGATGGAGCGAGCACGGCGCGTTTGCGAAGGCCTCGCGCAGCGCTTCGGCCTGCAGATGGGCCGCATGCACCAGCAGCCCGTCGGCCCGCACCCGGACTGGAGTTGCCTCCTGGTCTGCACGCCCGCACAGGCGGGCGATGTGATCGCCTGGCTGGCTCTGAACCGCGACGGCCTGGTGGTCTTCGTGCACCCGGACACAGGCGACGAATTGGCCGACCACCGTGACCACGCGATCTGGATGGGCGCCGTCCGGCCGCTCAAGCTCGAACAGTTCGAGCGGCATTGAAGAAAGTGTGAAGCCCGCCGATAGGCCGGATTTTGTGCGCGTCGGCTTCCTTTCGGTTGCCGGCGTGTGACTGCCATTAATCTGGGCCGCCTGTCACCAGACGGCTCGGTGCTACCTACCCGCACACTCCGGGGGTCCCGATCATGACGAAGCGGCAAGCCGCTTCGCTTTACGTGTGCCTACTTGGTATTGCTGCGCGTAGAGATTGCTCGTTTCACCCGCCCTGGGTTGCCCCTGGGCGACTCGTCTCTGTAGCTCTGATCCTCACCTCGCGGTGGACAGCTGTTAGCTGCTACGCCACCCTGTGCAGTCCGGACCTTCCTCCAGTGCGGTGTTTCCACCCTTGCACCAGCGGCAGTCTGGCGTGCTTCACGCGCCCATTATCGGTGACGCGCCGCACGCACCTAAAATCACAGCTGATCCGAAAAACAGATCCTGAAGAAATGAGTGCCCATGATTCGCCTGTCCGAGCTCAAGCTCCCGCTCGACCATCCTGAAGCCGCCCTGCCCGCGCTGATCGCCAGCACACTGGGCATCGAAGCCGCAGAACTCGCGGCCACCCGCATTCACAAGCGCAGCTACGACGCGCGCAAGCAAAAGCTGCTGCTGGTCTACATCGTCGATGTCACGTTCGGAAGCCCGGAGCGGGAAGCCAGCCTGCTGGCGAAGTTTTCCGCCAGCCCCCACATCCGGCCGGCACCCGACATGGACTACGTGCCGCCGGTGCAGGCGCCTGAATCCGCGCGCTCGCCCGGTGCGCTGCGTCCTGTCGTGATCGGCTTTGGCCCCTGCGGGATTTTTGCCGCCCTGTTGCTCGCGCAGATGGGCTTTCGTCCCATCGTGCTCGAACGTGGCAAGAAGGTTCGTGAAAGAACCAAGGACACCTGGGGTCTGTGGCGCAAGCGCGAACTCAACCCGGAGTCGAACGTGCAGTTCGGCGAAGGCGGCGCCGGCACCTTCTCCGACGGCAAGCTGTGGAGCCAGATCAAGGACCCGCGCCACCTCGGCCGCAAGGTCATGACGGAATTCGTGAAGGCCGGCGCACCGGAGGAGATATTGCTGGTGAGCAAGCCGCACATCGGCACTTTCAAACTCGTCAAGGTGGTCGAGCACATGCGCGGCCAGATCGAGGCGCTGGGCGGGGAAATCCGCTTCCAGCAGCGCGTCAGTGACGTGCAGATCGAAAGCGGCCCCAACGGCCAGCACATCCGCGGCCTCACCGTCGAGAACCTCGCGGACGGCAGCACCTACTCGCTGCGCGCAGACCATGTGGTGCTGGCCCCCGGCCACAGCGCACGTGATACGTTCACGATGCTGCACGAGCGCGGCGTCTACATGGAAGCCAAGCCTTTTTCCATCGGCTTTCGCATCGAGCATCCGCAAGGCCTGATCGACCGGGCGCGGCTAGGGCAGCACGCTGGCCACCCCGTGCTGGGCGCGGCAGATTACAAGCTGGTCCATCACGCTGCCAACGGCCGTTCTGTCTACAGCTTTTGCATGTGCCCTGGCGGCACAGTTGTGGCCGCCACGTCCGAGGCCGGACGCGTCGTGACCAATGGCATGAGCCAGTACTCGCGCAACGAACGCAATGCCAACGCTGGGCTCGTTGTCGGTATTGCGCCCGCCGACTATCCCGAGCAGCCGCCCAGGCCGGGCGAAACCGTCAGCCCGCTGGCAGGCATCGCGTTCCAGCGACGGCTGGAATCACGCGCCTTCGAGCTCGGAGGATCGACCTATGAAGCCCCCGGCCAGCTCGTCGGAGACTTCCTTTTGGCCCGGCCGTCCACGGCCTTTGGCAGCGTCGAGCCGTCCTATAAGCCCGGAGTACACCTGACCGATCTGGCCGCCGCGCTGCCCGAGTACGCGATCACGGCGATGCGAGAGGCGTTGCCGGTCTTCGGCAAAAAGATCAAGGGATTCGACATGCACGACGCCATGCTCACCGGCGTGGAAACGCGCACGTCGTCGCCGCTTCGCATCACACGCGGCGATGATTTCCAGAGCCTGAATGTCAAGGGCCTGTACCCGGCCGGCGAAGGAGCCAGCTATGCGGGTGGCATTCTCTCAGCAGGGGTCGACGGCATCGAGGTCGCCGAAGCGGTGGCCGTGCAGATCACGCGCTGACGAAGCGCAGGCGGCAGCCCGCTCCATGAAAAAAGCCGCTGCGGGGCAGCGGCTTTTTCTATGCCAGAAAGGCAGTCCGAAGCGGGGTTTCAGACCTGGCCGGGCTGCGCGTTCTGCAGCGCGGCGATGCGCTCTTCGATCGGCGGGTGCGTGCTGAACAGCTTGCCCACGCCGCCGCCAATACCCAGCGTCTGCACCGCCTTGGGCAACTCGCCGGGAATCATGCCACCCAGGCGGGCCAGCGCGTTGATCATGGGCTGCTTGCGGCCGAGCAGTTGCGCGGAACCTGCGTCGGCGCGGAACTCGCGATGGCGCGAGAACCAGGCAACTACGAGCGCTGCGGCAAAGCCCAGGACGATGTCCAGCACGATGGTGGTCACGTAGTAGCCGATGCCGGGGCCGGAATTGGTGTCGCTACCCTTGCGCAGAAAGCCGTCTACCGCGTAGCCGATGACGCGGCTCAGGAACACGACGAAGGTGTTCATCACGCCCTGGATGAGCGTCATGGTGACCATGTCGCCGTTGGCGACGTGCGCGATTTCGTGGCCGATGACGGCTTCGATCTCATCGCGCGTCATGCCCTGCAGCAGGCCGGTGGACACCGCGACCAGCGCCGAGTTCTTGAACGCGCCGGTGGCAAATGCATTAGGCGCGCCATCGAAGATGCCGACTTCGGGCATGCCGATGCCGGCGCGGTCTGCGAGACGGCGAACCGTCTCGACGATCCAGGCTTCGTCGGCGTTCTGGGGCTGGTTGATGACGCGCACGCCTGAGCTCCACTTGGCCACGGGCTTGCTGATCAGCAGCGAGATGATCGCGCCGCCAAAGCCGATGACGGCCGCAAAGCCGAGCAGCATGGGCAAGTTCAGCCCGGCCGGCGTGAGGTAGCGATTGACCCCCAACAAGCTGGCCACGACGCCCAACACCACCACGACGGCAAGGTTGGTCATCACAAACAACAGGATTCGTTTCATAGTGTTTTCAAGCTCCGTGAGTCGATCAAAGGAAATTCCAGGACCGGGTTTCCTGTGGCTGAGATATTGGGTCTGGCAGTGGGTTTATCAAGACGAGTTCGTGACCAACCCTGTTGGAGTTATTTTTCAGACGCCGTGCCGGCCCGGAGCCGGAATACCTCTGAGTCATCATAGAACGAAAAGTTCTCGTTCAATGAGTTCCAGCCGGGCACGCCCATGACCGGAAGGGGAACAAAAGGCTTGCTGGCCAGGCGCCTGGCTTCGAGGTCACGGGCCACGTGCGCATCGAGCCCGTGAAGCGAGTCGTGCAGGGCCGTTTCAGCTTGCGGCAAGGCATGTGCCATCAGGTAGACGTGCGCCGTCACGGCCTTGCGCGGCTTGACCAGTTTTTCCAGCAGCGCATGGCCGAACAACACCGGCCGCGCCTCACGCCATGCGCTGCGCTGGGTGATGAAAAGGCGTTGCCAGTCACGCTCCTGCAGTGCCTGGCACAAATGTGAAGGTGCGATGAAAAAAGCGGCGTTCTCGTCGAACACCGTCAGCGCGTCACGCACCGGACCACGCCGCGTGGTGACACCGTCCAGGCGAATCTGTTCGGCTTGCAGCGCGTTGAGCCGGCTCTTGACCGCGGGAAACCGAAGCCAGCACAAGCCGTTGAACAGGTCGTGCAGGTTCTCCCGGGTCGGGCAGCGTCGCGTCTCGAAAATGAACTGTTCGTAGGCCTGCCCCTCGGGCAGTTCGGACTGATCGACGAACTGCACTGGCGAACGGCTGGCGCCCAGCGCATTGAGCGCCGCCGCCACCGACAGGCCGGCCACCAGGCCCTGGCAAACGGCGAGCCCGTCCGCGCGATAGGGTTCGAGCCAGGGCGCGTTCCAGTCGATGGCCGCCGCAAGCTCGGTCGCAGTCGCGGACGCGGCCGTCAGAGCGCCTGCAGGCGTCAGACCATTCGCCACGGCAGGCTTTCACCTGATCGCAAGGGCTTGAGCTCGCCGCTGCCGAAGGGAAAGCTCTCCGGCGGCGTCCATGGGCTGCGCTCGAGGGTGATCGTGCCGCTGTTGCGGGCGAGGCCATAGAAGTCCGCCCCATTGAAGCTGGCAAACGCTTCCAGGCGGTGCAGGGCGCCCGCTGCGTCGAAGGCTTCGGCGTAGAGCTCCATCGCCGCGTGCGCCGTGTAGCAACCGGCGCAGCCGCTGGCGTGTTCCTTCAGGTGGGCCGGATGCGGCGCGCTGTCCGTGCCCAGGAAAAAGCGCGGGTTGTTGCCGGTGGCGGCAGCGACCAGCGCCACGCGGTGCGTCTCGCGCTTGAGCACGGGCAGGCAGTAGTAGTGCGGCCGTACTCCGCCGATGAAGATGGCGTTGCGGTTGTAGAGCAGGTGATGGGCGGTGATGGTGGCGCCGGTGAAGCCGTCCGCAGCCTCGACGTACTGGGCAGCCTCGCGCGTGGTGATGTGCTCGAACACAATCTTCAGTTCGGGGAAGTCGCGGCGTAGCGGGATAAGCTGCGTGTCGATGAAAACGGCCTCGCGGTCGAACAGATCGATGTCGGGGCTGGTCACCTCGCCGTGCACCAGCAGCAGCATGCCTTCGCGCTGCATGGCTTCGAGTGTCTTGTAGATCTTTCGCAGGTCCGTCACACCGGCATCGCTGTTGGTGGTTGCGCCCGCCGGGTAAAGCTTGGCCGCCACCACGCCGGCCGCTCTGGCGCGGGCGATTTCGTCCGGGGCGAGGTTGTCGGTGAGGTACAGGGTCATCAGGGGTTCGAACGCCGTGCCTTGCGGGACGGCCGCCTCGATGCGCGCCTTGTAAGCCAGCGCCTGGGCTGCCGTCGTGACGGGCGGGCGCAGGTTGGGCATGACGATGGCCCGGCCGAATTGGGCCGCCGTATGCGGCACCACGGTAGCAAGCGCATCGCCATCTCGCAAATGCACGTGCCAGTCGTCGGGGCGAGTGAGTGTGAGGGTATCGATCCCGGTGGATGGCGTTGATGGGGTGGAAGGTGAAGCGGTGGTCATGCCGCCGATTGTCCCAAATCGCGGCCGGCCCGCCCCGCGATTCAGTGCTGAAGAATCCGATCGAGGAATTCTCGCGTGCGTGGCTGGCGATTTTCGGGGCGCCCGAAAAATTCCTCGCAGGAGCAGTCCTCCAGAATGCGGCCGCCGACGTCCATGAAAATCACGCGGCTTCCCACCTTGCGGGCGAAGCCCATTTCGTGGGTCACCACCATCATGGTCATGCCGTCGAGTGCCAGGCCCGTCATGCAGTCGAGCACCTCGCCCACCATTTCGGGGTCCAGTGCCGAAGTAGGTTCATCGAACAGCATGGCAATCGGGTCCATGCTGAGAGCCCGTGCAATGGCCACGCGCTGCTGCTGCCCGCCCGAAAGCTGCCCCGGGAACTTGTCCTTGTGCGCCATCAGGCCGACACGGTCGAGGTATTTCAGGCCGTGCGACATGGCCTCGGCCGGCGTGCGGCCCAGCACCTGGATTTGGGCGAGCGTGAGGTTTTCGGTGACGCTCAGGTGCGGGAACAGCTCGAAATTCTGGAAGACCATGCCAACGCGGCTGCGCAGCCGCGGCAAATCGGTCTTCGGGTCGTGGACTGCCTGGCCATCGACATAGATCTCGCCTTTCTGAAAGCCTTCCAGCGCGTTGATGGTCTTGATCAGGGTGGATTTTCCGGAACCCGAAGGTCCGCACACCACCACTACTTCGCCCTTGCGTATGTGGGTGCTGCAGTCGTTGAGCACCTGCACCGGGCCATACCATTTTGAAACGTTCCTGAGTTCGATCATGAGCTTGCGATGGGAAAGTAAAAACCTGAGGTCAGGCGGTTTTGCCGGACGGCGTCGCGGAAGGCTTGGCGCGAGTTGCCTGGCCTGGCTCGTTTTCCAGAAAGCTCCACAGTAACTGCGCAGCGCTCTTGACCGGCTGCTTGCCGCTGGGACGCTCACGGTAGATCCGCACATCCATCACCATCTCGAGGCCCGGGCCGGCACTGATCAGCCGGCGGGCGCGGAGCTCTTTTTTCACGGCGCTCATGGGCAAAAAGGCAATGCCGTGGCCTTCCAGGGCCATGGCCTTGAGGCCTTCGGCCATGTCGGTCTCGTAGACCCGATCCAGGTGAATTGCGGTGCTCGATTCCTTGAGCAGGAGATCGACCACGCGCCCGAGGTAGGCGCCCGGAGCGTAGCCCAGGTAGGGCAAGGGCTGGCTGGCACGCCCAGGCAGCCGGAAAAGGGGCTCGCCGTCAACAGCCTTGACGTAGGGCGCCAGCACCTCCTGCCCCAGACTGACGAATTCATAACGCCCGGGGTCCAGCTGGAAGGGCTGGGAATCGTGGTGGTAGGCAATGAGCAGATCGCAGCTACCCTCGACCAGTCGCAGCACGGCATCGTGTACGTTGAGGGCGATCAGCCGGCTCTTGATGGGCCCGAATTTTTCGCGGAGGCTGCTCACCCACGCAGGAAAGAAAGTGAAGGCCAGCGTATGCGGAACGGCGAACTCGATCACGTCCTGGCCGGCCGAGGTGTGGCCTCGCAGCATGGCCCGGGTCGACTGCAAGCCTTGCAGCATCTCCAGCGACTGCGCGTACAGCGTTTCGCCAGCGGGTGTCAGGCACGTGGGGTAGGAACTGCGGTCGACCAGGTCGGTGCCGGCCCAGGCTTCGAGTGCCTGGATACGCCGGGAAAAGGCCGGCTGGGTGACATGGCGCAGTTGCGCCGAGCGACTGAAACTACGCGTTTCGGCCAAGCTCACGAAATCTTCGAGCCATTTGGTTTCCATGGCCGCATTATGTGCGGCTCATCTGCCGCCGCCCTTCAGGCGATGGCGTCGGCCAGACTTTCGTCGGACTCGCTGGCCTGCTGCTGGAGCGCCCACATTTCGGCGTAGCGCCCTTGCGCCGCAAGCAAACTTGCGTGGCTGCCCCGCTCGATGATGCGCCCCTGATCCATCACAAGGATTTCGTGGGCGTCGACAACCGTGGAAAGCCGGTGCGCAATAACGAGCGTCGTCTTGTTCTGGGCGGCTGTTCGCAACTCGGCCTGAATGGCTCGCTCATTGGTCGAATCGAGCGCGGAGGTGGCCTCGTCGAAAATCACCACCGGGGGGTTCTTCAGCAACGTACGTGCGATCGCAACGCGCTGCTTCTCACCGCCGGAAAGCTTGAGCCCACGTTCGCCGACCATGGTCTGGTAGCCCTTGGGCGTGGAGATGATGAAATCGTGGATGCGCGCAGCGCGAGCGGCGTCCTCCACTTCGGCCCTACTGGCACCGGGCTTGCCGTAGGCGATGTTGTATTCGACCGTGTCATTGAAGAGCACCGTGTCCTGCGGCACGATACCGATGGCCTGCCGAACGCTGGCCTGCGTGACCTCACGGATGTCCTGCCCTGCGATGGTGATGCGCCCTCCCTCGCCCGCGTTGGTCACATCGTAAAAGCGGAACAGCAACCGGGCCAGCGTGGACTTTCCCGCGCCTGATGAGCCGACCACCGCCACCGTTTTTCCCGGTGGAATCTCGAAACTCAGGTTGTGCAGGATGGGCCGGCTCGGCTCGTAAGCGAAGCTGACGTTTTCGAACCGCACGGCCGGCGAAGACGTGATTTCGATGGGCCTGGCGCCAGGCAGGTCGGCAATCTCGCGCTCCTTTTCCATCAGCGTGAACATCTTGTCGAGGTCCGTCAGGCTCTGCTTGATTTCGCGGTAGATGACGCCCAGAAAGCCCAGTGGAATGTAAAGCTGGATCATGAAGGCATTGACCATGACGAGGTCGCCCAGCGTCATGCGGCCGTCGACCACGCCTTGCGTTGCACGCCACAGCATGGCCACGAGGCCAGCGGCAATGATGAGCTGCTGCCCGGTGTTGAGCATGCTTAGCGTTCGCTGGCTCTTGAGCGCTGCCTTGCGGTAGCGCTCGAGGTTTTCGTCGTAGCGCTGGGCTTCGAAGTTCTCGTTGTTGAAATACTTCACCGTTTCGTAGTTCAGCAGCGAGTCGATGGCGCGGCTGTGGGCCGACGAGTCGAGCTCGTTCATTTCCTTCCTGAATTTGGTGCGCCACTCCGTCACCGTGACCGTGAACGTGATGTAGACCACCAGCGCGATGATGGTGATTCCGGCAAACCACACGTCGAACTTGACGGCCAGCAGCGTCAGCACCAGCGCCACCTCGATCAGCGTCGGGATGATGCTGTAGAGCGAATACGAAATAAGCGAATGCACGCCCCGCGTGCCGCGCTCGATGTCGCGCGTCATGCCGCCGGTTTGTCGCTCCAGATGAAACCGCAGGCTCAGCGCATGCAAATGCTGGAAGACCTCCAGCGAAATTCGGCGGGCCGCGCCCTCGGTCGCCTTGGCGAACACCAGCTCGCGCAGCTCCGTGAAAAGCGAGGTCGACAGGCGCAGCAAGCCGTAGGCCACCAGCAAGGCGACCGGCACCACCAATATGGCCTGAGCCTCGCCCGGCTTGAAGCTCATGGTGTCGACCAGATTCTTGAGCAGCAGCGGCACACCCACGTTGGCGACCTTGGCGCCGATCATGAACGCCAGCGCGGCGATCACGCGCCACTTGTATTCCCACAGGTAGGGAAACAGCCGGGATAGCGTCTGCCAGTCGGAGCGCGGCGGGACTTTCGACGCCGAGGTGGAGGGGGTCTGAATCTCCAGCGGAGAATCAATGGCAGAGGCTCTGGAACGCATGAAGGACAATCTTTGGCAAGACAACGGTCGTGTATTTGCCTCGGAGGCGTGACCGGGTCGTTGGGTGTTCAACTTTTCAGATTGTGCCTATGTCTTTCGAATCAAGCGCTGCATCGCCGGGCAATAACCCACCCTTTCATGTGAACCACGCCCAGCGCTCGGCAGTCCACGAGGGGCCCGGCGTCCCGTTGCCGACGGACAAGGACCTGGTGCTCAAGGTGATCCCCATGCCTGCCGACTGCAACGCCAATGGTGACATTTTCGGCGGCTGGGTCATGGCCCAGGTCGACCTGGCCGGCGCCGTGGTACCGGCACGCTACGTGGACGGGCGCATGGCAACCGTCGCCGTGAACCAGTTCATCTTCAAACAACCCGTGCGTGTGGGCGACATCCTGTCGTTCTTCGCCGGCGTCACGCGAATCGGCCGCACGTCCATCACCATCCAGGTCGAGGTCTATGCAGAGCGTTTTCGCTCGCAAGGCCGCTATGTCAAGGTCACCGAAGCCAGCCTGACGTACGTGGCCATTGACGACGACGGCCGGCCGCGGGTGATTGACCAGACGCGAGCACAGATATAGCGCATCGACCAAGCACCCCATGAGTGGGGGGTAGCTTTCCTTGGTGGCAGTCGAACGGCAAGAAGCCCTTTCCCTATCGCGCTATTTTCGGCTGAGCAAACGTTCAAACGCTTTCGCTCGGGCGCCAGGAAGGGCTCAAATCTCCGTCGAAATTCCAAAGTCGATGGGTAACTCCGGCTGGAATCCCGCCAAAACTGCTCTCGCAGTCGCAAGTCAATCAATCGTCCGACCGCCTGTCGGTCGATGTCAGCCAAACGTTGTACAGCCTATTCAAAGTGCATAGGATGCGCTGCCGGCATCCTGGATGCGGTCTTTACTCGAAAGCGGAGCAACCTTCGATCCGCAACCCGCAGGAATAAATCATGAAAAAAATAGGCATGGCCGTCTTGGCCACCGTTCTGGCACTTCAGGTCGGGGCACAAGAGTTGTTTGTGCGACAAGGTTTTTCGGGTTATGCGCCCATCAAAATGACGAGTCTGGAGGTCGTTGGACGAGAGGCTACGGTGGGAGGCTATCCCATGCTTCAGACCGGACTTGACCTCAAGTTCCTAACCGCCAACGTCTTCTCCTCAACTGGGGTTGTTCTTCCCATGGGTCAGATAATCGTCGGTGCCCACCGGGAGAAAAAGCTGCTGTTCATGATGAACATGCGGACAAATCTTGAGCAAAATCGCGCTCAAAGCTGGAATGACGACCCCTGCAAACGGACTGACCTCTTATGGAAGCGCGCAACCGGAGGGATACAGGACGTGAACTGCGCGACGATCAACCACGGCGCTAATTTCCTGCGAAATCCCTCAGGCAATTTCGCCAAAGCGGATTTCGAATTAAAGGAAGCCGCTATCGAAACTCCCGCGACGGTTATTCAGGTCGCCTTTGATCGCTTGGGGCGGAACATGCAATACCTTAGTTACATTGTTCAAATCAATCCGGAGCAATTTGGCTTTGAAAGGGATTCTTCAGCTTGGGCAACGAATTCATGGCACAAGGATCGCATTGCAAAGGACCCCAAAAAGCTTGAGTTCATCGCCCGGCTGGTCAAATGGGCGGAAGATGTTCAAAGCAGAATGGAGCCCGCCTTTCAAAAAGACCCGAATGCATTTTCCAGCCTGGCTTCCCTCGATAGTTATCTGACAGAAAAGAGTTCGGTTGCAGCTGCCAAGCCGTGACGGCTGTCGAGCTGTTGAGATAGGCAGCTGGCCGGCTGCTTCGACGTTTCCGTTTCGGAGCGGTAAAACGCTTGGCTAGCGCGCGAGCGCCACGCCTTGAGGTCGCAGGTCGCAGGTCGCAGGTCGCGAGACAATGATTTCTCCTTCCACACGCGTCAACGCTCCGAAAGGACAAGCGCATGCAACCCGACGACCTTGCCCAATGGCGCCACGACCACCTTTTTGATGACGGGAACGCGGCCGGCGAGCGGGGCACCTGGCTGGTGATGTGGATCACGGCCATCACCATGGTGGCCGAGATTGCTGCGGGCTGGTTCTACAACTCCATGGCTTTGCTGGCCGATGGATTCCACATGAGCTCGCACGCGGTGGCTATCGGGCTTAGCGCCTTTGCCTATGCCGCCGCCCGCAAATACGCCAACGACAGTCGCTTTGCGTTCGGGACCTGGAAAATCGAAATTCTGGGCGGATTCGCGAGCGCCATCTTCTTGCTGGCCGTGGTGGGCCTCATGCTTTTCGGTTCGGTGGAACGACTCTTCTCGCCTCAGCCTATCCACCACTACAAAGAGGCCATTCTCATTGCCGCGCTCGGCCTTCTCGTCAATATAGTGTCGGCTCTCATTCTCGGCAACGCGCATCATGACCATTCGCACGGAGACGGTTCTGAGCTCGGCCATGGCCACGGACATGCAAACGAACACCCGACCTCTTCCGAAGAAGACCACCGACATCAAAGCCACAGGAAGCAAGCCGCAGCGCCCCAGCCCGACCTGAACCTGAAGTCCGCCTACGTTCACGTGCTGGCAGACGCTGCCACGTCGGTGCTGGCCATCGTGGCGCTACTGGGCGGCTGGCTCTTCGGTTGGGCATGGCTCGATCCGGTCATGGGCATCGTCGGCGCGGTCGTGGTGGCGCTTTGGGCAAAGCGCCTCATCATCGAGACGTCTAAAGTGCTGCTCGACCGTGAAATGGATCACCCCGTCGTGGACGAAATCCGCACAAACATCGAAGACGCGGGCCGTGCGAGCTCGACCCACCTGACCGACCTGCACGTCTGGCGCGTCGGCCGGGGCACCTACTCTTGCGCCATCAGCGTGGTAACGCAGGACGCGAGTGTCACCCCGACGCTTGTGCGGCAATGGATTTCAATGCACGAAGAGGTGGTGCATTCGACCATCGAGGTCGAGTTCTCATCCGGCCGTTCGTTTGGCCCGAGCCAGACCTGACCCGCCGAGATTCCTGGTCCGCCCTGACAGCGGCGCACTGGCGTGTTTCACGGCCAGAAGGGCTTGCTGATGGGCTTGCCAATGCCGCCTTTGCTCTACCGTGATGTATCCGCAAGCTTTCGACTGGTAGCTGGCGCTTACGTCCGACACGATTTTGCGATATTTTTTACCTATTTCGGGCGCGAAAAAGGCAACATTCGCAAGGAAAGGGAGGTCCGCTATCGGGCCAGGGAAATAACAACATGCTCGCCACTGGCCTGCAATCGAGAAGCGCCGCCGCGGCCGGACTGGCCGGGGATGCGGCTGACGCCGAACTGGTCGGCAGCATGCGGCTGGTCCTGTCCGTTGCTGTCCTGCTTGCGGTCTACATCGACCCCCAAGGCATGGGCGGAGTTGGCCGCTCGACCTGGCAGCTGTTCGCCCTGTACGTGCTTCACAGCGGTTTGCTGTATGCCGGCTGCCACCTCAGATGGGCCTTGCCGCAGTCGCGCCTCGTGCACTGGCTGGATGTCCTTTGGTATAGCCTGATCGTTCTAGTGACCGGTGGCATTCACAGCGCCTTTTTTCTGTTTTTCTTCTTTGCCATCCTCACCGCGTCTTTCCGCTTCGGCTTCGAGGAGGGTGCGCGCGTCACCTGCGTATCGGGGACGATCTATGCCGCGCTGGGGCTGATGCCGGAAGTCGCAAGCGACGTCCCCCGGCTCCTCGTTCGCACAAGCTTCATTTTCGCCTTGGGGTACATGATCGTGCACTGGGGCGAGTCCAAGCTTGCCCTGCGAAGGCGGCTGGCCTTGCTGCGCGAAGTCAGCGTGTTGGGCAACCCACGCTTCGGCGTGGATCAGACGCTCTTGCACTTGCTGGAAAAAACGCGCCAGTTCTACAAGGCCGAGCAGTGCATTTTGGTGCTGGCAGATTCCGATACCGCTACCGGCAGCTACAGCTTGCGTACGGTGCGCCAGGGGCCCACAGGCGTTTCAAACAGCGTGCAGTCGATCGGCGGGGATGCTGCCGGCCAGCTCCTGAACTTCGCCCCGGACCGGGTGACCCTGCACTCGCACACGCGCTGGAAGAGCTTCTGGGCTGCCACCCAAGTGTGGGATGGCACAAGCTTGCGCTGGCTGACCGACCATTCAGAAAACGGCGAGGCCGTGGCTGAATGCATAGGCTCGGGCAACTTCATCAGTGCGCCGGTGTCGACCCGCGGCGGCGCAGGACGCCTGTTCGTGGCAGCGACAAGCGAGGGATTCAGCCGGGGAGAATCGCTTTTTCTGGGCCAGATCGCGTCGCAGGCCTTCCCGATGATCGAGAACATCGAGTTGCTCGACCGCATAGCCTCGGACGCCGCCGTGCAGGAACGCCAGAAGATAGCACTCGACATACACGACACCGCCATCCAGCCCTACATCGGGCTCAATCTGGGCTTGAGCGCGCTGCGCAAAAAGGCCGCGCCCGGCAATCCGCTGATCGACGAAATCGACAAGCTCAGTGAGATGGCCACCGAGGTCATTGCCGACCTCCGGCGCTATGCCGGCAACTTTCGCCAGAAGGACAGGCAGCAGGGCAACCTGCTGGCTTCCGTCCTGCGACAGCAGGCCGAGCAGGTCCGCAACTTCTACGGCATCGAGATCGACGTGAGAGTCGACCCGGGAATGCGCATCAACGACCGGCTGGCCGCGGAACTTCTGCAGGTCACGCGCGAGGGCCTCAGCAACATCTGCAAACACACGGCAGCCCAGCGAGGCGCCATCACCGTCCGCGCGGTCGAGGGCCGCCTTCGCATTGACATCGAGAACGAAGGCATCTCTGGCGAGGGCGAGCCGCCCGCCTTTGTTCCACGCTCCATCACCGAGCGTGCCAGCGCGCTGGGCGGGCGGGCCCACGTCGTCCAGGCGTCCCGCGGCGGCACCGCCGTTCACATTGAAATCCCCCTCTGAGGAGCAGGCCATGACTGTGCAGGAAAGCCCGATTCGCGTGCTGGTCGTCGATGACCACCAAACCATGCTGTGGGGCTTGTCCCGCCTTATCGACGGCGAGAGGCCCCGGATGGCCGTGGTCGGTGCTGCGCGCAGCGGAGACGAAGCGCTGGAAAAAGCGGTGACGCTGCAACCAAACACCGTGTTGCTGGACCTGGACTTGCAAACCCAGTGCGGGCTGGACTTCATCGGGCCGCTGCTGGAGCGAACCCAGGCGCGCGTGCTGGTGCTCACGGGCGAACGCAAGCAGACGACCCTGGACACAGCAATCCAGCGCGGCGCCTGCGGCATCCTGCGCAAGGACTCGCCGCCCGACCAGGTGATCAAGGCGATCGAAAAAACGCACGAGGGCGAACTATGGCTGGACCGCGAGACCATGGGGCGCGTGCTCAGTGGCGTATTCGGCCCGGGTGCGCGCAAGGCGAACCTGGATCCGGAAGCCGAGCGCCGGGAGAGCCTGACCAGCCGGGAAAAAAAGATCATCGAGATGATTGTCGAAGGCCGTGGCGCCCTGAACAAGACACTGGCCGAGCGCCTCTACATTTCCGAGCATACGCTGCGCAACCACCTCACCTCGATCTATCACAAGCTCGGCGTCGGCAACCGGCTGGAGCTGTATGTGTACGCGCTAAAGCATCAGCTCGGCACCAGCGCCTGAGGCAATGGCAATCGCCGCTGCCAGCGTTCAGGCCCCGCCGCGGATCATCGGCTGCAGGGTGCGGATGATCTGGATCAGCGCCGGCCCCATGATCACCATGATGATCGAGGGGAAGATGAAGAGCACTAGCGGAAAAAGCATCTTGGTCGGAACCTTGGCAGCCGATTCTTCAGCGCGCACCTGCCGCTTGTGGCGCAGGTCGTCCGAAAAGACGCGCAGCGATTCCCCGATACTGGTGCCGAACTTGTCGGCCTGCGTCAGCATGGTGGCGAAAACGCTGACCTCCTCCACGCCCGTGCGCAGCGCCAGGTTGCGCAGCGACTTTTCCCGCGTTCCACCGGCGCGCATCTCGAGGTTGGTGAGGTGCAGTTCCTCGGCGAGCGCGAGTGACTTGATGCGCATCTCGTCGGCAACCTTGGTCAGACCGGCATCCAGGCCCAGCCCAGCTTCGACGCATACGAGCATGAGGTCCGCAGCGTCCGGGAAGCTCTCGAAGATCTCCCGCTGGCGCGACTTGATCCGGAAATGAAGGTAGAGGTTGGGCAGGTAGCAGCCCACCGTGGCCGCTGCGGTCAGGTACAGCAGCAAGGTCATGCCACTGGCCTCGCTCGATGCCCGCAGCGCGAGAAAGGCGAGCAAGGCAAACACCAGCGGCAGCGCGGTCTTGGCGGCGAAATAGATGAGACGGGCACTGTCCTGGCGGAAGCCCGCGTTAAAAAACCGGATGCGCATGGGCGAGGACTCCCACTCACCGGTGGGCGATGAAAGCTCAGCCAGCGGTCCGGCTGCTTTCACCACCTGCTCCATCCAGCCCTGCTTCGCGCCACCGCCCAGCGTGGCCTGCAGGCGCTCCTCGGCCCGGGTCGGCGCCAACCAGATGAACAGCCCCGCCAGAGCGCAGGTCACCGTCAGGAAAATCAGAACAGGAAGTAACAGCATGGCATGGCTCCTCGGGCTAAAAGCGGATCTTCACGATTCGGCTCATGACGAAAGCACCAATCGCCATGAGGATCAGCAAATACTTCACGATGGTCACACCGATGGGGTCGGTCCACAACGGCACGATGAACTCGGGGTTGGCCCAGAACATCAGCAGCGCGAGCACAAAGGGCATGACGCCGATGATCCAGGCCGACAGGCGCCCTTCGGTCGACAGGACACGCACGCGCGAGATCAGCTTCAGGCGCTCACGGATGAGCCGACTGAGGTTGGTCAGCACCTCGGTGAGGTTGCCGCCGGAGTCGCGCTGTATGAGCACCGAAACCACGAAATAGCGCAAATCGGTCAGCGGCACTCGCTCGCTCAGGTTGGTCAGTGCCTGCTGTAGCGACACACCGAAATTCACCTCGTCATGCACGGTACGGAACTCGGCGGCGACGGGATCGGCCATTTCGTCACCGATCATTTGCAGTGCCGATGAGAACGAATGGCCGGACCGCAAGGCGCGCACGACAAGATCGAGCGCGTCGGGGAGCTGCGTTTCCAGGCGCGTCAGACGCTTGGACCGCCTACGGCTCACATAGAGCATAGGCAAGGATCCCGTGACGGCGCCCACGGCCAATCCGAGCAGCAAAGGTTGGCGCAGCACAACCACCATCAGCGCCAGCGCAGCGGCGCCCAAGGCCAGACATCCCAGGATCAGGCGCGACACCTTCCACTCCAGGCCAGCCTGCAGGATGAAGCGATCGAGTCCTTTCGCACGCGGGATGCTCAGCAGCAGCCGTTCGAAGGCCGGCACGTCGCTCAGCAGCCGGTCCTTCAGCAACTGGGTTTGCAAGGACGCGTCGGACACGGCTCCCAGTGCCTGCAAACGCTTTTCGATCTTGCGGGCGGCAGGCCCCTTGTAGGTGGTCCACAGCATGAAGAGGCCCTGGAACAGCAGCAGCAGTGTCAGCAGCACCAGCACCGTCATGACGATGAAGGTGTGACTCTGGAAAAAGTCGGTCATGGCGCTTTCCTTTCAGTGGAGCTGGCGCGACGGGTCAAACATCGTGTCGGGAAGAACCACACCGAAGGCGCGCAGCTTGTCGGTGAACTTCGGCCGCACACCGGTCGCGTGGAAATAACCTTCGACCTGGCCGTCCGCGCCAATTCCGGTCTGGCGGAACGTGAAGATCTCCTGCATGGTGACAACCTCACCCTCCATGCCGGTAATTTCCTGAATGCTGGTGATCTTGCGTTTACCGTCGATTAGGCGCAGCGCCTGCACCACCACCGTGATGGCCGACGCAATCTGCTGACGCGCGGCCTTGTGCGGCAGATTCAGGTTGGCCATGCCCACCATGTTCTCCAGCCGCGACAAGGCATCACGCGGTGTGTTGGCATGGATGGTGGTAAGCGAGCCTTCATGGCCGGTATTCATGGCCTGCAGCATGTCGACCGCTTCGGCGCCCCGCACCTCGCCGATCACGATGCGGTCGGGCCGCATCCTTAGCGCGTTGCGCACCAGCGCGCGTTGCGTCACTTCGCCCTTGCCCTCGATGTTGGACGGGCGGGTTTCCATGCGCACCACATGAGGCTGCTGCATCTGCAGCTCAGCCGCATCCTCGATGGTGACGACTCGCTCGCTCTCAGGGATATAGCCCGAGAGGATGTTGAGCAGTGTGGTTTTGCCAGCGCCCGTGCCGCCAGAAATGATCATGTTGATCTTGGCGCGTGCCAGGCCTTCGAGCAGGAAGGCCATCTCGGGTGTGAGTGTCTTCAGATCGTTGACCAGGTTTTCCATCTTCAGCGGGATGTGCGCAAACCGCCTGATCGACATCATCGGACCATCGAGCGCCACCGGCGGTATGACCGCGTTGACACGCGAGCCGTCCGGCAGCCGCGCGTCGACCATCGGGCTGGACTCATCGATGCGCCGGCCGACCAACGAAACGATCTTGTCGATGATGCGCAGCAAGTGCCTCTCGTCGGTGAACGTTACCGGCGTGAGTTCGAGCTTGCCGCGACGCTCGACATAGATCTGCCGGTAGTTGTTAACCAGGATGTCCGACACGGTAGGGTCGGCCATGAGGAGTTCGAGTGGACCGAAACCCAGCATTTCATGCTGGATGTCGCGGATCATCGACCGCCGCTCGACATCGTTGACCGCCGCCTGGTCTTCCTGAAGCAAGCGCTCGACCATGGACGCAATCTCCTGGCGCAGCGTTTCAGGCGGCAAGGTCTCCAGCACGGCCAGGTCGAACTTGTCGAGCAGCTTGAGGTGCATGCGCCCCTTGAGCAGCTGATACGACTCGCTCGCCGCGAGCCCGCTCGTCGGCTCTGCCGGAGCGCCCACAGGTGCGATGAAGTTTGGCCTGGGCTCGGTCGCTACCGCGCGAAGCTTTTCCCGGAATGACATGGTGATCCCCCCTGGTTGTTAGTTGTTGGCTAGGCGCGGCGGAACAGCCGGCCCAGAATTCCGCCCCGCACCTCTTCGCTTTCCTGGGGATTGAGCGTCATTGCGAAATCCGCGAGGCTCCGGGTCACGGGACTCGAACGGGTTTGCGGCAAGGCGTTGCCTTCGTTGATGGAACCGTTGACTTCCTTGAAGGCGTTGGGCACGGTGCGCAAAGCGGCAACCCCGAGCGAGCGCTGGATTTCTTCGAGCCCGATGTCGCCTGTTTTCTCAAAGCGGTTGAGCACCAGCTCCACCTTCGCCGCCGCATAGCCCAGGGACTTGAAGACGCCGAGCAGTTTGTTGGCGTTGCGCACCGAGGGAAGATTTGCCTGCAGCACCGGGAAAATCCGGTCGGCACGGTCCAGTGCCTTGATGTTCAGTGTGTCCAGCGTACGGCTCAGGTCCAGCAATACGAAGTCATATTGCGTTGCCGCGAGATTGATGATCGTGTCCACATGCTCTGGCTTGACTTCCATGGCCTGTGACAAGTCCTCAGGCGCCGCCAGAATATGAAAGTTGGGTGCCACCTTGACGGCAGTGACGGCCAGAAAGGAAGCGTCGAGCCGACGGATGTCGTGAGCGATGTCTGCAATCGTGGAGGCAGGCCGACCGTCATGAACAAAGGAAAGCGCATCGCCGAACTGCAGGTTCAGGTCGATCAGCAGCACGCTGCGGTTCTCCGAAAGCTGAGCTCCCAGGTTGGTGGCCAGGAATGTGGCCCCGCTGCCGCCCTTGCAGGCAATGAAGGCCAGCACTTTGCCGGCGGCGGGCGACTGCTGCCCCTTGAGCCTTGCCTGCACCCGCGCGATGGCCGGCAGAAGCGCGTCTGCGGTAGCCGGCGAGGGCAGCACCTCGCGCACGCCGACTCGCATGGAGTTGATCAAAAATTCAGGTGTCTGGGTTGCGCACAGGAGGATGACGGCAATGCGGGGATGGCGCGACGTGACGTGCTCGACCTGCGCCAGCTCCGCTGGATCGCAGCACATGCCGTCGACCAGCATGACGTCGGGCGCATCCTCCTGGGCCAGGCCTGCCATGCGACTCTTGCCGCCGACGGTCAGGCTGACCTGGTGGCCCTTTCCTTCCAGCGCATCGCCCATGTCCTGGAGATGCTGGCTGCTCGGAGAAATGATGGCAATCTTCATGGTTGGACCTCAGGTTTCTGAATTAATACGCTATACGGGGCGGGGTGTACGAGCCGAAGAACGGCCCGACCCCGCTGGAGCCGCTGCTGATGGCACTCTTGATGAAATGCCCTTCGATGTATTTGCCCGAGCCACCCTTGATATCGGTGATCCGGAAGCCCGCGAAGGCATAGATTGGCGTCTGGCCCTGGGTGCTGAGGTTGTAGTCAACGACCATCACGGTGACATCCACTGGGAGGTTGGGGTACTTTTCACCCAACTCCTTGTAGAGCGAGGTTTCCGTGCCGGGCTGAATGTAGATAGAGTCGCCCACGTCGAGCGGCGATGGGTTGCCGTTCTGGATCAGCCATTTCGCATAGGCTGCGCTGGGGTCCACCGAGTCGAAAGAGCTCCACTGGCCGGCCTGGCAGCCGGGGTAGTGATACGCGGAGCCGATCCGGAAAACCCAGGGTTGGCCGATCGTCTGCGGTACGTCGATGGTCTTGCCCGTGTTGTCGAGCACCTGCAGGTTGGTCGATGTGGCCAGCTTGGGTGACATGGTCGTGTAATCCCAGTACTGGTCGTACAAGCACTTGTCAATCGCCTGGGGAATCAGGTTGTTCTGCATGACGGTGCCGGGCGAGGAGATCACCGCCACGGCGGCCGCGAACATCGGCACGTCGCTCGCCCCGAACATCACTTTGGAGAGCATGAAAATGGGGCCACTGTTTTTGCCCGTGTCTTTGGTGATGGTGACCTTCACGGCCGGCTTGTCGTAGTTCGTGAGCGGGCTGAAGGTGGTGGAGAACGATCCTCCCGATGGCCCCGGCGTGCAACCGCCGCCGGCGCAACCGAGCCGCCAGTAGCCGACCTCGATCGAGTGCCCCGTGTCGACCGTGGAGATGGGCACGTTTGCCGCAGAGTTCTTGCCCAACTGGTCCTGCGCCTTGGCGGCCGCGCCGGTCCAGTTGATGGCCGTGGCCATGGTCGCCGAACAGTCGGACGTGCCAGCGACGGTGGTCCTCATCAGGCAGTTCGCACCGGCCAGCGCAGCGGAGTCTGCGGCGTTCTGCATTTCGTTGCGCACGATGAAAATGCGCCCCAGGTCGATGGCCAGGATGGCAAATCCCGTCAGGGTCAGGATGAGCCCTGCCGCCAACACCATGATGGAACCTCTCTGGCGTTTCATGATGCTCTCCCTGCGTTTTACTCGTGGACCATCTGCGTGCAGGCCGTCAAGGCGATTGCACTTCCGATGGAGTTGGCGTCGGTGCCAAGGGAATAGAGCGAGCCGAGCGTGAACCCGCTGACGGAGTACGACACCGTCAGCGCCACCGGATCACCGAAGGCCGGCGTGGCGGCGCCGCTCGGGGCAGGGCAGTTGGCCGTGCTGCCCGAGTAGACATTGATCACGGGGTCGGCAGTGCCGCTACAGGTGGCGGTCTTGGTGCCGTTGCTCACGGTGATCACCGCACTCTTGGCATAGTTGCAGGCAGCCTGCTTGATCGTGTCGGGGTTCCAGGTCGCCGCGCTCAGCACGATGCCCTGCCGCGCCCCTTCCCGGCTGGCGTTGGTGATGATGGCCTTGTTGTAGACGAGGATGCCGAAATCGAACACCGCAAAAATAATGAGGATCAGGAAAGGCAGGACCAGCGCGAACTCGACGGCCTGCGCACCTGTCTGACTGTTGCGATTTTTTGCGGGGTTCATGGCTCCTCCTTTCTGGTAAATGGACGATGCAGGCCGGGACGGTTCGACCCTGGCCGCATCGAAGGTGTGCTGTTCTTGTTGTTCAGCACGTAACCGCATTGGCGGCAAAGCAGGACTTGACGCGCGTCACCAGGTCGGTAAAGGCCGCACCCAGTCCATTGGTCTTGTCGGCCAGGAGGACCGTAAGTGCGATGGAGACGAGGGCGATGATCAGGGCGTACTCGACGACCTGGGCTCCGTCTTCCTCGCGCAGGAAGCGCCGGGCCGGCGAGACCCATTGAGCGATGAGTGTTTTCATTTCAGTTCCTTTCTTCATGTTGTTTGCGGTAAAAGCGCCTGACAGGAAAAGGCAGCGATGCCCTCAACCTGTCAGGGCACGTGGGGGCTTTTCAGCACGTCACGGCGTTGGCGGCAAAGCAGCTCTTGACGCGCGTCACGAGCGAGGCGAAGGCCGAGCCGAGGCCGTTGGTCTTGTCGGCCAGCAGGACGGTGAGGGCAATTGAGACGAGTGCAATGATCAGCGCGTACTCGACGACTTGGGCTCCCTCTTCTTCCTTCAGGAAGGAGCCGACGGAGGCGTTGAATTGGCGAATAAGTGAGTTCATGGAAATTCCTTTAAGAGTGAATGGATTAATCGACAAAGGGGAAAACGAATGCCCTTCAGGGCGAATCCGGTCTGTGTTCAATTCATGCGGGCTCCTCCTTGTTGCGAAAAGGTTGAGTGATTGCGTTGTTCGCGCTGTGGGCTCGCTGGCGCCTACTTGGCCGCGCCGCCGATGTTGATGACGTTGACCACGGGCGGCGGAGTCTTGAAGGTGCCCTGGTAGAGCATCACGGCCTCCCTCGAGGACACGCCGTCCATGCCCAGCGCCTGGTCAGGGTTCTTGCCGGCGTCGGGATTGATCGTCATTTGCAGGCGCGCCTGCCGCACGGCGTCGCCAAACTTGGCGTCATAGATCGGTGTAGTGGTGTTGGCGCATCCGCCCAGCAGCCCCACCAGCGCTACCAGCGCTACCAGCGCCAACCCTGTCCGGCCTGTCGATGTGTTGTTCATGGTCTTGCTCCCTCGTGTTGGTTTGGATCGCTGCGCTTACTGCTGGGGCATGGTGGCCGGAGCGGCACCACTCTCGACGGCGCCGTTGAGCATCACTTCGGCACGGGTCGGCACGATGTGGTTGTCCGTCGGCAAGGCGATCGCCGTGGTCAGTGGCTTGACCAGGCGCGGCGTGATCACGAACAGCAGTTCGGTCCTGTCGTTCTGGAACTCGGTGCTGCGAAAGAGCGCCCCCATAACCGGCACTTCGCCCAGTCCGGGAAACCGCTTGATCGTTTCGGTCACGTTGTTCTTGATGAGGCCGGCGATCACGAAGCTCTGGCCATCGTTGAGCTGCACCGTGGTGTCTGCCCTGCGCACCGTGAAGGAGGGCAACACCGAAGTTACGCCGCCAACCGTGGTGAAGGGCGAACCTGTTTGCGTCAGGTCCGACACCTCCGACACCAGCTTGAGGTTGACGCGCGTGCGGTCGAGCACCGTGGGGGTGAACTTCAGGCCGATGCCGAATTCCTTTTCTTCCAGCGTGATGGTGGGACGCGCGCCCGCCGCGTCCTGGGCCACCGGAATGAATATCTTGCCGCCCGACAGGAAGCTCGCGGACTGTCCGCTGATGGCCATGATGTTCGGCTCGGCGAGCACACGCACCAGCCCATCGTCTTTCTCGGCATCGATGTTGATGGCCGCACGCCCCAGGCGAAGCGCCTGCAGCAATCCCCCGCCATTGCTCAAGAAATTTGAAATGAGCGAGTAGGTATTGAGTCCGCTGCTGGCCACGCGGGTCAGGCCGATGCTTGCGCCGAGCCGGTCGAGCAGTGTTTTGCTGACCTCGGCGATCTTGACCTCGAGCATCACCTGCTGCGGCGACGAAACGCGCAGCAGATTGACGACCCGCTTGCCGTCACCGTAAGACGTGGCCAGGCTCATCACGTCGTCGAGCTTCATGGCGTCGCTGACCCGGCCCGTCAGCACCAGCGCATTTTCTGCGCCTCTGACCTTGATCTCGGTTTCTTCGGGCAACAGTTCAGTGAGCTTGGCCTGCAGCGTGCCAGGATCGACCGTCACGATGATGTCCCGCACGAAGCACCGGCCATCCGCGCTTTGCAGCACGACGTTCATGGCACCGGCACGCTTGCCGAGAAAGAAGAGTTCGGTCGGGCTCAGCAGCGTGATGTCGACGCTGCCCACACCGTCATACACCGCGGCGCCCGCGCCAGGCGCTGCCGTGCCTCCCAGGGCCTGTGCGGCCGCCGCCGCGGCGGCGGCGGGCGAGCCGGCAGGTGGCCGCGAGCGGTCGACGACCGCCGTCGGCGCCGCCGTGCTGTTGGAGCCGAGGCCGCCGACGACCATGCGAACCACCGGAACGTCCAGCCGGATGACGCTGGATTTGCCCAGCGTCACGAGGCTCGGGCTATCCACCACCACACTGGAACAGGGTTGCAGCGCCGGGGCTGGCGCTACGGGTGCTGTCGCGGCCGGACGCTGTCCTATGGCCGGACTGCGGCTGGAAGGCGCTGCCGGTTGCGCCAGGGCGGAGCCAGCGAATGCCAGCGCGGCGAGAAGAACGGTATTTTTATAGTGCTGCACGGTTTGCTCCCTCTGTGTTGTTATT
Source organism: Pseudomonadota bacterium (assembly GCA_040385065.1). Taxonomy (GTDB): domain Bacteria; phylum Pseudomonadota; class Gammaproteobacteria; order Burkholderiales; family Burkholderiaceae_C; genus Polaromonas. Next base: position 43,461 of record JAZKIC010000003.1, read on the forward strand.
CAAAAGCAATTGAGCTGGCGGGCGCCGCCCTGGATCACCTCCACGCACACCTGGGCAGGAGCCGGTTCGGCGACCGCGACGGGCGTGGGCTTTGGCTTGAAGAGAGCGGTCTTCACGCCGCTGGGGGCCGCAGGCTGAACAGCAGGTGCGGGCTTGGCATCCTCCACACCGAAGAGCTGGCTCTTGGTCATGCCGGCAGTGGCCACGGTCTTCTTGTCGATCTGGTTGCGCAGCACCAGGGAAAGCGTTCCCACGCTGCGCGCAAGATCGAGCTTTTCGGAGTCCTCCAGCGACAGCTCCAGCGTCACCGCGCTCACCACCTTGGGCTTGGTCGCGTCCCGTCCTGCTTCCTGCGCCACTGCGAGAACAAGCACATGCTCCAGCACGGTCTTGCTGATGGGCACCATGTCGCCCTTGGCGTTCTTATCCTGCTGCGCGTTGACCATGACGTCCACGTAGTTCCCGGGCAACGCGAAACCTGCAACGCCCACCACGTCGTTGACGCGCACGGTCATGGCCCGCTTGCCCTCGGCGATGACCGCCGACAGGCCACCGAGCGAGCCCGGGGGCGCCAGCTTGCGTTCCAGAATCGCCTCGCCGCTTTGCACACCGACCTTGAGCACGCGATCCTGCAGTTCCTTCATGTCGGTAAAGGCGCCCGAGGGAACAGAGCCACTCGGCCAGTCCACCGAGGTCAGCATCTGCGGGCTGATCTTGCTGCCCAGTTCGATGTCGACCGCGGCCACAACGACCTTGTTCGATGAGATGCTGCCCTGCTTCGTGACCCAGCTGGCGGCGTAGACCGCCGCCGCCAGGCCCAGCACAAGCGCAAGCATCAGGAACGCGATGGCTTTGAGATTTTTCATGACAGGGTCCTCACTTTCAGGATTTCATCGTTAGGTGATCAGACATAGCCCAGCTGGCGGGCCACCAGGAAAATGCTGGTTCCCACGCAAATGCTGACCCCGTAGGGAAGCCGGCCAATGGAGGGAATCGAGGAGGCAGCGACACGCGGGCTGATCCCGCCCATGGCGGAAAAAGCCATGGTCTGCACAATGGTCTTGACGTTTACCAACATGCGCCAGACCGAGCGCCGTACGAGACCAAAGCCGAGAGCCGCGATGCCGCCGACCATGAAGGACGCCAGCAGGGCATAGACAACGCTGTCGACTCCCAGAAATGCGCCCGCCATGGCCATCAGCTTCACATCGCCGGCGCCCATGACGCCCAGCATGTACATGGGCAACATGGCGGCGAACCCGATGCCGAGTCCGCCCAGCGCCCACAGGAAACCATGGTCCCGGTAAAACGGAACCAAGATGCTGTAACCCAGCGCGTAAGCGGTTCCGCCGAAGGTCAGCCAATTGGGAATCCGGTAGCTGGTGTAGTCGTTGGCACCTGCAATGAAGAGCAGGCCCAGCAACACGCCCGTGCGTGCGTCTGCGACCAGCATGAACAGCAATTCGGCAAGGGCGGCGAGCGACTGCATGGCTTAAGCCCTTCCAGGGAAGACAAGGGCGCTGAAGTGACGCTTGGGCTCCAGGCCGCAACGCCCTAACTGATCTTGGTGACGGCAAGCATCACAAGAAGTAGCACCGTGACGGCGAGTGAGCCCAACAGGACATACTCGATCAGCGAGCGGCCTGACTCGTCCATGAGCAGTTCCCAGAGCGTATGGCGTGCGAACTCCAGAGCTGTCATACGAATCTCCGAGGTGATGGGTGGCGAGCGACATGGTGTTTCTCAAGGTGTGTCTTGCAACAAAGGACTTGATGAAACTTTAGGCTCGCCCTTGCTCCCCGCCATGAGAGTGAGGTCCCGCTTTGGGGATGGCAAACGCCCTGCTTCAAGGACCTTGCAGGCGTGACATTGGTCACCCCTGCACGGCGCGATGCGGTTCGTAGACCGATGAGCCGCAGGCAGTTAGCTCATCGCCTACAGAGCAATCAGAAAAACGGCTGAGAAGGGCTCTGAGAAGGGTTGCCTCGCCTGAGATCAACGGGATTGCTTACAAGTGCAGCCAGGCTGCACATCACCCGTCTCAGGAGACGATGTAGGCGCCCGATCCAACGGCAAAAAGCTTGCCGTCCGCGCTGCGAAATTCCATGCGCGTGCTGGCCACGCGCGAGCCAAGCCGCAATACCTCGGCCCGCAATTCGAAGCGCTCACCGACGCCAGGGCGCAGGTAGTCAACGCGCAGGTCGATGGTGCCAAGCTTGCCAAAACGCTTGAGCCGCAGCTGGGGGGACTCGTCCATGTGCCGTGCGCCCATGGCCGCCAGACAGGCGAGGCCGCCCGTGGCGTCGAGCCCGGCGCTGATGACGCCGCCATGCACCCGTTGATGCGTGTAGTGGCCGATGAGGTCATTGCGCATGGTGAGGCTTGCCACCACATGATCGGCCGCCAGCGAGACGACTTTCAGCCCCAGCACATGGTTGAAGACGATCTTGTTTTCATACAGATCCGTCAGGCCCTCGATGAATTCCGGCTCGAATTCGACAGGGACTTGCTCGGTGGATCGCTGGCCGTGGCTCTGGCTCGGTTTGTTCATGCGGATCAGTTTAGCGGGCGTCGGAACCTGCGTTTGCGCACGCTCGACAGCTCATACCCCCTGCCGCGGATGCCTGCGCCACTCGAACCCGGCGCTTGCAACCTTACTGAGGAGCCATCGCTCTCATCCAGCCCAGCCCGGCCTGTGTCGCTGCCGTCGGCTTGTATTCGCAGCCGACCCAGCCGCGGTAACCGATGCGGTCGAGCAGGTCGAAAATGAAGGGGTAGTTGATCTCCCCTGTGCCCGGCTCGTTTCTGCCGGGGTTGTCGGCCAGCTGGATGTGGCCTATGCGCGGCAGATATTTTTGCAGCGTTGCGGCGAGCTCTCCTTCCATGCGTTGGGCGTGGTAGATGTCGTACTGGATGAAGGCGTTGTCTGCGCCGACTTTATCCAGAATGCTTGCGGCCTGCGCTGTGCCATTCAGGAAGAATCCGGGCATGTCGAAAGTGTTGATAGGCTCGATAAGCAGCCGCAGATGCGCCCTGCCGAGCGCACTTGCAGCGTAGCGCAGATTGCGGACAAAAGTGTCTTGAAGCTCGGCTTGGGCCACGCCCTGCGGCGCCTTGCCAGCAAGGCAATTGAGTTGCAGTACGCCCAGTGCATGCGCGTATTCAATGCCGCGTTCAACGCCCTCGCGGAACTCCTGCACGCGGTCGGGGTGACAGGCAATGCCGCGCTCGCCGGCATCCCAGTTTCCGGCAGGCAGGTTATGCAGCACCAGCTGCAAACCATTGTCCGAAAGCCGCTGCGCAATTTGCCCGGCTTCATACGCATAGGGAAACAAGAACTCGACAGCCTGAAAGCCTGCCTTCGCGGCGGCTTCGAATCGATCCAGGAAGGGCTGCTTCGTAAAAAGCATGGTGAGGTTGGCCGCAAAGCGTGGCATGGGTGTTCTTTCGCTTATTCGAGCAGGCCGGCCAGTTCAAGCCCCTCGCGACCCGCGGGGTGCCGACAGTCGATCTCCTCGAACTCGTTGATCTTGTCGATCTCGGTGCCCATCGCGATGTTGGTCACTTTCTCAAGAATGACTTCCACCACAACCGGCACGCGGTACTGCAGCGCCATCGCTCGGGCCTGGACCATCGCGTCATGAATTTTTTCAGGGTCTGTTACGCGCAGCGATTTGCAGCCCAGTCCTTGCACCACCGCCTGATGGTCGACACCGTAGCTGCGCAACTCGCCTTCGCTTTCAGGAATGTTCTGGTTTTCAAACGCAAGCTGCACGCAGAAATCCATCTCGAAGCCGCGCTGGCTTTGGCGGATCAGGCCAAGGTAACTGTTGTTGACCAGCACCTGGACGTAAGGCAGTCTGAACTGCGCACCAACCGCCAGTTCCTCGATCATGAACTGGAAATCGTAGTCGCCCGAAAGGCCCACGACCGTGCGCGTCGGATCGGCGGCCACCACCCCCAGCGCCGCGGGTACCGTCCAGCCGAGCGGCCCAGCCTGGCCGCAGTTGATCCACTGGCGTGGACCATACACATGCAAGAACTGGGCACCGGCAATTTGCGAGAGGCCGATGGTGGTGACGTAGATGGTGTCCCGCGGGAACACCTTGTTCATCTCTTCATACACGCGCATGGGCTTGACCGGTATCTCGGTGTAATGGCTCTTGCGGTGCATGAGCGCCTTCCGCTCGGCGCAGCGGTGCGCCCAGTCCGAAAAGCCCTTAAGCGTGCCGGCTGCCTTGCGCTCACGCGCCACCTGGACAAACAGCTCGAGCGCGGCTCGTGCATCGCTCACGATGCCGTAGTCGGGCATGAAGACGCGGCCGATCTGTGTCGGCTCGATGTCGACGTGCACAAAGGTGCGGCCCTGGGTGTAGACCTCGGTCGAGCCGGTGTGGCGGTTGGCCCAGCGGTTACCGATGCCCAGCACGAAGTCACTGGCCAGCATGGTGGCGTTGCCATAGCGGTGGCTGGTCTGCAGGCCGCACATTCCTGCCATGAGTGCATGGTCGTCGGGGATGACGCCCCAGCCCATCAGCGTAGGTATGACGGGCACGCCCGTCAGTTCGGCAAACTCCACCAACAGGTCGGAAGCATCGGCGTTGATGATGCCGCCGCCCGCCACGATGAGGGGCTTGTCAGCCGCCATCAGCATGTCGAGCGCCTTTTCGATCTGCTTGCGGCTCGCAGTGGGCTTGTAGACGGCCAATGGCTCGTAGGTGTCGATGTCGAATTCGATCTCCGCCATCTGCACGTCGAAGGGCAGATCGATCAGCACGGGACCAGGACGCCCCGAGCGCATCAGGTGAAACGCCTGCTGGAAAGCGCGAGGCACCTGCGCGGGCTCTCGAACGGTGACGCTCCATTTCGTCACCGGCTTGCTGATCGACTCGATGTCCACAGCCTGGAAGTCTTCCTTGTAGAGCCGGGCACGCGGGGCCTGGCCGGTGATGCAGAGAATGGGTATGGAGTCGGCAATGGCCGAATAAAGACCCGTGATCATGTCTGTGCCCGCCGGGCCGCTGGTGCCGATGCACACGCCGATGTTGCCGGCCCTGGCCCGCGTGTAGCCCTCGGCCATGTGCGAGGCGCCTTCCACATGCCGCGCCAGAATATGCGTGATCGACTGCCGCTCGCGCAGCGCCGCGTAAAGCGGATTGATGGCCGCACCCGGCACGCCGAAGGCTTGCGTGATGCCCTCCTTTTCCATGACCAGCACGGCCGCCATCGCTGCTTTCATTTTTGCCATTTTTGTCTCCACCAAAGTTTCCGAACTGGCGTGATCGTCGGGCGAGGAAGGTCGCAGCGGAAGACGTGGCGGGAGCATTTTGCTTATTCGCAGGTGGAATAGCACGAATGTTCGGGAATGAATTTACCCTCGGGCTGGCCGCGCTCGGAAGCTTTTGAAGAGGGTTGCAACGCCGAGCATCGAACGCCTCGCGCTTGCAGCGAGCCGAGCCAAATGCGCCGGTAGCGCATGGGCCCCATCAAGAATGATCGACGCACAATCCATCGTGGTGGCGTCGACGGCAACGCGGTCGTTCAACCACGAGGGCGACATCCTGCGCTATGTGTTCTTCCACTCATCGCACTCGCATGCCTGGTCGGCCTGCTCGTGACGTTGCAGGCCTATGTGTTGCCGTTCATGTGATGGTGGTGCGCTGACGCGGTCGGTTGCGGACCTGCTTCAGAGGCTGGAAAAGTCCGGCTTGCGCTTTTCCATGAAGGCGCTGAAAGCCTCGCGCGCTGCGGGTTCGGTCAGCATCTTGCCGAAGCTCCTGGCTTCCGTAGCGATGCGCTCGGAGACCGCCGCCGCATCGGACAGCTTCATGAGCCGCTTGGTCTCCATCAGGGACGACAACGGCTTGGCCGCAAGCCTGCGTGCCTGCTGATGCGCCAGCGCATTGGCCTCGGCCGGCGGAACGATCCGGTTGATGAGGCCGATTTCCAGCGCCGTTTCGGCCGTAAACGGCTCGCCCAGCAGCAGGACTTCAGCGGCGCGGACATGCCCCATGAGACGCGGCACCAGCAAGCTCGAGCCAGCCTCGGGACACAGGCCGAGGTTCACGAATGGCATCGAGAAAGCGGCGTTGTCTCCGGCATAGACCAGGTCGCAATGCAGCAGCATCGTGCTGCCCACCCCCACCGCCGGACCGCAGACCGCACCCACCAGGGGCTTGGGCAAAGTACTGATGGCGCGCAGGAACCGGAACACCGGTGCATCCGGATCAGTGGGCGGAAGATCCAGGAAATCACGGATGTCGTTGCCTGCAGAAAAAATAGTCTCATGCCCCTGGATGACCACCACCCGGACCGCCGGGTCCGCCCTTGCCGCGTCGAGCGCATCGGCCAGCAAGGCATACATCCCTGCCGTGATGCTGTTTTTGCGCGCCAGGCGGTTCAGCGTGATGGTCGCGATGCCGTCCTCGGTATGGGTAAGAACGTCTTGCGCTGCGGCGCTGGAAGCTTGCGAAGGATTGCTCATGGGACCTCGTCTTGTTATTAGCCGGAAGAAATATTCAGCACGTCAGGGCCGCGCTTGTCTGACTTATTCTTTGTAGTAGACCATCTGATGCGTCGTGGCGAGCAGCACGCCCGACTCGTTCCAGAGCTGACCCATCTGGTCAAAAAAGCCATTGCGGAACGTCTGTGCTTTGGCCTGGCCAAGGATATAGCCATCCCCGGTCTGGGCAAGCTCGTCGCGGCCTGCATGGAAGTACACGGTAAAGGACACGGTGCCCGCGGGTACCAGCCGGGCCCGCCTCAGCCATACACGCGGATAAAAAGCGTCGGCCATGGCGGCAAGGCTCATAAAGTCCAGCGGCCGGGGCGGCAAGTCGCGGACCCACAGGCGCGTGAGGCTGTCCTCACCGCTGTCGTCCAGCACCTCCGGCACAGTGCCCAGAATGGGACGCACGTCATAGCGCTTGACCCACTCGACCTGCGAAAAAAGCGACCGCGACGGCACCTCGGCCGGGAGCGGCGCCTGCGGCATGTGCGTGTCGTTCTGGCTCCACGTCGAGCGCCGGGCAGCCGTCATGACGGTGGCAGTCAACACCACCCCCTCCTCGCCGGAAGCATCAGTCTGCGTGACCTCGACCGTCCAATGCTGGGTAGACCGATTGGTACGCACAGGACGCGCCGTCACCGTGAAAGCTCCGGCAAGCAGCGCAGCCGCGTAGTTAGCCGTCAACGAAACCGGCTCCCCCAGCAACTCGCCATGCATCAACACCGCCCGCAAAGCCGTAGCGGCAGTAGTGCCCCCAAAAGGCCCCACCATGTTCCAGTACGCCTCACTGCTGCGCCCGGTAAAAACACCAGCAGCCCCGTTGGCAGCCGGCTCAAGCGCAATGGCTTGGTCAAAGGTATGCATACTCATGATGGGAGATTGTCAGCGAATCCCGGGAAGTCGCGGACTAGGCAGTAGATAGCTCGTTGGCCCGCGCCGATCCCAGCAACCTCACGGGCGCGGCAGGCGGGATGAGCTGCAAGGCGGACGCAGCACAGCCACCGGAACGTACTTCTGTACGTGAGGATGGCGAGCAGCGGACCAACGCAGCAGATCGCCCGCTCGGTAGCCCCGCACCCACCAGCAACCTCACGGGCGCGGCAGGCGGGATGAGCTGCAAGGCGGACGCAGCACAGCCACCGGAACGTACTCCCTGTACGTGAGGATGGCGAGCAGCGGACCAACGCCGCAGATCGCCCGCCTGCCGCGACTCGCACCTAGAGGCGCTCGTAGATGGCTGCGGCGCCTTGCCCCATCCCCACACACATAGTCACCATCCCATACTTAAGCTGCTGCCGATGCAGCGCATGAATGACGGTGGCCGAGCGTATCGCCCCCGTCGCCCCGAGTGGATGGCCCAGTGCGATGGCGCCACCCATGGGATTGACCTTCGCCGGATCGAGCCCCAGCGTGTTGATAACGGCGAGGGACTGCGCGGCAAACGCTTCGTTCAGCTCGAACCAGTCGATGTCCTGTTGCGAAAGACCGGCGTAGCGCAGCGCGGCCGGGATCGCCTCGATGGGACCGATACCCATGATGTGCGGCGGTACGCCCTTGCTGGCATAGCTGACGAAGCGCGCCAGCGGCTTGAGTCCATGCTCGCGCACGGCCTTTTCGCTAGCCAGGATCAGGGCGCCCGCGCCATCCGAAGTTTGCGAGGAGTTGCCTGCCGTCACCGAACCGCGCGCAGCAAACACCGTCTTGAGTTTGGCGAGGCCCTCCATGGAAGTGTCCGCCCGGGGGCCTTCATCCAGGGAGACGGTACGCGTCTTGAGCGTTACTTCACCGCTGTCCAGGTCTGGCGAGCGCTCTGTCACCTCAACCGGCGTGATCTCGGCGCTGAATTCGCCCGCTTGCTGGGCCTTCAAGGCTTTGGCGTGTGACTCGCAGGCAAAGCGGTCTTGCGCCTCACGTGACACTTTCCACTGCTGGGCCACTTTTTCTGCCGTCAATCCCATGCCGTAAGCGATGCCGACGGTCTCGTCATCCGCGAACATCAGTGGCGACAGCGAAGGCGAGTTGCCCGACATGGGCACCATGCTCATGCTCTCGGTGCCGGCGGCGATCATCACGTCGGCCTCGCCCACGCGGATGCGGTCAGCCGCCATTTGCACAGCGGACAGGCCTGACGCGCAAAAGCGGTTGACCGTAATGCCGCCTACGCTGGTGGGCAAGCCGGCCAGCACGGCACCGATGCGCGCAATGTTCAGGCCTTGCGGGCCTTCCGGGATGGCACATCCGCAAATGATGTCCTCAATGACCTTGGGGTCGAGCGAAGGGACCTGCGCCAGCGCGGCGCGCAGGGCGCTCACCAGCAGGTCGTCGGGCCTGGTATGCCTGAAGAAGCCGCGATGCGAGCGCCCGATCGGGGTGCGCGTCGCAGCGACGATATAGGCTTCCTGAATCTGCTTTGCCATTTCATGACTCCTGAGGGTTCTTGCGGGGGGCCGAAGGTATCCAGGCCCAGGTAAATTCACATTCGACCGGCTCGACGCCGGCCTCGTCGGTCACCACCACGGGCACCCGTATCTCGCCTTTCGGGCTGGCCTGCAGTTCGGCGCGTTGCGCCGCACTGATCGTGGCCACCGCGGTCAACGCGCCCGTAGCACGGCGACGAAAAGACATCTTCAGTTCCTTGGCCAGCGGGGTGCAGTCGTCGCGCATGTTCATGCCAACGGCCATGCCCGTTGCCGTCTCGGCCAGCAGGTTCATGGCCGAGGCGTGCACGCCGCCCACGTGGTTCTGCACTTTCTTCTCGTTGGCGATCGATATCTGTACGCGCTCGCGGCTCATCTCGACAAAGCGCAGCCCGGCCGTGCCTGTAAAGGGAACGGCTCGTCTGAGCACCACGCTGCGATACCAGGTTCGCAAGAACTGCGGCACCTGCTCCAGACCCTCGAGCTGGCGCTCCATCCGGTTGGCAGAAGCGTCAGCCATCAGTTGCGAACGGGCTTGCCCGTGCTCAGCATCCCGAGAATTCGCTCATGCGTTTTCGGGTTCTCGACCAGCGCGCAAAATGCCTTGCGCTCCAGCGTCATGAGGTATTCCTCCGTCACCTGCGTGCCAGTGTCGACGTCGCCGCCACACACGACACTGGCAATGAGGCCGGCGATATGAAAGTCGTACGCACTGATGAAGCCACCGTCGCGCATGTTGACCAGCTGGCCCTTGATCGTGGCCAAGCCGTTGCGCCCTGCGACCGGGAAAAGGCGGCGCTGGGGTGGGCGATAGCCCGCATCGTGCATGGCGCGAGCCTGGCTCGCGGCGATGAACAGCAGTTCGTCCTTGTGCGCGACGATGAGATCGCTGTCCAGCAGGTAGCCCAGCTTGCGGCTCTCGTGGGCGCTCGTTCCGACCTTGGCCATCGCGGCCGCAGTGAAGCCCTCTGTCAGGAAGGGCATGAGGTCCTTGTTGGTCGACAGCTGTGCAGCCTCGGCAGCGCGCCGGGCGATATAGGTCAGGCCGCCGGCACCGGGAACCAGGCCGACCCCAACTTCCACCAGCCCGATGTAGCTCTCCATCGCGACGACTCGCCGAGCCGCATGCAGCGCCATTTCGCATCCGCCGCCCAGCGCGAGCCCGCGCACTGCCGCCACCACGGGAACGCTCGCATAGCGCATCCGGAGCATGGCCTTCTGCAACTCGGCCTCGGCCTCTTCCACGATGCCGACGCCGCCGACCATGTAAGCAGGCACCAGCGATTGCAGGTCTGCGCCCGCCGAGAACAACTCATCGGGCGACCAGATCACGAGGCCCTTGTGGGTTTGCTCAGCCAGCTCGATGGCGCGCACAAGGCCTTCGGTGACGTCGCCGCTGATGGCGTGCATCTTGGTTTTGATGCTGGCGATAAGAATGTCGCTGCCCGTCGCTTCAAGCGTCCAGAGGCGGATAGCCGCGTCTTCGTAGACGGTCGTTCCCGCCGTTGCCGCCTCCGCGCCACCGGAGCCGAGCACACGCTCGGGAAAGTGCTGGCGTTCATACACGGGTAGCTGGCGAGGCGCGATGAAGCGCCCCGCAGCCGGGCTCCAGGAACCTTCAGGCGTATGCACACCGCCCGCGTCGGCCACCGGTCCTTTGAAGACCCACTCCGGCAAGGGCGTGCTGCTCAGCGCCTTGCCCGCTGCGATGTCCTCGGCAATCCAGTTGGCCACCTGCAGCCAGCCCGCTTGCTGCCACAACTCGAACGGCCCCTGTTTGGCACCGAAGCCCCAGCGCATCGCGAAGTCCACGTCGCGCGCCGTCTCGGCAATGCTTTGCAGATGCACTGCCGCGTAATGAAACTGGTCGCGAAGAATCGCCCACAGGAAACGCGGCTCTGCTCCCTTTGCATTGCGCAGCAATCCCAGGCGCTCAGCGGCCGGGCGCTTGAGCATGCGGCCGACCACCTCGTCGGCCTTGGCGCCGCCCGCGACGTATTCGAGATTTTCCGGGTCGAGCCGAAGAATGTCGCGGCCGACTTTCTTGTAGAAACCGGCGCCCGTTTTCTGGCCGAGCCGCTTGGCCTCGATCAGCCGCGCCAGCACCGGTGGCGTGGCGTAGAGATCCGAGAACGGGTCCTCGACTTTGCCGTCCGCATTGCCCACAGGCCCAAGGTTGTCCTGCAAGGTCTTGACGACATGCGCCAGGGTGTCGAGACCGACGACATCGGCCGTACGAAACGTGCCCGAGCTTGCGCGACCGAGTTTCTTGCCGGTGAGGTCATCGACCACGTCGTAGCTCAGGCCAAAGTTCTCGGCCTCCTTGATGATCGCCAGCATGCCCGCGATACCGACACGGTTGGCGATGAAGTTGGGCGTGTCGTGCGCGCGGATCACGCCTTTGCCGAGCGTACTGGTGACGAAGGCCTCGAGGTCATCGAGCACACGGGGCTCGGTAGTGGGCGTGTTGATGAGTTCGACCAGCTGCATGTAGCGCGGCGGGTTGAAGAAGTGAATGCCGCAAAAGCGCGGCTTGATGGCGTCGGGCAGTGCCTGGCTCAGGGTGGTGATCGACAGTCCTGATGTGTTGCTGGCGACGATGGCGCCCGGCGCAATGAAGGGCGCGATCTTGTGATACAGGTCGGTCTTCCAGTCCATGCGCTCGGCAATCGCCTCGATGATGAGGTCGCACCCGCGCAGCAACTCCATATGGTCTTCGTAGTTCGCCTGCTCGATGAGCGCAGCGTCCTCGACCACACCGAGCGGCGCCGGCTTGAGCTTTTTGAGTCCGTCGATGGCGCGCGAGACGATGCCGTTTTTCGGACCTTCCTTGGCCGGGAGGTCGAACAGCACCACGGCGATTCTGAGATTGACGAGATGGGCCGCGATCTGTGCGCCCATCACGCCCGCGCCGAGAACGGCGACTTTCCTGACTTGAAATCTTGACATGCTTTACCCGTCGTTAAGTTCGTGCCCTGCGGCCCTGATGCGGCCGCATTACCGCGGTGCGGCGCGTTTACTCGATGCGAATCCAGGTCTGAGTGCGGCCGAAAGGACCGAACGACGCGCGAAGGTCCAGCTTCTTGCCGCCTTCGATGGGCGTCATTTTCAAGCCGTACTCGCGGCCGCTTTCAGGGTCGAGGATCTTGCCGCCTTCCCACACGTCCTTTCCTTCGGCCTTCTTCGCACCGCGAATGATTTCCAGCCCCTGGATAGGTTTGGCCTTGCGGTCGTCGTCGCATTTTTCGCAGACGTCTTCGGGCTTCACGCCGGGCGTCAGGCGCTTTTCGATCTTGCCTTGCATCCCCGTCGCGCCACTGTCGACGATGCGCACTTCGGATCTCGCCGCACCGGTGTTGTCGTCGATGCTGCGCCAGAGTCCGACCGGGGACATCTGGGCCAGCGCAGGCAAGCCTAGCGTGATGAAGGCAAGGGCGAGTACTTGTTTTTTCATGATGTCTCCGTGTGGATAAAGGTTTTTCGAAGCTTGCTCAAGCCAGTGCTTCGTCGGTTTCCATCAGCGAGCGACTACCGGCGCGCGCTGTGCGCATGAGGGTTGCGGTTTCGGGGAACAGCTTGGCAAAGTAAAAGCGTGCGGTCTGCAGCTTGCCGACGTAGAACTTGTCGGTGTTGCCTGCCTCGATTTCGCGCAGCGCGGTCTGTGCCATGCGCGCCCAGAAATATCCGAAGACGAGGTGGCCTGCAACGCGCAGGTAATCCACCGCTGCAGCGCCCACTTCGTCCTGGTTCTGGAAAGCCTTGAAGCCCAGCTCGGTGGTGAACTTGGTCATCTGGTCACCCAGGTAGGCCAGCGGATTGATGAACTCGGCCATGCTCTCGTTCACACCCTCCTCTGCTACCAGTGCGCCCACCAGCTTGCCGAACTTCTTCAGCGTGGCCCCGTTGTTACCGAGGATCTTGCGGCCCAGCAGGTCGAGCGACTGGATGGTGTTGGTGCCTTCGTAAATCATGTTGATGCGGTTGTCGCGCACCAACTGCTCCATGCCCCATTCCTTGACATAGCCGTGGCCGCCGAACACCTGCATGCAGGCGTTGGTGGCGATGTGTCCGTTGTCCGTGAGGAAGGCTTTCACGATGGGGGTCAGCAAGGCCACCATTTCGCCCGAGTCATTGCGCACCTTCTCGTCGGGATGATGCAGTTCCTTGTCGATAAGTACCGTGCAGAAGATCGCCAGCGCGCGGCCGCCTTCGGCAAACGCCTTGGCGGTCAGCAGCATCTTGCGCACGTCGGGGTGAACGATGATCGGATCGGCAGGCTTGTCCTTGGCCTTGGTGCCAGAGAGCGACCGCATCTGGATGCGGTCTTTCGCATAAGCCAGTGCGTTTTGATAAGCCACCTCGGTCAGGCCCAGCGACTGGTTACCCACGCCCAAGCGTGCCGCGTTCATCATGACGAACATCGCCGCCAGCCCCTTGTTCGGCGCGCCGACGAGTGAGCCGAGGGCGTTGTCCAGCACCATCTGGCACGTCGAATTACCGTGAATGCCCATCTTGTGTTCGATGCCGCCACAGTAAATACCGTTGCGCGTGCCCAGTGAGCCATCGGCGTTGGCATTGAATTTGGGCACCGCAAAAAGGCTGATGCCCTTGCTCCCTTTGGGCGCGTCCGGCAGGCGCGCAAGCACCAGGTGAACGATGTTGGCCGCCATGTCGTGCTCACCGGCACTGATGAAGATCTTGTTGCCCGTGAGGCGGTAGCTGCCGTCGGCCTGGGGCTCGGCCTTGGTACGCAACAGCCCGAGGTCGGTTCCGCAATGCGGCTCGGTCAGGCACATGCTGCCCGTCCACTCGCCGCTGGTGAGCTTGGGCAGGTAAAGCTGCTTTTGCTCAGGCGTTCCGTGCGCATGTAATGCCTCGTATGCGCCGTGCGAAAGCCCGGGGTACATGGTCCAGGCCTGGTTCGCAGAATTCAGCATTTCGTAGAGGCACTGGTTCAGGGCAAACGGAAGGCCTTGGCCGCCGTAGGCCGGATCACAGGACAGCGCAGCCCAGCCACCCGCTACGAACTGGGCGTACGCGTCCTTGAAGCCGCTCGGCGTCTTCACCTCGTGCGTTTCGCGATCAAGCGTGCAGCCTTCCTGGTCGCCACTGATGTTCAGCGGAAAGGTGACTTGCGAGGCGAACTTGCCGGCTTCTTCGAGCACGGCGTTGATCGTGTCGACGTCGACCTCGGCATGCGGAGGCAAGGCCTTGAATTCGTCGGTGACCTTGAGCACTTCGTGCATGATGAACTGCATGTCGCGCAGGGGCGGCGTGTACTGAGGCATTTTTATTCCTTGGTGTCAGGGTTGTGTTCGGACGACGGGACAGATGAAAGCGAAGGCGGGGTGGGTGCTCGCCGTTTGGGCGAGGCCTTTTTGACTTCAGGGGACGCGCCGTAGCGCGCGAGAATGCTCTCGAATGCGCGCATGGCCCGCTCGGTGGAGCCGGCGTTTCTGAGGAAACGCGCCTCGTAATGCAGGGCCAGGATGAGCGCATGGATTTCAAAGGCGACCTGATGCTCATCGATATCGCCATGAAGGTCACCGGCCTCCCGCGCTTGCACCAGCGCCTTGTCGAGTGCTGCCAGCCAGGTTTGAACCGATGTAGCCAGCGCATCGCGCACAGGTCCGGGTCGGTCATCGAACTCGACGGCGCCACTGATGAAAATGCAGCCGGACTGCAACTCGACAGCCACTTGCTTCATCCAGTTGTTGAAGAGTGCACGGAGACGCGGCAGGCCGCGCGGCTCTTCGAGCGCGGGGTAAAAAACGTCTTCCTCGAACCGCGCAAAGTACTCGCGGATAACGGAGATCTGCAATTCCTCACGCGAGCCAAAGTGCGCGAAAACGCCGGACTTGCTCATCTTCATGATCTCGGCCACGGCGCCGATGCTCAGTCCTTCCAGACCGATTTGGGTAGCCAGGCCCAGCGCCGCGTCGACGATGGCGGCTTTGGTCTGCTGTCCTTTTTGCGGGTTGCGCCCCGAAGCGGTGGACGGTTTTGTGGCTTCCCCCGACACGGCGGCGGCAGGAGACTTGGCAGGAAACTTTACAGAAAACGGGCGTACAGCCATGGCAGCTTCCGACAAAAACGAACGATCGTGCTATTTTTGCCGTAAAACTGAAGTTGTCAAGAGCCGATCCGAATTATTTGTTCCGGCTGCGTCGGCCTCGGGGCCGGAGGCGGAACTGGCCGGGGCCGGCTTTGGCGGCGCAGCGCCCGGAAAAGGCAGCGCGCCAGCAACAGGGAAGAATTGCCCCTGATTGCCGGCGCGCGTGGTTCAGAGTTTGAAGGCCACAACGTCCTGGCGCTGCTCACCCAGGCCTTCGATGCCGAGCGTCATGACGTCGCCCTTCTTGAGGAACATCGGCGGCTTCATGCCCATGCCGACGCCAGGAGGCGTGCCTGTGGTGATGACATCGCCAGGCATGAGGGTCATGAACTGGCTGCAATAGCTGATGAGCTTCGCGACGCCGAAAATCATGGTTTTGGTGCTGCCGGTCTGTGCGCGTTTGCCATTGACGTCGAGCCACATGCCGAGTTTTTGCGGATTTTCAATTTCATCGCGGGTCACGAGCCACGGACCGATGGGACCGAAGGTATCGCAACCCTTGCCCTTGTCCCATGTGCCGCCGCGCTCGATCTGGAACTCGCGCTCGCTCACGTCATTGATGGTGCAATAGCCGGCCACGAAATTCAGCGCATCTTTCTGCGAGACGTAGCGAGCCCTCGTGCCGATCACGATGCCGAGTTCGACCTCCCAGTCCGACTTGACCGAATTCTTCGGCAGCATGACGGGATCGTTCGGACCCTGTATGCAACTGGTGGCCTTCATGAAAATGATCGGCTCTTTGGGAATCGGCAGGTTGGATTCCGCCGCATGGTCCGCGTAGTTCAACCCGATGGCGATGAACTTGCCGACGCCGTTGACCGGGCAGGCCAGTCGCGGCTTGCCGCGAACCAGGGGCAGCGATGCGGGCTTGGCGCGGCGCAACTTGGCCAGCGCGGCGTCACCGAGTTGCGCGGGACCGATATCGGCCACGAGGCCGCTCAGGTCACGCAGCTTGCCTTCCGCATCGATGAGCCCGGGCTTTTCCTTGCCGGGGTTGCCATAGCGAACGAGTTTCATGAATTCTTCCTTGTGGTTTAAAGAGCTGCCCTCGGCAGGGAGTGGGTGCAGCACACAGCGCGATCGTCACGCTGCGGTCTGTGAATTATCTTCAGCTTCGGGAGCGTCGCGTTCACGCGGGAGGTTGCGCCACCGACACGACCAGATCAGAGCAGCTCAGATCGTGATTCCGCCGTCGATGTTGTAGGCTTGCCCCGTCACAAATGCCGATTCGTCGCTGGCCAGAAAAACCACCAGCGGCGCGACCTCATGCGCCTGTGCCAGCCGCCCCAAAGGCTGCCGTGCAATGAAGGCTTTGCGCGCTGCCACAGGATCATCGTTGGCGTTGATGCGGTCCTGCAGTGAAGGCGTGTCGACGGTTCCGGGACAGATCGCGTTACAGCGCACGCCATCGGCAACGAAATCCGCCGCGATGCTCTTGGTGAGGCCCAGCACCGCGGCTTTGGTGGTGCCATAGACGAAACGGTTGGGCAGGCCCTTGATGCTGCTGCAGACGCTGGCCATGTTGATGATGCTGCCGCCTTTTCTTGCCTGCATGCCGGGCAGCACCGCCTGCACCATCCAGAACTGCGCGCGCACATTGAGCTGAAACGCAAACTCCAGCTCGTCGTCGGTCGCCTGCAGCGCCGTGCCGCCATGTACGAAGCCCGCGCAATTGAACAGCACGTCCAGCGGCGGCAAACTCCCGACCACCTGTGCAATGGCCGCCTTGTCGAGCACGTCGAGCCGCAGCGTGGTGAGGTTGGCGACCTCGCCATAGCCGTCCAGCAAGCTTTGGTTGACGTCCGTGGCCCAGACGCGAGCACCTTCTGCCGCCAATGCCAGGGCACTGGCCCTGCCGATACCCTGTCCGGCAGCGGTAACGAGCGCCGTCTTTCCCTTGAGCCTCATGGATTTCCTTCTAATGGATGAGCCAGACCGTGTTTTAAAACGCGGTGGCAGGGTTTTGCCCGATGTTTGCCCGCCTTGGTTCATGGGATTATGAATTGGCCTTACCACTTAACCAATTCAGGCTAACCCTTAAGCGCCGCTTGACGCGCTGCCGCAAATTCACTCCGCTTGATGCCGCTTCAAACCGTCGAACCCCAACGCCTGTACCGCAAGATCGCGGGGCAGTTGCGTGCCCTGATCACGGCAGGCGAGTGGGCGGCGGGCAGCCGCCTGCCCGCGGAGCGCGACCTCGCCGTGCAGTTGGGCGTGAGCCGCCCCTCGGTACGCGAAGCCTTGATTGCGCTGGAAGTGGAAGGCTGGGTCGAAGTCCGAACCGGCTCGGGCGTTTATGTGCTGGACCGAACGACTTCGGCCAGCGCAATTGCCGACGCCCGGCGCGCCGAAATACCCGCAGACGAGTGGGGGCCCCTTGAACTGATACGCGCCCGCCGTGTGGTCGAAGGCGAAATCGCCGCTCTTGCCGCAATGGAGGCCGGGCGCAAGGATATCGCCGCCATGGACGAAGCCATCGAAGCCATGCGCGCCGACACCGCAAACGGCGTATTGCCCCTGGAAGGTGACCGCGCGTTTCACACAGCGCTCGTCGAGGCTTGCGGCAACGTGGTGCTGATAGAAACCGTGCAGCGTTTCTGGGACTCCCGCCGCGGCCCACTGTTCGAACGACTGGGCGGATATTTTGAGACCGTCCAATCCTGGCGCTCGGCCATCGCGGAACACGAAGCCATTCTCAGCGCCATCCGGGGCCGCAATGCCGACGGCGCCCGTATCGCAATGCATGCGCACATGGACAACTCGCACACGCGCTTCAGTGCCAGCTGGCGGCAAGCCAGGAAACGCAAGGAGTCGGCGTGAACGCCATGCCTTGCTCCACACATCCAGCCCTTGTTTTTCCCGGGTGCGCGACTGGCACGCGCACCATTTCATTTAGAGCCAGTAACCACCCAAGAGGAGACTTTCCATGACCGCATCACGGACCAAACGGTTCACCATCAAGACATTGGCGGCCTGCACGCTGCTGGCCGGCGCAGTCGGCTTTTCGGGCCTGGCTGCCGCGCAGACCAAGCTCAAGTGGGCGCACGTGTACGAGACCTCAGAGCCCTACCACAAGTGGTCCGTCTGGGCGGCTGACGAATTCAAGAAGCGCACGAATGGCAAGTACGAAATCCAGGTGTTTCCAGCGTCCAGCCTGGGCAAGGAAAGCGACATCAACCAGGGCCTTCAGCTGGGCACGGTCGACATCATCCTGACGGGCGCCTCGTTCGCGTCGAACTCGTTCCCCCGGTTGGCGGTGAGCTATTACCCCTTCACGTTCCGCGATGCCGACCACGTGATCGCCTACGGCAAGAGCGATGTCTTCAAGGAACTGACCGAGGGCTACAAAAAGGCCACCGGCAACACCGTCACGGCTTTGACCTACTACGGCGCGCGCCACGCGACGAGCAACAAACTCTTCAAGAACTGTGACGAGATGAAGGGCATCAAGATGCGCGTGCCCGATTCGCCGGCCTACACCGCCCTGCCCCGCGCCTGCGGTGCCAACCCGACGCCCATTGCTTTCGCCGAGGTCTACCTGGCCCTGCAGAACGGTACGGTCGATGCGCAGGAAAACCCTTTGCCGACGATCGAAGCGAAGAAGTTCTTCGAAGTACAAAAGAACATCATCCTGACAGGACACATTTCAGATGCGCTGCTGACCGTCATCTCGCCCAGCACCATGGGCAAGCTGAACCCGGCTGAACAGAAGCTGCTGGCCGACATCACTCAGGAAGCCGCCGTCAACGCCACCAACGAGATCCGCAAGCGTGAGGGCGAGCTGGTCGAGGAGTTCAAGAAAAAGGGCATCAACGTGGTGACGGTTGACCGCAACGATTTCCAGCAGCGCGTGCTCAAAGCCATCACCTTCGAGTCCATGAAGCTGGACAAGAAGGACTGGGACCGCGTTATCGCGATCAAGTAAGCCAAGGGCCATGAGCGTCGAAACGATTGATGACATGGCCCCCGTCATGGGGGCCGACGGGGAGTTCCACGCGCAGGATGAAGCGGTGGACCTTTCCGGCACGACGACCGAAGGCTGGGTGGCGCTGGGATTCTTCTGGATCCTCGGCGCCACCGTTTTCTACCAATTCTTCACGCGCTATGTGCTCAACAACTCGGCCGCCTGGACCGAGGAAATCGCGCGCTATTTGCTGATCGCGACGGTGTTCACGGGCGCCACCATCGGCGTAGTAAAGAACAACCACATCCAGGTCGACTTCTTCTACAAATTCATGCCGCCTTCTTTGGCACGCCTGATGGCGACACTTGTCGATCTGATGCGCATAGGTTTCTTCGTGGCGGCAACTATCCTCACCGGGATGATGATGCTCAAACTGGGCAGCAACTCGCGCATGACGATGGTGGACCTTCCCATGAACTGGGTCTACGGGGTTTGCCTGCTGGGTTTTGCGGCCATGGCTTTTCGCTCCGTGCAGGTTGCCCTCTTTCATCGCCGGCGCGGCTACAGCGTGCTGGAGCGGCCCGAGTCGTCCATGGACGACCGGTGAGCATTAAAGCTCGCATAACAACTTCCAGAGAACCACCCCCGCATGCTGAAAATCATCTTCCTGCTGCTCATGAGCGGCGGCATTCCCGTGGCCATTGCCATGGCGGGCTCATCGCTCATCTACATCTGGTGGACCGGGTCACTGCCGCCCTTTGTGGTGATTCACCGCATGGTCAGCGGCATCGACAGCTTTCCTTTGCTCGCGGTTCCGTTTTTCATCCTGGCCGGGAACCTGATGAACAACGCCGGCATCACCAACCGCATCTACAACTACGCGCTGGCGCTGGTGGGCTGGCTCAAGGGCGGCCTCGGCCACGTCAACGTCGTGGGCTCGGTCGTGTTCGCGGGCATGAGTGGCACGGCCATTGCAGATGCCGCAGGTCTTGGCACCATCGAGATCAAGGCCATGACCGACCACGGCTACAGCAAGGAGTTTGCAGTGGGCGTCACCGCCGCGTCGGCCACGCTCGGGCCGATCATTCCGCCAAGCCTGCCTTTTGTGATCTACGGGATGATGGCCAACGTGAGCGTAGGTGCGCTGTTCCTCGCTGGCATTTTGCCGGGCGTTCTGATGGCTGGGCTCATGATGCTGACCGTGGCTTATTTCGCCCACAAGAACGGCTGGGGCTCCGACATCCAGTTCAGCTGGCCGCGCGTCATCAAGGCACTGACGGAAACCCTGGTGGTGATCGGCTGGCCCCTGGCGATGTGGCTGCTCATCACGAAGCTCGGCACGCCGCCCCAGCTCACGGTGTTCGGCGGGCTGATCGTCCTGTTCGCAGCAGACAAGTTTTTCAGCTTCCAGGCGGTGCTGCCCATCATGACGCCGGTGCTGCTCATCGGCGGCATGACAACCGGCATTTTCACGCCCACCGAGGGCGCTATCGCGGCCTGCCTGTGGGCCATGGCACTGGGGCTGGTGTGGTACCGCACGCTCACGTGGAAGATGTTTGTCAAGGTTTGCCTTGACACCGTCGAGACCACGGCCACGGTGCTCTTCATTGTGGCGGCCGCCAGCATTTTCGGCTGGATGCTCACGGCCACGGGCGTGACGGCGGCTATCTCCTCGTGGGTGCTGGGTTTCACCAAGGAAGCCTGGGTGTTTCTGCTGCTGGCGAATTTGCTGATGCTCTTCGTGGGATGCTTTCTCGAACCGACCGCAGCCATCACCATCCTCGTGCCCATCCTCGTACCGATCTGCCAGAGCCTGGGCATCGACCTCGTCCATTTCGGTTTGGTGATGGTGCTCAACCTCATGATCGGGCTGCTGCATCCGCCGATGGGCATGGTGCTGTTCGTGCTGGCCCGCGTGGCCAAGCTTTCAGTCGAGCGCACTACGGTGGCCATCCTGCCCTGGCTGGTGCCGCTGCTGGGCAGCCTGGTGCTCATTACCTACATGCCCAGGCTGGTGTTGTGGCTTCCTAAAATGTTCTACTGAACTTCGCACGTTCCTTCACCTTCTCTACCTCTGATTCCGACTCATGATTCCCTTTATTCGACTGCATCCCGCCGACGACGTCCTGATTGCCAGGGCGCAACTGGTCGGCGGAACCTCCATTGAAAACGTCACCATCCGCGGGCTGATTCCCCCGGGTCACAAGGTGGCGGTACGCGCGCTTGCCGCCGGTGAGCCGGTGCGGCGCTACAACCAGGTCATCGGATTTGCCAGCCAGCCCATCGCTGCCGGCGAACACGTCCACACCCACAACCTCGACATGGGGCCGGACAAGGGTGACTTTGCCCGCGACTACGCCATCGGCGCGGACGTCAAGACCGCCCCCGCGCGGCGCGAAGCGACTTTCATGGGTATCAAGCGCGCCGATGGTCGCGTTGCCACGCGCAACTACATCGGCATCCTGTCGAGCGTGAACTGCTCGGCCACCGCCGCGCGCGCCATTGCAGACCATTTCTCGCGCCAGAACAATCCCGCCGCGCTGAAAGACTTTCCGAATGTCGACGGCGTCGTCGCACTCACGCACGGCACCGGCTGCGGCATGGACACCGAAGGCATGGGCATGCAGATTCTGGAGCGCACGCTGGCCGGCTACGCAACCCACGCCAACTTTGCCGGCGTCGTCGTGGTTGGGCTGGGCTGCGAGGCCAACCAGATCAACGCCTGGCTGGCGCACAGCGCGCTGCGCGAGGGCGACAACTTCCGCGTCTTCAATATCCAGGACACAGGCGGCACCCGCAAGACCGTCGACAAAGGCATCGCCCTCATCAAGGACATGCTGCCGCGCGCAAACGACGTCAAACGAGAACCTTGCAGCGCTTCGCACATCACCATCGGCCTGCAGTGCGGTGGCTCGGACGGCTACTCGGGTATTTCAGCCAACCCCGCGCTCGGCGCAGCAGTAGACCTTCTGGTGGCCCACGGCGGCACCGCGATCCTGAGCGAGACACCCGAGATTTATGGTGCAGAGCATTTGCTGACGCGCCGGGCGGTTCGGCCCGAGATTGCAGAAAAACTCATCTCGCGCATCAAGTGGTGGGAGCACTACACCGAGATCAACAACGGCGAGATGAACAACAATCCTTCACCAGGCAACAAGGCCGGCGGGCTCACCACAATTCTCGAAAAATCACTGGGTGCAGTCGCCAAGGGCGGCACCAGCAACCTGGAAGCGGTCTACGAATACGCCGAGCCCGTAACCGACCATGGCTTCGTCTATATGGACACACCCGGGTATGACCCTGTGAGCGCAACAGGCCAGGTGGCCGGCGGTGCAAACATCATCTGCTTCACGACGGGGCGCGGTTCGGCCTATGGCTGCGCGCCCTCGCCTTCACTCAAGCTCGCGACCAATTCGGCACTGTGGCGCAAGCAGGAGGAAGACATGGACATCAACTGCGGCGAGATCATCGACGCGGGCACGTCGGTCCAGGAAATGGGCCAGCGCATTTTCGAGATGGTGCTGGCGACCGCCTCTGGCGAGCAAAGCAAAAGCGAGAAGCACGGCTACGGACAAAACGAGTTCGTGCCCTGGCAAGTGGGCGCCGTGATGTAAGCCTGTACGACCGGCTGCACGCTGAACGGACTTTTTTTAGCGCCGGCTAAGCCGGCACTTGCCATGTCAAAACCCATGTCCAGACTTGTTTCCGCTGACACACTGACCGATCAATGCGCGCGCGTCGTGAGGGCCTGCGGCAGTTCAGAGGCAGACGCACAGACCGTCGCCTCCAATTTGGTCATGGCCAACCTGAGCGGGCACGACTCCCACGGCGTCGGCATGCTGCCGCGCTATGTGGACGCAGTGCTCGAAGGCGGGCTGATTCCCGACGCCCGGATAAAGGTGGTGATCGACTCCGCCTCGCTGCTCACGCTGAACGGGCAACGCGGATTTGGCCAAGTGGTGGGTGAAGAGGCCATGCAGATGGGCATGTCGCGGGCGCATGCCACCGGCAGCTGCATCATGGCACTGGCCGAGGCGCATCACCTGGGGCGTATCGGCCATTTCGCGGAGATGGCGGTGGCCGAAGGGCTGGTCTCGCTGCACTTCGTCAACGTGAAATCCCGGCCCATCGTGGCCCCCTGGGGCGGCGCCGACGGACGCTATGGCACCAACCCCTGCTGCATCGGCATTCCGCTGAAGGGCCGCGATCCTTTCGTACTGGACTTCGCCACGAGCAGGGTTGCGCAGGGCAAGATGCGCGTAGCGCACAACAAGGGTGAGCACGTCGAGGCAGGCCTTTTAATGGACGAGCACGGCAAGCCCACGACCGACCCCGGCGTGGTGGTCGTGCCGCAATCGGGCGGCCTTTTTGGCGCGTTGATGCCTTTCGGCGAACACAAGGGTTACGGGCTCGCCGTCGCGTGCGAACTGCTGGGCGGCGCGCTGACCGGAGGCGGCACATGGCACCAGCCGTACAACAACGCACGCGCCGTCACCAACAGCATGCTCACCATCCTGATCGATCCGGCGGGCCTGGGCACGCGCTCTGCGCTCGAAGAGGAGGCAATGGCCTTCGTCCACTGGCTCAAGGATGCACCACCGGCGGAAGGGTTCGATGCGGTGCAGCTGGCGGGCGAGCCCGAGCGGGCCAAGCGGATTGCGCGCTCGCGCCAAGGCATCGAACTCGATGAGGTGACGCTGCAGGAACTTGTCGAGGCTGCACGCAAGGTCGGCCAGCCTTTTCTGACCTGATGGCCCGTTTGAACGCACGGCTACAAGCGTGCGGCTGGAACCTCGCGGATAGTGTCACCGGCGATAGCAAACACCCTGTCGCCCGACTGCCTGGCTATCGCATGCATGCCGGTGAAATCCCCGAAAGCCGGCAGCACCCCTACGCCGCCCGCAGTTTCCACCTCGCCGCTCTCTCCATCGTATTTCGCCAGGGGGGCAGTCAAAGCGGCGCGGAACCAGAAGCACGGCAAGCGCAATCGATCGGCACGTCCGGACAGCACCACACAAGGGTGCCAGTGGCCTGCCAGTACATGCGCGCCGGGAACCGGCTGCGGATAATGGCATAAGGCCAGCGGCTGACCATCGCCCTTAATTCGAAGTGGCTCGTCGACAGCCCTGATACCGAGCGCTGCGGGTGGGTCCCCCGCCTTGTCGTCATGGTTGCCGCGCACCAAAGTCAGATCCACTTCTGGATGCCGCTGCCGCCAGCGCAGGATTTCGGAAAGCGTGCCGCTCGCATGCGAGCGAACCGAATGCAGAAAATCGCCGAGAAAAACGATGCCCCGGGTTTCGCGCTGGGCCATCAGCCCCGACAGGCGATTCAGCGTGGCGGCCGTAGTCGCTTCGGGCACTGGCACCCCCAGTTGGCGAAAACTGACGGCCTTGCCCAGATGCACGTCGGCCACCAGCCACAGCTTCAGGGCTGGCAGCCACAGCGCGCCGCTGGGATGAAGTAGCATGTCCCAGCCGGCCTGCACGACTTCGAGGCCCGGGCAGGGATTGGGGCCAGTTTCCGCAGGACCAGGTTCGATCGGCTGCGCGGGCACGCGGCCATATGCGTCGGCATGAAGCATGTATTTTTTGAAAAATGAACAAGCGCTTTGGCGAGGTTCTCGTCAAAGTCTGCATTTATAGCCCGAGTTAGGCGGGCCCGCGCGCGACGCGAGGGCAATGACCTGGTCAGCCGAGTACGGTGGCCAGGCTCGCTTCGAGATGCTCCGAAGGAGACCGTTTGAATCCGGACCGCGCGAAGCGCTGCAGTCGCCCGACCATAAAGGCCAGGACCACCGATGCCTGAACCTGCGCCTGCACCGAAGGAGCAGCCGCACCGCTGGCCGTAGCGGCCTCGCGCAGATTTTGCTTGAGGCTGGACTCGAGCTTGTCGAAGAACTGGTTCATGCGCTCCTGGAGGCGCTCGTTCTCGAATACCAGCGCATCGCCCACCATGACGCGCGTCATGCCTGGATTCTTCTCGGCGAATTGCAACACCATGATGACCAGCTTGCGACTCCGCGCTACCGGGTCGGTTTCACGTTCGGCAATCTGGTTGACGAGCGTCAGAACCGATTGTTCGATGAACTCGATAAGCCCTTCGAACATCTGCGCCTTGCTGGCGAAATGGCGGTAGAGCGCTGCCTCGCTCACGTCGAGCCGCGCGGCCAGGGCCGATGTTGTCACGCGCTCCGCGCCAGGCTGCTCGAGCATCGTCGCCAAGGCTTCGAGGATCTGCACGCGCCTTTCACCCGGCTTGGGACGTTTGCGCACCGTGACCGCAGCGTCGATTCCCACAGCGGATGCCAGCTCAGTCATGGCAGATTTGTAATAGTTGTTTCAAGTAGCGCAGCATCGGCAAATTCTCGCATGTCGCGTGCATAGCTCAGCCTTGTCTCTCAGGCCTTTGCAGCAATTGAGCAACACACTCGCGAGGAAGTTTGCACAGCTCGCAAAAACCTAACCTGAATGCCCTACAGCGGGCAACGACTCGGCCGGACTTGTTACAAGTGGCAGGGAAAGCCGCACCCTCAAACCTCGCCCGCTGACCGCGTGGGAATCAAGCAACTGCAGCTGGGATTCGTGCAGGCGTGCGATCTCGTCGGCAATCGCAAGGCCCAGGCCGTTGCCCTCGGCCGCGGTTCCGGGCACGCGGTAAAACCGCTGCAGGGCCAGACGGCGCTCTTCCTTTGGAATGCCAGGACCGTTGTCCTCGACTTCCAGAAATGCGCCGCCTGGCAACGGCGCGCAGCTGTCGCGGCCGCACCGCAATGTGACCTCGCCGTGTCGTTGCGTGTACTTCACTGCGTTGTCCACCAGGTTCGAAAGCAGTTCGCGAAGTTGCCAGGCATGTCCCATCGCGCTGGCATTTTCAACCTCCAGGCCGAGGTCGATGTTCCTCGCACTCGCGGCGTCCAGATGGTCGCCGAGAACGCTTTCACACAGTTGCTTGAGATCGATTATCTCGAGGGGCTGTTCACGCATCGTCGTCGCGTCGGCCCGCGACAAGGCCAGTAGTTGATTGGCCAGCTGTGTGGTTCGACGTGTCGCGTCGCGCAGCCGCAGCACGGTGTTCGCCGGCAGGGTGATGGGGGCACCGATCGGCCCGCCCGAGGCTCGCTCTGCCCAGGCCTCGACCTGCGCCTGCAAGCCAGCCAGGGGTGTGCGCAATTGGTGCGCCGCGTCGGCCACGAACCGTCGCTGGCCCTCGGCCTGATCGTTGACCAGACCGAACAGCCGGTTGAGGGAACTGACCAACGGCCGCACTTCGGCCGGTGTGGTCCGTGGGTCTATCGCGCTGAGGTCACCCGGCGAACGCTTCTCGACCGCGTCCTTGAGATTGAGCAGCGGTTGCAGCGCTGTGGCGACCGCCCAGTTGACCGCGAAGCCTGCGGCCAGCAAGAGAAACAGGTTGGGCAGCACGACCTTGAACAGCACGGAGCGGACCCAGCGCTGGCGTGCATCCGAGCCGTCGGCCAATTGCAGCAGCAGTTCCCCCGCGCCCGTCGTGAGGCGCTGCGACACGACGCGGTAGATCACGCCGCCGTCCTCCACGCTATGGAATTCCGGGTCAGGCGTGGCCGGGGCAACCGTCGCCAGCCATTCCTCTCCTGACAGGAACCGGCCTTCCAGGTCGGCAATGCGGTGCGCGGTAAAGCCCGAACGGCGCCGCAGAAAGTCTTCCACGTCCGGAGCCAGCAAAAGTACGGGTGAATCGCTTGCCTCGGCGCCCGGTGCCACGACGGAGTCGGCGAACAAGGGCATCAGCCTGAGCAATTGCTGGTCTTGCTGCAGCGCGGCATTCCCGGCCGCGCGATAGTCAAGGTACGCGCTGATCAGCGACAGGACGCTCAGGGGAATAAGCAGCAGGAGCAGAAGGCGCCGCTGCAGGCCCGGCTTGAAGATCTGCCGGATCACGACCGAGCCCGGCGTACCTGCGTCATCACGTCAGCCAGATACAAAACGCAGTGCTCTGCCGCATCGCGTCACCCCTGAACCGTCGAAGAGGCTTCGGTGCTGCGCTTTTGCTCCAGCCGGTAGCCGAACCCCCGGATAGACCTGACCGCGATGCCGTAGGGCTCGAGCTTAGCGCGCAGGCGCGAGATGTAAACCTCGATAGCGTTGGAGGTGATGCCCTTGTCCCAGCCCGTCAGCGCCTGCAGCAGTTTGTCCTTGTTGGCTGGCTTGGGGGCATGGACCAGCAGGTACTCCAGTACGGTCCACTCGCGGGGTCCCAGTTCGATAAGTTCGCCATTGGCGCGCACCTGCCGCTGTGAAGTGTCGAGCTCCAGGTTGCCGAAACTGATCACGGCGCTGGTTGCGGCCTGCGAGCGCCGCAGAAGCGCGCGGAGCCGGGCCAGCAATTCGGGCAGCTCGAAGGGTTTGACGAGGTAATCGTCGGCCCCGATGTCCAGCCCCTGCACACGGTCCCGAAGGGCATCGCGCGCCGTCAATATCAGCACGGGAATGGTGATGCCCAAACCCCTCAGGTGGCGCGTCAGCTCCAGCCCATCCATGGCGGGCAGGCCGATGTCGATGATGGCTGCGTCGAACGACTCCGCCTTGAGGACCTCCAGCGCGCGCTCGGCGCTGCCGACCCAGTCCACGGCATAGCTGGCGTTGCACAGCCCCAGCTTGATACCGCTGGCCACCATGATGTCGTCTTCAACCAGCAGGAGTCGCATGGTCGCATAGCATAAAGGTCAGCCGTGCAGGCGCCATCGGGAGTTTCCTTGGGCCGGCAGCCCGGGGGGCAATGTCGACCGCCTTCTTGGACGGGACACCCACTCCGGAAAAGTCAGTGCGAGCGAATCATCGTGCCGTAAGCCTGGTCGGTCAGGATCTCGAGCAGCATCGCATGCGGAACACGTCCGTCGATGATGTGGACGGAATTGACGCCGCTCTTGGCGGCGTCCAGCGCACCGGAAATCTTCGGCAGCATTCCGCCTGAAATGGTGCCGTCGGCGAAAAGCTCGTCGATCTCGCGGGCGGTGAGATCGGTCAGCAGCTGGCCGCTCTTGTCCAGCACGCCCGGCGTGTTCGTAAGCAGCACCAGCTTCTCGGCCTTCAGCACGGTGGCGAGCTTGCCGGCCACGACGTCGGCATTGATGTTGTAGCTCTCGTTGTCGGCTCCAAAACCGATGGGGCTGATCACCGGTATGAACTGGTCATCCTGCAATGCCTTGACCACACTGGGATCGATGGAGACGATGTCCCCGACGTAGCCGATGTCGTGTTCCTTGTCGGGGTTGTCGCGGTCATTCATCTTGAGTTTCTGGGCGCGGATCAGGCCGCCGTCGCGCCCCGTCAGGCCCACCGCCTTGCCGCCCGCCTGGTTGATCAGCCCGACAATGTCCTGCTGGACCTGGCCTGCAAGAACCCACTCGACGACCTCCATGGTTTCTTCGTCCGTGACGCGCATCCCCTGGATGAACTCGCCCTTTTTGCCGAGCCGGTTGAGCGCAGTCTCGATCTGCGGCCCGCCGCCGTGCACGACCACGGGATTCATGCCCACCAGTTTGAGCAGGACCACGTCCTCGGCGAAATCCGCCTGCAGTGCCGGATCGGTCATGGCATTGCCGCCATACTTGATGACCAGCGTCTTGCCGTGGAACTTGCGAATGTAGGGCAAGGCCTGCGCCAGGATTTCGGCCTTGTCGCGCGGACCAACGTGGGAAAGATCGGGTTCGGTCATGGCTTGGTTAGGTACGCCGTTCGGGCGGTAAAGCTGTCAGAGCCCAAATTGTGCCGTATCGCGCGGCGCTGGCAGTACGGCACTGTCGTTGGGCTCCACTGGGCCGTAGCCCTGCACGCATTGCGCCAGCACCTGCTTGATAGCTGACACGTCACTGCGCGACGATGCACGCTGCAATTCTTCCAGCCTCGGCGCCAGGTCATCCCAGGCAAGAAACGCTTCATGGGCTTTCATGATGCGGGGATGCGTGGTGGGCGCGGGGTCGTCGCCAATCAGAAGCTCCTCGTAGAGCTTCTCGCCGGGCCGAAGGCCGGTAACGACAATTTCGATGTCGCCCTCCGGCTCGCCTGCGTGCCGCACGCGCAGACCCGACAGTTCGATCATCCGGCGCGCAAGATCGATGATCCTGACCGGCTCACCCATGTCCAGAACAAATACTTCACCCCCCGATGCCATGGCGCCGGCGTGCAACACAAGCTGGGCGGCCTCGGGGATGGTCATGAAGTAGCGCGTGACTTCCGAATGTGTCACGGTAAGCGGCCCGCCGCTTGCCAGCTGCCTTCGAAAAAGGGGAACCACGCTGCCGCTGGAACCCAGCACATTTCCGAAGCGAACCATGCTGAAGCAGGTGGTGGTCGCGTCCAGAGCAGCGGGCTTTTCCGCCTCCTGGGATGCCAGGGCCTGCAGGACGAGTTCAGCCATTCGCTTGCTTGCGCCCATGATGTTGGTGGGTCGAACTGCCTTGTCGGTTGACACCAGGACAAAATGCCGCGCGCCCGACTGCCGGGCCGCTCGCGCCATGTTGAGGGTTCCGAACACGTTGTTGAAAATACCCTCGGTGGCGTTGGCCTCCACGATTGGCACATGTTTGTAGGCCGCGGCATGGTAGACCGCGTGCGGCCGGTACTGCATGCATATGTCCAGAAGACGTTCAGAATGGCTCACACTTCCCAGCAAGGTCACGAGTTCGACGGCGGGGCCCCCTCCGTTGGAGCTCAAGCCTTCGAGCTCCTGGTGAATGTTGTACAGGCTGAATTCACTGTGGTCCAGCAGCAAAAGGCGAGCAGGCTGCTGGGCAAGGATCTGGCGGCAGAGCTCCGAGCCGATGCTGCCGCCAGCACCGCTCACCAATACGACCTGCCCCGCCAGCTTGCGTGAAAGCAGGGTGGCATCGGGCGGCACCGGATCGCGACCCAGCAGATCCTCGATGTCCAGTTCCTTGAAATCCTGAACAGTGACCCGCCCACTCGCCAAATCACTCAAGCCCGGCAACGTCCTTATATGAACCGGTGCATTGCGCAGGCTCTGGATAATATGGTTGCGCCTTTCGCGCGTGGCGCTCGGGATCGCCAGGAGTATGTCGGTAATCTTTTCCTTCTCGATCAGCGCCTGAATCTCGTTGGGCGAAAAGACGCGCTTTCCGTTGATGCTGCGCCCGACTTTGCCAGCGTCATCGTCAACGAAACCCATCAATTCGAACTGGCCCGAGATGCCCATTGCCGCGGCGGTCTGTACGCCCGCCGTTCCGGCCCCGAAAATAAGCAGCCGGCCCTGGGTATTGCGCTGCTGTGGAAGCCCTGCCAGCCAGAAACGTGCGATCGCGCGGCTGGATCCCACGAGGAGCAAAAATATGAGGGGCTGCAAGACGCCCAGCGTGCGCGGCACGCCGGGCCAGCGCGCCCATAGCAAAACGCCAAGGAGCAAGGCGGCATAAACGCAAACAGCCTTGGCCGTAGCGCTCAGCGCCGCCTGACCGGTATAGCGGAAGATGGCGCGATAAAGCCCAAACCGGATGAAAATGGGGATCGCCAGCAGCGGAGCCAGCCCATACACCCACCACTGCGCTCCCTCAGGCAAGTGCAGGGCGTCAAGCCGAAGCGTGAACGCCGCCCACGTTGCGGCCACCGACAGTAGCAGGTCGAGGACCAGCACCGTCAAGTGTTTTACAGGCCGGGGCCAGCCCAGTATTTTGCTTTGCATGAATTCCCTGAACGGGAGTATCCCCGACCCTTGTGGCCGCTAACGCGACCCGCTCATTTACCTCTCAGCGCCTTACTCGACCTTAATCGGCCTTGCCCGACCTTACTCAGCCTTGATGGCAAATGACTCTTTGGATTGGCCCTGGGCAACGAGGGCGGACAACCAGCGCGGCATCAGGCCACGGCCACTCCAGGTTTCACCATTAGGACCCCGATATTTTGCGGCGACTGGCGCACCCGTTTTTTTGGATGCAGGCGTGCGCTTGGCGGCCGGCGCTTTGCCAGGTCTGGCTTTGCCCTTGGACCGACGTTTGGAAGGATTCAGGTCCTTGAGCGTTATGCCGAAAGCCTGCATTTTCGCGAGAATTTCCTCCACCGTCTTGTCGAATTCCCTGACCTTGATTTCCGTTGCCTGCTTTTGCAGTTTTTCAATCTGGCTCTGGAGGTCCATCAAAGTACTCATGTTTTTTCCTTGTGTCGAAATTGATTGCGAGGCCGCGATATTAAACCTGTTCACGCACTTTTGGCAGAAACTGTCGTTTCAGCAGGAACAACCGTTTGTCTGCTCAGCCAGCCATAACCCAGCAATACTGCGAAAGTGATACAGAAGAAATCGCCGATATAAGCGTCATACAGCGTCGAGTTGAACAGGCACGAAATAGCTAAAGCCGCTACAGCGGACAAGCCGGCTCTCGCAGACGCCGATTCCAGACGCGTAAAGTCGCGACACAGGCTTGCCAGCAAGACCAGCAGCAAGGCTATTCCGCCGACGCCCAACTGCACGCCCCACAGCAAAAACTCCTGATGGGGATTGCCATGACGTTCTTTATCAGACCGGGGTGGTGCGAACTTTTCATACTGAACCAGCCAGCTGCCCACGCCAGTGCCGAAGGCCGGATGGGCTGCAATCGACTCGACCGAGGCTTTCCAGAAAGACAGACGCATGCCAACCGACGAGCCGGCGGTGGGCGTACCCGAATAGGCACTCATCTCCTGGCGTGCTTTTTCGAAACCCTCCCCCACCTTTCCAAAACCAGCCAGCGCCGCGATGAAAAGCACTGGAGGGATGACGAAAGCGGCGAGGCGAAACCGTTTTGGCAGCTGCCAGAAGATCGCCAACGAAATCATCGCGATCCCCACCAGATGCCCCGTCCGCCCGGAAAACACCAGGAAAACGTTGCCTAGCGCCACTACCGACAACGCCACCATCAGCCTATGGACAACAGGGCTAGGCGCCAGGGTGCGCAAATGCCACAAGACGGCGGCAGCGACGGCGCTCATGATTCCTTGATCGAGGTAGCTTGAAAACACGGCGAATTTCTCCTGCGCCATGTTTGAAGTAGCCCACGGCAAGCGCACATGGAAATACAGCAGCCACGCGCTCAGGCACAAAAATACCTGGGCGGCCAGAAAAATCAGCATCACTTGATTTGCGTGGCGCCGCTCTCGCATCACGATGAGCATGCAGGGAATGATGAGCAGCTTTCCATACTTGCCGACTGCCCCCAGCGCGACGGCGCTGTCGGCGATGGTCCAATAAAGGCTAAGCCCGAACATCAGCACGCTGGCAAGAATGATTCGGGGCGACCACAACTCCGCCAGTGCCGCAACCCGCTCACCACGGCGCCACCCTCGGGCCATCTCGAACAGCGCCGAAAGAAAAAGGACCAGCTTGGTGATACTGATCAAGGCAATCGGCAGGCCGGCAGACAGGCCCACCAGCTTTGCCACGGCAGCCCGCAGATTCGCCCAGTTCAATGCGCGACTCCATCGCGGCTTATAACTTTGGCCGCAGTCCTGAAAATGATCCGGATATCCATTCCGAGTCCCTGGCGCTCAAGATACTCCGCGTCCAGCGCCACTTTTTGGGGTATCGGAAGGTCGTCACGTCCATTGATTTGCGCCCAACCGGTCAAGCCCGGAACGAGACGATGCACGCCTTTTTGCGTTCTCAACTCGATCAGGTCCTGCTGATTGAACAGCGCCGGTCGAGGCCCGACAAAGCTCATATCGCCCACGAGGATGCTCCACAACTGGGGAATTTCATCCAAGCTGCTTTTTCGCAGAAAGCTGCCAATCGGCGTCAGGTGCGCCCGGGGATCGCCCAGCAGATGTGTGGCCAATGCGGGAGTATCGACGCGCATGCTTCGGAATTTCGGCATTTTGAAGATCCGGTTGTTTCTGCCGACCCTGTCCGACCAGTAGAGCGCCGGCCCGGGCGAGGTCAGCCTGACCGCCAGGGCGATGAGCAGCGCCGGCCATAGAAAGATCAGGCACGCCAGCAATGCCAATGAAAAATCGAGAATCCGCTTCAAAGCGTGAACCTTGAATCGCTGCGAAAAAAGACACTCATGCGGCGTGCTGGATCACGGGTAAACCTCGGCGTCGGCAAAGGTCGTGCCTGTCTGGTCCTTCGCCGACAATTGAGGCACGAGCCCGTCGAGCTGCCAATCGATGCCGACATCCGGATCGTCCCATGCAATGCACCTCTCGTCCGCGGCAGCGTAGTAGTCGGTCGTCTTGTAGAGAAAGTCGGCGGTCTCACTGCGCGTGAGAAATCCATGGGCCAGTCCCGGCGGCACCCACAGCTGTCGATGGCTTGCAGCGTTCAGGTCGATGCCCACCCAATGGCCAAAGGTGGCAGAGGATCGGCGCAGGTCGACCACCACGTCAAAAACCGAACCATTGACCACCCGCACCAACTTACCCTGAGGCCGCTCAAGCTGGTAATGCATGCCGCGCAATACACCGCGTGAACTCCTGCTGTGGTTGTCCTGTACGAACTGCAGGTTCAGCCCTGTCGCCTGCGCGAATGTGTGCTGGTTGAAGCTTTCCAGAAAGAAGCCGCGCTCGTCTCCGAACACCTTGGGCTCCAGAATCAGCAGGCCCTCGATGGCGGTACGGGTCACCTTCACGAAAGTTGCTCCGCATACTGCCGGGCAATCCAGTTGCGGTATTCGCCAGTTTGCACATGCGCCACCCAGGCGGCATTGTCCAGGTACCACGCAACCGTCTTCCTGATGCCGGTTTCGAACGTTTCGCTGGGCTTCCAGCCCAGTTCACTCTGCAACTTCCGCGCGTCTATGGCATAGCGGCGGTCATGGCCCGGCCTGTCCGCCACGAAAGTCATTTGCTCGCCATACGGCTTCAGGCCCGGACGCAATTCGTCGAGCAGCGCGCAAATGGTGCGCACGATCTGCAGATTGGTCCGTTCGTTGTCGCCGCCCACGTTGTAGACCTCGCCCGGCGTCCCCGCCTCGAGTACACGCCGAATGGCGCTGCAATGGTCCTTCACATACAACCAGTCGCGAACCTGAAGGCCGTCGCCGTAGACCGGCAAGGCTTTGCCGGCGAGCGCGTTGACGATCACGAGCGGGATCAGTTTTTCAGGGAAGTGGTAAGGGCCGTAGTTGTTGCTGCAGTTGGTGGTGAGTACGGGCAGGCCGTAGGTGTGGTGATAGGACCTGACAAGATGATCGCCGGAGGCCTTGCTCGCACTGTACGGGCTGTTGGGCTGGTAGCGGTGCAATTCGGTAAACGGCGCGTCGTTCGGGCCGAGCGATCCGTACACCTCGTCGGTCGATACATGCACAAAGCGAAAAGAGGCCTTCGATGGGCCCGGAAGTTCCGACCAGAACGCACGCACCGCCTCGAGCAGCGTGAACGTTCCGACCACATTGGTTTCAATGAAAGCGCCTGGTCCCTGGATCGAGCGGTCCACATGGGACTCTGCCGCGAAATTGATGACAGCGCGCGGGCTGTGCGTCGCCAGGAGCTGGGCCAATGTTTCGCTGTCGTTGATCGAGCCCCGCACGAACATGTGGCGACTGTCGGCATTCAACGTCTGCAGGTTTTCGAGGTTGCCGGCATAGGTCAGCGCGTCCAGATTGATCACCTGCTCGTCAGAGCGTGCCAACCAGTCCAGCACGAAATTTGCCCCGATAAAACCCGCTCCGCCGGTGATCAGAATGGTCATGCTTGAATTGCTCGCTGGACTGTTGTTGAAGAAA
The DNA here is from genome assembly GCA_040385065.1 of Pseudomonadota bacterium. Classification (GTDB taxonomy): domain Bacteria; phylum Pseudomonadota; class Gammaproteobacteria; order Burkholderiales; family Burkholderiaceae_C; genus Polaromonas. The sequence continues at coordinate 78,090 of JAZKIC010000003.1, forward strand.
AAGGCTCCGAATCAGGAGCGAGGCTGGGTTCAGCACGTTGGATGTGGATTCTATTTCAGGCATACACCCGGTCGGGCCTTGGCCTCGGTGCGTTTCGATCAGTGGAGCTTTGCCCTGAAAAGGGGGCTCAAGCCGTTTGGGTGAGTCAGTCTAGAAAAAGACCGCTCAGGCGCGTAGAGTTGAATTCCACTATTTTTACAACGCATCAAATTTTTATATCGCATCAAAGGAGGCACCATGGTTAAAAAGCAAACGCCCGAGTCCGACCGCACGCCACCGATTGCAGATGCGGTCAAGGAATCTGCGCAGCAGATCTGGCTGGCTGGCCTGGGTGCTTTTGCGAAGGCGCAGGAAGAAGGCGGCAAGGTCTTCGAGAATCTGGTCAAGGAAGGCATGGGAATCCAGCAAAAGACACAAGTCGCGGCCCAGGAGAGGCTTGCCGAAGCTGCCAGCAAGATCACGCACATGGCGACAGACGTCGGTGCCCGGGCCGGGCAGCAGTGGGGCAAGATAGAAAACATCTTCCAGGAGCGTGTCAGCAAGGCACTCGACCAGCTCGATGTACCCACTGCTGGCGATATCGACGAGCTGACCGATCGCCTCGATGCGCTCGCTCGCACCGTCGAGGAGCTCAAGGCCCGGCTCGACGCGGCATCCCATATTCCTGCAAGCTCCCCGACAGAACCCGCGACCAAAACGCCAGCGCGGCGGCCCGCCCAGAAGAGGGCCGCCGACTGAACGGCAGCTTGCAGACATCGAGAACAAAGGACCCCCCGGGTCCTTTTTTCATTGCGCAGGTCGATCGGCGTCCAAGCGCGCCGTTAGATGGCCCTGGGTGTCTGCCCTCTTTGCGGCCCCTCGTGCCTGCGGTAGAGTGGCCTGAAACTACAAAGGCCACGAGACATGGCGAAGAAGGCCCCGCGCCGGACCGCGCAGCGGATACTGGAGCTGACGCTCGAACTGTTCAACCGGTTCGGCGAACCCAACGTATCGACCACGCTCATCTCGGCCGAACTGGGCATCAGCCCAGGCAATCTCTACTACCACTACCCGGCCAAGGACGAGCTGATCAATTCACTCGTCGATCAGTACGAGGCCGCCCTCGGTCCCCTGCTGGCAGCCGGTCCCACTGTGGAAGACGTCGAGGACGCCTGGTTCTTCATCCACACGCTTTTCGAGCTGATCTGGCAATACCGGTTTCTCTACCGCGACATCAACGACCTGCTGAGCAAAAATCGCCGGCTCGAGACGCAGCTCCAGTTGATTCTCAAGCGCAAGACACAGTCCATCAAAGGATTGCTGGACAGCTTGCGGCAGAGCAAGGCAGTGACCATGGAAAGCGCGCAAGCCGAGCCCACCGCCACCAGCATGGTGGTGGTCCTGACCTATTGGCTGAGCTTTGAGTATGTGCGCGACCCACGGCACGCGCTTGAGCCGGAGCATGCACAACATGCGCTTTTGCGAGGCGCCCAGCATGTGCTTAATCTGCTGGTGCCTTACCTGGAGCCTGGCCAGCGGGCCCATCTGCAAACCTTGGCCAACGCGTATTCCGCGTGAAAGCGGATGGGTGAGGCGCCGCGCCTGCGCGGTGGCGATAGTCCGCGCGGGACCTACCCTGTCAGGATTGCGCGCGAAGGAGGCCAGCTCGACGCCCTGACCCCGTGACTGCGGCACACCTTCAGGGTCTTTCGCAACGCAATTGCCCACACAGCCGCTGGCAAAACGGACACCCCGTCATGGGTAGCTGGCGGGGAATGTTGTAGTAGCGCTGGTAGATTGTGGCGAGCACGCCGTCGCGGTAGGCTGGATAGTTAAAACCCTTGCCCTCGACCACGTAAAAAGTGACGCCGCTCTGCTCGACCGGAATTACTCTGACCGAGTCGAAGTAAGGCTGGTATTTGGCTAGATCAGGCAAGCCGCCATGAATGATGCGAAGGGTACGTCCCTGGTAGACGGAAAAGTCCACCAGGATGTCGTCCTGGCGCGCATGGAATCGGCCCGGCCCGAACACGGGCACGTACTCGCGCCGCTCAAAGCCGTAGATCGAAGCCGGCGTGTAGGCATCGGCCATCAGCACCGTATCGGGGGCGCTGGCTTTCTTCAGGATCTCGGCGGTCTCGAAACTCCGCACGATGCTGGGGTGAAGGCTGAAGCGCTTCCAGTCGGCCGGCGTTGTCATGGCAATGGCCACGACTGCCAACACATGAAGCGCAGTGAAGACGGCCATTCCCTTGGCGCAGGGTTTCAGCTTTTGCAGTGGCAATGCCAGCGCCAGCAGTGCGAAACCGAAGGGATAGAACGACAGCACCCAATGAAGCCCGATGACTTTCTTGAACGACAGCAGGGCGAAAAAGCAGAAAGGCACGAGCACCAGGCACGCAAGCAGGGGAAAGCGGCCGCCCGCCTGGCGAAGTTCCCGGCGTTGCTTCCAGCCCAGCCAGAGCGCGGCCGGCGTGATCAGGTAGGCCAGCATGCCGAGGTACACGAAGGGCTTGCGAACTTCGAAACCGGCGTCTTCGTTCCGGTTGTAGAGGTTGAACATGATGTTGGACCAGCCATGGTCCATATTCCACGCAATATTGATGGCGGGGCCCGGCAGCGCGCAAAACACCAGCAGCGCCAGGCCACCGAGCCGCTCGCGACGCCAGAGCACGAAGTAGACGAGATAGGCCAGCCCCAGTACGACCGAGAAGTATTTGGAAAGAAAGGCGCAGCCGATGAATAGCCCCGACAAGGCGTAAAGGCCCCACGTGCGCCTGTCCATGGCGGGCCGCAATTCGGCCCGCATCAGTGCGGCGACCGACAGCACGGACCAGAAAATCAGCGGTGTGTCGGTGGTGATCAGGACGTTAAGCCAATTGATTGGCGCCAGCCAGAAGAAAACGACCGCCCACGCCGCCCGTTGCCGGTCAAGAGGCCAGAGCGCCCATCCGATGGCTGCGCCAAGGGCCAGCGGGAGCAGCACGATGGGCAGGCGTATCGCCCAGAGTGAGTCGCCCAGCAGCGTCCGCATGAGTCCGATCAGCCATCCCACCATGGGCGGATGGTCGTAATAGCCCCAGTCGAGGTACACGCCCCACCAGTAGAAGAAGGCCTCATCGCCCGTCACCGGAAAGACGATGGAAATCCACAGCCGCAGGGCAAGGGACAAAAGCCCCACCGCCACCAGCCAGCGCAGCGGAAGGCCTGCCCGCGCAAAGGAAACAGCGGCGCCGTTTGAAGACACCGGAGAAACGGAAGAAGCGTAGGTCATGACTTTCAGAAGAGGCGGATGTCTTTTCGAATCGCGGCACTATAAAGCAGTGCGGCCACCCCAAGCCCCACGGCCAACCAGAGCGTCAGTAGCCGCGCCAGCACCGTGACCGCGATGGCAGCGCCGGGGGCCGCCCCTTGCCCGACCAGCAGACCGGCAAGGACAGCCTCGGTCCCCCCCAGTCCCGCCGGCAGCGCAGAGAGGGCGCCCGCCACCATGGCCAGCGCGTAGCCGCCGGCCGCCATCAGGAATGAGGTCGGCACACCAGCCTGCTGGCACAGCAGCCACACCCCCAATCCCTGCGCGAACCATGCCCCGAGCGTCAGACCCATCCAGCCCAGCGGGCGGTCGGCCAGAAATGTCCAGGCATCTCTTGACCACGCCAGGAACTTGTCCACATGGCTTCGCGCATATTGCCTCAGCAGCCAGCCGCAGAGCACGCCGGCCACCAGCAGAAAGGCCAGGCCAAGCGCAATGACTGCCCCGCCAGGAGACCGAAGGCCGATCAGGGTTCCGCCATGCTGCAAGCCCCAGACCAGTACCGGCGTCGCCATCAAAAGCAGCGCGAGCAGATCGGCCAATCGTTCGGCTCCGAACACGGCCAGTGCCTGTCCGGTATCGAGCGGCCGTTCGGCCAGCCACAGTCCCCTCGCGGCCTCGCCCACATTGCCCGGCGTCGGCGTCAGGGCATAGCCCGCGACGTACAGCCGCAGCCCGTCCGACAGGCCGAGCTGCCGGCCGCAGGCCGCCATCCATCGGCGCCAGCGCAAGCCGCGCAGCAAATAGCTCAGAACGCAAAGCATGGCGGCCTGAAGGCTCGTCCAGGAGAGGAGTCCCCGCAGCAGATCGGGCGCTAGCGATTCGCGCCACAAGGCCAGCACCAAGCCATAGGCAGCGAGCGCCAGGCCGACCACCAGCGAAAGCTTGCGGAGCGAAAACTGCGGTTTGCGCACCGTGGGGCGCTCCCGGGAATCGCCCGGCGTAGGGCTCACCAGTGCAGGCCCAGAAAGACGGCGCACCACGCCAGTCCAGCGCCGAGGATCCATGGGTCGCGCAACAAGTCGCGCGACACGTCTTCTCCCAATCCGCGGTGCACCTGATAGGCATAGCGCAGCAGGCCGAAGATCACCATGGGCACGGTGTAGATCAGGCGCTCGCTATGCTGAGCCTGCGCCTCGGGACTGGTGGCAAAAAGACTGTAGGTGGTGATGGTCGCCGTCATCGTGACGGCCATGTAGGTATCGAGAAGCGAGCTCGGGTAGTGCGCCATCACGGCGCGCTGCCGCGATACCTCGTGAAAGGTTTCGGCCTTGCGTTTCGAAAAACCCAGGAAGAGCGCCACGAAAATCCCCGTCAACAACATCCACCGCGAGGGTGCGATGCCGACGGCCAGCGTTCCGGCGAGCAGCCGGAGCATGAAACCCGAGGCGATGATGGAGACATCCACGACCGGCACCCGCTTGAGCCCGAAAGAGTAGCCGAGGTTGAGCGCGGCGTAGAGGGTCAGCAACACGAACAATGAGCGGTTGCCCCAGGCCAGCGCGACGCCGGCGCCGAACAACGCCAGGCCCAGGACTGCGGCTTGCCACGGGGAAACTGCGCCGCTTGCGAGCGGCCGGAAACGTTTGGCCGGATGCGCTGCATCGGCCTCCCGGTCGGCCCAGTCGTTGACGACATACACCAGACTGGAGACGGCGCAAAACGCCCCGAAGGCCAGCAGCACGAGCTTGGCCAGCGCGGGATCATGCCAGTTTCCGCTGAACAACAAGCCCGCGAAAACGAACAGGTTCTTGAGCCACTGGTGTGGCCGCATCAGCTTGAAAAGACCGGAAAGGAGACGCATGAGCCGAAGGAATAGGCAGTTGGCACGATCGCGTGCGGGCGGCGCCGATCGCGCATCGGCCCCAAGCCGGGCAAGCATACCCGACAGCTATCGGGCTTTTATCCTGCTCTTGCGCCAGAATGAAGGCATGACATCCCTTCCGCCCCTCGCCGGTCCGGCGCTGCAGACCATCCAGGACCTCGTGCGCATGAACACCGTCAGCGCCAACTCCAACCTCGAGCTGATTCACTATGTACGCGACCAGCTGGCCAATCTGGGAGTGAAGAGCCGCATCACCTTCAGTCCGGAAAAAACCAAGGCCAATCTGTTCGCAACGCTGGGAAGCGGAAAGCCTGCGGGCGTGATCCTCTCCGGCCACACCGACACTGTGCCCTGGGACGGCCAGGACTGGACGCATGATCCCTTGTCGGCCCGCGTCATCGGCGACCGCCTCTACGGCCGCGGCAGCTGCGACATGAAGGGCTTCATCGGGCTGGCGCTGGCGCACGCCAGCGACTTTCTGGTCAGCAACGCGCCCTTTGCGGTTCACCTTGCCCTGAGTTACGACGAGGAGGTCGGCTGCATGGGCGTGAAGGAACTGATCGCCGACATGAAAGACGCGGGCATCGCACCATTAGCCTGCGTTGTCGGCGAGCCCACCAGCATGGTGCCGGCCATCGCGCACAAGGGCGTGTACCGCTACCGCTGCTGCGTACGGGGCAAGGAAGCGCATTCGTCGCTCACGCCGCAGTCCGTCAACGCCATCGAGATGGCCGCACGGGTCATCGGACGGCTGCGCGACATGGCCGAAGGCCTGGAGCGTGACGAAAAGCGCTTCTCGCTGGACGGCGCCCAGTTCGACGTGCCCTTCAGCACGGCCAGCGTCGGGCAGTTTCATGGGGGAATCGCCGACAACGTGGTGCCGCGCGACGCCGAATTCCGCTATGAGTTCAGGAATCTTCCCACCACCGATGCGCACGCGCTGCAGGCGCAGTTGCTGGCCCACGCCGCAGCCTGTGAACCGGCCATGAAAAAAATTGCCGCGGACGCAGGCTTCACCTTCGACACGATCTGTGAAGTCCCCGCGTTCCTCGGCTCGGCGGGAGATGCCGTCACGCAGCTGGCGCAGCGGCTTTCGGGCGAGGCTCGCACCACGCTCGTGGCGTTCGGCACGGAGGCCGGCCTCTTCAAGGCTGCGGGCATCCCTACGGTGGTGTGCGGGCCCGGCAGCATCGAGCAAGCCCATCAGCCAGACGAGTTCGTTTCACTGGAACAACTCGCGCGAGCCCAGGCCTTCATGCGTGGGCTCGCCAACGCCACGTCGATTGCCTGAGTTTGGTCGATTCCGGCCCAGGAAGCTGCTCTTGTCTTAGGTCCGGACGCGGCCGTCGCCCACCAGCATCGAGAGCTCGACGAAGTGCGACGCGACATGGTTACTGGCCGAAAAATTGACATTGAAACCACCAATAGACTGGCTACCGATGGCCTCGAGGCCCGTAATGAGCGACTCGCGCGTGGCGCGCGCACCGGCCCGCTTCAGGCCTTCCACCACGATGCGTGCTGCCAGGTAGCCTTCCATGCTGGAGAAGTTGGCCTGCACGCCGTTGCCCGCTTGCCGCACCGCTTCGGCAAATTCGCGCGTGATGGGGCGTGCCGCGCTGTAGGGCGAGGGCACCACCTGCGTCACCACGACGCCCGCGCCGTCCTGCTTCAGTTCGTCGGCCAGGGCCTGCGTTCCGACGAAAGACACGTTGTAGAAGGTTCCTCCATAACCGGCCTGACGGGCAGCGCGAATAAAGGCCGCGCATGACTTGTAGGCGCTGATCTGAACCACCGCGTCTGGTCGCGCCGCCACCAGTGTCCTGACGGCAGCGGCCACGTCGGTCGAATTGCGTTCGACCGTAGCTTGCGCGACTGGCGTGAGGTTCTGCGCCGTCAACGCCAGGTTGACGCCATCGAGACCGGCTTTGCCGTAGGCGTCGTTCTGGTAGAAAACCGCGATCTTCTTCAGGCCCAGACCGGTCAGCTGGCGCACGATCAGGGCCGTTTCGTCGTTGTACGAGCCCCGGAGGTGAAAGGCGTAGCGGCTGAAGGGTTCACGCAGCGCCATCGCACCCGTGAATGGAGCGATGAAAGGTACGCGCTGCTTGATGGCCTGCGGCAGCGCCACGACACTGGTGGGTGTGCCGATATAGCCGAACAGCGCAAAAACGTCTTCGGAAAGCAGCTTGCGGGTGTTCTCGGCGCAGCGGTCGGGCTCGTAACCATCGTCCAGATTGCGAATTTCGATCTCGCGGCGGTTGACGCCTCCCTGCGCGTTGACCTGGTCGAAGCAGACTTTTGCGCCTTGATAGAACTGGATCCCCAGTTGCGCGGCCGGTCCGGTGAACGCGGCCGACTGGCCCAGGATAATCTTGCTGTCGGCTTGTGCGCGCACAAGGCCGGATGAAGCCGTCAGGGCGGCGCCCGCCAGGACGGAAAAGTTTCGGCGTGTAATGGTCATGCAGTGATTTTCGCCACCAAGCTCAGCCGCCGCTACTGTTTAAGCCCTATCTTGAAGCCTTATTTACCCTATATGGCGTTGACGCCACTCGCCATGCGCTGTCCGGCAACGCACGTTCAGACGCGCCGGTGCGCGTCTGTTGTTTTCGCACGACCTCGAGGCTGCCGGGTGCAGCAAGGACCCGCCAGATGAGCCAGCCTTTACCAGTCGAATTGCTTAACCCTGCCGAAATCCGGGTGCTCGGCGCTTGCCCGCATGACTGCCCGGACACCTGCTCGCTAATCACCACGGTTGAGAACGGCATTGCGCTTCGGGTTCAGGGCAACCCGGAGCACCCGAACACAGACGGAACGCTTTGCACCAAAGTTTCCCGCTACACCGAACGTACATATCACCCGGAGCGGCTGCTGCGCCCACTCAAGAGCAGCGGGCCGAAAGGCTCCGGCCAGTTCGTGGAAGTTAGCTGGGACGAGGCGCTGGCCGACATTGCCTTGCGGCTCGGCCAGATTGCTGCAGTCGACCCCCAGGCCATCGTTCCCTACAGCTATGCAGGCACCATGGGACTGGTGCAGGGCGAGAGCATGGCCGCCCGCTTCTTCAACAGTATTGGCGCTTCGCTGCTCGACCGCACGATTTGCGCCGCCGCGGGGGGCGAAGGGCTGGTGCAGACCTTGGGTGGAAAAGTCGGCATGAAGGTGGAGTTCTTTGCCGAATCGCAGCTCATCGTCATTTGGGGCAGCAACTCGATTGCCAGCAACCTGCACTTCTGGCGTTACGCACAGCAGGCCAAGCGCAACGGCGCGCGCCTCGTGTGCATCGACCCACGCAAGAGCGAAACCGCCGACAAATGCCACGAGCACCTGGCGCTTATGCCCGGCACCGACGCCGCGCTCGCACTCGGGCTCATGCACGAACTCATCACGCACGACTGGCTCGACCACGACTACCTCGAGCGGCATACGGTCGGCTGGGCCGGGCTGCGAGAGCGGGCACTGCAGTGGCCCGCCGAACGTGCGGCCGCGGTGTGTGGCCTGCCGGTCGAACAGGTAAGGGAGCTCGCACGCGCCTACGGGACTACCAAGCCTGCGGCGATTCGCTTGAACTACGGCATGCAGCGGGTACGCGGGGGCGGCAACGCGGCCCGGGCGATCGCCTGCCTGCCCGCTTTGACCGGCGCCTGGCGGCATCGGGCCGGGGGCATCCTTCTCAGCAGTTCGGGCATGTTCCCGGTTGACCGCTCGGCTCTGCAACGGCCGGACTTGCTGGGCGCAAGGCAACCCCGAACCATCAACATGAGCACGATCGGCAATGACCTCCTGCGTGAAACAAGCGCCGAATTTGGCCCCCGCATCGAGGCCCTGGTGGTCTACAACAGCAACCCTGTGGCCGTCGCACCCGAGTCGGGCAAAGTGGTGCGGGGGTTTGCCAGGCAGGACCTGTTCACCGTGGTGCTGGAACACTTCCAGACGGATACCGCCGACTACGCTGACTACGTTCTTCCCGCCACGACACAACTGGAGCATTGGGACGTTCACAGCGCCTACGGTCACACCGATGTGCTGCTGAATCGGCCGGCCATAGCGCCGCTGGGGGAGGCGCGGACCAACACGCAGATATTCCGCGATCTGGCGGCCCACATGAAGCTCGGGGATGCCTGCTTTGGAGACAGCGATGAAGCGCTCTGTCGTGCGGCTTTCGGCACAAAGGTCGATTTCGACGAACTGCTTGCCCGGGGCTTTTCAAGCTTGAAACTGCCCGATGCGCCTTTTGCCGAGGGACGCTTTCCCACGCCGTCGGGGAAATGCGAATTCGTCAGCCAGCGGCTGCAGGCCCAGGGCCTGGATGGCTTGCCCGACCACCTGCCCAACCACGAAGTTGCAGGATCTTCGGCGCTTTATCCGCTGGCCATGATCTCGCCACCGGCGCGAAACTTTTTGAACTCCAGCTTTGTCAACGTCAAGAGCTTGCGTGACATCGAAGGAGAGCCAGTGCTGGAAATTCATGCCCATGACGCCGAGGCGCGAGGCATCTCGAGCGGAAGCGTCGTGCGCGTCTTCAATGACCGCGGCCTCTACCGTTGCAAGGCCAGGGTTTCGGCGCGCGCACGGCCGGGCGTCGTCAATGGCCTGGGCATTTGGTGGCGCAAGCTGGGTATGGACGGTACCAACGTGAACGAGTTGACCAGCCAGAACCTCACCGATCTGGGGCGAGGCCCGGTGTTCTACGATTGCCTGGTGCAGGTCCAGGCCGACAGATGAACGCATGGGCTGGCCTGGCACGCCACGCCGCGCGTGGCCGGCTGGTGCGGCTCGCCCTGACGGGGGCAATGGGTCTTGGCGCCCTGGGCGGCTGCACGACCGCCAGCTATTACTGGCAATCGTTCAACGGGCATATGGCCATGATGGGCTCGGCCCGACCTATCGACGACTGGCTGAGCGATACCGCGACGCCCGAGAAACTCAAGGCCCGATTAAAGCTGGCGCAGCAGATCCGGCGCTTTGCTGTGGATAGCCTGAAACTCCCCGAAAACTCCAGCTACCACCGCTATGCAGACCTCCGGCGCAGCGCCGCTGTGTGGAACCTCACGGCAGCGCCCGAGTTCTCACTGACCGTCAAAAACTGGTGTTTTCCCGTCGCCGGCTGCGTCGGCTATAAAGGCTATTTCGATGAAGCGGAGGCGCGCCAGGAAGCCGCTCGACTGCAAGCCGAGGGGCTCGAAGTCAGCGTCTACCCGGTTCCGGCCTACTCGACGCTTGGCTGGATGAACTGGGCCGGTGGCGACCCACTTCTCAACACATTCATCAGCTACCCCGAAGGGGAACTGGCACGGCTGATATTCCACGAACTCGCCCATCAGGTGGCTTATGCACCGGGCGACACAGCCTTCAACGAATCCTTTGCCACGGCGGTCGAACGGCTGGGCGGAGCGCGCTGGCTTGCCGAGCAGGCGAGCGCCGCTTCGCAGGCCGAATACGAGACCTACAACAACCGCCGAAAGCAGTTCCGCGCCCTGACGCTCGCCTTGCGGCGTGAATTGGAAGCGGTCTACCGCGACCCACCTGCTTTATCCGACGGCCAGGCCCGGCTACTTCGGGCACAAGCGAAGGAAGCGGCGATGCGCCGGTTCCACGAAAGATATGCGCTGCTACGCCAACAATGGGGCGGTTACGCCGGGTATGACGCGTGGGTGGCTCGCACCAACAATGCGTCGCTCGGCGCGCTTGCCGCGTACGATGAACTCGTGCCGGCTTTCGAAGCGCTTTTTGCTGAGCGAGGCAGCGACTGGGCGAGTTTTTATGACGCCGTGCGCCGCCTTGCGGCAATGCCGCCTACAGAGCGGCAGCAGGCACTGCGGCTTTACACACAGGCACAAAAGGATTTGCATGGCTGACATCCATATCGAACGCACACACAGGCTGGGCTTGCATGCGGCACGCGAAACGGCTCGGCGCTGGGCGGCCGAGGCAGAGGAAAAGTACGCGATGCAGTGCGCCTACACAGAGGCGGATCCGGGAACGCCCGACGGGTGCGATGAACTCAGCTTCAAGCGCCCCGGCGTCAATGGAACGCTGACGGTCAGCGCCAGCCGATTCGACGTGAGAGCGAGCCTGGGCTTCCTGCTGGGGGCATTCCAGCCGCAGATCGTCCAGCAAATTGAAAAGAAACTCGACGCCCTGCTGAACTCAAAGACCACGAGCCCCGCGTCGAAGGCCCGAAAGAGCTGATCCCGCCGGGCGTCCTGAACGCCCTACTCAAGTGAGTCGATCAGCTCGATGTACTGCTGCATGGCCGCTTCCGCAGGCGTGCCCTTGAGCTTGTTCCATGCATCCCATTTAGCGCGCGCCACCATGTCGCCAAGGCCGGGCTTGGGTTCGGTGTTATCCCCCGCACTGCCTTGCTTGAACAAGGCATAAAGACGCAGCAAGGTCATGTTGTCAGGCCGCTCCTGCAGATTGCGCGAGTTGGCGACTGCGGCGTCAAAAGCTTGTTTGAGATCGGACATATAACTCCAGTGATCAGAGGGACAGAGGGGGTTGACTGCTCGAGGAGGGCTTTGCAGCCCAACGACAAGCTCAGGCGCCGAAGCGCCGGGCGGCGATTTCGAGCAGCCCGTCGAAAATGAGACTCTCGACCAGTTCGACATCGACCGACATGCTTGGCGCGACCTTCCAGCCAGCCCCGCCGGTCATGATGCAAACGGGCGGCTTGCCGCAATGGCGTGTCAGGTTTTCCACCATGCGATGCACGGCGCCGGCAATGGCAAAGGTTCCGCCGCTGGTGAGGGCGTCGCTCGTATTGGTGGGAAAGTCACGCACGTCGCCGGTGGGCACATGCAGTCCTGCCGTGCCCGACTCGAGCGCGCGCAGCATGATGCCGTGACCGGGAAGAATGATGCCGCCTAAAAACCGCCCGACCTCGTCGATGGCCTCGACCGTGACGGCCGTACCGACCATCACCACGACGCAGGGCCGCGCCGGGCCTCGGGCCAGCACCCGATGGCGCGCACCGATCATGGCGACCCATCGGTCCGCGCCCAGCCGGGCCGGGTGGTCATAGCCATTGGAAAGGCCGGCCTCCTGCGCGGTGGAAATCACCCAGCGCGGCGCGATTTCCCAGTGGTCCATTTGCTCGACGATGCGTTGCTTGACCGCATCGCCGGCTACGATGCACCCCAGGATGCGGGTCGGTTGAGGCAGGCTCTTCCACTCGTGCTCGGCAAGCTTGTCGATGTTCTCAAGAAAGACCGCACCATGATCGAGCAGGCGGGCCCCGGGGAGTGGACCGTCGTAATGCGCCCACTTCAAGCGTGTGTTGCCCACATCGAGCGCGAGGAAAGTCATGTTGCCGGATTATGAACACCTTTTTTCTTCGCCCGAATACTGACCACAGCGATAAGTTCTAGATCAGGCCGAACCAGCAAGCGCGCTGGATCGCGGCAATCTTGCTTTCGACGCGCAGCTTTTCCATGGCGTTCGCGAGATGAAAGTTCACCGTTCGCTCGCTGCAGACGATCTTCACGCCTGATTGCCTGGCCGTCATGCCGTCGAAGGCAAGCGTCAGGCACTCCAGTTCACGCGGACTCAAGGGTGAGCGCTCCTGCGCAATCGATCGCTTCAGCAGCGGCCAGACATTCAATGCCGACCACGCGAGGGCGGCTGCATCAGCCCGTTCATGCCACTGCCGGCGACTGAACAGATAGCACTCGAACGTACGACCGGAAGCCAGGGGGAATGCCACGCGCACGACGCTGCGAAAACCATGGGCCAGCCAAAGCTCTCGCCATCGACTCGGCAAATCAGGCGCGCTCTTGGTGATGTCTTGCCAAGCCACCAGAGGCGCGTCCGACTCGCGCCATGGCGCGCCAAAATCGCGACTCTCGGCCAACGCCGAGGCCGCCTCGAACAGGACGGAAGGATGAAGGCTGAGCACAAGTCGATCCTCCCGAGCGCCGAACGGGTCCGGCCCGAGAACCACGATGGCCTCCACCGCGTACTCGGCGAGCGCACGCATCCAGTCCTGCATGACCCCCTGACGTCCGGAACCGTCAGCCTCGGCTGACCCGGTCATCGGGTGGCTCGTCGAGCGCTGCAACTAGCCCACGGGCATCTTGGCGAGCGGCGCGGGCAGCGGCCCGAAAGGGCCATTTGGATCTCGCGGCGCGAAAAGACAGGTCGGTGAAAGAGCATCTGCAGAATTTAGTACTTTTAGCGTCAACAAAAATCTTCGATGCGGAAAAATAGCGCATTCATCCGCTCTTGCTGCTAGTTTTAACAGGTACTTTAGTGCTAATTTAACGCGTGTCTGTCAGGCTACGCATGCTGTTCATTTTTACTCGCTCCTTTCGAGCATGAACACCCGATCACCGCGCCTTTTCGACGCCCGTCCATGTCTTTTCCCCTCTTCTGTCGGCCCGGCTCAGTCGTCTTTGTGGATGATGATCGCGCCTATCTGGAAATGCTTGCCGAGGTCATTCCCGAGGAGTGGGACGCGCATTTCTTTTCGAGTCCGCTGCGTTTTATTTCAACCCTCAAGGAACAGATCTCGCCTTGGGAAGAAGACGCATGGAAGCATCAAAACATCGTCAATGCCTGGCATCAAGGCCAGTTGCTGATTCCGCAGATCCTCGAGTATTGGCGGGACGATGGCCACCAGCGCTATGGCTTCACGCAAGTCTGTGTGGTGGACTACTCCATGCCCGGAATGAGCGGTCTGAAAGCTCTACACGAGATCAGGGGATGGAAAGGGGCGCGCGTCCTGCTTACGGGCCGAGCCGATGAATTCCTCGGTATTTCAGCGTTCAATCGTGGACTTATCGACAAATTCATCCCCAAACAGTCGTCCGAACTGCACATTCGACTGCCGCGCGAAATCTCTTCGCTTCAAGCCGTGCCTCAACCTTGGCTGAACGTAGTCTGGCAATCGACGCTTTCTCGTAAGCAGCGTGATTCACTGAACCTCCAGGAGGTTCAGAGCGACCTTCAAAACCTGATTCAACAACAGGGCTGGGTTGAATACATCGTGATCGGGTCGCCCTTCGGCATGCTCGCCATTGATGCGTCGGGCGACGCAACCTGGCTGCAATTGAAAATCGCGGGACCCGGCATCAAGCCTCATGAAGCGCATGAAACCCTTGCAAGGTACAAACTCAGAAACCGGGACCGGCAGGCAACCGCTGGTGCACAACCGCGTTCGCCGCAGAGCGAGCCCTTCCCATTGGGCGACGGGGCGCTGCGCGCTTCACTGTTTCCGCTTGATGCAACACAGTCGCCTGGCAAAAGCGCAAGCCTGGATGCCTATCGTGCAAAGCTCAGCAACCGGGAAATTCTCGATTAACGCGCAGTGCGCCCCGAGAATTTCAGACAACGAAGCTTCTTAACGAGCGATCAGGTTTGCCGCCACGGCAAACCGCGAAAACGCCATCCTCCGCGGTTGCCGCGATGCCCGTCCGCATCCGCATCACCTTCGAAGCCTTCAAGGACGTTGTAGGCCTCCCATCCCAGCTGGCTTGCCCGCTTGGCCGCGTCGACAGACCTGACGCCACTGCGGCACAACATCAGGACTTTCTTGTCCTTGGGCACGGCCTGGCCTAGCCCCGCATCGAAATCGGGATTGAGTGCCATGCCCGGCCACGTCTTCCAGGACAGGGCCAGCGCGCCCGGTACAAACCCAACCCAGGCGCGCTCGGCGTCCGTGCGCACGTCGACCAGCACCGCATCGTCCTGGCCTAGCCATGCATGCGCCAGTTCGGGCGCGAGGTCGCCACTGTAGCCTTCGGCAGGCCGGGGCGAGTCCTCGCGCCGAGGCGGCGGTGTTGGTGCCTGAGGTTGTTCCGGGGTGAGCGAGTTTTGGGTCATGGTGTTGCGAATTTTGCGTCTAAAAGTAGGCGGGTGTGAAGCATGTGGTCGCCTTGCCGTTTAACGGCCCGGCCGTTGGTGCCCATCCACGCCTCGTAATCAGCCGCGCCATCGGGAGGCTCGTCGCCGGTCTTCGGGTTATCCCCGGGCGTTTATCCGTAAAAACCCTCTTTAAACGCGAGCGAGAAACGTTAACCATCGACGACAGTAAGTGAACTGATGAATTTTCCAAACCACCAGGAGACAAACATGACCATTCCAAAAACAACTGGACGCCGCGGCCTGCTCAAGGGAGCTGCCGTAGCCGCAGGTGCCATGACTGCGCCGATGATTGCCAAGGCCCAGGCCGGCCCAATTTCCATGCGCTGGCAGAGCACCTGGCCTGCCAAGGACATCTTCCACGAATACGCACTGGACTATGCGAAAAAGGTCAATGACATGACCGGCGGCGACCTGAAGATCGAAGTGCTCCCGGCAGGCGCCGTGGTGCCCGCATTCGGCTTGCTCGAAGCCGTGTCCAAGGGCACGCTCGACGGCGGCCATGGCGTTCTGGGCTACCACTACGGCAAGCAAAACGCGCTGGCACTCTGGAACTCAGGCCCTGCCTTCGGCATGGACGCAAACATGATCCTTGCCTGGCATAAGTATGGCGGCGGCGCCGAATTGCTCGCCAAGCTCTACTCATCCATCGGCGGCAACGTGCAGTCCTTCCTGTACGGCCCGATGTCCACCCAACCGCTGGGCTGGTTCAAGAAGCCCATCACCAAGTCCACCGACTTCAAGGGCCTGAAGTTCCGCACCAACGGCTTGGCAATTGACCTGTTTACCGCCATGGGCGCTGCAGTGAATGCCTTGCCCGGCGGAGAGATCGTTCCGGCCATGGACCGCGGCCTGCTCGACGGTGCAGAATTCAACAATGCCACCTCGGATCGTATTCTGGGTTTCCCGGACGTCTCCAAGGTCTGCATGCTGCAGAGCTACCACCAAAGCGCCGAGACTTTCGAGATCATGTTCAACAAAACGAAGTACGACGCCCTGCCGGCCAAAATGAAAGCCGTCATTGCTGGCGCCACCGAGGCTGCTTCTGCCGACATGTCCTGGAAGGCGATCGATCGCTACTCCAAGGATTACATCGAGCTGCAGACAAAGGACAAGGTCAAGTTCTACAAGACGCCTGACGCGATTTTGCAAGACCAGCTAAAGATCTGGACTGAAATCGTCGAGAAGAAATCTGCCGAGAACCCACTGTTCAAAGAAATCGTCGCTTCGCAAAAAGCCTTCGCCGAACGCGCGGTCAAATGGGACCAGGACACCAACGTGAGCCGCCGTATGGCCGTGAACCACTTCTTTGGCGCCAAGGCTCCAGCGAAAAAAGCGTAAGTAGTTTCCTAGCTTCTACTAGTCAGCCATCCGGACACAATCCGGATGGCTGATTTTCTTTATGTGGGCCCCTGATGCAAAAAATCCTTCTGACCATCGACAAGATAAGCACCTTCGCCGGGCAATTCTTCTCATGGCTCATCGTCGCGCTGACGCTGATGATCTCGTGGGAGGTTTTCTCCCGCTACGTGCTGAGCAACCCGCATCCCTGGGCGTTCGATGTCATGAGCATGATGTACGGCTCGCTGTTCATGATGGCGGGAGCCTACACGCTGTCCAAAAACGGCCATGTGCGCGGCGACGTGCTCTACGGTTTTTTCCCGCCGCGCCTGCAAGCCGGCCTGGATCTGGCGCTGTACATACTGTTCTTCATTCCCGGCGTGTTTGCACTGGCCTATGCCGGCTATTTCTATGCCGCGGAATCCTGGGCCATCAACGAGCACTCCAACGTTACGGCCAACGGCCCCCCGGTCTACCCCTTCAAGACCATCATCCCGATTGCCGGCTTTATCTTGCTGGCCCAGGGCGTGGTCGAGATCATCCGCTGCATCATCTGCCTCAAGCAGGGAACCTGGCCCTCGCGAGGTGATGACGTTGAAGAAGTGGACGTCGAAAAACTCAAAGAAATGGTGAACGTGAAAGACGAAGACATTGCCAAGCTGGACACCCTGGTCACGGCCAAGGGGTCACACAAATGAAAAAAGAAATCTGGTTTGGCCTGTCCATCATGGCCGGCGTGGTACTTGCCGCTTTCTTCCTCCTGCCCCCCGCCGCCGAGATGACGAATGGCCATCTGGGCCTCCTGATGCTGGCTCTCGTCGTGGTGGCCATCATGCTGGGCTTTCCCACTGCCTTCACCCTGATGGGCATGGGCATGATGTTCGCCTATATCGCCTACCGAAGTCAGAACCCGTCACTGGCGGTGGACCAGACACTGGACCTGATGGTGCAGCGCGCCTACTCCGTCATGTCCAACGACGTGCTGATCTCGATTCCGCTGTTCGTCTTCATGGGCTACCTCATCGAGCGCGCCAACCTGATTGAAAAGCTGTTCAAGAGCATGCACCTGGCCACGGCCCGCGTGCCCGGCTCGCTGGCAGTCGCCACCATCATCACCTGCGCGATTTTTGCGACCGCCACCGGCATCGTCGGTGCCGTGGTCACGCTGATGGGCCTGCTCGCCCTGCCCGCCATGCTGCGCGCCGGCTACAGCGTGCAGTTGTCTGCCGGAGCCATTACAGCCGGCGGTTGCCTGGGCATTTTGATTCCACCGTCTGTCATGCTGATCGTCTATGGTGCCACGGCCGGTGTCTCGGTCGTCAAGCTTTACGCGGGCGCTTTCTTTCCCGGCATCATGCTGGCCTCGCTCTATGTCTTGTACGTAGTCGTCCTGGCAAAATGGAAGCCGCACCTCGCGCCCCCCATGTCGGCCGAGGACCGCCGCGTGCCTCTACCCCCGGTGGCCGAGGCCGTTTCAACACAGATCAGCAACAAGGTGCTGCCAGGCCTGATCGGCGCCATCAAAGGCAAACGCAATGCGGGCGTGCCCATGAACGAGTTGCTCAAGCAACTCTTCATTGCTCTGCTACCGCTTTTGGCCGTCGTCGCCATCATGGGTACGGCCTATTACAAGCTGACGTCGCCGCTGGCCGTGGAATCCACCGAAGGCGTAGTGGCCATGGGCGGGGGGTTTAATGAAACCCCTGCAGAGGCAACGCCCAGCGGGGGCTTGGCCGAGCCTGAAGAAGCCGGCGGCCTTCAGCCACCTCCGGCTGAACCCGCCGTAGCGGGCGCAACTGACCAGGCGCCCGCTGAGGCTGCACCTGCCTCATCTGCAGCACCAGCCCAGCCGACTTCGGCGGCAACTGGACCCGCCGAGCCGGTGACCGCTGCGAGCCAGGACCGTGTGCCCGCGCCGACCACCTTCTGGATTGGACTGGCGAGCTGCGCGGTGGCGCTCGGAATCTTCTATGCCTACTTCAGCTTCGCCCGGCTGGAGATCTTCAAGATGCTGCTGGGCTCCTTCTTCCCTCTGGCCATCATGATCCTGGCGGTGCTGGGCACGATCGTGTTCGGCCTGGCTACGCCGACCGAAGCGGCGGCAATGGGGTCGATGGGCGGCTTGTTGCTGGCGGCAGCCTATCGCCGGCTGAACATGCAGGTGCTGCGTGAGTCGGTGTTCCTGACGGCAAAGACCAGCGCCATGGTGTGCTGGCTTTTTGTGGGGTCAAGTATCTTCTCGGCGGCCTTCGCTCTGCTGGGCGGCCAGGAACTGATCAACCAGTGGGTGCTGGGCATGGACCTCACGCCCCTGCAGTTCATGATTCTGGCGCAGGTGGTGATTTTCCTGCTGGGCTGGCCGCTCGAGTGGACCGAGATCATCGTGATCTTCATGCCTATCTTCATACCTCTGCTGCCGCACTTCGGCATCGACCCGTTGTTCTTCGGCCTGCTGGTGGCGCTGAATCTGCAAACTGCATTCCTGAGCCCACCTGTGGCGATGGCGGCTTTTTACCTCAAGGGCGTGAGTCCGCCGCACGTGACGCTCAACCAGATTTTCGCGGGCATGCTGCCTTTCATGGCAATCCAGGTTTTCGCGATTTTTCTTCTGTATCAATTCCCGGCGATCGGCCTCTGGCTGCCCGAGTTGCTCTACAAATAGACGGGCTGCACCGCAGAACAGTACGAGGGCGTCCCGTGGCAACACCGGACGCCCTCGCTGTTTTCGGGCAATGGTTTGCTAGCGGTCAAAGTCCGGGTAAGATTGACGTTTACGTAAACGTAACATGTCCTGTGCCCGAAGCTCAACTAAGGCTGGACAGCCCCCCACTCCCGGCGGCGGACCCGCAGTTCCGCAGCCCACTTGAAAGCCTCGAATGACCGACCTTTCCGCTGAGTACCAGGCACTGGCCAACTACCGTCCCACGCACAAGGTGCGCTTCGTGACCGCCGCTTCGCTTTTTGACGGGCACGACGCTGCCATCAACATCATGCGACGCATCCTCCAGGGGATGGGGGCCGAAGTGATCCACCTGGGCCACAACCGCAGCGTCGACGAGGTCGTGACGGCCGCGCTGCAGGAAGACGTGCAGGGCATCGCCATCAGTTCCTACCAAGGCGGGCACGTCGAATATTTCAAGTACATGGTCGATCTGCTCAAGTCGCGCGGTGGCGAGCATATCCAGGTGTTCGGCGGCGGTGGCGGCGTGATCGTGCCACCCGAGATTCGTGAATTGCATGCCTACGGTGTGTCGCGCATTTACACCCCCGAGGATGGGCAGCGGATGGGCTTGGCGGGAATGATCGGTGAAATGGTCATGCGCTGTGACCGTGATCTCACGGGTCTTGCGCCGAAAAACGTGCAAGCGCTTCAGGGCCACGGCGAGATGGCCTGGCGTGCGCTGGCGCAGCTGATCACCGCTCTAGAAAACGGCAATGCCAGCAGTGACCTCGTTGAAACGCTGCGGGCTCTGGCCGCGACCAAAAAGACGCCGGTTCTCGGCATCACCGGCACCGGTGGCGCCGGGAAATCCTCGCTGACCGACGAGCTGATCCGCCGCCTTCGCCTGGACCAGGACGACAAGACGCGCATCGCCATCATCAGCATCGACCCATCACGCCGCAAAAGCGGCGGCGCCCTGCTGGGTGACCGCATCCGCATGAATGCGATCAGTCCCTGGACAGTTTCCAAGGACCCGTCGGGTGATGCGGGGCAGCGCGTGTTCATGCGCTCCCTCGCAACACGCGATTTTGGTTCTGAAATCAGCAAGGCCCTGCCCGACGTCATCGCAGCCTGCAAGGCTGCCGGCTTCGACCTCATCGTGGTCGAGACTTCCGGCATCGGCCAGGGCGACGCCGCCATCGTGCCGCACGTCGACATTCCGATGTATGTGATGACACCAGAATTCGGTGCTGCCAGCCAGCTCGAAAAAATCGACATGCTCGACTTTGCCGAGTACGTGGCGATCAACAAGTTCGACCGCAAAGGCGCGCTCGATGCACTGCGCGACGTCTCCAAACAGGTCCAGCGCAACAAGGAAGCCTGGACTACGCCGGCCGACCAGATGCCCGTCTTCGGCACCATGGCTGCGCGCTTCAACGACGACGGTGTGACCGCGCTCTACCAGGCACTTAAGAAGCGGCTGGCGGAGTTCGGCCTGCAGTTCGCCGAAGGCACGCTGCCCGTCGTGTCGGTTCGCCACAGCACCAACCAGACCCCCGTTGTGCCTGCAGCGCGAACGCGCTACCTGGCGGAAATCACCGACACCGTGCGCGGCTACAAGAAGCGCGGTATCGAGCAGGCCCGCCTGGCGCGTCAGATCCAGCAGCTTCGTGCAGCCTCTGCGATGCTGGCCGAGTCCAAGCCCGACAAGGCGCGGGCCGCGGAAGCCGCCATCGACCTCGCCGTGCAACGCGAGCAAATGCAGGAACCCGCCGCCAAAAAGCTGCTGACCCAATGGCCGGAGATGCAAAAGGCGTACGGCGGTGATGAGTACGTCGTGAAAATCCGTGACAAGGAAATCCGCACGGCTTTGACCACGCGATCGCTCTCCGGCACGGTAATTCGCAAGGTGAGCCTTCCGCAGTACGAAGACCACGGCGAAATTCTCAAATGGCTGATCCTGGACAACGTCCCGGGCAGCTATCCCTACACTGCCGGCACGTTCGCCTTCAAGCGCGAAGGCGAGGACCCGACTCGCATGTTTGCCGGCGAGGGTGATGCCTTCAGAACCAACACACGTTTCAAGCTGCTCAGCCAGGGCATGCCCGCCAAACGCCTGTCCACCGCATTCGACTCGGTCACCCTCTACGGCAATGATCCCGATCTGCGGCCCGACATCTACGGCAAGATCGGCAATTCAGGTGTGAGCATTGCCACGCTCGAGGACATGAAGGTGCTGTACAGCGGTTTCGACCTGTGCAATCCCTCGACCAGCGTCAGCATGACCATCAACGGCCCGGCGCCGACTATTCTGGCGATGTTTATGAACACCGCCATCGACCAGAACCTCGATAAATTCAAGGCCGACAACGGGCGTGAGCCCACCGACACCGAAGCCGAAAAAATCCGCGAGTGGGTGCAGGAGAACGTGCGCGGAACGGTGCAGGCTGACATCCTGAAAGAAGACCAGGGCCAGAACACCTGCATCTTCTCCACCGAATTCAGCCTGAAGGTCATGGGCGACATCGCCGAGTACTTCGTGCACCACAAGGTGCGCAACTTCTACAGCGTGTCCATCAGCGGCTATCACATCGCCGAGGCCGGCGCCAACCCCATTTCCCAGCTTGCGTTCACGCTTTCCAACGGCTTTACCTTTGTCGAAGCGTATCTCGCACGCGGCATGCACATCGACGACTTCGCGCCCAACCTGTCGTTCTTCTTCAGCAACGGCATGGACCCGGAGTACACGGTGATGGGCCGCGTCGCACGGCGCATCTGGGCTGTGGCGATGAAGGAAAAATATGGCGCCAACGAGCGCAGCCAAAAGCTCAAGTACCACATCCAGACGTCCGGCCGGAGCCTGCATGCGCAGGAGATCCAGTTCAACGACATCCGCACCACGCTGCAGGCGCTGATCGCCATTTATGACAACTGCAACAGCCTGCACACCAACGCCTTCGACGAGGCCATCACCACGCCAACCGAAGACTCCGTGCGGCGTGCGATGGCGATCCAGCTGATCATCAACCGCGAGTGGGGCCTGGCGAAAAACGAGAATCCTTCACAGGGCGCCTTCATCATCGAAGAGCTGACCGAACTTGTGGAAGAGGCGGTGCTGAGCGAGTTCGAGCGCATCGCCGAGCGCGGCGGCGTACTCGGCGCCATGGAAACCGGCTACCAGCGCGGGCGCATCCAGGACGAGTCGATGCACTACGAAATGCTCAAGCACACCGGCGAGTTGCCCATCGTGGGCGTCAATACCTTCCGCAATCCACACGGCGACCAGGTCCAGGACAAGCTCGAACTGGCCCGCTCGACAGACGAGGAAAAGCAGAACCAGCTCAAGCGCCTGCATGAATTCCATGAGCAGCATGCACATGAAGCTCCAGCCCAGCTCAAGCGGCTTCAAAAGGCCGTGATCGACAACGCCAACGTGTTCGAGGTGTTGATGGACGCTGTACGCGTGTGTTCGCTCGGGCAGATCACCAGTGCGCTGTTCGAGGTCGGCGGGCAATACCGGCGCAACATGTAATGCATTGATGGCCCCTCGGGGCGATTTTCCCGAAAGCCGCATGGCGCCACGCTCGCAAGAGCGCGGCGCTTTTTTCTTGGCCTTTTTCCCACGCATGAGCCAGCGCGATGTCCTACGGTGGTCGCGGCAAACTCGGCCGTGGGAAACGCAACACCGCCTACAGCCCAGCTTGCATCTGCATGGGACTATCAGTTCACCGGGAAAGCGAAAAAAACGCTGCTGCAGGAATCTCAACCTGCTACGACGCTTAGGCACTGTCCGGCTAGCAGTCTTGCATTCCTTTGCGGTTGACTCCGCTTCACTTTCAGAAAGATCACCATGACAAATTCGACACTCAAAAATTCCACACGCCTTGCTGGCGGCGCCCTCGCCCTGGCCATGTTCCTGGGCCTCGGTGGCTGTGCGGGCATGTCGCGCACTGACCAGAACACCGCTGTCGGTGCTGGCGTTGGCGCAGTTGGCGGCGCTGTCCTCACGGGCGGCAGCACGATTGGCACCCTGGGTGGCGCAGCCATCGGTGGCTACATCGGCAACAAGGTCGGCAACTGATCTCGCGTCTGACGCCCCAAGGAGACATCATGAAAAAACACCTTAAATCCGCACTTGCCGCGTCGTTGATGGTGCTTGCTGGCGTCGCCAGCGCACAGATCACGTTCTATGAAGGCGACGGCTTCCGTGGCCGCGCCTTTGCAACAGAGACTCAGGTTCGAAACCTGAACCGCAGCGATTTCAGCGACACCGCATCGTCGCTGGTCGTCGAACGTGGCCGCTGGGAAATCTGTGACCAGCCGCGTTTCGAAGGCCGTTGCGTGATTGTGCGCCGCGGCAACTACGAGTCGCTGCAGGCCATGGGTCTTGAAAACCGCATCTCGTCCGTCCGACCCGCTGATGCTTCACGAAACTACTCCGAAGTCGCCCCGAGCGGCGGCGACTACCAGTACCGTCGCCGTGGCAATGAGCGCACATTCGAAGCACCCGTGACTTCGTCCAAAGCTATCGTGGCTGCGGCCAACGAACGCTGCTGGATCGAACGCCAACAGGTCAGCCAGCAACCGCCTGTGCAGAACCGTCCGAACATCGGCGGAGCCGTCATCGGTGGTTTGCTCGGCGGCGTGCTGGGTCACCAGGTTGGAGGCGGCACGGGCAAAGACATCGCCACGGTCGGCGGTGCCGTCGCCGGTGCAGCCATTGGATCGACCGTGGGCCGCAACAACACACCCGTTCAACCCGTAGCGCAAGACGTGCGCCGCTGTGAAACCACTGCCAGCACGACTCCGACCTATTGGGACGTGAGCTACAACTTTCGCGGGATTGAACACCGCGTCCAGATGACGGCCGAGCCAGGCCGCACCATTGCCGTCAATGGCAAAGGCGAGCCCCGCCTGTAAGGTGAACTTCGGTTCAACGACAGCAAAAAAACGCGGCATGCCGCGTTTTTTTCTAGTCAGTTCATCAACATTCAAAAGAGAACAACATGCTCTACACAATTGCCGTCGTCCTGCTCATCCTCTGGCTTCTGGGCCTGGTCACCTCGGTGACGATGGGTGGATTCATTCACGCCCTGCTGGTTATCGCCGTGGTCGTAGTCCTGCTGCGCATCATCAGCGGGCGAAAACCCCTGTAAGGCGTTCAAGACGCCCAGCAAAAAGCGGCCTTGACGGGCCGCTTTTTTTGCCGGTCCAGCCCCGAGGCCAGACTTGACGGATCAGCCGCCCTTGTGCGGGCGCTTACCCGGGTTTTTCTTGCTGCGCGTCCAGGTGCCACGCTCGAGGCTGATCTTTTGGCCACGGCCAGCGGTGCGGGTCATGCCGGGTGCTGGGACAGGTTTGGGTGCGCAGATGTCGGCTTCGACTCTGATTTTCTTGGGCATGAAAGGCTCCGGTTAAAAAGGCAGAACTCCGCATTTTAAGCCAGACGCGCGCTGCGCCAGTCTGCGTATTTTTCGGGCAGGTCAGGAGGCGTTGGCAAGAGGCAGGTTCAGCAGCAGGTTCTGGGGTTTCATCCGCACCGCGCCGCCTTCGGCCATCATGAGACCCAGGTAGACCGGCTTGCCCCGCACGTCGGTGCGCATCTCCTGCGAATTGTCAAAATCAAGGCGGAAAAGGCTCAGCAGGCGCTTGAGTCTTCCCGGCTCGACCTCCGCGCCTTCGTACAGGTCATTGAGCAGCGCACTGGCCTGGGCATCGAGCCCCACATGCCAGCGCCACGACTCATCCTCAATTTTTTGCAGCGGCGCAATATGGACGCCCACTGACAAAAAGTGCGCCACCCACTTTTCCATCACCCTCGCGAGAGCCGTCAATCCGGAGCGCGCCCGGGTGAGCGTAAACACGAGACCATGACCCAACTCGTTTTTTACTTCGTGCGTGAGGTCGAGCAGCAAGCTGTGCCGCTCGCTGCCCTGCCAGTACGCCTGGGCGTTGGACTCTGCCAGCACCTCGACCTTTAACTCACGCATCGGCGCCTTCGCCTCGGCCAGCAGGCGGCCGATGTCGCCGAGGCCACCCGTCTCGTTGAGCATGTCGAGCACGGCCTGGTCGCCGGCCAGCACCTGCCCCGCGTCTATGCTGATGCGCTGGGGCCGAAAGAAAAATTCCCCGGCGCGTGCCTCATAGGCATCCGCGCTGTCGTCCAGTACATTGCGCACGATGGCTTCGACCAGCAAGTCCACGAACAAGGGCGGTACATCAACGCGCCCGCTGCGCATCAAGGCGAGGTAGTAGCCCTCCAGCGTACCGGCCGCGACCAGCGCATCCCGAAAGCGCAGGAACAAGCCATAGCTTTCACGGGCGTCGGGATCGCGCAAGACTTGTAGCGTGCCGGCCTTCACCTCGTGAAGCGGATTTGAGCAAAGCGCCTCATGCAACGCGCGCTCGGCTCGGCAGGACTCCGGCAAAAGTGCGAGTTCGGGCCTATCCATATAAAGCCGAAAGTATTCAGCGCCCGGCACCAGCCAGCCACGCGCGTCGCGGCCGAGCATGTCAAAGCCGCAGGATTGCCAGAAATTTTGCATAGGCGGAATCGTCGCACACACGAGCCTGCGACCCCAGCGCGCCTGCGCGTCGCAAGGTTCGTAGAAATACCTAGGTCGTTACCCGCTGGTGCGTCACTGACCGCGTGGCTACGATTCGCCACAGTGTGCTGTGGTCATCCACCGCGGTTCAAAATTTTTCCGGAGAGCGTATTTGTCAGCTGAATTCATCCTTGAGACGCAAGGTCTCACCAAAGAATTCAAGGGCTTTGTGGCAGTCAACCGGGTGGACCTCAAAGTCAGGCGCGGCCACATCCACGCGCTCATCGGTCCCAACGGTGCCGGCAAGACCACCTTCTTCAATCTACTGACGAAGTTCCTGACCCCAACGCAGGGGACGATACTCTTCAACGACATAGACATTACGCGAGAAAAGCCGTCTGAAACCGCGCGCCGCGGCATTGTTCGGTCGTTCCAGATCTCAGCCGTTTTCCCGCACATGACCGTGCTCGAGAACGTGCGTGCGGCCCTGCAGCGCAACCTTGGAACGTCTTTTCATTTCTGGAAGTCCGAAAGCTCCCTGCATCACCTGCATGCACGGGCCCAGGACCTGCTGGCCCAGGTCGACCTGCAGGACTTTGCGGATGAGCTGACTGTCAACCTGCCTTATGGCCGCAAGCGTGCGCTAGAACTGGCGACCACACTGGCACTCGAACCGGAGCTGATGCTGCTTGACGAACCTACACAGGGCATGGGTCACGAAGACGTCGACCGCGTCACCCAGCTCATCAAGAAAGTGTCGGCGGGCCGGACGATTCTCATGGTCGAGCACAACATGAATGTGGTGGCGTCTATCGCCGACCGGATTACCGTTCTGCAGCGCGGCGCCATCATTGCCGACGGGCCCTATGCGGACGTTTCGAAAGACCCCTTGGTGATAGAAGCTTACATGGGCACCGCCGAAACCGAACTGCAAGGTGCGCACTGATGGGCCGGACATCAGCCGCTCCCGCCGCGGAAACATCGACATGACACAAGAACTCCTGCGTATCGAGGACCTGCACGCCTGGTATGGCGAATCGCACATCCTGCATGGCGTGAACATGAGCGTCAACGAAGGGGAAGTGGTCACCCTGCTCGGCCGCAACGGCGCGGGGCGCACCACCACGCTTCGGGCCATCGTCGGCCTGACCGGCAGCCGCAAGGGCTCCATCAAGATCAAGGGCGAGGAAGCCATTCGCATGGCGCCGCACAAGGTGGCCAGGCTCGGCGTGGGCTACTGCCCCGAAGAACGCGGCATCTTCGCCAGCCTGACGGCCGAGGAAAACCTCATGCTGCCGCCCGTAGTCGGGGAAGGCGGCATGAGCCTGGACGAGATCTACGCGATGTTCCCTAACCTCAAGGAGCGCGCCGCTAGCCCGGGCACTCGCCTGTCCGGTGGCGAACAGCAAATGCTGGCGGTAGCCCGCATCCTGCGCACGGGCGCGCGCCTCCTGTTGCTCGACGAGATTTCCGAAGGCCTTGCGCCGGTCATCGTGCAAAAACTCGCCGAGATGATCCTCACGCTCAAGGCCAAGGGCTATACCGTCGTGCTGGTCGAGCAGAACTTCCGCTTTGCGGCGCCGTTGGCAGACCGCTTCTACGTGATGGAACACGGCCGCATCGTGCAGCAGTTCGAGCGCTCCGAACTTGCCGCCAACACGGGCATGTTGCGCGAATACCTCGGCGTGTAGCCCGGCGATTCCGAATTTCATACGCACGGCAGCAACATTTTTTCGTTAGTACCCAAGGAGACAACATGAAACTCAAGAAACTCGCAGTCGCTCTGGCCGTCGGCCTGGGCACCCTGGCTTCCGCCCAGGACACAGGACCCATCCGCATCGGCATGATCACCGACATGTCCAGCCTGTACGCCGACATCGACGGCCCTGCCGGCGCCGAGATGGTCAAGTGGGCAGTGCAAGATTTTGGCGGCAAGGTGCTGGGCCGCAACGTGGAGGTGCTTACTGCCGACCACCAAAACAAGCCCGACATCGCCAGCTCGAAGGCCCGGGAATGGATCGACAAGGAAGGCCTGGCCATGCTGATTGGCGGCACCAACTCCGGTACGTCGCTGGCGATGGCCAAGGTCGCCGCCGAGAAAAAGCGGCCCTTCATCTCCATTGGCGCCGGCTCGGCCCGCCTGACCAATGAAGACTGCACGCCCTACACCGTTCACTATGCCTATGACACCGTCGCGCTGGCAAAGGTGGCCGGCACGGCACTCGTTAAGGCAGGCAACAAGAACTGGTACTTCCTGACCGCCGACTACGCCTTCGGCCACTCGCTCGAAAACGACGCCTCGTCGGTGGTCAAGGCCAACGGCGGTTCGGTTGTGGGCACTGTACGGCACCCCCTGAATGCCTCTGACTTTTCATCTTTCCTGTTGCAGGCGCAGGGCTCGAAGGCGCAGATCCTCGGCCTGGCCAATGCCGGCGGCGACTTTACCAACAGCATGAAGGCCGCCAAGGAATTCGGCATTACCAAGACCATGAAGGTTGCCGGGCTGCTCGTTTTCATCAACGACGTGCACAGCCTGGGTCTCAAGAACACGGAAGGTCTGCAGCTGGCCGACAGCTGGTACTGGAACCAGGATGACGCATCGCGCAAGTTCGCCAAGCGTTTCTTCGACAAATACAAGCGCATGCCGTCGAGCCTGCAAGCCGCCGACTACTCAGCCGCCATGAACTACCTCAAGGCCGTGCAGACCGCCAAGACCACCGACGCGGACAAGGTGATGGCCACGCTCAAGTCCATGAAGTTCGACGACTTTTACAGCAAGGGCCAGATCCGCGCGGATGGCCGCATGATCCACGACATGTACCTGTTCGAGGTCAAGTCGTCGAAGGACTCGACCACGCCTTGGGACTACTACAAGACCATCGCCAAGATCCCGGGCGATCAGGCTTTCACGACCGTGGCCGAGTCGAAGTGCTCGCTCATCAAGAAGTAAGCTGACCCCCGCTGTGGGCCGCCTCGTGTGGCCCACAGCGTTTTTCTTTGCCGCGCGGCGTTAACGGAACTTCATGCAAATCTTCGGCATTCCCATCCAGGCATTCATGGGCCAGTTGCTGCTGGGCCTGGTCAATGGCGCTTTTTACGCCATGCTCAGCCTCGGACTGGCGGTGATTTTTGGCCTGCTGGGCATCGTCAACTTCGCGCATGGGGCGCTCTACATGCTCGGCGCCTTCGCGGCGTGGATCATGCTCGACCAGTTCGGCCTCAACTACTGGTGGGGACTCTTTCTCGCGCCCCTGATCGTCGGCGTTCTCGGCGTCGTCATCGAACGCCTGTTTCTCAAGCATCTCTACAAGCTCGACCCCCTGTACGGCTTGCTGCTCACCTTTGGTCTCGCCTTGATCGCGGAAGGAATCTTCCGTGAGTTGTACGGCGTATCCGGCCAGAGCTACGACGTCCCTGACCTGCTCTCGGGCGCCACCAACCTGGGCTTCATGGTCCTGCCCAACTACCGCGCGTGGGTGGTACTGGTGTCTCTCGTGGTCTGCCTGGGAACGTGGTTCCTGATCGAGCGCACGCGGCTGGGCGCCTACCTGCGCGCCGGCACTGAAAACGCGCCGCTGGTGCAGGCTTTCGGCGTGAACGTTCCTCTCATGGTGATGCTCACGTACGGGGCGGGTGCCGCGCTGGCAGCGTTGGCCGGCGTGCTCGCCGCACCCATCATCCAGGTTAATCCGCTCATGGGCTCGAACCTCATCATTGTGGTGTTCGCCGTGGTCGTCATCGGCGGCATGGGCTCAATCCTCGGCTCGGTCATCAGCGGCCTGGGGCTGGGCCTTGTCGAGGGCATGACGCGCGTCTTCTATCCGGAAGCGTCGAACATCGTGGTGTTCGTCATCATGGTGATCGTGCTGATGTTCCGGCCTGCCGGCCTCTTCGGCAAGGAAGCGTAGAGATGTCGGCCCTCACGCTTTGCAGTTCTTGCAGTGCGCCTCCCCCCGAGGAGGCGCTGCACCTGCGGCCTGGAACGTCGACAGGCTTAGGACAAGCCGAGGCCGGTTTCGCACCCTTCGCCAGAACGCAAACGCCACCAGCGGTTTTACTTCGCGCCCCGATGGATATCTTTGAATGAACAACGCACGAAACCTGACCCGCCTGACCTATGTAGTGCTGCTGGCGCTGCTGCTGGCCGCACCCTTTATCGGGCTGTATCCCGTTTTCGTCATGAAGCTGCTGTGCTTTGCCTTGTTCGCCGCAGCTTTCAATCTATTGCTGGGCTTTACCGGCCTGCTGTCCTTTGGCCACGCGGCTTTCTTTGGCTCGGCCGCCTATGTTACGGGCTGGCTCATCAAGGCGCAGGGCTGGACACCGGAGCTCAGCATCCTGGCCGGAACGCTGGCGGCCGGCCTGATCGGACTGGTTGTCGGCGCAGTAGCGATCCGCAGGCAAGGCATCTACTTCGCCATGATCACGCTGGCGATTTCGCAGATGGTGTTCTTCGTGTGCCTGCAAGCGCCTTTCACTGGCGGCGAGGACGGCCTGCAGGGCGTGCCGCGCGGCAAGCTGTTCGGTGCCATTTCGCTGGAGTCCGACACGGCGCTTTATTACGTTGTGGCGGTGGTTTTCATCGCGACCTTCCTTTTTATAGCCCGCATCGTGAGCTCGCCCTTCGGCCAGGTGCTCAAGATGATCCGCGAAAACGAGCCCCGCGCCGTGTCGCTGGGCTACGAGGTCGATCGCTATAAGCTGTTGGCCTTCGTACTCTCGTCGGCACTGGCCGGGCTGGCCGGCTCGCTCAAGACACTGGTGATGGGCTTTGCCACGCTGTCGGACGTGCACTGGTCGATGTCGGGCGAAGTCATCCTCATGACGCTGCTGGGCGGCGTGGGCACCTTCTTCGGTCCGGTGCTCGGCGCCGGCGTCGTGATCGCGTTGCAGAACCTGCTGGCCGACAAGGTCGGCTCGTGGGTGACCGTGATCATTGGCGTGATCTTCGTCATCTGCGTACTCGCCTTCCGCAAAGGCATCGTCGGCGAGATTCAGGCGTTTCGGGAGCGGCGACGCAAAGCGGTCAAGCCGGTGGCCTTGCCTCAGACTTGATCGCAAATTCGAGCACGAGTAGGTTTACAACGATTAGAAAGTGGCAACGGCTCGAATGGGCCGCTCATCAGCCACTACTGCTCCGCTTTTTGCTGGAACAAGATACCGCTCCGTAATTCCCTTGCCACCCGGTTCATTACCGCCCTGCGCGCTTCGAACTCCGCAGGGCTGCATACGTGGCGATTGTGGGAAAGCGTCATTTCTCGCCAGCCTGTCACTGAATTTCCCTCGCGCGTGTAACGCGCCTCAACTTCGATGCCGTCGGGGTTGGATACCTTGAAATCCCCAGGGATTCGCAACAGTTCGAACGCCGGGTCGAACTTGAGCGCGAATTCTTCACGTACAGAGATAGGCTGGCAAGGGACCGCGTAGTCGCGCCTGGCCGACGTGTAATCGCCCATATTACCTAAAATGTAAACGGGGAGACCAAAAGCAGGGTGAGGATTGATAGAGCCGCCTGCGGGATCGTTGAGTAGATTTTCAATTTCCAGATCGGACACGGTCAGCGACTGCGCTTGAACGTCGCGCTGGACCTTGGGGTACTGTGGCTTTCCTGTTCCGCGAAATCTGCTTTGCTCAAGTAGTTTCTGCACGGTAACCTCGGCCATGCCGACTGGAATTTGATCCAGCCGATCCTGCAAGTTGGTAGCGGGAAGCCCGATGGACTCGATAACTAAACTTCCGCTGGCTCTGCCGGCCTTGTCGATTGCAAGGTCCGTCTTGACCATTACGCGGTTCTGAGATGCATTGAAGGGCGGGGTGCGCATGATCCTGGCCCCTTCGTTAAGCGCGACAACGACCGGTTTATCCGAATCAGCCCATGGCAGCGAACCCAGCGGTATGCGGTTATCCGTCGGGTCTGCAAAAAGGTCAAGTCCGGGCAGATAGACAATGCAGTGATTGAAGCCAACGGGCAACTCCAACAGTACGTAGGAGTTCTGGGAATTGATAAGAACCGGAACGGCTTCAATATTCACGGCCTTCAGCAAAGTCTGAAGGAGCAGCGCTTGGTCCTTGCAGTCGCCATAGCCGTTTTTCACGATGGCGCTGACGTCATGCGGCACCCAACCGCCAGTGCCGAGATAGACGGCCACGTATCGAATGTTGCTGCGAACCCAGTTGTGAAGGGCCACAGCTTTTTGTCGATCGCCGCTCTTGCCTTCAGTAATTTTCTGGGCAAGCAGTTTTATCTCGTCTGTGACGACAGACTTGGCATTGAACTGCTTGGCAAATGCAGCCCCGAGTTGCTGATGGTCCTTGAACGTGGAGGCAAGCAGGCGAGGTGCAGTTGTACCGATGTTTGCAGCATTGCTGTCTACGATGCTGGCTTTGTTTTCCCCTGAAATCTGCCAAACTTGGCTTTCCTGCAGCTGGGTTGTCACCATCCGCATTCCCACGGCCACGACCTGCAGGTCAACACTACGAGGCGCATACAAGGTTGCGCGGAACTGATCAATCTGCACCGAGGGCGGAAGGTACTCCGCGAGACTGGCCCAACCTTTCAGTTGGGGCGTGTGCGTTGTTAAGCGAACCTTCCAGCCGGTTCGGTCTCCTTTTTGCACATCCGGAAAGGTAATTTGAAGAATCTCGGCTTCGGGTAAGCTTGCACCGCTTCCCCCACTTGCCACGCCTCTTTGGATCTGCATGGCGTCTTTCTCAACAACCAATTTCCTGCCATCCGCTTTACGCGTATAGGCCTCCACCACTTCGTAGGTTTGCAAGGACTTGTTGTACAGCTGTGCGAATTTGGTCGTTGATTGGGCGCCCTGCGCCGAAAGGGCTTCACGCTCAACAGTCATGTCATATAAGGTGCTGCCGTCAACATTGACTCGCCACGTCAAATCTATGACGTTGATCTTGATGTGAGCCGCGACAGCGTTGAGCGGGTGCGCCTCAATGAGTGGGCTGCTCAAAAAAATCGCTATGGAAATGGCAATGCTGCGGATTGCACCGTACACATGACGCATCGGCAGCCAGGCTGGGAAACTGTGCGAATTGAGAATGGGAGCCTCCACCAATGGAAAGTATTTACTGACGATCGATATCGGATCGCCTCACTTCCAACGAATTTTATACTACTTAGGTAGTATATCTAAAGGGAGCTTTCCGTGCCCACCTCGGAAGCGCGCGTGTCTATTGCATCAGACCCATGCGCACGTGGGCGGGCAGACGGATTGGTGGCGTGAATCCAGCGCAGCCAAGCCACATACCTGCTGCTTGCTGACCTTTCGCAACGGAATTGTTGAAGCGTTAGACGTTTCGGGAGCGGCGACGCCGCTCGGCAGCTTCGGTCGCCTGAGCCTTTTGAGACCCGCCGTCGCTCAGGCGGCGACTGCTTCGGCTTTGTCGGTCGACAGCGCGTGCATGACGTGCTGCGGCTCGATCAGGGTGCCGTCACGGTTGGGCACCGCCTGGATACGGATGCGCGGCGCACCCGACGTCACACCACCAAAGAGCGTTGCAAATGCGGCATCGGCCGCATCGCGACCCGTCGCAAAGCGCACGAATCCCATGGGAATGGCGGTGCCCGACGGGTCGAACATGTACCAGCGGTGGCCCAGGTAGACCTCGACGTATGCATGAAAGTCGGTAGGACCCAGGGCGGGGTCGGCGCCGTAGTCGATGCCGGTTGCAAAGCGAGCCGGCAGATTGACGGCGCGGCACAGCGCAATCATCAGGTGCGCAAAGTCGCGGCAAACACCGGCGCCATCGATAAGCGTGTCGACGGCCGAGGTGCTTCCGTCCGAGCTGTTCGACTCGAAGCGGACGTGCTGCTGCACCCACTCGCAAATCGCTCGCGCGCGGCTGTAGCCCTGGGGCATGCCGCCGAATTCGCGCGTGGCGAACTTCTGCAGCCGGTCCGACTGGCAATAGCGGCTGGGGTAGATATAAGGCAGCACCATGCCGGGCAGATCGCTCACGCGCACTTCGCCCACCTGGCCGGGGGACTCGACGTGGTGATCGATCTCGACGGTGGCTTCATAACCCACCGCAAGATGCCCTGCGTTGGCCTGTAGCCGGAGATAGCGGTTGCGGCTGGCGGGGTCGACGTCCAGGCTGTAAGGCACGCTCTGGCTCACCATCAGGTCTTCCGACAAGACCTTCTGCTGGGGCGTATGCGCGGCGTGAATATTGAAAATGAAGTCCGCGCCGGGCGAGGAGATGTCGTAGTCGAGTTCGACCGAAAAATTGAGCCTGACCATGTGTCTTTCTTGCGTCAAGTGGCAGCGACAGCACCCGAGGTGCGGCGAAGTGACAGTGGCGCTATGAGTTGGGGAAATGCGGGGCAGGCGCGCCTTATCGGCGGATGCGCAACCCTGGGTCACATTCTCCGCCTTGCCCAAGCACCGGAATGGAAGTGTTGGCAACAACTTGCCTACGGCTCACGGAAAGGCTTTCACCTTGTCGAGCAGGCGACCTACACCGCAGCTGGGAATCGTTGAAAGTCGCGGCTCGACTCTACCAGGGCAGGACGTCGCCGCGGTAATCGACCAGGCAGCCCGTACGCTCCGTGCCGACGCTATCCAGCACGTCGAGCAGTTCGCCCGCGGCTATCGCGGCAGGGCGCACATTCAGGCCCGTTTTGGCAAAGGGCCTCGACAATGCGGTATCGACGGTGCCCGGATGGAGGGCTACGCACACCGACGCCGGGTTGTGGCGCGTCATCTCGATGGCGGCAGTTTTAACCAGCTGATTCAGCGCAGCCTTCGAAGCACGGTAACCGTACCAACCGCCGAGCGCGTTGTCACCGATGCTGCCGACCTTAGCCGAAATAAAACCAGCGACCGTTCTGCCCTGACGCGGCATCAGTGGCAGGAAATACTTCATGACCAGCGCCGGGCCGATCGCATTGACCGCAAAAACATGCTGCAGGTAGTCCGCGTTCAGGTGGGCCATGCTGCGTTCAGGCTGGCCTTGCGAGCCGTGCAGGAACCCGCTGGCAACCACGAGCAATCGCAGCTCTGCGCCCTCCGCCTGGCAACGCAGCGCCAGGGTTTCAGCCGCGGCCCTCACGCTGTCTTCCTGCGTGATATCGAGCGCAGGCTCGGAGCCACGTCCCAAGCCATAAACGCGTAGCGTGTCCGCAGCATCAGCCTGCTGACCGCGCAGTCGCTCAACCAGCGCCAAGCCCAGCCCGCCGCCCGCGCCGATGACGAGCGCAGCCTGTTTAGCGCTCACGCTGCGCGTACGCCTGGGGACGGCGTGCCGGTTTGTCCTCTTCGTCGGACTCGCCATCGAGCAATCGCACGCGCACCGTCTTGCCCTTGACGCGGCCCGTCGAAAGGCGGTGCAGGGCCTCGGCGGCGATCTTGCGATCCACCGCTACATAAGTAGAAAACTCATTGACGTTGATCTTGCCGACTTGCTCGCGCGTAAAGCCGGCCTCGCCCGTGAGCGCGCCCAGCACGTCGCCCGCACGGATCTTTTCCTTGCGGCCACCAACGATCTGAAGGGTCACCATCGCAGGGACCAGCGGTTCCGCGCTGGCCGGCGTGAGCTCGGCCAGCTTGTGCCACTCGGATTCAGCCTTTTGCAATTGCTCTATCTTCCCGACAGAGCCCATTTCATCCAGGCTGGCCAGGCTGATCGCCCAGCCTGCTTCGTCGGCACGTCCCGTGCGCCCGATGCGGTGGATGTGCACCTCCGCGTCGGGCGTGGTGTCGACATTGATGACCATTTCCAGCTGCGAAATATCGAGCCCCCGCGCGGCGACGTCCGTGGCCACCAGCACCGAACAGCTGCGGTTGGAAAACTGCACCAGCACCTGGTCGCGCTCGCGCTGCTCCAGTTCTCCATATAAAGCCAGCGCACTGAACCCTTGCGCCCTGAGCACGGCCACCAGGTCACGGCATTGCACCTTGGTATTGCAGAAGGCCAGTGTGCTGGCGGGCCGGTAGTGGTTCAAAACCAGCGACACCGCGTGCAGGCGCTCGCTGTTCTTTACCTCGTACCAGCGCTGGCGGATCTTACTGGCTTCATGCTGTGCCTGCACCGTGATGGTCTGCGGCTGCCGCATGAACTGCTGGCTGATCCGGGCAATGCCCTCGGGGTACGTGGCCGAAAACAGCAAGGTCTGGCGTTCGACGGGGCATTGGCGCGCCACGACGGCGATGTCGTCGAAAAAGCCCATGTCAAGCATGCGATCGGCCTCGTCGAGCACCAGCGTGTTCAGCGCTTCAAGCTTGAGATTGCCGCGCTCGAGATGGTCCATGATGCGGCCCGGCGTGCCGACGACGATGTGTGCGCCGTGCTCAAGGCTGGCAATCTGTCCGCGCATGGCAACGCCGCCGCACAGCGTCACCGCCTTGATGTTTTCTTCAGCCCGCGCCAGCCGCCGGATTTCCTGCGTCACCTGGTCGGCCAGTTCACGCGTGGGGCACAGCACCAGCGCCTGCACGGCAAAACGGCGCGGATTCAGGTTGGCGAGCAGCGCCAGGGCAAAGGCGGCCGTTTTGCCACTGCCGGTCTTGGCCTGGGCAATGAGGTCCTTGCCGAGCAATGCCACTGGCAGACTGGCGGCCTGGATGGGCGTCATGTGGTGGTAGCCGAGCTGCTCCAGGTTGGCCAGGGCCGCTGGTGTCAGTGGCAATCGGGAGAAAGCCATGGGATCGGTGGCTTTAGCAGGGGTAGCGGGCAAGGAAGTCATCCGGGGATTATCGTGAGTTGCAAAGCGCAAGCCTTTGACCGCTTGCCACGGTGCTAATGACATGGGCCCCAAAGGCAACCAAACCCGCAGCCCAAGCGCGATCAAAAACGACACAGAGCCGTCGAAGGGCGGCTCTGGAGGAAACCTTTCGCACCGACCTTTCGACGACCGCTCGCCCTGACCTACCGAAGACCGTTCGTCCTGATGTATCGGCGAGTACCGTTCGCCCTGAGGTATCGAAGGGTAGCTTCGAGGGAAACCGTTCACCCTGAGGTATCGAAGGGTCGCGCATGCCTGAGCCGACAGCGCCACAGCCCGTCCTGCTCTAAGCTTCCTGACTTGTCCGACACTCTTACGATGCCCGATCCCGTCCAAGCCGCTGAATTCGTCGGAGTTCACTCAACCGCCTTCTTCGTCAGCGCGCTGTTGGGCTTGCTGGGCACGATCTGCCTGCTCTGGTGGGCACATGGTCGCTACGCTCGACCGCAGTTTGCCAGCCGTCTTTCAGCACAGTCAGTGTTAATGCTGCGAATAGGGCTGGGATTCGCGGTCATCCTTGCAGCGGCCAGCGTCTTTGCCGAGCTGGCCGAATGGCTGGGTGTCGGCCATTCGGCCGGCGAATTCGACGACGCGCTTGCTCGAACCATAGGCGCGTCCGCACCGCAACCGATGCTCCAGTTTTTCGCCTGGCTGACGCGGCTCGGGAATACGTCGACCCTCGCCGTGCTGTGCGTAGTGGTCTCGGCCGGGCTGCTGTTCATGAAACAACGTCTTTTGACGCTGGGCTGGATCGCTGCCGTGGCGGGCAACGCCGTACTGAACACTTCGCTGAAGGCCATCTTCGCGCGGGTTCGGCCCTTGCATGACGGGCTCATTCAGGCAACCGGCTTCAGTTTCCCGAGCGGCCACAGTTCTGGCTCCGTGGTGGCCTATGGAATGCTCGCCTATGTGCTGATGCGGGCCCGGCCGGAATGGGAGCGCCTGCCGTTCGTCTTGGCGGCAGCGGCCCTGGCTTTTTCGATCGGTTGCAGCCGGATATTTCTCCAGGTTCACTTTGCCAGCGATGTGCTGGCGGGCTTCGCGTCGGGCAGTGCCTGGCTGGTGCTTTGCATCAGCAGCGTCGAGGTGGCCAGGCACTTGCGCGGCTCTCAGCCGCGCTGAGCCAACGCCTCGCGGCGCAGCATTCGGGTATGGTGCAAGGAAATTTTTCACAAGGATGCGCAAATGGCGGCATATGAGTTTGACCTCTTGGTAGTGGGTGGCGGCAGCGGAGGCGTGCGGGCGGCCCGCATGGCGGCCCAGCGCGGCGCACGCGTGGGGCTGGTGGAAGTGGGCGCCATGGGCGGCACCTGCGTCAACGTGGGGTGCATCCCAAAGAAGCTCTACAGCTACGCGGCCCACTATGCGGACGCCTTCGACGAATCGCACGGCTTCGGTTGGGTGGGCGACGCGCCCAGGCTGGACTGGGACAAGCTCAAGGCCAATCGTGCCAACGAGATCTCGCGGCTCAATGGCATCTATGTCAACCTGCTCAAGAGCGCAGGCGTGCAGATGATCGACGGCTGGGCCACCTTGGTGGACGGCCACACGGTCGACGTGAATGGCAAGCGCTACCGTGCAGAGAATTTGCTGGTCGCCACGGGCGGAAGGCCCAGCGTGCCCGAAATCGCCGGGCGCGAGCATGTCATCACCTCCAACGAAATCTTCGACATTGCGCCCTTTCCTGCCCGGTTGCTGGTGGTGGGCGGCGGCTACATTGCCTGTGAGTTCGCGTCGATCTTCAACGGCCTGGGCTCGAATGTGACGCAGTTGTATCGCGGCACGCAAATTCTGCGCGGTTTCGACGACGACATTCGCGCTTTCATCGCCGCGGAGATGATCAAGACCGGGGTCGACCTGAGGCTGGACGCCGACGTCGCCGCCATCGACAAAGCCGGCGCCTGCCTGAACGTGCGCCTCATTGATGGCACCCACCTCGAGGTCGATGCCGTGCTATACGCAACCGGCCGGATGCCGAACGTCAAGGGGTTGGGGCTCGAAGCGGCCGGCGTGGCGCAGACGAGCGCAGGCGCGATCCGCGTGAACGGGCACTACCAGACTTCCGTGCCTTCGGTTTACGCCCTGGGCGACGTCACCGCGCGTGTCCAGCTCACACCCGTGGCACTGGGCGAGGCCATGGTGCTCGTCGATCACCTGCTCGGCCCGGCGGGCGGAAAGCCTGCGCGCAGCATGAGCTACGACTTCATTCCCACGGCCGTCTTTACCCACCCGAACATCGGCACCGTCGGCTTTTCGGAAGCCGATGCGCGAAAGTCGTTCGGTGACGTCACCATCTTCAAGAGCGAATTCCGTGCGCTTCGCCACACCTTGAGCGGCAGTTCCGAGCGCACGCTCATGAAGCTCGTGGTCGACACCGCGAGCGACCGCGTACTGGGCCTGCACATGGTGGGGCCAGACGCGGGCGAGATCGTGCAGGGTTTCGCCGTGGCCATGAAAGCCGGGGCCACGAAGGCGGTGTTCGACAGCACCATCGGCATCCACCCCACGGCGGCCGAAGAGTTCGTCACCATGCGCGAGCCCGTCAAGGCGTGAACGCCCGGCCTGCCGCCTACCGGGACAAACGGTCACACAGGGAGTTCACAATGACTTCATGCCCTACATGACGCCTTTCATTGCCCCGACTCGCCATACGGACCCCGCCGCCGCGCTCGCGCAGGTGCGGCTGATCTACGACCAGCAGATCGCCCACCTGCGCCAGTGCATGCAGCGCTACGTGTCGGGCCAGAGCCTGCCGGGCCGTGTGCGGGCCTGCTACCCCTTCGTACGTATCCATACCGAAACCGTGGCACGGGCGATTCTTGAAACGCCGGACATCGACCAGCTGAGCTACGGCTTTGTCTCCGGTCCGGGCAGCTTCGAGACCACGCTGACGCGGCCGGACCTGTACGGCAACTATTACCTCGAGCAGTTCCGGCTGCTGCTGCAAAACCATTCGGTGGAACTGGAAGTCGGTACAAGTTCGCAGCCTATCCCGGTGCATTTCTCCTTCGCGGAACACGAACATATCGAAGGCAACCTGAGCGAAGAGCGGCGCATGTTGATGCGCGACGCATTCGACCTGCCCGACCTCGAATCCATGGACGACGGCATTGCCAACGGCACTTACGAGCCGAAGCCCGGCATGCCGCTGCCGCTGTCGCTGTTCACGGCGGCGCGTGTGGACTACTCGCTGCAGCGGCTGCGCCATTACACCGGCACCTCGCCGGAGTGGTTCCAGAATTTCGTGCTGTTTACCAACTACCAGTTCTACATCGACGAGTTCGTCAAGCTGGGTCATGCGGAAATGCGGCGGCCCGACAGCCAGTACATCGCTTTTATCGAGCCCGGCAACGTGGTGACGCGACAGAGCGGCACCCCTCCTCAGCCCGGCGACGAACTAGGTCTGGCCCCGCCGCGCCTGCCGCAGATGCCGGGCTACCACCTGATCCGAGCCGACCGCACCGGCATCAGCATGGTCAACATCGGCGTCGGGCCCGCCAACGCCAAGAACATCACCGACCACATCGCCGTACTGCGGCCGCATGCCTGGGTCATGCTCGGGCACTGCGCAGGCTTGCGCAGCAGCCAGCAATTGGGCGACTACGTGCTGGCGCACGGCTACGTGCGTGAAGACCACGTGCTGGACGAAGAGCTGCCGCTGTGGGTGCCCATCCCCGCGCTGGCGGAAATCCAGAAGGCCTTGCAGCAGGCGGTCGAGGAAATCACCGGCCTGCAGGGACAGGACCTCAAGCGCATCATGCGTACGGGCACCGTCGCCTCCACCGACAACCGCAACTGGGAACTGCTGCCCGGCAACCAGCCGCAGCGCCGCTTCAGCCAGAGCCGGGCGGTGGCGCTGGACATGGAAAGCGCCACCATTGCCGCCAACGGCTTTCGCTTCCGCGTTCCCTACGGCACGCTGCTGTGCGTGAGCGACAAGCCGCTGCACGGCGAGATCAAGCTGCCGGGTATGGCCAACCACTTTTACCGCGAGCGTGTCGATCAGCACTTGCGCATAGGCATACGCGCGCTCGAACTACTGCGCGCCGAGGGCAGCAGCCAGTTGCACAGCCGCAAGCTGCGGAGCTTTTCGGAAGTCGCGTTTCAGTAGCGAGCGGTCTCAGGGCCGGGCGATGCGGCGGCCGCCAACGCAGAAGCGGCGCGCTCGCCAGCGTCCACGCGCAATTGCGGCAAATGCTGCGGATACTCCCGCTGCATAAAGTCGATCAAAGCCTCGCGCACCTTGCAGCGCAAGTCCCAGTTGCGACCAGCATCGGCCGACGAAGCCAGCACGCGCAGCTGCATGGCACGCTCGCTGGCCTCCACCACCTGCAGCACAAAGACCCGTTTGTCCCATTCAGGCGCCGCTTCACACGCGCGCCGGGCGGCTTCGCGCAAGGGTTCTATGGGCATGGCGTAGTCCACCCAGACGAACACCGTACCGACGATCTGCGAACTGTTGCGCGTCCAGTTCTGAAAAGGGTTCTCGATGAACCACTGCAGTGGAATGATGAGGCGGCGTTCGTCCCAGATCTTCAGTACCACGTAGGTTCCGGTGATTTCCTCGACGCGGCCCCACTCGCCCTGCACGATCAGCACGTCGTCGATCCGTAGTGGCTGCGCCAGTGCGAGCTGCAGGCCTGCGATCAGGTTGCTGAACACCGGGCGGGCTGCAATGCCGACAATCAGGCCCGCCACACCGGCAGATGCCAGCAGGCTGGCGCCGAA
This sequence comes from Pseudomonadota bacterium, assembly GCA_040385065.1. Taxonomy (GTDB): domain Bacteria; phylum Pseudomonadota; class Gammaproteobacteria; order Burkholderiales; family Burkholderiaceae_C; genus Polaromonas. The sequence continues at coordinate 119,079 of JAZKIC010000003.1, forward strand.
CTGGCGTGCGCCGGGAAAGGTCATGAGCATCATCGCCAGGCCGGCAACGAACACCACGAAGTTCGCCGTTCGCACCAGCAAGCGCGTTTGCGTCTGGATGCGGCGCGCATCGAGGTTGTCGCTCACATCGACCGAATGCCGGAGCGCCACGCCATGCGACACACCCTGCAGGGCGGCCATTACCAGCCAGGTGAGCGAGGCAATTAACAAGAGGCCGTTGCCGTGCCGAACCTGGCCAATGAAGGCAATGTCATCGGGGGCGCCCTGCCAGACCGCTTGCAGCGCTATGAGTGGCAACGCCATGCGGGAAGGCCGCCATGCGCGCTGCGCGACTGCGCTCGCGACAGGGCTGTTGCGGACCATTCGGCCGATCAGGGCAGATCCCGCACGGTGCACCAGCACGGCGAGAATCACCGCGACAAGCGCCGCCAGCAGCACGGCCCAGGCCGCGTCCGGCAAAAGCCAGGGAAGCGTCAGGTCCATGCCCTGCCCCGCCGTGAAACTCAGGCGAGCCTCGGCTTGACCAATGCCGCCGCCTGCTTGGCGCGCGTGCGGGCCAGCTCGACGTCATCGGCAAAGGCAAGCGCCACGCCCATGCGCCGCTTGACGAAGCTCTCGGGTTTACCGAAGAGGCGTATGTCTGACTGCGGCACGCGCAAGGCTTCGGCCACGCCATCGAAGACGAGGCCGAGGGCGTCGACGCCGCCATAAATGACAGCACTTGCACCGGGGCTCTTGAGCGCGGTGTTGACCGGCAAGCCGAGGATGGCACGCGCATGCAGCTCGAACTCGTTTTGCCATTGGGTACACATCGTCACCATGCCGGTGTCGTGCGGCCGAGGGCTCACCTCGCTGAACCAGACCTCGTCGCCCTTGACGAACAACTCGACTCCGAAGAGTCCCTGGCCACCCAGGTTGTCCGTCACGGCCTTGCAGATGGCACGGCACTTGTCGAGCGCGGCTGGCGCCATCGGGTGGGGCTGCCAGCTCTCGACGTAATCGCCGCTCACCTGCACATGGCCGATGGGTTCGCAGAAATGCGTCTCGACCTGCCCGCCTTCGCCCAAGGCGCGAACGGTCAGTTGCGTGATCTCGTAGTCGAAGTCGATGAAACCCTCGACGATCACGCGACCATGGCTCACGCGGCCGCCCGCCATGGCGTAGTCCCACGCGGCCTTGACGTCAGGGGGGCCAGCGATCTTGCTTTGCCCCTTGCCCGACGAGCTCATCACCGGCTTGACGATGCAGGGGTAGCCGATCTTCCCGTCGATGGCGGCCTGCAGTTCCTCCAGCGAGTCGCAAAAAACGTAGGGACTGGTCGGCAGGCCCAGCGTTTCACCTGCCAGCCGGCGGATGCCTTCACGGTCCATGGTCAGGCGCGCCGCCCGGGCGGTCGGGATCACCCGCACCGTGCCGGCAGCTTCGAGCTCTTCCAGCATGGCGGTGGCAATGGCCTCGATTTCGGGCACCACCAGGTCGGGCTTTTCCTTTTCGATCAGCGCCTTGAGCTGAGCCGGATCGCTCATGGTGATGGTGCGTGCATGGTGCGCCACCTGCTGCCCCGGCGCGTTCTCGTAGCGGTCCACGGCAATGGTTTCGATACCCAATCGCTGCAGTGCGATCAGCACCTCCTTGCCCAGCTCGCCGGAGCCGAGCAGCATGACCTTGGTTGCGTGGGGAGACAGGGGAGTGCCGATTGTTTTCATGAGCCGATGTGCCGCAAAGAAAGGGTTGGGAAAATGGCAGGGCCGCGAAGCCGCTGGCCAGCCGCCGGGCTACTTTACTTCAGGGCTGCCCCCAGGGCACCTCCAGCCACTCACAAGCACGCTGTGGAGATGCCCGCCCAGCTCAAATGCCCCCAACTATTTCCTGAAGAGGTTGTCCAGGCTGGCAAATGCCTTGAACTCGATGGCATTGCCCGACGGGTCGAGGAAGAACATGGTTGCCTGCTCCCCCGGTTCGCCCCGAAAACGCACGTAAGGCTCAATGATGAACTTCGTCCCGACGGCCTTCAGCCGCGCCGCCAGCGCATCCCATTGCGGGAGGGTGAGGATGACGCCAAAGTGCCGCACCGGCACAGCGTGCCCATCCACCGCACTGCTCTGCCTGTGGCCGCACTCTTCCGGCGCGAGATGGGCCACGATCTGATGGCCGTAAAAATCAAAGTCGACCCATTCATCGGAACTTCGGCCTTCAGCGCAGCCGAGCAATTCGCCGTAGAACTGGCGCGCTCCTGCAAGGTCCTGCACAGGAAATGCCAGATGAAAAGGCCGCAAAGCGGCAGAAGAAGGCGTCGTGTGGGGGGTCATTGTCCAGATCTTTCAATCGATTGAAAGCACCGGACTTTAGGGCATGGATCGAATTGATGAAAACGATATATATTGGATCTGAGGATCGATAATCGGAATGTTTTTTAAGTGGATCGGATGAACCGACGTGATAACCGAACTTAGAACGCTCGCCGCGGTGGTGCAGTACGGCGGCTTTTCCGCGGCGGGCGACCACATCGGATTGACCCAGTCTGCAGTAAGCAGCCAGATCCAGCGCCTGGAGAACTCCATCGGCTTCAAACTCTTTGACCGCACCCGACGCTCGGCGGTGCTGAACGATGCCGGCGCCCGGGTGCTTGAGCGGGCGCAGGCGATCCTGGCGCTGTACGCAAGGCTCGCCGACGACGCTCCCGATGGCCAAGCTGCAGCAGCCTTGCGCATCGGAGCAATCGCCTCCGTTCAATCGACTCTTCTTCCCCGTGCATTGGCCCGGCTGCGAACCACGCGCCCCTTGCTTCGCCTGAACATCGTTCCGGGCGTTTCGCTGGGCTTGATGGACCAGTTGGACAGCGACGACATCGAAGCGGCGGTGATGATTCGCCCGCCGTTCGGCATCCTGCCCGAGATGGTCTGGCACACACTTGCCCGGGAGCCTTTCAAGCTGCTTGTGCCAGCGGCGATGAAGGGCAGGAACTGGCGATCCATGCTGAGGTCCCAGCCCTTCTTTCGGTACGACCGAACGTCTTTTGGTGGCCGGCTAGTCACCACGTTCCTGAGGGACAACGGATTGGTGGTCGAGGAGGCGATCGAGCTCGACGAAATTTCCGGCCTTATCAATCTGGTGGCGGAGGGCCAGGGCGTGGCACTGGCGCCCATGGCCGAGGCATACCTTCCGCTTCCTGCCAGAGTGCGGGCGGTGTCTCTGGGCGAGAGCTCGTTCTATCGGGAGATCGGGCTGCTACGAAAGAAAAGGCCTTCGCAACCCGAGCTGATTCAAGCGCTGGAGCAGAGCATCCGCGAGACCCTGCCGCGCGGCGGCGCGCTAACGAAGTGACAATTCGTGCATTCCAAACTCTTCGGTGGACGCATGTCAAAGCGGGTCAATGGTCCTGATCGGCCGCCGGACCTGACCTCATGAAACAAGCCAGCACTACCCCGGCCATAGCCGACGCCCTGTGGCATGCCATGCAGCAGGGGCGCCGCATGCCCCCTGAATGGGCCGGCCGCTTCTCGCTACGGGAAGGCTACGAGGTGCAACTGGATCTTATGCGCCGTCAAATCGCCGCAGGCGACCGGCAAACCGGCTGGAAAGTCGGGCTGACTGCCAAGGCCATGCAGACCCAGCAAAACGTCCACGAGCCGTGTTTCGGCTACCTGCTTGAGAGCGCACACCATGGCAGCGGCCAGAGTTTTCGCTTCGATGAATTGACTGCGCCCGGGTTTGAAAACGAGCTGTGCCTCACCGTTGGCAAGACCCTGCGCGGCCCTGGCGTGACGCTCGAGGATGTACTGAACGCCGTGAGCCACGCGGCTCCGGCGCTGGAGATCGTGGAAGTTCGCGGCCCGTTTGCCGGCAACCTCCCCTTGGCAATGGCTGACAACGCTCAGCAAAAAGCCTACGTGACTGGCGAAGCCGTTTCGCTCACTCCGGCTAGCCGTGACCTGAGCCGGGCAACAGTCGAGGTCGTCGTCAATGGCTCAGCTACCGAGTCTGCAAGCGGCGCGGCCGTCATGGGAGGAGGAGGCATGCATTCCGTCATGTGGCTAGCCAACAAGCTGGCGGAGTTCGATCTGTCCCTCGACGCCGGCATGGAGGTGATGTCGGGCTCATTCACACGCCAATATGCGGCCCAGCGAGGCACGGCAGTACGGTCCATGTTCACGCCTTTCGGGCCGGTCAGCGCGAGCTTTTTCTGAAGCTACGCTGGCCTTCCTGTCCCGAATTTCCAAGATTCTCCCTCCGTTGGCGTGAGGTATTGAAGGCTCGGCTCGGGTCGCCTGCTTGCCCAACGGCATTTGGCGACAATGAAGCCATGAGCCAAACGCTTTTCAATGTCCAGCAGCTGAGCAAGCGCTACGGCAGCACCACCGTCGTGAACGATCTATCGTTCAGCATCGCGCCAGGCGAATGCCTGGGCGTGATCGGGCCGAACGGCGCTGGCAAGACCACCACCATCCGCATGTGCCTGGGACTGACGACGCCCGATGCGGGAACCGTCACCTTTAGCCCCGACGGCTCGGCCGGCCCGGCGCTCCAAATGCCGCAGGAATCGCTGGCGATCAAACGCAAGCTCGGCATCGTGAGCCAGTTTGACAGCCTTGACCCCGACTTTTCCTGCTCGGAAAATTTGCTGGTGTTCGGCCGTTACTTCGGCATGAAGGACAGCCTCATCAAGGAGCGCATCCCAAAGCTGCTGGAGTTTGCCGCGCTGACGCACAAGGCCGACGCCAAGCTGAGCGAATTGTCGGGCGGCATGAAGCGGCGCCTGAGCCTGGCCCGCGCGCTGGTCAACGACCCGCAGCTCCTGCTGCTCGACGAGCCCACCACGGGCCTGGACCCGCAGGCGCGCCACCTGATGTGGGAGCGCCTGCAGCGGCTGGTCCAGCAGGGAAAATCCATTTTGCTCACCACCCATTTCATGGACGAGGCAGAGCGCCTGTGCAATAGATTGCTGGTGCTCGACCACGGCAAAAAAATGACCGAAGGCACCCCGCGCCAGTTGATTGCCGATAACCTCGAACCCGACGTGGTCGAGGTCTACGGCGCAGGTGCGCTGGCACTGGCAGACTCGCCGCTCAAAGCTCTGGCGGCGCGCACCGAAGTCAGTGGCGAGACCGTATTTTTCTACACGCAGGATGCCAAGACTTTGCTCACCGCGTTGAACGACTACCCGCAGCTGCGCACGCTGCATCGCCCGGCCAATCTCGAAGACTTGTTCCTCAAGCTCACTGGCCGCCAGATTCGAGAGGACGCCTGATGTCTGCCAACCCTTCCGACGCCTTGTCTTCCGTAGCGCCAGAGGCTGCGCGCGAGCACCTGATGCGTGCGCCGCAGCTGAGCTGGCGCTGGTTGCCCGTTTTCCGGCGGAACCTGCTGGTCTGGCGCAAGCTTTTCATCCCCAGCCTAGTCGGCAACATTGCCGAACCACTCATCACGCTCGTCGCCTTCGGCTACGGCCTCGGTGCGCTCGTCGGGCAAGTCCAGCTGGGCGGCGTCGCAGTGCCTTACATCCTGTTCCTGGCCAGCGGGTCGATCTGCATGAGCGCCATGAACGCGGCTTCCTTTGAGGCGCTGTATTCAGCGTTCTCCCGCATGCATGTGCAGCGCACGTGGGACGGCATCATGAACGCGCCGGTGCGGCTCGATGACGTCGTGTTCGGCGAGATGCTGTGGGCGGCTTTCAAGTCCTTGTTTACCACGACCGTGATCCTGGGCGTCATGCTGGCCCTGGGCATCACGACCAGTCCGCTGCTGCTGCTGGCCTGGCCTCTGCTGGGGCTAGTGGGCATCGTCTTTTCGTCCATTGCCCTGATCTTCAATGCGCTGGCCAAGGGCTACGATTTCTTCACGTACTACTTCACCCTTTTCCTCACGCCGACAATGTTCCTGAGTGGGGTTTTCTTCCCGCGTGACCAGCTTCCACCCGTGCTGCGCGGGCTTTCGGAGTATTTGCCGCTGACCGCAGCGGTGGAGCTGATCCGGCCGCTGTTCATGGGCCAGTGGCCCGAGCGGGCGCTGCTGCACCTGGCGCTCCTGCTTTTCTATGCCGTGGCGGGTTTCTGGATCGCGCTGGCCCTCACACGCAAACGCTTTCGCAGCTGAGCAGGCGGCCGCGTCGGGCTTGCCTATACTTTTGGCCATGCAGAAACCGACCGCCGACCTGCTGACGCCCGGCCTGATCGCCATGATCGACAAGGGCGTGTCGGTGATCGTGAGCAGTTGCAGTCCGGCGCTCAAGCCCAGCATCATGCGGGCGGTAGCCAGTGCAATCTCCCCCGGCGGCGGTACGGTCACCGTGTATCTGGCGCGCTCGCAATCGCGGCAACTCCTGCAAGACATCGCCACCACCGGACGTATTGCCGCCGTGTTTTCAGAGCCGTCGACGCACCGCACGGTCCAGCTCAAGGCACGCTCGGCCCGGGTGCGCCCGGCCTCCGAGCCCGAAGATGAAGCGGCACTCCAGGCCTACGGCGCGTCCATGGAGCATGAGATCGCGTGCGTGGGCTATGCGGCAAGCTTCACCCGGGCCATGCTGGCTTGTCAACCGGGTGACGTCGTCGCGGTGAGTTTTGAGCCCGAGGAAGCGTTCGACCAGACTCCGGGTCCAAAAGCAGGCGCCGCAATCACCGCACAGCGGAGCACGTCGTGAACACGCCCCTGCTTGCCGACATTCGTCGCTGTCTGGAGGGCGCCATCCCCGCGATCATGGCGACCTGTGGTCCCGACGGCACCCCCAACGTCGCCTACATCTCTCAGGTGTTTTATGTGAACGAGCGACAGGTGGCGCTGTCCTTCCAGTTCTTCAACAAGACCCGGCAAAACATCCTGGCGAATCCGCTGGCGAGCGTTCTGGTCATGGACCCGGTAACGGCCAGCTTTTACCGGCTGCATATCCGCTACCTGAGGACCGAAATGCAGGGCCCCGTCTTCGAGGCAATGCGCGCACAACTTGCCGGCATTGCGTCGCACAGCGGCATGGCTTCCGTGTTCAAGCTGCTCGGCTCCGACATTTACGAAGTCCGCGAGATCGAACGGGTCCCCGGCAGCGGCACACTTCCCGAGCCGCCCCCGAGGGCCAGCGTCCTGACCGCTTTGCGGCGCGGCAGTGAACGCCTGGTGCGCTGTGCCAGCCTTGACGAACTGCTCGGCGCCGCGCTCGCGGCCATGGGCGATGTACTCGACACGCGGCATGCGATGGTGCTGATGTTCGATGCCGCTGCAGGCAGGCTCTACACCGTTGCAAGCTGCGGCTATCCCGAGTCGGGCGTTGGTTCCGAGATCGCGCTGGGTGACGGCATCATCGGTGTGGCAGCCCGGGAACGCACGCCCGTGCGCATCATGCACATGACGACGGCCTACCTCTACAGCCACGCGATCCGCAGCAGCCTCGGGGCCGAAGCCAACAGCCTGCTCGAAACGGACATACCTTATCCCGGACTCGCAGAGCCGCACAGCCAGCTGGCGGTGCCGATCCTGTCGGGCACGCGACTCCTGGGTGTGCTGTTTGCCGAGAGTCCGGCTGACCTGAAATTCAGCTTTGAAGACGAAGACCTGCTGGTCACACTGGCTGGCCAGTTGGGCGCCACCCTCGAGCTCATGCAGCTGCGCCCCGAAACGGAGCCCGAGCCTTCAGCTTCCGCTCCCGGTCGGGCCGCGCAGGCATCTCAAGCTGATCAAGATGATCAAACTGCTCAGCCCTCGAAGGCCGGCGCCAACGTGCTGCAACTGCGGCACTTCAAAGTGAACGACAGCGTCTTCATCAACGGCAACTACCTGATCAAAGGCGTCGCCGGCGCGATCTTCTGGAAGCTGGCCAAAGACTACTGCGCCCAGGGCCGCGTGGACTTCTCCAACCGCGAGCTGCGGCTCGACCCCGCCTTGCGGCTGCCAGACGTGGCCGACAACCTCGAAGCCCGGTTGCTGCTGCTTCAGCGCCGTTTGATCGAGCACAGCCCCGACCTGCGCATCGTCAAGACGGGCCGAGGCCGCTTTCGTTTCAATGTGGAGCGGCCGCTCGAACTCGCAGAGGTGGACGCCTGAGGCAATAGGCTGCCATGCGGTTTATGCCTGCACGAGCCCGGGCACGGTAGGCAGGCCGAGGCCGCGCGCAAGCTTGGTCCATTCGCCGCAGCTCAGGTGCGGTTGCGCCACGGCGAGTGCGGCCTCAAAGGCTGGGGCTGGCGCATGTGCCTGCATGTCCTTGAACATGGCCAAACGCTCGGCGGGATTCATGAAAGGCACCAGCCATCGGAGCGTGAACATCATTTCTTCGGGGGGAATCGACGCTACGAGGGCTTGGTGAATGCCCACGATTTCCAGGTCGCTGTAGCGCGACCAGAGCACCGCATTGTGCGCAGATTCCTCGACTTCCATGTGCAGGAAGTTCTCGCCCACGAAGACGGCCAGCTCACGGTAGAGCACTTGCGCCAGCCGAGCCTTCTGGGAGACTGGCGCGTGTGGCAGCGCCAAAGTCTGCCCTATCAGGCGAGCAATGCTGGCCAGATGCTCATCGTGCTCATGGGCAAGCTCTGCACTGGCGCCCGTGGCGCGCGCTTCGATGGCAGCATGCACAAAATCGTTCTCGTGCTTCACGTGCGATGCGCAGAAATTTAGCAATTGAACAATGCGCTGACAGGCGCTGTCCACTTCGGCGGGATCGTTGGTATCGGTTCTGCCCAGCGCTAGCAGCGTGTCGGTCATCATGGCGCGCAACGCCTTGTGAATTCCGCCATAAATGTCAAAGCGGGCGGGCGCCTGTGCGGCGGCGACTTCGTTCATTTCGAGGGGGCTGATGTTCATGGTGTCTCTCTACTTTCTGTCTCATGGGTGGAGGTGGACGGCGCCTGCCTGGCGCCGGAACTACGGCTTGGGGCCATGAGAGAAAGTTTAAAAATCACCGCGCGATCGCGCTCGTAAAAACAAACTATGGGTTTGCTAAAAAAACCTTATCCGGGATGCTGCTGAGCCTGCCACTGTCGAGTAACCAACAACGACGCAGCGCCCATGCCACCGCGTCAGCGGATCGTCACATACGGTGTAGCCCTGACGGGGCTTCGAATTGCGTTCGGCCGGACGGCAGGCCATGCGACTACCCCTGCGGAAATACCTCGAGCGCCGGCAACACCCGTCCGACGCACTGGCCGAATCCGACGCGGTAGCCTTCACCCTGGCACCAACCGGTAAGGGTGACTTCGTCGCCGTCTTCGAGGTACAGGCGTTGACCGCCGTGCTCCAGGTTAAAGCGTTCCCGGCCATCTCGGGTTTTTTCGAACAGGCAGGCCAGGGAGTCAGAACCGCTGCTGCTCACGGTGCCTGAACCGAGCAGATCGCCGGGGTTGACGTTGCAGCCAGCGCTGGTTTGATGGACCAGTTGCTGGTCAAAGTTCCAGTACAGGTCGCCCAGCTCGCTGCTGCAAACCACTGAAGGCTTGTTGTGGTCCTGCGGCTGGATCCAGGCCTGCATGTGCGCACGGATATTGCCCTTACCGGCGTGGCGCAGGTAGGCCAGTGGCTGCGGCTCCTGCATCGGGCCGTCCACCCGGAAAGGCTCCAGTGCATCCAGCGTGACGATCCACGGTGAGATGGAGGTGGAAAAATTCTTTGAATTGAAAACGCCCAGCGGCTGTGCTTCCCACTGCTGAATGTCGCGCGCGCTCCAGTCGTTGAGCAGCACGACGCCGAAGGCGTGCTCGGGCACTTCATGCAATGAGATGGGCCGTCCAAGCACGTTGGGCTTGCCCACGACGAGCGCGGTCTCGAGTTCGAAATCGAGCTGCTGGCAGACCCCGAGCTGCGGTAAAGCCTCGTCGCGCGGCTTGATCTGCCCCCAGGGGCGTCGCACTGGCGTCTGGCTAACCACCACCGAACTGGCGCGGCTGTTGTAGCCCATGGGGAAGTGGTGCCAGTTGGGCCAGAACTGTCCGTCGTTCGTTCCGCCGACGATGTCTATGCAATTTCTCGCATGCTCCTTCGACAGCATGAAGTCGCTGAAGCCGCTGCACAGAACGGGCATGTGCAGCTTGACGGAGCCGATCGGATGCAGTGCCCTCTCGCGCATGGCGTGGTCACGCAATTCGGGGTTGTCGGCGCGTAGCAGCACGCTGACGCGTTCGCGCACGGCCCGCCAGACCGGCCTGCCCGCCGCCAGAAAGGCGTTGAGGTCGGGCTGGTCAAAAAGCTTGGGCGGTGCGTCGAGCAGGCCCTGGTCGCGCAGGAAGCGCAAATCGAGTACCTGGTCGCCGATCGCTACGCCCGCGCGTCGCAGGGCGCCCGGGCCGTTTTCGTCGAGGCTGAAGATTCCGAAAGGCAGGTTCTGAATCGGAAAGTGGCTGTCCGCCTGCACCTCGATGAAGGAGCGCAGCGCAGGATCGTTGGCGCCCGGGACGGCGCGCGGGGACGGGGGTTGGCTGGTCATGGGGCAGCTTCGTCTGGCCCTGTGTTCACTGACGCTCGATGTTCGCGTCCTTGGCGAGCTGGTTCCACTTGACGATCTCCGTCCCGGCGAAGTTCTTGAGCTGGGCCGGCGACAAGGGCATGGGCGCAAAACCCAGCGTGGCGAGCTTTTGCTCCATGTCGGGCGTGGCGATGGCCGCTGTAATAGCCTTGTTGAGGGTGTCGACCACGTTTGCAGGCAGGCCGACGGGCCCCGCCACTGCGACCCATCCGGAAATGTCAAAGCCGGGAAACAGCTCGGCCAGCGCCGGCCAGTCGGGTACCAATGGGTTGCGCTTTTCCGAGACCACGGCCAGAGCGCGCATCTTGCCTCCACTGACCTGGGCAGTCGCGTTACCGATGTCTGCGAACGCAAAGTCCAGCGAACCGCCCAGCACGTCGTTGACTGCCAGCGGAATGCCTTTGTAGAGCACCGACAGGATATCGAGCCCCGCGGCCTTGTTGAGCATCGAGATCGGCACCTGCGCGCTCGAGGATCCATAGCCCGCCGAAATCTTGCCCGGACGCTGGCGTACGTAGGCAATGAACTCCTGGATGTTCTTCGGCGGATAGTCTGCCCGCACCAATAGGGCGAGCGTTGTGATGCCGACACCTGCCACCGGCGCGAGGTCCTTGGCCGGGTCGTAGGGCATGGTCTTGAGCAGCGCAACGTTCGAGGACAGCGCCGAGTTCGAGGAAAACAGCAGCGTATAGCCGTCTGGCGCGGCGCGCACCACCTCCATCGCGCCGATCGAGCCGCCGGCGCCCGGCTTGTTGTCGACCACAAAGGGCTGACCCAGCGCGGTCTGCAGATACTGGGCAACGACACGTGCGGACGTATCGGTCCCCGTGCCCGGCGGAAAGGGAACGACCAGCTTGACAGGTCTGACCGGGTAGGCTGCGGGCTGTGCCAGCGCCCAGGCGCCCGTCAAGGCAAGCAGCGAGCCAAATGCCAATTTATTCAGCTGTCGTCTGTCGATCATGAAGTCTCCTGATTTGTGCGTAGGTTTTAGATTCAGCCCGCCGTTGCGGCGGCGGCGCGCGATGTCCACGGTATGAAACCTTGCGGCACCTCTATCGGCAAGGTCAGCAGAAAAGAGGACAGCGCCTTGCCGTGCAGATCGAGATTGAGCGAGCTGTTGACACCGCCGTCGAGCACCCCGTCGATGACGAAGTTCATGCACCCGAGGCGCGGCAACAGGTAGCGCTTTAGGCTGGCCGGTTGCCGCTCCCGAAAGAGCTCGGCTACGCGGGTCTCGGTCACTTCGCGCACCAGCAGATTGAAGTCTTCCGGCCGGTAGGCGAAGAGCGCAATATTGGAGATGTCGCCCTTGTCGCCGCTGCGCGAATGGGCAATGGCGTGTAGCAGGACTGTTTTGATGGCCTGGTTCGGAGCGCTGTGGTTCATGGTTGCGGTGGTCATGGATCTACTCCGCGAAATAGAAGGATTCATGGATCTGCTCGCGTGGCACCAGACACGAGATGCTTTCGAGCCGTTGCCGCCGAGAGGTCTTTACGCCGCCCCCGCCTGATGGCCCGCCCAGCCAGAGCCCCGTGAACTCGCGCTGCAGTCGCTCGATTTCAGCCAGATCGTGGTGGCGGATGGCCGCGCGGACCCGGATGTCTGCGTGGGCCGCGTCGCTTGGCTGCGCCAGCAATGCACCGCGCGGATCACCATGCACGCTGAGCACGCCGATGAGATCGAAGCGGATTGGCATGTCTTCACCCATGCGCTTTTGCAGCACGTCCATCGCCAGTCGCGCACGCGCCTGCGCGTTCGGACCGGCGTAGGAAATCTCGCCTTCGCCGATCCAGCCGCCTTCGACATAAACGCCCGCCTTGAGCGTAGGCGGGCGGGCGTGACCCCGCACCCCCGACAACCGAACCTGTCCGGGAGCGATTTCTTCCACCGTGGCCTGCGTGATGTCGGCGACAACGTCGGGCGTGAGGTAGGCCGCCGGGTCGTGAATCTCGTACAGCAGTTGCTCCTTCACCGTGCGTACGTCGACCAGCCCGCCGGTGCCCTCCGGTTTGGTCAGCACGCACGAGCCGTCGCGCGCCACGGTGACGATGGGAAAGCCCACCCGGTGCAGGTCGGGCACGTCCTTGAAACCAGGGTCGGCAAAGTAGCCCCCAGTGACCTGAGCGCCGCACTCGATCAGATGGCCCGCCATGGTGGCACCAGCCAGCGCATCCAGGTCGTCCCGGCCCCAGCCGTAATGCGCAATAGCCGCGCCGAGCGCGAGGGCCGGATCGGCCACCCGCCCCGCCACGACGATCTGCGCACCCTGGCGCAGGGCCTCGGCGATGGCGAAGGCCCCGATGTACACGTTCGCGCTCACAAAGCTGCGCCGTTGCCACGCCGGCGGCAGGAGCGGCAACAGAATCGCTTTGCCTACTTCGCTCGACAGGTCATCACCTTCGATCACAGCAATGCGTGGCACAGGCAGCCCCATCGATGCCGCCATCGCTTTCAGGCGCCGGGCCGCAGCAGGCGGATTGGCTGCGCCGAAATTGCTGATGATCGGAATGCCATGCGCCATGCAGTCCGCCAGCACGGGCGCAACCTCCATTTCCATCAGGCTTTCGTAGCCCGATTCGGGATTGGCCCGCTTGGCCAGATGTGCAAAGGCCAGCGTGCGCTCAGCCAGATTCTCGAAAGTCAGGGCCGCCGCACCGCCACGCCGGATGAGCTCGTCGACCACCGGCCGGGCAGCATCCACGCGGTCACCCGAGCCGCCCGCGGCGCCGCCAATTGCAATTTGTTTTTCGTCCATCGTGTCTCCTCGGGAAATTATGGACAATCGCTTCGCTTCAGTAAATTTAAACTTTTGAAACGAGTCTATGGAAAAACTGAAGGGCTTCTCAGGTCGATTGCTCAGCGCTTTTCTGACGCTTGCCGATACGGGTCAGTTCACGCTGGCGGCCGAGCGCTTCAACGTGTCGCTGTCGGCCTTCAGCCAGATGATCTCGCGGCTGGAAGCGCAGCTCGGAACGCGGCTGTTCGACCGCAATCCACGCCAGGTGTCGCTTACGCCCGAGGGGCAGCTCCTCGTGCCGCTTGCCCGTTCCCTGGCAATTGGCATCGAGGACATGTACGCCACGCTGCGCGACCACGCCGAGCGGCGCAAGGGCAAGGTCGCGGTGGCCGCCCTGCCCTCGCTCTGTGCCGACTGGCTACCGAGCATCGTGGCCGGGTTCAAGCGAAAATATCCGGGCATTCAGGTTCAGCTTTTCGACACGGTAACCGACCTCAACCTCGAGCTGGTGCGCAAAGGCGTGGTCGACTTCGCCATCAATGCCCGGGTCGGCAATCCGGACGAGTTCGACGTGGAGCTGCTCTTTAACGAACGCTTCTTCCTGATCTGTCCGCCCGATCATCCCTTCGCCGACAAGCCCGCTATCCTGCTGCGTTCGCTCGCCGGGAGTCGCTACATCCACACCAGCCTGAGCGGCAGCGTCTGGCACTGGATTTCCATGCATACGCAAGACGCCAGATTCGAAGATACCGGCCTGGAAGTCGGCCACCTCAGCACGTTGGCCGGCCTCATCGCCAATGGCCTGGGCGTCAGCATCGTTCCGCAGTTCGCGTTGTCGCAATTCCTGCCCCTGGGCCTCAAGGCCGTGGCGATCCGCGACAAGACCTTACAGCGGCCGCTGCTACTGGTCCGGCGACGGGGGCACGGCCTTTCGGTCGCGGCCCAGACCTTGCTCGATCTGATCAAGGCCAGCCAGCCTGAACACATCAGCACTCGGCAAAGCTTGCTGCCCGGCTCGCGTCAACGCAAGGGGCTTTGAGCGTCCTAACGCTGCGTTGCTGACAACGTTGATAGTTTTTGACTTGGTTCATCTTGTGTTTTTATTTCTGGGTTTTTTCCCCACTCACTCTCCCCCGCCTCTCTCCCGCCCCTTCAGGGCGGAAGAGAGGAGCCTGATTTAAGTTTTTGGGTTTGCGAGACCGCTGCGTGTCTTTTGATTCGCTGCTTTTCAGGGGCTCTGTCTCAGAATTGCGCTGCAAGAGGCCTTTGTTCGGGCCGGGCCCCGTTGAACTCTCGTTTCCTCGTCTGATCGGCGCCCGTGCTTAACGTGCGCCTGAGACCATGGACGATCAGAACGGACCTATCCCTCGTTCTGCGGCTCGCGTTAAGCACGCGCGCCGGCTCGTTCAAGCCGACATAGCGAGCAAGCAAGGCGAGGCCCGAACAAAAGACAAATTGCTGCGCAATCGTCCACAAGAAAACAATTTATCCCCTGTTCGCAAGACACGCAGGGCTGCCACTCAAAACCAAAAACTCAAATAAAGTCCCCCGCTTTCGCCCGGCGGGGCGAGAGAATACGAAGGGACTTCCCACCTTCTGGCCACGGCGTCGAGGCGCCAAGATTGAG
>JAZKIC010000004.1:0-186404 GCA_040385065.1 Pseudomonadota bacterium
TGGAGTCCGGCACGCCCGGTCCATTGTCAATGACATGCAATTCCAGTGCCAAGCGATAGCGCTGTTTTCCGAAGGTCACTTGCCTTGCGATGCGGGTGCGAAAAGTGATCTCTCCACCACCTGCCGCGATACGTTCAGCCAGTGCTTGAGCCGCGTTGTGCGTGATGTTGAGGACGGCCTGAATTAGCTGCTCGCGGTCGCCCCGAAAGCCGGGAATGGACGTGTCGTAGTCGCGCTTGACGCGGATGCCCTTGGGAAACTCAGCCAGGATAAGAGAGCGAACGCGCTCGCATACCTCGTGGATGTTGACGTCGCCGACCAGGTGGGGCCTGCGGTGCGGCGCAAGCAGGCGGTCGACGAGTGTTTGCAGCCGGTCGGCCTCGTGGATGATGACCTGGGTGTACTCGGTCAGCTCCTTCGACTCGATTTCCATCTGCAGGAGCTGGGCCGCACCCCTTATTCCGCCGAGCGGATTCTTGATCTCGTGAGCAAGGTTGCGAATCAGCTCCTTGTTGGCCTGGGCCTGATCGAGCAGGCGTTCCTCGCGGTCCTGCTTGGCCTGCTGCTCCAGCGGCAACAATTCGACAATCGCTTCCCCCGGCACATCCGTTTGGGCCACGACCACATGGACGGGGAAAGGATCGGGGTTGCTCCGCTTGAGCCAGGCGTCGTAGCGCAGCGCCGCGAATTCATTGCTGCCCGCGCCCTCGAGCGCGTTTTGAAGAATCAGCGGCTCGGTAAAGCAATCGGGAAGCTGCGAGCCTTCGATGGTTCGCCGCGACAAGCCCAGCGCATCCTCCAGCGCGGCATTGGCAAACACCACGACACCGTCGGTGCGCACGACGGCTACCAGCGTGGCAAGCAGGTCGAAAGCCTGGAACCTGCCGGGTGCCGGCGCGGCGATCGGCGCCATTGCGGGAGCGGCAACGGGTGATGGGGTGGGTGGAGTGGTGGACTTTTTCAAGCGTCCTATTTTCACCCAGCGTAGCCCTACTGCTGAGCTACCGCGGAATTCGGCAAACGGCCGATTTCCCGCTTGAGTCCGGCGATGTCGCTGTTCGTGCGGGCAATGCTGTCCTTGAGCTCTTTGACGCGGTCGAGGTAGCGCTGGTAATTGCGCCCCTCGATGCCTTGTTTCTCGGGCTCGCCGTTGTTGTATTCCTTGAGTTGCTCGGCCAGGCGCGCTTCGGAGCGAACCAGTTCGGCCTGCAAAATTGTGCGGGCTTCCGAATCGCGGGCTCGCTGCTCGGGAGAGTCTGACTTTGCGTCCTGGCGCGGCGTCACGGGCGACGCGGCTGCGACCTTGACCGGAGCCTTCTGCACGGCGGTTCCCTGCACGATCGTGATGTTGCCGCCCTCGACAACCTTGCATCCGCGCGCCTGCGCGTCCTTCGCGTTGTTGATGTACTCGTTACCGCAGCGATAGATACGGTCCTGGGCCAGAGCAGCACTGGAGGTGAGCACCACGCATGTGGCGGCGATGAGCCCGCGCCAGGCGAGGCGCGCGCCCTCCTCGGCCGTCACCCGGTTCATCCGGCTCACCCGGTATCGGATTTGCGGTTCGCAGTCTGGCTGGTACATGAAGAAATTCCCCTCGCGCCCAGGAAAGCCAGGACGACCCATCAGTATCCGGCAAAGGAGTCCAAAGGCAAAGCCGAAGACTATGCCGGCAGATCAACAATAAAAAAGGACGGCGATTGCCGTCCTTTTTGAACCACAGGCCGGGCGCCTGAAGCTGAGTTGTTACCGCCGGGTTACAGCGAGTAATACATGTCGAACTCGATCGGGTGCGTAGCCTGACGCAGACGCGTCACTTCGCCCATCTTGAGCTCGATGTAAGCGTCGATCATGCTGTCGGTGAACACGCCGCCCTTGGTCAGGAAGCCGCGTCCGGTGTCGAGGCAGTCCAGAGCCTGGTCGAGGCTGTGGCAGACGGTTGGCACTTTTGCATCTTCCTCGGGAGGCAGATGGTAGAGGTCCTTGGTTGCTGCCTCGCCCGGGTGGATCTTGTTCTCGACGCCATCGAGACCCGCCATCATCAGGGCCGAGAAGCCGAGGTATGGGTTCATCAGTGGATCGGGGAAACGCGCTTCGATGCGGCGGCCCTTTGGATTGGCCACGTAAGGAATGCGGATCGAGGCCGAGCGGTTTTTGGCGGAGTACGCCAGCTTGACCGGAGCCTCGTAGCCAGGAACCAGACGCTTGTAGCTGTTGGTGCCAGGGTTGGTGATGGCGTTCAGGGCACGAGCGTGCTTGATGATGCCGCCGATGTAGTACAGCGCGAAGTCCGACAGGCCTGCGTAGCCGTCACCGGCGAACAGGTTCTTGCCGTCTTTCCAGATGGACTGGTGCACGTGCATGCCGGAACCGTTGTCACCAACGATAGGCTTGGGCATGAAGGTCGCCGTCTTGCCGTAGGCATTGGCAACGTTTTGCACGACGTACTTGAGAATCTGCGTCCAGTCGGCGCGCTGAACCAGCGTGCTGAACTTGGTGCCGATTTCGTTCTGGCCTGCGCCAGCGACTTCGTGGTGGAACACTTCGACGGGGATGCCCAGCGATTCGAGGATCAAGGACATTTCAGCGCGCATGTCCTGCGTGCTGTCGACAGGAGGCACGGGGAAGTAGCCGCCCTTGACGGTGGGGCGGTGACCACGGTTTCCGCCTTCGAGCTTGGCGCCCGAATTCCACGGAGCTTCGTACTCTTCGATTTTGAAGAACGTGCCCGACATGTCGGTGTTCCAGCGCACGTCGTCAAAAATGAAGAACTCTGGCTCGGGACCGAAGTAAGCGGTGTCGCCGAGGCCGGAAGCCTTGAGGTAGGCTTCTGCGCGCTGGGCGATGGAGCGTGGGTCACGGTCGTAAGCCTTGCCATCGCTGGGTTCGAGCACGTCGCAGCTCATGAACAGCGTGGTCTCTTCGAAAAACGGATCGATATTGGCAGTGTTCGGGTCAGGCATCAGCTGCATGTCCGAGGCTTCGATGCCTTTCCAGCCAGCCACCGAGGAGCCGTCGAATGCGTGGCCAGAGGTGAATTTGTCTTCGTCGAAGTGCGAAACCGGCACAGTCACGTGCTGCTCTTTACCCCGGGTGTCGGTAAAACGGAAGTCAACGAACTTGACCTCGTTTTCCTTGACCATTTTCATGACGTCTGCGACGGTCTTTGCCATCAAAATCTCCTGTGCTGGATGGTGGTTGAAAATCTCTTCCGTGCGGGAATGCACGTTCTATGCCACGGCCTTTGGTAAACCGACGAGAGGGCAACCCGGCATTGTGCCGCGATCTGATGGGCTTTTGGCCGACGTCGACGTGCCGAACACGCAAAAAGTCAAAACTTCAATGCACCATTTGAGGGCAAACGGACCGCCCGATATTTGTGCATCTTTCAACGCACCAATTCAGGGCCTAGTTTGGCATTGAACTGATGTAGTCCCGCCAGCAGAGACGGGAACGCAGCCTGTACGGACGAGGTGGGGCCCTTCACCCCCAGTTCGATGTGACGGCCGTATTGAGGGTGATCGACACTGGGCAGGCTGAACACCTTGACCCCGGGATGCCGCGATTCGATGTCCAGCATGAGGGGCGTGAGGGCGGCTTCCATGGATCCCATGACGATCACCGACTTCTCGAGATGCGCATTTTTTTGGTGCAGTGGCGCATAGCGACTGTCGAGCAAACCCTCGATCATCGGCCACGCCATCACGGGAAAACCGGGGACGAAATGAACCGCGCCATGCCCGGCGTCGACGGTGAACCCTGGAATCTTGTTGTACGGGTTGGAGATGATGTTGGCGCCCTTGGGGAAGACGCCCATGTTCAGCCGATGCGTGTTGTCCGTCCGGTCGGGCTCATAGGCAATGCCCTGCTCGCGCGCCATGTCCTGCATACGCTCCAGGATCAGCAAGCGAGCCTGCGCATGCAATTCAAGCTCGACCCCCAGTGCACGTGCAGCGCACTGGCGGGTGTGGTCATCCGGCGTTGCGCCGATACCGCCACAGGAAAACACGACGTCGCCGTTGGCTCGCGCCGAGGCAAAAGCGCGCGCCAGCGTTGCCGTGATGCGATCAGGATCGTCTCCTACATAGTCGGCGTAGTCGAGTTGAAGCCCGCGCGCGCCCAGGAGTTCTATGACCTTGGGCATGTGTTTGTCGGCGCGTTTGCCGGAGAGAATTTCGTCGCCGACGATGATGAGTCCAAAGGAAGGCATGGCGGGTACGTCAATCAGGTTGAAAAATTGAAAGGCGGTGGATGGGTGCCGGGATCACGGCTCAGGAAGGGCGACGCCCGGCGGTGTATTTTTTGACAGACGTTCGTCCAGCATTTCAGGCGACGACACGCCGGGAGAATCTTCCGGGCCTTGGTTGCGGCGCAACTGTTCCAGAGCCAAAAGCGTGTAGTGAGCGAACCAGAGCGATGAAAACGCAAACACCAAGGTATAAATCCAGATGGCGACCGGCACCAGAATAGGCGCCATTGCGATGAACATGGCGCCCGAGGCCCACAAGATACTCGGTGCTGCGCCCAAATAACCGCTCAGGATGCCGATCACCAGCAAGCTCGATCGCCTGCTGCGAAGGATTTCGCGACGCTCTTCGGCGCTCGCGTGTTCGGCCAGGGCGTCGTAGGCCATGACGCGGTAGGTGAGCCATCCCCAGATCAGCGGCGGCAAGACAAGAATGAGCGGTGGCACCAGCCAGAGCGGCACGGAAAGCACCAATGCCACTATCGCCAGCAGTGTGGAACCCAGCGACCAGGCCAGGCCTGCCAGCAGGGAGCCTCCTTTCTTCTTTTCCAGTGTCGGGAAACGCCTGTCACCCACCAGGGCCACCATCGCCGGGGTCATCAGCAATGCGACGAAGAGCAGCGATGCGATCACGATGGCAGGAATCGAGAGAAACAGGAGCAAGGCGGGCGCCATGACGAGGCGCAGGCCCCCCAGCCCCAAACTTTCCAGCCAATGCCCGAATGCGGCCACCACTTCGAAGCCGTACAACTGCAGACGCACCGCTTCGACGGCATCACTCCAGAAAAAATACCCGAGCGCGAGCGACAGCGTGCCCATGATGACCAGGGGCAGGAAAGACAGCGCAATGACGCGCGGATGCAGGCAGTACAGCGCTGCGCGCCAGCAGGAATCGGCGAGCTGGTTCATGTCCTCAAGGATAAACGTTGGGCAAGGCGCCCGGCGGGGCAGCGTTCAAGCGCGGCCGAACAGCCGCTTCAAGCCCAGCCACTGCTGCCTGAGGATTCCGTTGCCGTAGTCACGCGGCGGCTCTTGCAGCTGATCGCGGATACCCGTCGCGCGAAGCTCGCTGTCGAAATCTGCCGTTCCGAACAACACGTCCCAGAACGGCAACAGCACGCCGAAATTGTGCCCACCTGGTCTGGTGACCCCCACGCTTTTCACTTCGGGCTGCGCTGAACCCATGGAAGCGTGCAAAGAGCTTGGGTTGAACGCCTTGCTTTTGACGGGGGACTCATGGCCCAGGCCGATGCTGTGATGAATGCGGTGAAAACGCGGACTCACCCACAGCCGCTCGCCGAGCCAGCCAAACCCCAGGCGTACGTTGGCGTGCTGCAGGCTTTCGCTGAGCTGCGTCAAGGCCACGATGGCGATGAACTGCCCAGGCGCGACGCCGATCGCCTGCGCGAACAGCACGAGCAGGGAGTCGACGAACAGGTCGTCCAGCAGATGGTTGCGGTTATCGCTCCACATGGTCATCTGCCGCTGAGAATGGTGCAGCGAGTGCAGGCTCCACCACGGTGCCAGCTGATGCTGGCCACGGTGAATCCAATAGGCCGCAAAGTCGAAAACCACGAGATAAATCAGGAAACTCACCCAGGCGATGTCGGTGAAGCCGGGCAGGATCTGATCGAGGTGCAGCGTGCCGTATCCGGCGGCGCGGATCGATCCAAACAACTCGTCGAAGAAAGGGTCGACCAGGAAGAACAGCGCCACCCGGAACACGCCTAATCGATGGATCAGCGTATAGACCACGTCTGAACGGATGGCCGTCCGGTCGGTCACTGGCTCGACGGGCCTCCACCGCTGAAGCGGACCGAACACCAGCAGCATCACCGCTATTTGCAGCAGTCCTACAATCAGCCAGCCACTGGCGTCATAGGCGTCTTCCATGAAGTTGCCAAGCCCCATAAAAAAGAGGACTGGCGCGGCGGCTTCGAAAAGCCACTGCTGCGCCGAAGCGAACAGGTCAGCCAGCAAATTCATGGCTTGGCCCCCACCATGGGAACGCTATGGCTTTCGATCCACTTTTGGTACTGGGGATGCTCACGCAGCGTGGCAAAACAAAATCCCTTGCTCTTGAGGCCCACGATGAGAGGCTCCAGAACAGCCGGAGCCCAGGCATCTTTGCGAGACCAGATACCCAGATGGGCCACCAGAATGTCGCCGGGGCGTATGCCGTCGAGCGCCTTCTGCAGCAATTGGGCATTTGGATATTTATCGCTTGGCAGCTCGTCGCCCAGGAAACCAGCGGGCGCCCACCCCACGTGCGCGTAGCCACAGCGTTGCGCTGCCGCCAGCAGACTCGGGGAGGTTTTGCCGCCCGGGGCGCGGAACACGGGCAGGGATTTTTTTCCCGTCATCTGTTCGAGCCTGCGCGCGGACTTGTCGATGTCTGCGCAGTACTGCGCGTCCGTCCAGACCATTTCCCGCCCTTCATCCGGCCCGGCGGACGGCCGAACCTTGAAGCGAAAGTGCCCCTGCGCTTCGGGCAGATCTGCGCGCCAGTAGCTGTGCTGGTAGGTGTGGGATGCGAATTCATGACCTTCGGCGGCGCGCGCCTTCCACCACGGCGCCCAGGCATCGCCCAGGCTTCCGTCCCCCGATTGCGTGCGCTCGTGCGCTCCAAAGAATGTCACCCGGACGCCGTGCTTGTGGAGCACGTCGGCCATCAGCGGCGCCACGGCCATGTGGCCCGTGTCGAGCGTGAGATAGATCGGTTTGGCAGGCTTGCCCTGCAAAGCCGCTGAGTCGCAGCCTGTGGCTTGCGCAGTGGCCGCCAGCACCAGAAAGCAGGCCGTCAAAACGCAAGCCTGCCAACCCATTCGCTTGCTAGCGGGGCGCGTGGTCCAGGGTCCAGACACCATGAGGGCTCTTACCAACGTTGACTTGCCTGACAACTTTGCGGGTCGTCATGTCGATGACCGTGAGCTTTCGCGCCCAGCGCGAGGTCACATAGAGAAGCTTGCCGTCGCGCGAAACGTCCATGCAATCCGGCCCGCCAGGCGCGGGAAAGCGATCGACGGCCTCGAGCGTCACCAGATCGATCTTGCTGATCGTGTTGGCGACGCGGTTGCTCACGAGTACGTGGCGCTTATCGCCCAGGGCCCGGAATGCGTGGGCGCCCGTGTCGGTCTTGATGACCTTGCTGCGTGCCGGGGCCTTGCCCGAAACGTCGTAAACCTCGACCGAATCGCTGCCCGTCAGCGCGACCAATACATTGCGATCGTCCGGGGTGCCGATGAGGTCTGCGGGCATGGCGCCGGTCCTGATGCGCCATTTGATGGTTTGGGTAGCGAGATCGATCGCCACCAGCTCGTCACTGTCCTGCATCGTGGAATAAACCGTCGCGCTCTTGCTGTCGATCCACAGATGGCTCGGCGTCTTGCCCGTGGGAATTCGCTTGACCAGGGTGGGATTACTGCCATCCCAGGCGTAAATGTCGACATGGTTGAGCCGATTGGCAGCGGTCACGAACCATTTCATGTCGGGCGAAAACCGCAGATGATAAGGGTCGATGATGCCCCGCACAGTACGCTGAACCTCGGCCGTCCGAGGGTCGATGAACGTGAGCGTGTCCGAGAGCGCATTCGCAACCAGGATCGATTTCTCATCGGGCGTCAGGTACAGGTGATGCGGCTGCTTGCCGGTGGCAATACGGCGGGTTTCGGTCCAGTCGACGGGGTTCAGGATGCTCACGCTGTCGTCCAGCGAATTGAGCACGAAGAGCGGCGCAGGCGCAGCAGGCGTAGAAGGCAGAGGAGCCTGCGCGGCGGCGGGTGCGGCCAGACAGGAAGTCCAGCCCAGGAGGAGCGCCAGCATGCTGGCACAAGAACGTCGACTAAAGGTCACTTAACAACTTTCCAGAGCTGCGCTAGTGTAGCGGTCAGGTCTGCATTTAACGCTGCAAGACCCTGTGCCGCCGACGTGTTAAGCGTGGGGGCCTTGACCTGCGTCAAGCCCTGCTTGTGCGCGTGGTTGGCTCCAGCGCAGCGTTGCCAGAAATCAAGCCCAGATCCGCGGGCTGGAGCCATCTCCATTGCCCTGGCAACAGCTCAGCCGGCAAATCCAGCTGGCCGATCCGGGACCGGTGAAGCCCTTCGACGCGGTTGCCCGCAGCCGCCACCATGCGCTTGACCTGGTGGTACTTGCCCTCGGTCAGGGTCAGTCTCAAACCGAACTCGCCCGTCTGCTCGCAGGCCGCCGCGCGAACCGGCTTGGGGTCATCGTCCAGAACCACACCGTCGAGCAACTTTCGAAGCTGCTTTTCATCGACCGCATGCTTGAGCGCGGCTTCGTAGACCTTGGGGACGTGGTGCTTGGGCGAACTCATCCGGTGAATGAACTTGCCGTCATCGGACAGCAGAAGCAGGCCGGTAGTGTCCTGATCCAGTCGGCCGACCGCCTGGACGCCGGCAGCGGCCCCTCCGCCACGCTGGCGAATGGGCGCGGGCAACAAGGTGTAGATGCTGGGGTAGGTGCTGGGCTTCTGCGAACACTCGTAGCCGGACGGCTTGTTGAGCATCAGATAAGCCTGGGCATGGTATTGCCACTCGATGCCCTGGACGCAAAAGCCCAGGCCTTCAGGCTGGAACATTTCGGCGGGCTCATGCACAAGGGCGCCATTGACCTGTACCAGGCCCTGCTGAATCAGCCCCGCACACACCCGGCGCGTACCGAATCCCTGTGAAAAAAGAATCTCTTGTAATTGCATTTCACGCATCCCGCCATTGTCGCTGGCGCGAGCGCACGCTCATCACCTACCACGCAAGAGCTTTTCGGCTGTCATGCGTACAAGGGCTGGTTGCTTAGGCTAAATGTTTAAAACTCGCCACCGCGCAAATCATCGGGATCCATGGTCAAGAAAAAGCGCTTCGTATTTACCATCGGCATCACCTTGCTGCTCACGCTGGCCGCAGTGTTCCTCTGGCTCAACCTGAGCGCCGGGGAATCCAAAGTCAAGCGCGAGGTGCCTCGCCTCTACAGCACCGAAGACGCGCAATTCCGCCGGGCTCTTGGCTCGCTCCTGGGGCCCGCACTTCTGCCGGGAAACAAGGCGCAGGAACTGCTCAACGGCGACGAAATTTTCCCGGCCATGCTGGCGGCAATCCGTGGCGCCAAAACCAGCATCACGTTCGAGACCTATATCTACTGGTCGGGAGATATCGGCCGGGAGTTTGCCGACGCGCTGGCCGAACGCGCCCGCGCCGGTGTGGCGGTGCACGTCCTGCTCGACTGGGTGGGCAGCTCCAAGATCAACGATGCCTTCCTTGAAGAGATGGAGCAGGCAGGCGCGCACATCCGCAAATTCCACAAACCGGAGTGGTACAACCTGCACCGGCTGAACAACCGTACCCATCGCAAGCTGCTCGTGGTCGACGGCAAGACAGGCTTTACAGGGGGGGTTGGCATCGCCCCGAACTGGACCGGCAACGGACAGGATAAAGAACACTGGCGCGACTCGCACTTTCGCATCGAGGGACCGGCAGTGGCGCAGATGCAGGCGGTGTTCATGGACAACTGGCTCAAAGTCACAGGCCAGGTGATGCATGGGGAAACCTATTTCCCCCCACTGGAAGCGGTGGGCGAAAGCGCGGCACAGGTCTTTTCCAGTTCCCCCAGCGGGGGAAGCGAAAGTATGCAACTGATGTACCTGCTGTCCATCACCGCAGCGGCCCGCAGCATCGACCTGTCGAGTGCCTACTTCGTGCCGGACGACCTCACGACGGCGGCACTCATAGACGCGATGAAGCGCGGCGTCAAGCTTCGCATCATTACGCCGGGCGAAATCATCGATACGGATACTGTGCGTGCGGCTTCGCGCGGAACTTGGGGGCCCCTGCTACAGGCCGGCGCAGACATACGCGAGTACCAGCCCACTATGTACCACTGCAAGGTCATGATCGTGGACCAGCTGCTGGTTTCCGTGGGCTCCACCAATTTCGACAACCGTTCCTTCCGGCTCAACGACGAAGCGAACCTCAATATCATGGACCCGACCTTTGCACAAAGGCAGACCGCCGTTTTCGAGCAGGACCTCAGGCAGGCACGGCAGGTGACCTATCAGGCCTGGCAACAGCGCCCATGGAAAGAGAAATTGGCCGAGCGGCTGGCCTTGCTTCTGGAAACGCAGCTCTGACGATTCGAATAAAGGAACGGGTTGCGGCGATGACAGCCGCAGCGAAAGGCCGCCCCGAGCGACGCTAGCCCGTCAGGGACTATGGTTCAGGACCAGCCTGCTGCTCGGCGGACCCGATACAGCACCAGACCGCCGACTTCATGCAGCAACAATTTCGAAACCGCAATGCCCTCCCGGCTTGGCAGAAAGTCCCGAGGCTGCAGGTCACGGCTGCCAAAGGGCCATAGCGCAACCGGTGCCGGACGCACGATGAGCCCCTGATCTTCGAACAAGGCGCGCGCGCGCCACATGTGCAACGAGTCGGTCACCAGAACAATCGACGTAAGGCCGTTTGCGCTCAGGATGGTGTTCGAAAAAACCGCGTTCTCCCAGGTGTTGCGCGAATCACCCTCCATCCACGCGATCGCGACACGGTTTTTGGCCAACTCCATTGCAATAGCGCGGGCTTCGCCATCGCCGCCGGAGGCCAGCACAGGCAAGCCAGACGCCCGATGCAGGCGGACGGCTTCTGCGTTACGTGCGTCGCCGCCGGTGAGCACGACGATTGCCTGAGCGGGGGACGCGCCCTTGCCGGGGCTGGCTCCAGTGCCGCCGGCTGCCCATGCAGCGCAGAGCAAGAAACCTCCTGCCCGGCTCGTCATACCGCCGGCCAAAATCAGCAGGCCTAGCAAGCAGACGAGGAAAGTCACCACCCTGCGGGACTTCATGGCGACTGCCTGATGCTTTCGCAGCAAAGCTCGCGCTCGAACGGCCCTGTCGAGGTTTGCGGGAAAGGCGAAGTAATGCGCAACACCATCGAAACCTTATGCATGAGCCCTGAGCTGATGAATCGAGAAACTAGCCGCCGTAAAGTGCCCGAAAGACCGCTCCACAGCTCAACCATTCCGACACTCCTCTGCAACCTCGGGAAAGCGCCCTAACTCCACAAAACGCAAAGTCTGCACAAGCAGGACAAAGCGTAGGTTTTGTCTTACGAACGCAAAGCTTTACCTTGGATAACATTTACAAACACAGCGGTTGAGCACAGCGCGTAGCGCCACTGCAACCTCTGCGAGCACACCATTTTGCAGCTGCGTCGTCGCAGCTGCTGCCGAGTCGAGGAATGTTATGGAAATGCCCTCTGGGTTGGACCTGATTTCGGATTGCTGCCAAGCTCGCTCAAGCGCGCCCGATGACGACGGTGAACCGCTGGCGCACGCGAGCCCACGACCGCCCGCCGCCTTAAGCACCTTGATCCGGTTGGCCCTGGCGTCCACGGACCCGGCAGTCATATTTTGGGGCCCGGATCGACGTCAGTTCTGCAACAAAGCCTACGCTCAACTGTTCGACCTCCGGTGGCCACAGCCGGGCTTTGCCACCGATGTCCCCGCTGTCCAGGACGCCGGCCGGGTTTCAATGGCCGGCGACATCGAACGCCTCATGGCATTAGAGGCTGCAAGTGCAGCCCGACAGATTCACCGCCCTGGCCGCCATGGCGCCACTACCGATGCCTGGTGGCGATTTAGCTTGACGCCCGTTATCGACGGACAGGACGTTCGTGGCGTCTTTGCAATCGGAAGTGACGTAACCGAGGCGCACCTTGACCGCGAACGCGTGCGCCAGCTCAACGCGCTGCGGTTGCCCATCGAGGCCCGGGATACGCGGGACCAGACTGGAGGCACGCGCCCGGCGCCTGCCGACTCGACCTTGCAAAGCGTCAAGGCTGAACTGGCACAGCAGGTATTCGATTGGCAGCGCCTGCAAGCCATGAGCGCCAAGTTGCTTGAGGCTCCTACCCTCAATGACCAGCTCGGCGTTGTCTTGCGTACCGTCGCCCGCTTCCTGCGTTGCTCGCAGGGCGCTGTCTGGCTGTACCAGGCCGACGCAGGCTCACTCGTCAACCACGCGAGCGTAGGCCTGAGCGAAGAGGGCCTCAAAAAATTGACGCAGATCGTGGCCAGTCACAGCGCTTGCAGAACCGCTTTTCACGAGCGCCGCCGCGTGGTCGTCGAGAACACGGAATCCGATCCGCTTTACGGGCATTACCAGGCGCTTGCGCAGTCTGAAGGCTTCCGGTCGATCTACAGCCTCCCCCTTCACGGTTCGAATGGCCAGACGATCGGGGTGCTGTCGGTGTACTCGCAGACACCCGCACAGCCCGACGAGTCGCAGCTGCGGCTGGTGGATATATGCACGGCCCAGGTTGCCATCTTCGTGGAGCGCGCCAGGGCCGAAGCGCTGGCCAGGCGCGAGCGGATCTGGAGCGATGCGATTCTCGAATCGATCTCTGAGGGCTTCATATTGTTGGACCAGGACTTCCGGATCCTGCAAATCAATTCGGCGGGGCTGCAGCTCAGCGGCACAGAGCGCGAGGCACTGATCGGACAGAGCCATTGGGACGCATGGCCGGGCACCGAGCCGCTGATGCGCCACTGGTATGAGCAAGCGCTCGAGACAGGACGCCCGGTGAGTCTGGAACAGGTCTTTCCAGCGCGTGCGTGCGACCAGTGGTTCGAGATTCACCTTTACCCGACCGACAAGGGGCTGGCGATTTTTTTCCGTGACGTCACGCAGAGAAAGATCGCCGAGTTCGCGCTGCGCGACAGCGAGAAAAGCCTGCACCAGCTGGCCAACGCCATCCCGCAGCTGGCGTGGCGAGCACTGCCGGACGGTACGGTCCACTGGTACAACGACCGCTGGTACGAATACACCGGCACGAGTCCGGAGGAAATGCTGGCCAAGGGTTGGCAACACGTCCAGAAGCCGGAGTCCCTGCCCACCGTTTTCGCGCTTTGGAGGCACAGCCTTCGGACCGGCCAGATGTTCCAGATGACCTTGCCATTGCGCGGGGCAGACGGCGTCTACCGGAATTTCTTCACACTGGTTTCTCCACTGCGCGATGAGACGGGAAAGATCACCCAATGGTTCGGCACCAACACCGACGTTTCCGCCTTGCAGCATGCCGAGCATGCACTGCGTCTAAGTGAAGAGCGGCTGCAGGAAGGGTTGCTCGCAGGACGCATGGCAGTGTGGGACTGGGACTTCGCCACGGACCGCACCGATTTCTCCCGTAATGCCGCCGCCATTCTGGGCGCACCCTGGGAGACGGCGCGGCAGGGCTTCTCCACCATCCTGCCTGAAGACCGCGCTCTGCTGAACCGCGCGATCAACGTAGCCATTCAACAGGCCAGCCAGTTCCGCCAGGTCGTGCGCGTGCGACGGCCGGACAACGGCGAGATTGTCTGGATCGACATTCACGGCAAGGTCCTGGTGGAGGACGGCCAGGCGCGTTCCATGCGCTGCATTTCGATCGACGCGACCGAGCGCATGCGCGCTGAAGAGGAACTCCAGCAAGCCAACAAGCGCAAGGATGAATTCCTCGCAATGCTGGCACATGAGCTGCGCAATCCCCTGGCGCCGATCAGCACAGCGGCCCAGCTGCTGCGCCGCCGCGACAGCAAAGACGAAGTCATACGCAAATGCAGCGAGATCATCTCGCGCCAGGTCGATCACATGACCAGCCTCGTCAACGACCTTCTCGACGTTTCCCGTGTGACACGCGGTCTTGTTGCACTCGACATGGCGCCGCTCGAATTCGGGCCAGTGGTCAACAGCGCGATCGAGCAAGTCCGGCCCTTGATCGAGTCGCGCGGACACAGTCTGGAATTGCGCATGCAGTGCAGTTCCGCTTGCGTCTGCGCTGATCGAAACCGGCTCGTTCAGGTGGTGACGAACCTCCTGAACAACGCGGCCAAATACACGCCGCATGGGGGCAGGATCATCCTGACCCTGGAAGCCGCGGAGGGCCAGGTGCATCTGTCCGTATGTGACAACGGCATGGGTATAGAGCCGTCACTTTTGCCGCGCGTTTTCGACCTCTTTGAACAGGGCGAACGCACGCCGGACCGATCGCAGGGCGGCTTGGGCTTGGGACTGGCGCTGGTCAAAAGCCTGGTAGAGCTGCACGGTGGCATCGTCGAGGCCACCAGTTCCGGCCCGGGCCGGGGCAGCACCTTCGCGCTAAGCCTTCCCTTGAGTTCAGCGCCAGCCGAAGAGCCAGAGGACCCGTGCAGCGTTCTGCCCGATGTTGGACAGGGTCTGCGCCTGATGGTGGTCGACGACAACGTGGACGCCGCCCGGACACTGGCCGAACTTCTGAGCTCCGTAGGTCATGAGGTCGTGGTCAAGACCGATGGCAAAGGCGCGCTGGAGCATTGCGGGGAAATGCCGCAGCAGGCATTCATTCTGGACATTGGCCTTCCTGACCTGAATGGCTACGAGCTCGCGCGGCGTTTGCGGTCGCGCCCCGAAAATGCCAACGCCACGTTTATCGCCCTCACCGGCTATGGCCAGTCCCACGACAGGATCTTGTCCAAGGCGGCCGGCTTCGACCACCATTTCGTCAAGCCGGTAGATGCCCGGCTACTCGATCAGATTTTGGGACAAATCCGCGCACCCGAACTTCAAAACTCCCCCGCAGCAAGCAAAGGGCGCCTGCGGCCGACGCAGGGGACATCACCGGGTCTTCAATAGCACGATTCGTTGGGTCGGGGTCGCCTCAGGCTGGCGGCGATCAGGCGCTGGCCATGCTGGTCTGCTGCGGCACGGTCAGGGGCGGTGTTCCATTCTTGAACATGGAGGCGAGCTGCTTGCGCAGCTCGGGTGTATCGGCATGCCCATGCACGGTGACGGCATGCTGAACGGCGGCCTCGAGCAATTCTTTGTCGCTATCGGCCGCGAGCGCGACGCTGCAGTTCATGGTGCTTGGGAATTCGCGGCAATCGATGTATTGGCGTGGCATGACGGCTCCTTTGAGTGCTGGCTCGATCAACGAAGGTCAACGCTGGGCAGTCCACCGAAGCTGTGGCCATCCTTCGCAACCGGACCTGCACGGGCGCGAAGGACTTCCCGCAGCGAATGGGTAAGCGCGCGGGAAGCGCCCATGACGACATTCTGGAATTGCCCATGGAAATGTCAATGCGTTTGCGGCCGTGCATGAGCACCGCGCACTTGCAGCCCGACTACTTACCGTCGTCCAGCTTGAGGCTGCAGAAGAACCTTGGACGAGAAGGTGCCGATGAGTCGCTGCGGCACGGGTACGGCGCGCCTTGCGGCTCAGCGTTTGAGGGCCGAGTCAGCCGCACCGGCCACCGAGTAAAGCGCGCTGGGCGCGTTTCGGGTCTTTATGAATTCCTCGAGGCTTTGGCCGCGCATGGCGGCGTAGATGTGCAGGTTGCTCACTCCCAGTGCGGCGCCCCACTTTTCCATGACGAAAAAGATTGCGCCGTAATGGATGAGGCCGCGCCAGTCCCTCGCTTTCAGCAGGGTGATTTCCTCTTGACTCAACGAGGCGGCGGCGTATGCGGCATCTTCGTCCGCGCGAAACGCCTCCCGATTTTCGGGCCGCGTCATGCCGTGCAGGAAGCGGTTGATTCGCAGTGCCTTCACGCTCCGCGCCAGCGTGTAGGGATAGGTGCCGGCCAGCTGCTCTGCGCCCTTGAGTTGCAGTTGCGCCTGCTCACGGTGGCGTCCTACTTCGCCAGCCACGGCGCCGTGGCTGCGGTTTTCATACACCACCGTCGCAATGCCGGTCATCGAGGGCAGATAGTAGGCCTGATGCTTCTTGGTAATGGAGGCGGACAAGGCGCCGCGCATCACCAGCCACATGACGACCTCTGCACCCTCCATGCCGCCCAAGTTGGCGAACTCGGCTTGCGTCAGGTCGGCCAGGCGCTCGGGGTCGTTCTCGATCAGATCCAGAAAGGTCGCGTCCCACGCCGTGTTGTTGAAACCGGCACGCTCACCGTGCACCTGATGGGACAAGCCGCCGGTAGCCACAATGGCCACGCGCAGCGGCTCGGGAAAACTCTCGATGGCGCGGCGCAGCGCCTTGCCCAACTCGAAGCAGCGGCGGGCGCTGGGGGTAGGAAATTGAAGCACGCCGACCTGCAGGGGAATGATGGGGACAGGCCAGCTGCCCTCGTGCGGCAGCAGGAGCGACAAAGGTGAAAAACAACCGTGGTCCAGCGCTCGGTCCTGAAAAAAAGACAAGTCGAAGTTGTCCGCCATGACGGCCTGCCCGATGTGGGCCGCAAGCGCAGGATGGCCTGCGATAGGCGGGAGAGGCCGGGCACCCCCGCCCTCGTCGGCCGCCTTGAACTGCTCACCGACGCCCAGTGAAAACGGTGAATAGTGATCCAGGAAAAACGACGAGATGTGGTCGTTGTAGATCACCACCAGCGCATCGGGCTTTTCGTCAGCGAGCCAGCGCCGCGGAGGCTCGAAAGCTTCGAAGACGGGAGCCCAGACGGGATCGGTTTGCTTTCGGCCGTCGAGTGCAAAACCGATGGTGGGCGTGTGGGAGGCGCCAATCGCGCCAATGATGGTGGCCATGAAAGTTGATCCTTGAAGCCCGGTAAAGGCAAGCGGCAATTGTCCACGCTTGCGCCGCGCAGGTTTCTAGCGCTTCGCATCGCCCTGCTCACAGCGTTCGCCGATGCCTCGGTCAGCACTGCCCGGGCGTGCTGCCTCCAGGCCCAGCGTTCAGTCCAGCAATCGGTTGATCACGGCGTATTGCAGCAGCATGATGGTTTTGCCGTCCATGATTTCACCCGACTGGATCATCGTCATGGCTTCAGACAGGGTGGTTTCAAGCACCTCGATGTCCTCCCCCTCAGATGCTAGCCCCCCGCCGCCGCTGACGCGATGACTGTCCCCATATTCGCCCACGAAGAAATGCAGGATTTCCGTGACGGAGCCGGGGCTCATGAAGGCCTGGAACACCTTGCGCACGCTGGTCACGGCGAAGCCGGTCTCCTCTTCGGTCTCGCGCTTGATGCAGGTTTCGGCGTCGTCCTGATCCAGCAAGCCGGCACAAGCCTCGATCAACATGCCGTGGTGGCCATTGACGAACGCGGGCAGACGGAATTGACGGGTCAGGATGACCGATTCTTTTGACCGGTTGTACAAAAGAATGGTTGCGCCATTTCCGCGATCGTAGGCCTCACGATTAAGCCGTTTCCACTGCCCGTTGTTACCCTGGAAGTCGTACGTGATTTTCCGAAGGACGTACCAGTTGTCCGACAGGACTTCGACGCCTTGGATGCGGACGCGATCATTGGTGCCGGTCTCGATGGCCTGAATATCCTGGCCCTTGCTTGTCGGGTTCATTGCAATACCTCCAATTGAAAACGATGCAGCAGATTGTCACGGAGGAGCCCGTGCGCGGGCTTGCCTTTCGGTAGTCCAGGGCTTGGGGGACGACCCATTTCCGAACGAGTAGCCGATTCGTGCGAATGGTCGCAATGTTCATCGGCGGGTCTCGTGGAGGTGTAATCCCGACGACGAGATATCCACTGAAGACTTTGAACGAGGAATTCGAATGAAGCAATTCCGAAGGACCAGCGCTTACGAAATCTGGATTGCGGACCTGGGTTTCATCTGCTTTGACGCCACCCTATTTTGATCGGTGAACAGTTACCGTGCCCCCAGAGACTATGCCGATGGATGAGTTAGGCTACGTTGCAAAAGTGTCACGGCATTGCATCGTTGCGACGGTAACCGTCCAACACCGTACAGCCAAGGCAACTCGTCTGCAGCACGATCAAACAGCACGACCCAAGCCCTCGGATACCGAGCTCAGAATGACAATGCCAACCGCGGAGAAGACGGAGGGCCTTGGATAGGCAATGGATGGGTCGAGGGTCGACTGAGACAGGTCCTGAAGACCAGAGCGTCCCTACTGTCATAGACTGAAAGTCAAGAGGAAAAATGAATATCCCGCTGTCGCTCAAGCAGACCCTGCCCTACCGCATCGCCCGCCGCGCGTACCACTTTCCCCGGTCCGCGCAATTCCGGCGTTGGCGCCTACATTGGCGCCGGGGCGCCAATGCAAAGCTGTTGACGAACTATCTTGCATCGCACGAGGTGGCCAAGCTACAAATCGGTTCCGGATCAAACGCTCGAGCAGGGTGGCTCAACTCCGACTATCTGCCTGAGGACAGCTCGCAGTTCCACCTGGACGCGACTGCCGCCTTCGAGATTCCTGGCGGCAGCTTCGACATGATTTTCAGCGAACACATGATCGAACACATCAGCTTCCAGCACGGAGCGGCGATGCTGCGCGAGTGCTTCAGAGTGATGAAGCCGGGTGGACGGATCCGCATTTCTACCCCGCCGATGGATTTCGTGATTGACCTGCTTCGCAACCCTACGCAGGAGCATCAACGGTACATCGACTGGCACATGGAAAATTGGCTTCCTGATCTTCACCATGCCTGCGCCGCGGTGGTTGCCAACGACTTCGTTCGCAATTGGGGACACTTATTCATCTACGACGAGTCGACACTTCGACACTCCCTTCAACAGGCGGGGTTCGTGCAAATCCAGCGCAAGGCCCTGGACGAGAGCGGTATCCCCGAGTTGCGCGGGCTGGAAAACGTGGACCGCATGCCAGCCGGCCTATTGGAGTTGGCCACGATGACGCTGGAGGCCGAGAAACCATAGCCGTTAGTGGCGGAACATTGCATGTCAGCTTGGCGGCTTGCTCCACAAGCTTCAGGCTGTCGGCTTTTGCGAAGTCTTACTTTCGCTTCAGCTTGGCGACGGCGGCCTTAAGAGGGGCGGACACGTACCACTGCCAGGGCATGCCGCCGCTCTCTACTAATTCGACATGTTGAGGAAGAAACATCCCGGCGAACGAGGGGAGTAGATCGGGGTGCACCACTTTCCGAATTCTTGCTTCAGTCCCTGCAACTGACGGGTCGTACCGGGCTTGAAATATGTTTTGTCGATACCAGGGCTCAATGCGCTGGTCGTCCCAGATGGACCAACGAAGATTGTCTTCGCAGACATATCCGTTATCGTTGAAGTGCCGTTGCCAGAATTCGGGCCATTGGCAGTTGACATGGTGCGTGCCAGCCTGGCCTGGGGAGGCGGCGGAAAAGAGGATGTGCGAACCATGGCGCACCAGCGTTTTCACGATCGACGAAGAACTCTCCGGCTCCAGGTGTTCCACGGCTTCAAGGCAAATGACCAGATCAAACGACCTTCCAAGATCGACCGGATGATTCAAGTCAGCGACTTTTACCGACGACTTGGGTACGTACATGCTGGCTTCTGGCAGATCCATGCCCTCGATACCGCGCACTTCTGGTACACCGAGCTCAATTGCAGCTCGCATCCATGATCCCAGTCCACAGGCAACGTCCAGCACAGACTCAGGTTTGCGTGTCTGGAAAAGTCTCTCGAGAATGGCGAGAGCACCATTGACCGAATGAAGGTCCCGATTTAGCTCGTGGTTGTAATCGACGGTTGTGGTCACGAAGCTCTTCGCTGGTGGTTGAGGGCGGACTTTATCAGACAACATTACGCTCGATAGCCGCTTCGATGCGCTTTGATGACGATGCTCGTCGCCCGACCGGCCGCGGCCCACTGATGGCCAGATGCATACAAATCGCTATGCGAAACAGCAGCTGATTGATTGGCTGCATACTCCGTCTCGAAAAAATCCGTGCACCGCGCGCTTAAGAACGAATGTTCTAAGGCACCGTGGATGAGCCAGTCTACTTTCAAAGGCTCACGGCAGTGCGTCGGTCGACCGAACCGACCGACACAAAAAGCGTGCGGGGATGCGGATCGTATTGCGTACGTGCAAAAAAGCGAATCCAAAAATCTATAGCTAAATACCAATCCAAGTCATCTTTAGTTCAGTGTATTTTTCGAGTGCGTGCAATGATTTGTCTCGCCATTACCGGACTGTTTATAGCCGGCAAAAGGAACGGTCGCGCGGGAAAAACACCACCTTTGTGAAAAAAGAATAGGCAAGCCGAACCGGATGCCCTTTAAACCTGCCGCAAAGGGCGGCCCCTGCATCTTGCTGAGCCCCCGCATCCGACGCAGGTGATGAATTCGGGGCCCGGTCATAGGCCCCGCAATAAAACTAAAATCATGAGCTTCGCCCGCGCGGCGGAGTTCGTTCATAAGATTTTTTCGCGCCGCCCTCCCTTCACGTGCGAGTACCCTCTGACCTTCCGCCTAGCGGAACACCTATGTCCATCACATCGCCAACGCCCTCTTCCCCCGTCCAGCCCGTCCATGACGACAACCAGCTCATGGCTGAGCGTCGCGAGAAATTGCAGGCCATGCGCCAGGCCGGGATTGCCTTCCCCAACAACATCAAGCCGGCGCATCGCGCTGCGCAGTTGTTTGCCGAATTCGAGGCCAAGACCAAGGAAGAGCTGGAGCCGATGGCCGTCAAGGTCAGCGTGGCTGGTCGCATGATGCTCAAGCGGGTCATGGGCAAGGCCAGCTTTGCCACGCTGCAGGACGCCTCATTCGGACCGTCCGGTGGCCGTATTCAGGTGTACATCAACAACGAAGGCGTCGGTGAAGCGGTTCACAGCGCGTTCAAGCATTGGGACCTGGGCGACATCGTGGCCGCCGAGGGAACGCTCTTCAAGACAAAGACCGGCGAGCTTTCCATCCACGCAACCGGGCTCACGCTCGTCACCAAGAGCCTGCGGCCGCTGCCCGACAAATTTCACGGCGTAGCAGACCAGGAAGTCAAATACCGGCAGCGCTACGTGGACCTGATCACGGATGAAGAGGCCCGCAAGCGCTTCATGGCGCGCAGCAAGGCAGTGAGTGGCCTGCGGGAATTCATGGTGGCGAACGACTTTCTTGAAGTCGAAACGCCCATGCTGCATCCGATTCCCGGCGGCGCCAACGCCAAGCCTTTCGTCACGCACCACAACGCGCTCGATCAGGAGATGTTCCTGCGCATCGCGCCCGAGCTGTACCTCAAGCGGCTGATCGTCGGCGGCTTCGAACGGGTGTTCGAGATCAACCGCAGCTACCGCAACGAAGGCATCAGCGTCCGGCACAACCCCGAGTTCACCATGATGGAGTTCTACGCCGCGTGGTGGAACTACATCGACCTGATGGACTTCACCGAAGCACTGATTCGGGACGCGGCACAAAAGGCCTGCGGCTCACTTCAGCTGACCTATGGCGGCAAAGCAGTCGATCTGAGCCAGCCTTTCGAGCGGCTCACGATCCGCGAAGCCATCCTCAAGCACACCGATGCGAACGAGCACGTCGACGACGCCGCATGGCTCACCCAGGAAGTCCGCAAGCTGGGCGCCACCGAAGCCAAGGACAGGCTTTCGACCCGGTCGCTCGCGAGCCTGCAGGTGCTCTACTTCGAAGAGACCGTAGAGGAAAAACTTTGGCAGCCGACCTTCATCATGGAGCATCCCACCGAGATTTCGCCTCTCGCGCGTGCGAATGACCAGCGACCTGAAGTGACCGAGCGCTTCGAGCTTTACATCACGGGCCGGGAATTTGGCAACGGCTTCAGCGAGCTCAATGACGCGCAGGAACAAGCTGCACGCTTTCATGCTCAGGCCAACGCCAAGGAATCCGGCGACGATGAAGCCATGTTTTATGACGCAGACTTTGTGCGCGCTCTGGAGTACGGCATGCCGCCCACGGGCGGATGCGGCATCGGCATCGACCGGCTCATGATGCTGCTCACCGACAGCCCGAGCATTCGGGACGTCATCTTGTTTCCGGCGCTCAGGCGAGAGAACTGAGCACCTGGCCCCTGCCGGAATGGCCCACAGCATGAAGTACCTTGCGGGCTACCCCGAACCGTTGCTCGCACAGGTTCAGCAACTGCTCGATAGCGGAAAAACGGGCGAGATCCTGCTTAAACGATACCCTCGCGCGCACAGCGTGCGTACGGACAAGGCTCTGTACGACTACGTGTTGGATCTCAAGGCCCGCTTCATGCGAAGTTCGGACCCCCTCACCCGCGTGCATTTTGACAACAGCCTGCAGGTCGTCAAACATGCGCTCGGGACGCACACGACGGTTTCACGCGTGCAAGGCGGCAAGCTCAAGGCGAAGCGCGAAATTCGTGTGGCCAGCCTGTTCAAGGAGGGGCCGGTAGAGTTTCTCAAGATGATCGCCGTGCATGAACTGGCCCACATGAAGGTGCGAGAACATGACAAGGCGTTTTACCAGCTGTGTGCGCATATGGAACCGGACTACCACCAGTACGAGTTCGACCTGCGCCTGTACCTGACGCATCTTGATCTCGTCGGAAAACTGGAGTGGCCTGACGCCTGACGCCTGACGCCTGACGCGCCTAACGCGGCGCAGGTCGCGCGGCGGCAATCGGGTAGCAGCGCAGCGGCGCTGCACTACTCAATAAGTCAGCGAATGAGGCCCATGGCGTGCATGTACGCCGGCTCCAGCATGAGCTCGTCCCAGGCCGGGGCTGCGCGCTGGGGCAAGAGCGCCAGACGGCGCGCTTCGCTCGATTCCATCGCTTCCCATTCGCCCTTGACCAGCGACCTGGTCATGCCGGCAAGCAACTCGTCAACGGCCTGTCCGCCGTCCACGCTCTGGTTGCACAGGAGCACCATGTCGCACCCTGCGTTAAGGGCTGCAATGGCGGCCTGGGTGTAAGTCACCTCTTGGCCGTCGAGTACGCGAGCGCCAGCCATGCTCAGGTCATCGCTGAAAACCGCGCCGCCAAAACCCAGTTGGCCGCGCAAGATGAAGTTCAGCCATTTATCTGAAAAGCCCGCGGGTCGAGCGTCTACCTTGGGGTAGATCACGTGCGCCGGCATCACGCTGGTCAGGGTGGTGTTGAGCCACTCGTAAGGAGCCGCGTCGGCCGCCAGAATGGCCTTCAGGCTGCGGCGATCGACAGGAACATCGGTGTGGGAGTCGGCCTTGACGAATCCATGCCCCGGAAAATGCTTGCCGCAATTGGCCATCCCGGCCTGAAGCAAGCCATGCATCAGGCTCTTGGCAAGCACGGACACGACCCGGGCATCGCGACTGAACGCCCGGTCACCGATGACGCCGCTTTCGCCCCAGTCCAGATCGAGCACGGGCGTAAAACTGAAGTCGACGCCGCAAGAGCGCAACTCCGAACCGAGCACGTAGCCGCATGCCGTGGCCGCATTGGAGGCCGCCATTGCACCAGAACCTTCCTTGCCATCGAGGTCGTCCAACCATTGCCGCCCGAGCTCGCGCATGGGCGGTAGGTGCGTGAACCCATCGGAGCGAAAGCGTTGCACGCGGCCACCTTCATGGTCGACGCAGATCAGCAAGTCCTTGCGCACGCGCTTGATGTCCGCGCACAAGCGGGACAGTTGTTGCCGGTCTTGCCAGTTGCGCGCAAACAGGATGATTCCACCCGTTAGCGGGTGCCGAAGGCGCTGGCGATCGGCTTTGGTCAGCGAAAGACCTGCGATATCGATGATCAGGGGCGCATGAGGGGCCGTTGTATTCATGAAGGTTCGTTTTTTAGAATGTTTGGAAAGTGCATCAGGACAGTGGCAAGTGCTGCTCCACCACGACAAAGCTCGCCGCGTAGTCCGACTCGTCGGTCACGCTGACATGCGCGCTGAGGTGCCGGGCTTCGAACCATACCTTGAGCTCGCCGTGCAGCACGATGGATGGCTTGCCCGTGGCGGCCTTGGCAATTTCGCAGTGGCGCCAGGTCATGGGCATCCGCATCCCCATCCCCACTGCTTTGCTGAAGGCTTCCTTGGCTGAAAATCGGGTTGCCAGAAAACGCACACCGCGTTCTGGCCAGCGCGCGCTTCGGGCCTTCCACGTAGCGAATTCGCCTTCCGCGAGAATCCTCAGCGCAAAGCGGTCACCGTGCCGGTCGAGGCTGGTCTTGATGCGCCGCACATCGCAAATGTCGGTTCCGATGCCGAAAATCACGGGACGTCTCTCACGCGTGTCTCTTTGGGAGGGCAGCCACCGTGGACCGAACCGCCACCCTCACGCCGACGAATCCGGTTCGCCCTGAAATGCAGCATCGATGCAGCGCAGGTATTCCCTGACGGTGGCGGCGTAGCCCAGCTCCAGCGCGTCTGCAATGAGCGCATGGCCGATCGACACCTCCAGCACGCCCTTTACCGCCTGCAGAAAGTCGGTCAGGTTGTCGCGGTTGAGGTCATGGCCGGCATTGACGCCCAAGCCTACTGCGCTCGCGGCCTCGGCAGTCTGAACAAACTCGCGAAGCACCTCGGCCTTATGCAGGCCTGACCAGGCCCTGGCATAGGTTTCGGTATAGAGCTCGACGCGGTCAGCGCCGATTTCCTTGGCCAGTGCCATCGCCTCGGGAAGCGGGTCCATGAACAGGCTCACACGCACGCCCAGCGAATGGGCTTCTTCGATGATGGGCCTTAGCCGCTCGCCATCGGTCTGCAAGGACCAGCCGTGATCACTCGTCAGCTGGTCCATCTGGTCGGGCACCAGCGTGCATTGGCTAGGGCGAAGTTCGCGCACGAACTCCATCAGGTTGTGAAAGGGATTGCCTTCGATGTTGAATTCGCGACCAGGCCAGTCCGACACCATGGCCGCAAGTTCATAGACGTCGTGCCTGCGAATATGGCGTTCGTCAGGGCGAGGATGGACCGTGATACCCCGTGCACCCGCACCGAGGCAAAGCTGGGCGGCCCGAAGGACGCTGGGGATCCCGAGATTGCGGCTGTTTCGCAGCAGCGCAACCTTGTTGACGTTGACCGACAACGCGGTTCGGCCAGTGTTTTGCCCGAGTAGCGCCGCCAGTTCTTCCGCAGGAAGGACCGAAGGCTCGGCGATGGCGGGCGCATCCACCTCGTCAAGAACGGGAATCGGTAGTGAAATCGGTGTTCGGGTTGCCATGGATCGTTTGCCAGGAATGACGGTTACAGAGCCTGCAGGTCCCTGAGGAGTTGCCGGGTTTTAAGGACCTTGACGTCGCAATGGTAGTGCAGGAGGGCCCGCAACTGGCCGCGAAGTTCAGCCACCCGGTTGACGACCGCATGCACGGTTTCCGAGAAGGTGGCATTTTCGGAAAGTGAGGCCTGAAGAGCAAGCCATTCGTGTCCCGTGAGCCCCGCGCGCTCGTGTTCGTTGACCGGGCGTAGACCCGCGTCGGGCACGAGAATATAAAGCTGTTCCGGCGACAGTGGCTCAAGGGTAGCGGTCTCGATATCGAGCGAAGGCAACAGGCCGATGTCACGCAGCAGGCGGAGCTCGAAGGCCCGCAATGCCGGCTGCAGCGCGTCCAGGCTCTGGCTTGCCAGCAATTGCACGGTGGCGGCATACGCATCGAACAGAACGGGGTGGGGATCATCGCGGGCCAGCAGACGCATCATCAGTTCGTTGATGTAGTAGCCCGAAAGCAAGGCGTCGCCGGTAGGCATGACATGGCCACCTTGCCACTCCGCGCTCTTGAGCGTGCGGATCTCCGCATCGCCGCCGAATGCAAGGTGCAGCGGCTGCATCGGCAGGAGGATGGGCCGAAAACTGGAGCTGGGCCGCTTGGCGCCTTTCGCTACCAGTGCGATCCGGCCATGGCCACGCGTGAACACCTCGAGGATCAGGCTGGATTCGCTCCAGTCATAGCGGTGCAGGACATAGGCAGGCTCATCGCTGATGCGCTTGACCGCCATCGCTAGTTGTCCAAGGAACAACAGGCAGAGCGCTGGCTCAAGGTGCCAGCTGGCCTGCTACTCATACCCGAAGGTCTTGACGCGCGCATCGTCATCGGCCCAGCCGGAGCGCACCTTCACCCATATTTCCAGGAACACCTTGGCGCCCGTCAGCGTCTCGAGCTCATGCCGCGCTTCCGTGCCTATGCGCTTGAGCTTCTCGCCCTTCTCGCCAATGATCATGCCCTTGTGGCCATCGCGCTCGACGACGATCGTCGCGGCCACACGGCGAAGATTCCCCTCTTCTTCATACTTGTCGATCACCACTGTCGAGGTGTAGGGCAACTCGTCGCCGGTCAGGCGAAACAGCTTTTCACGGATGATCTCGGCGGCCATGAACCGGTCGCTCTTGTCGGTGAGTTCGTCTGCGCCGTACATCCATGGCTGCTCGGGCAGATACTTTTCGCAAATTCCGAAAAGCCGCTCGACGTCGCGCGCATTGTTTGCCGACATCGGCACGAATTCAGCGAATGCATGCCGGGCCTGCATGGCGGCGAGCCAAGGCGCGATGTCGGCGCGGCGGTGAATCAGGTCGAACTTGTTGGCGAGCAGGATCGCCGGAGTTTGCGCCGGCAGCAGGCTCAGCACTTTCTCGTCGGCCTGGTTGAACTGCCCTGCCTCCACCACAAAGACAATGAGATCGACATCATTAACCGCCCCAACGACGGTTCGATTGAGGGAACGGTTCAGTGCATTTGCATGGCGGGTCTGAAAACCCGGCGTGTCGACAAAGACAAACTGGGACGCCCCCACGGTGCGCATCCCGGTAATTCGATGGCGCGTCGTTTGCGCCTTGCGCGAGGTGATGCTGATTTTTTGTCCAACCAGCGCGTTCAGCAGGGTGGACTTTCCCACGTTCGGCTTGCCGACGATGGCAATCAGGCCGCAGCGCTGGCCCTCGACCGGGACGGCAGCCTGCGCACCGCCTCCTCGGGAAGCCGCGAGCATCGCATCGAGTTCCTGGGGTGACTGTGCGGAATCCACCGCTTGCAGACCGTCGGAGGTGGATTCCGCAGCGGTCTCGTCGGGAGCATGAGTCGTCTCGGAAAGCGTGACGCTGGGGCCGCGTTTGGCTGGAGGGTTGCCTGGAGTCATATGAGGAGGTTAGCTTCAACTGCGAAGCAGCTTGGAGGGATAAAAAGGCAGCGCTCAGGCGCCAGCGCCGGCGCTATTGCTGCTGCTGTTGTTGTCGCGGGACCGGAGAAAAGCCAGCATGGCCAACGCGGCGGCTTGTTCGCCCGCTCGGCGCGAGCCACCAATGCCACGCTCTGCACGGCCGTATTCGGCGATCTCGCATTCGACGTCGAAAGTCTGCTGGTGCGCTGCGCCAGACGTCCCCACCACCCGGTAAATGGGAAGGTTCATTTTGCGTCCCTGCAACCACTCCTGCAACTCGGTCTTCGGATCCTTGCCTATTGCAGGCATCTGAGGGGTGATTTCCACATCCTTGAAGAGACGCCTGACCAGTGCATCCGCCGCGTCGAAGCCGGCGTCCAGGTAAACCGCGCCGATCACCGCTTCGAGGGCATCAGCCAATATGGAAGGCCGCTTCTGGCCGCCTGAACGGGCTTCGCCTTCTCCGAGTTTCAGGAGGGTTGGAAGCCCGAGCGCCAGGGCCACCTTGTGCAGCGTGTCCTGCTTGACGAGATTGGCACGGATCCGGGAGAGGTCTCCCTCAGGCAGGTTCTTAAGCTGCTCGTAGAGCATGCCCGCAACCGCAAGGTTGAGCACAGAGTCACCCAGGAATTCGATGCGCTCATTGTGGTCTGCCGAGAAGCTTCGGTGCGTGAGCGCCTGCGCCAGAAGCCGTGGCGATGAGAACTCGTGCTGCAGCCTTTGCTGCAGCGACTTGAGTTCAGGGCTGACCGTGGCGGGCGCGTGCACTTATTTGGATCGGCCAGCGTACTTGATCAGGAAGAAGACGGGGCCCGCGACGTGGATTTCCTTGTTGTAGGCAAAGCTCACGACTGTTTTTTCGCCCTCTTTCGTGATCACCAGGTCTTTCGCCGAAACCGACGAGATATCGTCGATCTGCGACGCCTTGTCGAACAGCGATCTGACTTCGGCCACCGTCGAGCCCGTAGCGGCCTTGTTCGCGGCTTTCAGTGCGGCCTGAAATTCGATCACCGTGGGCACGGCCTGTGCAGCGAGCACGCCGCCAAACACAACGATACCCGCAACCAGCAGAAGTCCGATGAACGATATGCCGCGCTGTGCCTTTTTCATGTTGCCTCCGTCTCACTTGCTATTCAAAAAAACCGATGCGTTTGAGGTTGCCGAAGTTCATCCAGACAAAAAATGCCTTGCCCACGATGTTCTGCTCCGGAACGAATCCCCAATAACGCGAGTCGAGCGAATTGTCGCGGTTGTCGCCCATCATGAAATACTGGCCAGGAGGCACTTTGCAGACAACGCCTTCGTTGC
Source organism: Pseudomonadota bacterium (assembly GCA_040385065.1). GTDB lineage: Bacteria > Pseudomonadota > Gammaproteobacteria > Burkholderiales > Burkholderiaceae_C > Polaromonas. The sequence goes on from JAZKIC010000004.1 coordinate 28,295, forward strand.
TGTAGCGGCAATTTTCCCGAAAGGGGAATTCACTGGCGCCCTGCACGAATGCGGGACGGTCATCATCGTTCAGGATCTTGTACTTGCGGCCACCATCGGCCGTGGTTTCTTCGAACTGCTTGGCATAGCGCAGCGCGTCCTCGTCAAAAAAATCAGCCAGTGGCTTCTTGTCCAGCGCCTTGCCGTTGAGGGTCAGTTTCTTGTTCAGGTACGCGACCTCGTCACCCGGCACCCCGACCACACGCTTGATGTAGTCCAGGCTTGGCTTGGGCGGGTAACGAAAAACCATCACATCGCCCCTCTGTGGGCTGTTATTTTCCATGATCTTGGTGTTGAGGACGGGAAGCCGGACGCCATAGTGAAACTTGTTCACCAAGATCAGGTCGTTGATCATCAAGGTTGGAATCATGGAGCCCGACGGGATTTTGAAGGGCTCGAACAGGAACGAGCGCAGCAGGAACACCACGACGATCACCGGAAAAAGTCCAGCGGTCCAATCGAGCCACCAGGGCTGCATGATCAGCTGGGCGCGGGCCTCCGTCAGATTGTTGTCGACGGCCTGGATGCCCATCCTGGATAGCTCCGCATTGCGCGTCTCAGCGGTCGCGTCGAGCGCCGCGACAGCCTGCCTGCGCCGGGGCAGGAAGACCAGTTGTTCGGCCACCCAGTAAACGCCGGTCACGACGGTTGCCAGGAAAAGCAGAAGCGCGAAGTTGCCCTCCACAAATCCGGCGTACCAGAGGCCGCCGTAACCTACGAAAAGCGCCAGCACGAAGGCGGTCACCGTACTCATCACACCCATCATTATTCTTCCACCTGCAGTATGGCCAGGAACGCCTCCTGAGGGACCTCGACCGAACCGATCTGTTTCATGCGCTTCTTGCCGGCCTTCTGCTTTTCAAGGAGCTTCTTTTTACGGGAGATATCGCCGCCGTAGCACTTGGCGATGACGTTCTTGCGCAGAGCTTTGATTGTCTCACGGGCGATCACATTGGCCCCGATAGCAGCCTGTATGGCAACGTCGAATTGCTGGCGCGAAATGATCTCGCGCATCTTCGCCACCACGGCCCTGCCACGGTACTGCGACTGGCTCCGGTGAACGATGATGGACAGCGCATCGACCCGCTCGCCGTTGAGCAAGATGTCGACCTTGACGACATCGGAGGCACGGAATTCCTTGAACTCGTAGTCCATGGATGCATAACCTCGCGACACCGATTTGAGCTTGTCGAAGAAGTCGAGCACGATCTCACCCAGCGGCATTTCATACGTCAGCATGACCTGCTTGCCGTGATAAGCCATGTTTTGCTGAACGCCGCGTTTCTGGTTGGCCAGCGTCATGACCGCACCTACATAGTCTTGCGGCATGTAGAGGTGCACGGTCACGATCGGTTCGCGAATCTCCTGGATGCGTCCGGCGTCGGGTATCTTGGACGGGTTCTCGACCATCATCACTTCGCCATCAGGCTTGAGCACCTGATAGACCACACTTGGCGCCGTGGTGATGAGGTCCTGGTCGAACTCACGCTCGAGCCGTTCCTGGACGATTTCCATATGCAGCAAGCCCAGGAAGCCGCAGCGAAAACCAAAGCCCAGCGCCTGGCTGACCTCCGGCTCGTAGTGCAAGGAGGCATCGTTGAGCTTGAGCTTTTCTAGGGCGTCGCGCAGCGAGTCGTACTCGCTCGCCTCGGTGGGGTAAAGGCCGGCAAACACCTGCGGCTGAATCTCCTTAAACCCGGGCAGTGCCTGCGTTGCCGTGAAAGCAGCTCCGCCCGAACCCAGCTTGATCAGGGTGATCGTGTCGCCGACCCGGGCGGCCTGCAGTTCCTTGATACCGGCGATCACGAAGCCGACCTCGCCCGCTTCGAGCGCAGGCCGAGGCTCCGTGTGCGGCGTGAAAACGCCGAGCTGCTCGGCAATATAGGTTGCTTCGCTGGCCATCAGCTTGATGCGGTCGCCCTTGGCCAGACGGCCGTCAACCACTCGCACCAGCATCACAACGCCGACGTAGGCGTCGTACCAGCTGTCGATGATCATCGCGCGGAGCGGGCCGTCAGGATTGCCCTTCGGTGCGGGCACTCGAGCCACAACGGCCTCGAGAATTTCGTCGATGCCCATCCCCGTTTTGGCGCTGCAAGGAATTGCGTCCGCGGCGTCGATGCCGATGACATCCTCGATTTCCTGTTTGGCATTTTCAGGATCGGCTTGCGGCAGATCCATCTTGTTCAGCACGGGCACAACCTCGACGCCAAGTTCGAGTGCGGTGTAGCAGTTGGCCACCGTTTGCGCTTCGACACCCTGGCTTGCATCGACCACCAGCAATGCGCCTTCGCATGCGGACAGAGACCTGCTCACCTCATATGAAAAGTCGACATGGCCCGGCGTGTCGATCAGATTGAGTTGATAGACCTGTCCGTCGCGCGCTGTGTATCGAAGCGAAGCGGTCTGTGCCTTGATGGTTATCCCACGCTCTTTTTCCAACTCCATGGAGTCGAGCACTTGTGCGCTCATCTCCCTGTCCTGCAAGCCACCGCAGCGCTGAATGATGCGGTCGGCAAGCGTCGACTTGCCGTGGTCGATGTGGGCAATGATGGAAAAATTTCTGATGTGATTCATCAAGGGGAACGCCTAAGTACTTGAAACTACTGCGAGAGCCCGAAAGCGGATCTCGAACAGACCATAAAAAAGGGCGCGTCGAAAGCGACGCGCCCTGAACCAACAATCTTATGGCAACTGCGATAGTTGGAGCTTCATTGTAGGCAAAAAGCCAGCAGTGCATAGCCCCGAAACCGGTGAAGTCACCCCGTTGCAGTGCAGCAACAGGAAAGTTATACACAGAATATCCACAGAATTTAATGATGGGCTTGGGACAACATGTGGGTGACCTGTGAACTACCTGAGGATTGAGCAAAACTGTCTCATCCAGGTCGTGTTCCTACTGGTCGATATATGAAAGATCACCTGAGGAGCAGGCGAATTCTACCAAACTGTGCATTAACGACGAAATTCGAGCCTGCCTTTTCGGCACCGGCCGCTGTCCGTCGCCCTGGCGATTGGAATGAAACCAAGCTCTGTTGAGCGAAAAAAAGCCCAAAAGCCCCTAGGTCAGCTAGGGCATCCGGGGGCCGCCCAGGATGCCCGGGCAACCTGGGCGCCTTTAAAAATGCCTAGCGCGCAGGCCGGATAAGCGCGTACTGCGCCCATTCGCCACGTCGAAACAACACGTTGACAGGCTTGGTCTTGTCGACTTTTGCCAGCGCTTGTTCGAACTCCTTGACGTTGACGATCTCGGTGTTGGCGATCGCCACTATCACGTCTCCCTCGCGCAAGCCGGCTCGAGCCGCTGCACCTTCTGCCGCATCCACCTTCACGCCTCCGCGAACCTTGAGCTCCTTCTTCTGAGCGTCAGTTATTTCACCCACGCTCAGACCCAGTATCTGGGCCGGACCGCTTACGGGCGGTTTGGGTTCAGGCGTCGAGGTTGGCTTGACGGGCTTCTCAGCCTCGATCTCGCCGATGACGACGGAAATGTCGCGCGTACCGCCACGGCGAAATACGGTGACAGTGGACTTCGTGCCCGGCTTCACATTGCCCACCATACGGGGCAAGTCACTGGACTTCTCGATAACCTTGCCGTCGAACTTCGTGATGATGTCGCCCGCCTCGATGCCAGCCTTTTCAGCGGGCGCACCGGCCTCGACGCCACGCACCAGTGCGCCCTGAGGCTTGCCCAGGCCGATCGACTCGGCAATTTCCTTGCTGACCTGGTCGATCTGCACGCCGATCCGACCGCGAGTAACCCTGCCAGTAGTGCGAAGCTGTTCAGAAACGCGGATAGCCTCGTCGATGGGAATGGCAAAGGAAATACCCTGGAACCCGCCCGAACGCGAGTAGATCTGGCTGTTGATGCCCACAACTTCGCCACGCATATTGATCAGCGGGCCGCCGGAATTTCCGGGGTTGATCGCCACATCCGTCTGGATAAAAGGCAAGTAGTCACCCGTGTCTCGCTGCTTGGCGCTCACGATGCCCGCCGTGACGGTATTTTCAAGCCCGAAAGGCGAACCGATGGCCATCACCCACTCGCCCACGCGCATGCGGTTCGCATCACCGATCTTCACGGCCGGCAAGCCTGTTGCCTCGATTTTCACCACCGCCACGTCGGTGCGCTTGTCGGCGCCAACGATGCGCGCCTTGAACTCTCGCTTGTCGGTCAAGGTGACGAGTACCTCGTCCGCGCCCTCGACCACGTGCGCATTCGTCATGACGAACCCGTCAGTGGACAAGATAAAGCCGGAGCCCACGCCACGGGGCTGGTCACCATCTCCGCGATCAGGCCTTGGCGTACGCGGCAGATTAGGCGGGACCGGAATCCCGAATCGCTTGAAGAACTCCAGCATCTGCTCGTCAGGACCACCGCTGGCCGCCCCAGGCTTTGCCTTTTCCAGTGTCCGTATGTTGACAACTGCCGGGCCCACCTGATCGACGAGGTCCGTAAAGTCGGGCAAGCTTCGCGCCTGCGCCCAGGCCGGCTCGACCGGCAGAATAGCCCCAGTCACTGTCAGTGCCACAGCACCCGCAGCAACAAGAGTTCGTGTCTTTTTCCAGGAAAGTGTGAGCATCGTCAGCCTTTAAAAAGGAATCTGGGATTTGTTTCGAATTTCAATCAGCCGGGCAGTCCGCCAGCGCGCCACCAAGCTCGCGCAACTCGGTGCAGATGGGGTCATGGTTTTCTGCGTTCAAGGCCTGCGGCAAAAAGCCGTAGTGTCGACATCGGCACCTCTCCCATCGCAGTCAGCCAGTAACCGTCGATGCGGCGGGTCAAGGTTTGCGTAGCGCCCAACGACAGACTCGATTCCTGCCCATGGCGCTGGCGATCGAACGGTTCGACAAATAGAGATACGGAGGCAAGGCCATCCGAAAAAATCCATTGCATCGGCTCGGCAGTCGATGCCGGAGTTGCCGCGCTGCTTGCAGACGGCCGCTTGTAGCAACTCATCGACTTGAATCCAGCCACCGCACTCTTCAGGGCCCAGCCCTCGGCACTCGCGGTGGTGCGGGTCATCGCCGGCTTTTCGATGCGATAGCCGTCCACCTTGGACATCAGCTGGACAAGCTTGTCCATTCTGAGCGGCACATCGAGCTGAAGCTCGGAAAACGCCGATTGCTCGAGCACCTTGCCCTCGGTGTCGAGCGTTTGCAGCTTGACCACCAAGCCGTTCTTTTGCTCGGCCCAGACGCGGTAGCCGAACCGGAGCGCGTCGCGGGGGACCAGCTCGACGACATCGGCCTCCACGCCAGCCACCCGATCTGCACCGGCCGGCCGTGCCCAATAGAAATCGCCGATCCGGGTGTCCGTCGACTTGAGGAGTCCGGGGAAGGCGCCGAGAGACTCGCGCTTTTCACTGATGCCGACCTTTTGGTCCGGCATCAGCGTGAGCACCTGGTCGTTGTGGCGAAATACCGATCGCGGCGGTCCGGTCAAGGTTTCCACCCGTTCGACTTGTTGATCCCCCTGACATACATGCCAAATCCTGGCGGACGACATGGCAGAACCGGAAGAGACCACAAAGGTGCCTACGTAGGAGCCTTTGCGCGAAGCCTCATGCATGCGCATGAGCCAATCATTGATGCTGCGCTGTTCAGGCGCCGGTGCTGCAGGAACCGGATTACCGGACGCAGCGACTGCGTTGCCGGGAGACTGCGCGGCCGCAGAAAGTCCCAACGACATCCCCAACAGGGTAAATAAGGGGAGCCAGCTTTTTCGAGACCACATTGTCGGGCGCCCGTTCTCAGCGCTTCGCGCTTTGCGGCGTTTCAAACGTCGCATTGCGAAGAAAACCCGACGGCATCTGAAGTGCAGACGTTCCGCCAAATTGCTTGTGTGCAGCCAGCAGTTCCTCAAGCCGCGCATCGCGGACCATGGTGCCCTGAGGAGATGCAACGAGCACCTGCTCGGGGGCAGCCTGCGCCAACTCGGGCGCCGAGGGCTGTGACCGAATCCCGAGTGAAACCCAACTGACTGCGGCGACAGCCGCAAGCGAGGCGAATCCAGCTAACGCCTTCCAGCGAAACAGGGAGTCGTTCGCCGCGGTTCGAGGCTGGGGTTTCAGGACGGCCACGTCCCCAGCCTGGCGTGAAGGGACCGTCTCGGCCTTGAGGCGTTCCTGCAGCCGGCTCACGAAAGCCGCGTCATGACGACGACTTGCGTCGGGAATGGGCGATCGCAAGACTTCCCCAATGAGATGAAAGTCACTCCAGCATGCCATGAGTTCAGGGTCGCGCTCGCACGCTTTCAAGGCCTGTTCGAACTCATCGCCCTGCAGTTGCCCGTCCACGAGCGCAGAGATCCGCTCGCGTTCGGCAGCAGGAAATCGGGCCTGGTTATCGGGGGTGAACACGTAGCTCATGGTTAGGACTGACTTTAAAAAGGAGCAAGCTCATTACTCGACAACGACTGAACGACTGAACAGCAGGCGCGCAAATTATCTAAGCCGCCAAAGCAAATTACCACCGCTTGCCCGACTGGTTTTCGAGCAGGGGCTTGACCTTCTGCGAAATCGCTTCACGCGCCCTGAAGATGCGGGAGCGGACTGTTCCGATCGGGCAGTTCATGGCCTCGGCGATTTCCTCATAGCTCAGGCCTTCAATTTCACGCAGCGTTATGGCTTGCCTGAGCTCCTCGGGAAGCGCTTCCATTGCCGAGTTGACCATCTCTGAAATTTGCTTGCTTGCCAGGACCGCATCAGGTGTCTCTGCGCTGGTTAGTTCGTTTTCGAGCGGGGAAGTTTCATCATCGTCCGACGACTTGAACGAATTTTCGGAAACGGTCGGATCTCGCTTGAGGTCCATGAGGGCCTTTTTGGCCGTGTTTACGGCAATCCGGTAGAGCCACGTATAAAACTGCGCCTCGCCGCGAAATTGCGCCAATGCGCGGTAGGCCCGAATGAAGGTTTCCTGGGCGATGTCTTCGACCAGGTCCACATCCCTGACCATCCGGCCAATCAGGCGCTGGATTCGCCGTTCATATTTGATGACGAGCAGCTCGAACGCTTTTTGATCGCCGGCCACGGTACGCTGAACCAGCAGGAGGTCGCTGTCGTTGGCGCTGGTCGGAGGAAGCGGCGGCTGGTCATTCATGAAGCGTGCGATCAAGGGGGGACGAAGGCCGACCCGCTGGGTCGTCACGCACGTCAGCACGGGGAGCGTTCACGGTGCGATGCGTTGCCGCATTGGCTCTGGGCCGCGAATATACCGCACGCCGCAAACCGAGCCACCGCGCCGGCAACAAAGACCGCTCGGCCCACAGCCACCAGGATGCACCCGCGCCGTTTTCTAGCCTGATAAGCAGGCTTGTTTGAAAGTCCAGCACAACCTTGGGCGACTGAGCCTGCAAGCCTTCAGGGTAGTTAGAGCTCTTCCATTGCCACGCGGCCCCGTCCCAACGCAATTCGCCAACGGGAGAGCGTTGCCAGCCCAGACCCAGCCCAGCCCCAGCGGCAAGCAGCAAGCCAGCTTCAAGTAGAAAGCGCCAGTCCCAAAGCGGGGCTCCCGCCGCCCAGCCCGAAAAGACCGCTGCGGCGAGAAGCCAAGCTGCGACGAAATACCTGAGGAGCACAAGGGAACGCCCCAGCGGATAACTGACCGGTGGGGCGTTATGAAGGGTCAAGAGTTGCGGCCGATGGGTGTGAAAAAGACTCGGCGAACGGGGTCAGACGCGACGGAAAACCAGGGTGCCGTTGGTTCCGCCAAAGCCGAAGTTGTTCTTCACCGCTACATCGATCTTGGCGTCTCGCGCTGTGTTGGCGCAAAAGTCCAGGTCGCATGCGGGATCCTGGTTGAAGATATTGATCGTAGGCGGGATTTTCTGGTGATGCAGCGAGAGGACCGTGAACACCGACTCGATTCCACCGGCTCCGCCCAACAGATGTCCCGTCATCGATTTGGTCGAACTGATCACCATGTCGCTTGAATGCGCGCCGAAGGCCGCCTTGATCGCGTTGGTTTCGTTCAGGTCGCCAAGGGGTGTCGAGGTGCCGTGGGCATTGAGGTAATCGACCTCGTCGGGATTGATGCCTGCATTGGCCAGTGCGCCGAGCATGGATCGGCGAGGACCGTCCATGTTGGGCGCCGTGATGTGGCCGGCGTCCGCGCTGAGCCCGAAACCGCTCAGCTCGGCATAGATGCGCGCCCCGCGCGCCTTGGCATGTTCGTACTCCTCGAGCACCATCATGCCGGCGCCCTCTCCGAGCACGAAGCCGTCGCGGTCGGTGTCCCAGGGCCGGCTCGCCGTCTTGGGATCGTCATTGCGGGTTGAAAGCGCGCGCATGGCCGCGAAGCCACCAACGCCCAACGGAGAAACGGTTGCTTCCGATCCACCTGCGATCATCACGTCAGCGTCGCCGTATTCGATCATCCGTCCTGCGTCGCCGATGCAATGAAGCCCCGTCGTGCAGGCCGTTGCGATGGCAAGATTCGGTCCCTTGAAGCCGAATTTCATCGAGACATGGCCTGCAATCATGTTGATGATTGAGCCTGGCACGAAAAATGGTGTGATGCGCCGCGGCCCGCGGCTGACGAGTTCGCCGTGCGTATCTTCGATCAGGGGCAAGCCACCAATACCCGAGCCGATCAGGCAGCCGATTCGCACCGCCTGCTCTTCTTTCAGCGCATCGCCGGTTGGCAATCCGCTGTCCACCACGGCTTGGCATGCTGCGGCCAGGCCGTAATGGATGAAAGTATCCATGTGCCGGCCTTCTTTTTCCGGAATGTAGTCACTGATCTGGAAACCCTTGACCTCACCTGCAATCTTGCAGGCGAAAGCACTGGTATCGAACTTGGTGATCAAGTCGATGCCTGACTGACCAGCCAGCAACTGGGTCCAGTTGTCAGTCACGGAGTTACCCAATGGACTGATGCAACCCAGACCGGTCACGACAACGCGGCGACGGCTCATGCGCAAATCCTGGAGAAAAAGTCGAAAGGCCGCGAGCGGCCTTTCAGTAAGAGAAAAAGAAGCGCTTCAGGCTTTTTGGTGCGTGTTCGCGTAATCGATGGCGTTTTGAACGGTCGTGATCTTCTCTGCGTCTTCGTCAGGGATCTCGATTCCGAATTCGTCTTCCAGAGCCATGACCAGTTCAACCGTGTCAAGCGAGTCAGCGCCCAGATCGGCCACAAAGGCTTTCTCGTTCGTGACCTGTCCTTCTTCGACGCCGAGTTGCTCGGCAATGATCTTCTTAACACGTGCTTCGATATCGCTCATATTTCCCTCTGAGGGTTGTAAATTAATCCGTGATTTTAGCTGTTCGCAAGGCGTCGCCCCGGACAGTGGCCGGACGGATAAACCGGCATTGACTTTCGATCAGTTCGCGACTTGCGAGTCAGACGCCTACATGTACATGCCGCCGTTGACATGCAACTCCTGACCGGTAATGTAGCCGGCCTCGGGGCTTGCAATGAAAGCTACCGCATGTGCAATATCCTGGGGCTTGCCGAGGTGACCGAGCGGAATCTGGCCGAGCAGCGCCTTTTGCTGCTCTTCAGGCAGCCCGGCCGTCATGTCGGTTTCGATGAAACCTGGGGCCACGCAGTTGACCGTAATGTTGCGCGAGCCCAGCTCGCGCGCCAGTGCCCGCGTCATGCCGGCAACCCCGGCCTTGGCCGCGGCGTAGTTGGCTTGCCCGGCATTTCCCGACGCGCCGACCACCGACGTGATACTGATGATGCGCCCGTAGCGCTGCTTCATCATGGTTCGCATGACCGCGCGGCTCATCCGGAACACGGCCTTGAGGTTGGTGTCCAGCACGGCATCCCAGTCCTCGTCTTTCAAGCGCATCGCGAGCATGTCCCGCGTAATGCCTGCGTTGTTGACCAGAACCTGCAAACCGCCGCGCTCTTTCACGATCACATCGATTAGTTGCTCGGCAGCAGCGGCGTCGTTGACGTTGAGGTTTCGGCCGGCACAGCCTTCGAAGGCGGACAGCGACTGCGTGATGCGGGCCGCTCCCTCATCGGTCGTGGCGGTTCCGATGACCTTGTATCCCTTGCGTGCAAGCTCAAGTGCTATGGCGGCACCAATTCCCCGGGAAGCTCCGGTGACAAGGGCGACCTGCCCTGCTACTTTGGGTTGCGTCATGTTGTTGTTTCACTTTCCAGCAATGATCGGGCTTCAGCCAGGCCCGCCGGGTCGAACACTGCCAGGCCGGTCATCCCGGCATCGATGCGACGGGTGAGCCCGGCAAGTACCTTGCCCGGCCCACATTCGAGCACGGTTGCAATGCCTTTTTGCTTCATCGCCTGAACGCACTCGACCCAGCGGACCGGGCCGAACGCCTGCTGATAGAGCGCGGCACGGATACGCTGAGGGTCCGACTCGACGGCGACTTCAATATTGTTGATAACGGGAATACGGGGCGGGGCTAGCGTGACGCTTTCCAGCTTTTCCTTGAGCGCTTCCGCAGCGGGCTTCATCAGGCTCGAATGAAACGGCGCTGAAACCGCTAGCAGCAGCGCGCGCTTGGCGCCCTGGGCCTTGAGCAATTCGCACGCTTTGTCGACGGCTGCCTTGCTGCCGGCAATAACGGTTTGCGCCGGGTCGTTGAAATTGACCGCCTCGACGACTTCCGCCGTGTTGACACCGAAACTGCGTACCGCCTCGGCACAGCCCTCGACCACCTTGTGCGCTTCCATGCCCAGGATAGCGGCCATGGCCCCCTCACCTACGGGAACCGCATCCTGCATGGCTTGAGCCCGGTACCGAACCAATGGAGCAGCCTGGCTCAGGGTTAGAACACCGGACGCGACGAGCGCTGAGTACTCCCCCAGCGAATGGCCGGCCATGGCAGAGGGGATCAGGCCCGTTTCTGCTTCCCAGACCCGCCACGCGGCGACGCCCGCGACCAGCATCACGGGCTGGGTGTTGGTGGTCAGGGCAAGGTCTTCTTTCGGACCTTCACGGATCAACTGGCCAATGTCCTGGCCCAGTGCGTCGGACGCTTCTTCGAGCGTGCGCTGAACTTGCGGGTGCCCGTTCCAGGCGTCGAGCATGCCCACGGATTGCGAGCCCTGCCCGGGAAATACCACTGAAAAAGGTTTGGTCATGAAGCTATGGGAAAAACGCGATGCCACCCGTGCGGCATCAGTAATCGAGCAGGACTGCGCCCCAGGTAAAACCGCCGCCAACGCCTTCGAGCATGACGGTATCGCCACGCTTGACCTGCCCGCCGCGCACGGCGGCGTCCAGGGCCAAGGGGATCGATGCCGCTGACGTGTTGCCGTGCTGATCGACGGTGACCACCAGCTTTTCAGGCGGAAGTTTCAGCTTGCGCGCCGTGCTTTGCATGATGCGGATATTGGCCTGATGCGGGATCAGCCAATCGATATCGGCAGCCGTCTTGCCAGCCTTGGCGAGTGTGGAGCGCGCAGCGTCCTCCAGGACACCAACGGCCAATTTGAATACTGCCTGCCCGTCCATTCTCAGGAGGGGGTCGCCCAGCACCTTGCCGCCGGAGACGGTGCCGGGAACACACAAGATACCAACGTGCCGACCGTCTGCGTGCAAGTCGGTCGCGAGAATGCCCGGTTCGTCGGACGCCTCGAGCACCACGGCGCCTGCGCCATCACCGAAGAGGACGCACGTTGTGCGGTCGGTGAAGTCGAGAATGCGGGAGAAAACCTCAGCGCCGATGACCAGCGCCTTGGTTGCCGCGCCGGTCTTGATCATGGAGTCCGCGATGGTCAAGGCGTAGACAAAACCGCTGCACACCGCCTGCACGTCAAAGACCGGGCAACCCGACACGCCCAGCTTGGCTTGCAAAATAGCGGCCACCGACGGAAAAACCATGTCCGGAGTCGACGTGGCCACGATGATCAGATCGATCTCGCTGGCGTTCCTGCCGGCCGCCTGGAGCGCAAGGCGAGCAGCCTCGACACCGAGGTCGCTGCTGCACACGTCAGGCGCAGCAAAATGCCTGGCGCGTATACCGGTGCGCTCGACGATCCATTCGTCGGAGGTCTCGACACCCGACGCAGCCAGTTCCGCGGCGAGATCGGCATTCGTGAGGCGACGTGGCGGCAGGAAACTGCCGGTGCCGGTGATGCGGGAAAAGCGGCTCATTTATTAGGAGTGACTAGGTTCGAGAGGCTGGGATCGGGTCGGGACTCGCTGAGGCGAAAGGCAATGAAGCCTCCGCAGGCGCCACCGGGACACAACCCAGCAAGGGCGCCGCGTGGGCAATGCGTTGCTTCACTTTGCCCAGCAAATCATGACGCGCTGCATCATAGGCCCGATTGAGCGCGCTTTCGAATGCGAAGGCATCGGCCGACCCGTGGCTCTTGAACACCAGGCCGCGCAGTCCCAGCAAAGCGGCGCCGTTATAGCGACGGTGATCGACCCGTCGCTTGAAAGCGGCCAGCACGGGATAGGCTGCGATTCCCGCCATTTTAGTCAGGGCGTTGCGCGAAAACTCGGACTTGATGAATCCACCGATCATGCTGGCGACGCCCTCACTGGCTTTCAGGGCGACATTGCCGACGAAGCCATCGCACACCACGATGTCGGTCGTGCCCTTGAAAATATCGTTGCCTTCGACATTGCCGAAGAAATTCAGATCTCCCGCGGCGCCCGCTGATCTCAGCAACTCACCGGCCTGTTTGATCGTCTCGCTGCCCTTGATTGCTTCTTCACCGATGTTCAAAAGCCCTACCGAAGGGTTCGGGTTCTCGGAAATAGCCGCGACCAGCGCCGACCCCATGACTGCGAACTGGAGCAAGTGCTCCGCCGAACAGTCGACGTTGGCGCCCAGATCGAGCACGGTGGTGGCGCCACCCTTTGCGTTGGGCAGTTGCGTGGCGATGGCGGGTCGGTCAATTCCGTCCAGGGTCTTGAGCACATACCGCGCGATGGCCATCAACGCGCCGGTATTGCCCGACGAAACGGCAGCGTCAGCGTGCGCATCCTTGACCTGATTGATGGCGACCCGCATGGAGGAGTCTTTTTTGCGGCGCAAGGCAACCTCGACCGCATCGTCCATGCTGACCACTTCTTCGGCCTGAACGACGGAGCAGCGCGGATGGCTGGCAAGCTGCGTGAAGGCCGCGTGGCGGCTCATTTCGGACGCTTTGCCCACCAGAAGGAGGGACGCGTCGGGATGCGCGGCGAGAAATGCCAAGCTGGCCGGTAGCGTGACCGACAAGCCGAAGTCACCCCCCATGGCGTCGACAGCGATCCTGATCATGCGAAGACCGGCGCTGTCAAAATGGGCTTGGACAAAATAAAAGCCCGCAGGATAAGTGCGGGCCGGTAGTCAAGGCGTGAGCTTACGCTTCAGACTTGGTCTTGAGCACCTTGCGGCCGCGGTAAAAACCCGTGGGGCTGATGTGGTGGCGCAGGTGTGTTTCGCCGGTGGTGGACTCCACCGCGATGCCTGGCACGGTCAAAGCGTTGTGCGAGCGGTGCATGCCGCGCTTGGAAGGTGACTTTTTGTTCTGCTGGACGGCCATGATCCGCTCCTGATGGGGGTGTAGGTTGGTAAGTACGTACGTCGAGGTAGCCGTTGTGCGGGCTTGGCCATTCAATCACATGGCCATACGTCGGTACGCGAAGCCTTTGATTATAGCCTGAGGCTGCGCCAATGACCAGCCAGCCGGCCAGCCCCGGTTTTTCTCACTCGCTTTTCTTGAGTTTGCCGAGCACCGCGAACGGATTGGGACGCGCCGCTTGAGTGCCGATCTCGCTCTCGCCCGCGCTCATGGGCGGAGAAACCGGACAATTTTCATGCATGGGCACCAGAGGAAGCGCCATCAGCAGCTCATCTTCGATCAGGTTGAACAGGTCAAATTGTGGCTCCAGTACCAGCAGGTCTTCCTCGGACTTGTCGTCCTCGGCCATGGCGGTGTCTTCGTTGTCCACGAACCGGTACCACTGGTCGACCTCGACGGGTATGGCAACAGGCGAAAGGCAGCGCTGGCAGGTGAGCGGGATTTCGGACGCGGCATGCAGATGCAGCCAGATTTGATCGCCTGCTCCGCCCTGCGGCCGTAATTCGGCCGAGGCTTCCCACTGGACGACCTGATCGGGCGCCAAACCCTGGGCCTCCTGTGCAATTCGCTGGAAATGCTGCAGGGACGTGGCGGCTGACAGCGTTTGCGAATCCTCCGCCAGCGCCTGCACATTGAGCCGTTCTGGCTGAAATTTTCTGGACATGCGGGTCAGTGTAAGAGAATCGAGAGATGACTCCGACCCCGTCCGGCCCAGCGCCGCGCCCCCTTGTCCTAGGTTCCAGCTCGCGCTATCGGGCTGAACTTCTGCAGCGCCTGGGCCTGCCCTTCACGATAGCGGCCCCCGATATAGACGAAACGCCCCGCCCCGGGGAGACACCCCCTGAGATTGCCCAACGCCTGGCACTGGAAAAGGCCCGAGCCATAGCGGAGCTTCAACCGGACGCAATCGTGATCGGGTCGGACCAGGTGGCCGACCTGAACGGTCTGGCGCTCGGCAAACCCGGCACCCACGAGCGCGCCGTGGAGCAGCTTCGCGCGATGCGCGGAAAAACTGTGGTGTTCCAAACGGCGGTGGCCGTGGTTTGCGCCGCTACCGGTTTCGAAGCGGTCGATATGGCGTCGGTGAGCGTGCGCTTTCGCGCCCTCACTGACGATGAAATCGAAAACTATCTTCGCCTGGAGCAACCCTACGATTGCGCGGGGAGCGCCAAGAGTGAAGGCCTGGGCATTGCACTGCTCGACGCGATTGAAAGCGACGATCCCACGGCGCTCGTCGGGCTGCCCCTGATCCGGACGTGCCAGCTGCTGCGGTCCGCAGGCGTTCAACTTCTGGCGGGCAAAGCATGAGCCCCGCCAAAGGCAGGCTTTTTCTGGTGCCGGCTCCCCTCGATTTCGGCTGCGCAGTTACCACGCCCTTGCAGGACGTCATGCCCCACCAGGTTTTGACGGTGGCGGCGGGGCTCGGACAGTGGATTTGCGAGAACGCACGCTCGACACGCGCTTACCTCAAACGCGTCGGTGAGCTCGTGCCGCTGGCGCAGCCTATACAGGAAACCAGCATCGTCGAGCTGCCGCGGGAGGTCCATAAAAAGGGCGACCACAGCGGCAATTTCGACGCGCGGCCGCTGCTTGCACCCGCGCTTGCCGGGCAAGACATCGGCCTCGTCAGCGAGGCCGGCATGCCTGCCATCGCGGACCCGGGCTCTTCAGTTGTGCGCGCCGCCCACGACCTGGGCATCACAGTGGTGCCACTCCCCGGCCCGATGTCACTCATGCTGGCCCTGGCTTCAAGCGGCCTGAACGGTCAAAACTTCGCTTTTGTCGGCTATCTGCCACAAGAAGCGACCGAGCGCGTCAAGCGCATCCGTGAGCTGGAATCGCTGGCGCTTAGAACCGGCCAGACGCAGCTCTTCATTGAAACGCCCTACCGCAATGCAGCCTTGCTCTCGAGCTTGTTGCAGACGCTGCAGCACAACACGCGGCTGGCCGTGAGTTGCGGCCTTACGCTGGCCGTGTGCTGGTCACGCAGCGCCAACGTGAGCGACTGGAAAAAGGAGCGGCTTCAGCCCCCTGTGGAGCTGCCGGCCGTTTTCGGTATCGGTCGCTAGGAGTCTGGGCGGCAGAAGGCGTGCATGGCGAAAAGTGGCCCCGCCGAGGACAGTTTTCGCCAGATTTGAAGGCCGATAGCCCAGCTATCGGTAAAAAAGCGGGTGAAAAATGGACCGGCGCGGCCGCTTTGCAGCGCGCGTTCCTTCTGCCGCCCAGACTCCTAGACCTGCAGCTGCTCAGCGAAAGCTGGCAGCGCTCTGCAGGGCTTTGACGGCGCCCTCGCCCATCGCTGCGCCAAATCGTTTGGCCAAGCGTTCCGCCACATTTTCGCGCCGCGTGTAATCAATGATCTCTTCGGTCTTGACGATGTCGCGGGCCACGTACTCGAGCGTTCCGAGCTGGTCGGCCAAGCCAAGTTCGACCGCCTGCTGCCCGCTCCAGAACAGGCCGCTGAACATGTCGGGCGTTTCCTTCAGGCGCTTGCCGCGGCCGGTCTTCACGACGCTGATGAACTGCTGGTGAATCTGGTTGAGCATGGTCTGCGCGAAAGCGCGCTGCTTTTCGCTCTGAACGCTGAAGGGATCAAGGAACCCCTTGTTCTCCCCAGCCGTCAAAAGCCGCCGCTCGACCCCCAGTTTTTCCATCAGGCCGGTAAAGCCGAAGCTGTCCATGAGCACCCCGATGCTGCCCACGATGCTGGCCTTGTCAACGAATATCTGGTCGGAAGCCACCGCGATGTAGTACGCGGCCGATGCGCAGGTTTCCTCGACGACGGCATAGATGGGCTTCTTGTGCTTGGCTTTCAGACGAAGGATTTCGTCGTTGATCATGCCCGCCTGCACGGGGCTGCCGCCGGGGGAGTTGATCAGCAGCACTACAGCCTTGGCGCCCTCGTCTTCGAAAGCCGCACGCAGGGCCGCATTGACGAATTCGGCGCTGGCATCCGCGCCACTGGCGATCTCGCCCTTGATTTCAACCACCGCGGTATGCGGCACCGTCGCATCCTTGACCGCCGCGCCGCGGTGGAATACGAGCCACAGCACAAAGATCAGGAAAGCCAGCCAGGCCAGGCGTACGAACGTTTTCCAGCGGCGCGTCGCCTTCTGCTCGTTCAGGGATGCGAACACCAGCTTTTCGAGCGTGGACCGTTCCCAGGCCGCGTCTGCCCGCGCAGGGTGGGCAGAGCCCATGGGTTGGCGATTGGTTTCGTAGTCGGGTGTCGGGTCAGAGTCACCGGGGCGGTTTGATTCATTCATGGTGAGCGAGTTTAGAACTCCAGAGGTTTGAGGTTGTAAGCGGTATGCCAGTAGACAACCAAGGCTTCTTCCGAAAGCGCGATCCTGACGAGGCCGCCCCGACAAGGGCCGCCTGCACAGGCGCCACTTTCTGGCTGATACGCAGCGCCGTGGCTGGCGCACAGCAGCCATTGCCCGCTCGAATCGAAAACCTTGTTCGGCTGCCAGTCAAGCTCCATGGCCACGTGGCTGCACCGGTTCAGATAGGCGAACGGCTTGCCTTCGAAACGAATCGCAAAAGCCCTGCAGGTTTGGCCTGCGTACACCACGTCAAAGGGAACGGCGTCGCCGCGCTCCCGCAAGTCCGAGGCGCTGCACAGCGGCACAGCCTGCCCTTCAGGCATGGCTTAAAAGCCATTGCTGCAATTCGCCCACCGAATGCACGATGGCCAACGGGCCGAGCACCCCGAAGGCGGCTGGCTCGTGGGCGCCATAACTTACCGCCACACTCGGACAACCCGCATTCAACGCCATCTGAAGGTCGTGCGTAGTGTCGCCAATCATCAACGTGCGTTCAGGCGTGGTTTCGAATTCCTGCATGAGCTCATGCAACATGCGGGGATGCGGCTTGCCTGCGGTTTCATCGGCCGTGCGGGAACCGTGAAAACGCCCTTTGAGCTCGACAGCGCGCAAAGCCTCATCCAGGCCGTGGCGCGATTTCCCCGTCGCGACCGCCAGGCGGTGGCCTCGATCCCGCAAGGCGTCAAGCATCGGCAACACGCCGGCAAAAAGGCTGATGTCGTCCTGATGCCGCGCGTAGTGGTGACGGTAGCGGGCACCGAGTTCAGGGTATTTCGACTCGGGTACATCGGGCGCAGCATGCGCAAGCGCCTGCATCAGACCGAGTCCGATCACGTAGCCAGCCGCTTCGTCGCTCGGCATCTTGCCCCCGACATCTTTCACGGCAGCCTGGATGCAGCGCACGATGATGCCGGTGGAATCGAAGAGCGTGCCGTCCCAGTCGAAGGCAATCAGGTCAAATTTCAACGAGCGGGACATGGGCCACCAAGGGTTTGAGTTCGGCAGGAAGTTCGGCCATCAAATGGATTCGCTTCCCATTGGAGGGGTGCGTGAACTTTAATCGCCACGCGTGAAGAAACATGCGTTTGAGGGCATTGCCATCGGGTAATTTTTGCAGCGCCCGGTTGAGCTCGAAGTCGCCGTATTTGTCGTCTCCGGCTATCGGATGACCTTCGGCCGACAGGTGCACGCGAATCTGGTGCGTGCGACCGGTCTTGATGGTCACCTCCAACAGACTGAAGGCGGGATGAGACGCGTCGGTCGCGGCAGGCACCACCGCCTTGACCTTGACCAGTGTGACGGCCCGCATCGCTTCGGGATGCTCCTTCTCGACGATGCGCACGCGCCGCTCGCCATCGGGAAGCAAATACTTTTGCAGAGGCTTGTCCAGCACCTTCTGGCGAGCCGGCCATTCGCCCGCAACCAGCGCCAGATATACCTTGTCGGTTTCGCGTTCGCGAAACTGTTCCTGCAGGATCTTGAGCGCCATGCGTTTTTTGGCGATGAGCAGGATGCCGCTGGTTTCCCGGTCGAGGCGATGCACAAGTTCCAGAAAGTCGTGCCCCGGCCGGGCCATCCGCATCTGCTCGATGACGCCGAAGGCGACGCCGCTGCCGCCATGCACCGCGACGCCCGCGGGCTTGTCGATGGCCAGCACATGCTCGTCCTCGAACAGGACGGGGAACTCGCGCGAAGGCGCAAAACCACCGATGGTCGAGGTGGCGCCGTCGCGGGCGATGGCGATGGCTGCCGCCTTTTCATCGGCACGGGCAGAGGTCCGGATGGGCGGAAGGCGAACCACGTCGCCTGTGGCGACCCGTGTGTCGGCCGATGCGCGGCCCTTGTTTACGCGGACTTCGCCACTGCGAATGATGCGGTACACGTGCGTTTTGGGGACACCCTTGAGATGGCGGATGAGGAAGTTGTCCAGCCTTTGCCCGGCGTAATCCTCTTCGACCGTGAGCATCGAAGCCTGCAGCGCCACCGGCTCCGGCTCAAGCTGAGGAGCGATGGGGCGGGGGATCACGGGCATTGGCGCACGCTGCAGCCGGGACGGAGCCGGCCGGCGTGCCAAGGGTTTATCCTGAGGCTTGGTCCGGGCCTTTCCGGACCCTATAATGTGTTTCACTAGCGATGCGCTGTAAGTGGTTGATTTGTCAGGCAGTTTAGTCCACCCACAAATCAGGCCACCTCATAGGCCACCTCAAGCAGCCGCGCTGGAAGGTCGATGCCACTGATGGCTTCGGTCTGCAGGCCAGGGCGCACGGCGCCCCGCAGCGGTCCGGAGCCCTACAGGCGAGTCGACGTTTTGCGAATACAACGACGGAATACAAGGTGTGCAGCCCTTCAGGCTGTGCACGGATCCAGGTGAGACCCACTCTCTTTTCGGACAACCCTCTGATAACAACGCCGGCTGGTGTCGTGCTTCTCTGCCTGTGGCGCTTTTTAGCGCCCAGTCCAGGCCAGAAGACCACGCAACCGCCTCGCTTTGTGTCGCGGGTACAAGCTGCTATCGAAAAAATAGCGCTCGGTCCTCAGACGCCGGCTCATTTCATCCACGCGCCCACGCCCGGACAACTCCTCAGCTGACTGTGATCCAGTCAGTTGGGCCAGTCCCTGGCTCTCCGGCAATTCCCTGCGTTCGCATTGCGTCGCCTTTGGCATCGTTTGCCCATTTTGGGCAGTTAGATGCTCGGGACACAACGAGAACGACAAGGAATTCCGATGAAACGGATGCTGATTAACGCCACCCAGGCTGAAGAACGCCGGCTGGCCATCGTCGATGGACAAAAACTCCTCGACTACGAAATCGAAATTGAAGGACGCGAACAGCGCAAGGGAAACATCTACAAAGCGGTGGTGACGCGCGTCGAGCCGTCACTCGAAGCCTGCTTCGTCGACTACGGCGAAGACCGCCATGGCTTCCTGCCTTTCAAGGAAATCTCACGCAATTACTTCGCGCCGGGCGTCTCGGTCAGCCAGGCCCGGATCAACGATGTAATCCGTGAAGGCCAGGAACTGATGGTCCAGGTCGAGAAGGAAGAGCGCGGCAACAAGGGAGCCGCCCTCACGACCTTCGTGTCGCTGGCCGGCCGCTATGTCGTGCTGATGCCGAACAACCCCCGTGGCGGCGGCGTCAGCCGGCGCATTGAGGGCGATGACAGGGCCGAGCTCAAGGAAGCCATGGACCAGCTGGAATACCCGGCTGGCTCAAGCATCATCGCCCGCACCGCAGGCATCGGCCGCAGCGCGCCGGAACTGCAGTGGGACCTGAACTACCTCATCAAGCTCTGGACGGCCATCGAAGGCGCCGGCAAGCAGGGCAAGGGCGCGTTCCTGATTTACCAGGAATCGAGCCTCGTCATTCGCGCCATCCGCGACTATTTCAACAGCGACATCGGCGACATCCTCTTCGATACCGACGACGTCTATGAGCAGGCTCGCCAGTTCATGGCGCACGTGATGCCCGAGCATGAGCACCGGGTCAAACGCTACCGCGACGACGCACCGCTGTTCAGCCGATTCCAGATCGAGCACCAGATCGAATCGGCCTATGCCCGCACGGTGCAACTGCCTTCCGGCGGCGCCATCGTCATCGACCATACCGAAGCGCTGGTCTCGGTCGACGTCAACTCGGCCCGTGCCATCAAAGGCGGTGACATCGAAGAAACCGCGACACGCACCAACCTCGAAGCCGCTGACGAAGTGGCCCGGCAAATGCGGCTGCGGGACCTCGGCGGCCTGATCGTCATCGACTTCATCGACATGGAAGAGTCGCGCAACCGGCGCGACGTCGAAAACCGCCTGCGCGACGCGCTGCGACAGGACCGTGCCCGCGTGCAGTTCGGCACCATCAGCAAGTTCGGCCTCATGGAAATGAGCCGCCAGCGCCTGCGCCCTGCCCTCTCCGAAGGTGCATCCATTCCCTGCCCGCGCTGCGGTGGTTCCGGCCACATCCGTGACACCGAAAGCTCGGCGCTGCAGATTCTGCGCATCATTCAGGAAGAGTCCATGAAGGACAGCACGGCTTCCGTGCTGTGCCAGGTTCCCGTCGACGTTGCCTCTTTCCTGCTGAATGAAAAACGTTCCGAAATCGCCAAGATCGAGATGAAGCAGCGCATCAACGTGCTGCTCGTGCCGAACAAGACGCTGGAAACGCCGAACTACCGTCTGGAACGCCTGAAGCACGACGATCCGCGCCTGGACAACATCGAAGCGAGCTACAAGCTGGCCGAAGAAATCGAAGATCCGACGCTCGTCACCCGCCGCAGCCAGGAAAAGCACAACAAGCAGGAGCCCGTCATCAAGGGGGTCCTGCCAGATGCACCCGCACCCCAGGCTCCGGTCAAACCAGAGCCGGCAGCCAAGGCACCCCCCGTCATGGCCAAGGCTGCGGCCCCCGCCCCGGCACCCGCGCCTGCGCCCGCAGAAACGGGGTTCTTCGCGTGGCTCAAGGCCTTGTTCGGTGGAACGGCACCCGCCCCGGAGCCAGTGCTTGCCAAGGAAATCAAAAAGGAAGAGCGCTCCGAAGCCAAACGTGAAGAGCGCGGCGAGCGCGGTGAACGTTCCGAGCGCGGAGGCCGTGACGGCCGCCGCGGCGGACGAGGCCGTGGCGATCGCACGGATGCGCGTGGCGATCGCGGCGAGAGCCGCGGCACCGAAGGCCGTGAAGGACGCGAAGGACGCGAAGCTCGCGAAACACGCGAAGCTCGCGGAGAGGGCCGTCGTGAACGACCTGCCGAGGCCCGTCCTGAACGCAACCCTACGGAAGCCCGCAACGACGCGGCGCGTCCGGAGCGTGAACCACGTGAACCGCGTCCTCCGCGTGAGCCGCGCGAGCCACGCCTGGATGCGAATGGTGAAGCCAGGCCGGAAGGCCAGCCTCGCGGCGAGCGCGGTGAGGGTCGCGGCGATCGCGGACGGCGCGAGCGTGGGGACCGCACCGAGCGCGGCGAGCGCGCCCCGCGCGATGCAGCGCAGGAAGAACTGGCTCAGGCCAATCGCGCCGCAATGGCCGCGGCAGCCGGCGAGTCTGTCGAAGCGTTGTCGACACAGGATCGTCCCGTTACGGAAGGCGGTCGCGATGACGAACGCCAGCCCCGCGGTGAAGGACGCCGTGACCGGGGCAGGCGCAATGATCGGCGCGGCGAACGCAGTGACGCCCCGGCGGACAGTGCGAACAGCCTGGCCAATGGACCGCTGACCCCGAGCGACGAGGCTGCTGCGCAGGACTCGAATACCCGACCTGTCGATGCAGGCGCCGCAACGGCCGACCAGGACCGCCCGCCCCGCCGCGGCCGGGATCGCTATGGTCGGGAACGCCGCGAACGCAGCGACAACGCAGCTGCACCGCAGCGCGATGACTCGCTTGAAAATTCCGATGCCGGGCAGTCGTCCGCTGCCGCGAGCAGCCCGGTCCGGGAGGAGTCAGTCCAGCAGTTCGCGTCACCCCAAGCCGCGCCAGCGATGGCAGCAGTGATCGAGGCACCTCCGGCAGTTCCAGCCCAGCCGATGGCAGCAGTCGCAGCCATCAAGCCGGCACCTGCTGCACATGCATCGGCAACGGCAACGGCAAACGCTGCGGCAGACACTTCCCTGCCAAAGGTTCAGGCCTATGACTTGCCGCTGCAGGATCTGGTCCAGGTGGCCAGTTCGTCCGGTTTGCAATGGGTCAACTCCGATGCCGCCAAGATTGCGGAAACTCAGGCCGCCATGGCTGCGGAGCCCAAGCCGGTGCATGTTCCTCGTGAACGCGCTCCGGTGGTGCTGGCCGACAACGCACCGCTGGTGCTGGTCGAAACGAAGCGTGATTTGCGCGAGATGACCCTGCCTTTCGAAAAGACAGTACCGGGCGCTGAACAGCGCACCGATCCCGCGTAAGCCTATGGAATGCGCCGCAAGGCGCGTTCTTCGCGAGGCCGCCAACGCGGCCTCCGCCCGGAACTGGAACTGCTCCAGAAGCCGTGCAACCACAAAGCTCCGTTCGCCGCGGGCTTGTCGAAACCCAGGGTCGCCAAGGTTTCCTCAAGCTCGGCCGAGCGGATTTTTTTCGCCTGTTGATCGCGGGGACCTACGCATGAAGCCGCACAGGCCGAGGGGTGCAGAACAATGAGCCGCAGCTTCACCACAGGCAAGTGGTCAGGAATCGAGGCCTGAAGGTGACGAGTACTGCGAGTGCCCTCATGCAAACAAAGTCTGCGTTGGCAACCGCCAACACAGCCCTGTCCGAGCGCCTCACGCTCAATAAGGCCGGCCTTTGCTCTAGGGGCTCAGGCTTCGGCGGCGCGCCGAAAAGCCGCGTTGGCGGCGGCTTCGTCCCCGCGCTCTTCTGCCAATTGAGCCACGGCCCGCCAGGCTTTGCGCCTGAGGGAGACGTCCTGCAGGGCGAGTGCGGCCTGCGAGAGCAGTTGCTGGGCTTTACCCCAGAGCTGGCGATTCAGGCACGCCATACCGGCAAGGTATTGCAAGTTGGCGTCCCGGGGGCTCGACTGGAGGGCGGCTTCGATGCGTGCAAGCCAGGCGGCATCGATCGAAGCCAGACCGGACTCGAGGGCGCACACCAGCTTTACCCGGATATTGCTTCCCAAGCCGGCTTGAGGCGCCATGACCGTGTCCCACACGCCAAGAAGCCACTGTCGTGCCAACTCTGCTTCGCCCTGCACGGCCATCAAACGGTTGGCCGCATGAATGGCCAGCTCGGGCATGGCCCGCTCGGCGTCGTCCAGCGCATGCCAGGCACGCTGCATTTGCTCCGAATCGTGGGCGCCATTGAGCAACTCCATACCCAGGCCCCGCAGGATGCTTTGCGCGGCTTGCGGCGAAAACGCGCGGTGCTTGGCAAGCAGCCGGGCGGTCTCCAGCGCATCCTGGGTCAGTCCCGCCTGGCGGGTTGCGCGGAGTTTCAGGCGCAAGGCAAGCGTGCGGCGCGACGCACCTTGAGGCAATTGATTCAGTAGTCCGATTGCAGCGCCGGGGTCGCGGTCCTGCAGGGCCCAATGCGCCGCACGCAACTGGATCCCTTCTCCCGTTTCAACCGTGAAAGCTGGACCGGCGGGCGTGAGCGCCTGCTCGAGATGCGAATCGCGCAGCGTCCGGTTCTGCAAGGACTGCGCGCTTTCCGCGGCCAGCAAGTGCGCGAGCGCCCTGAGCTGAACGGACCGCGCCGGGTTGTGGCCCGTGTCATGGTGAATCTCTTGCGCCAGCACCCGCAACCCGCTTTCCTGCTGCAAGGCATTCTCGGCAGACCGGCTGGCGCGAATGAAGCGGCCCGCCGTGAGGTGGCTGATGCCATCCATGAAGGCTGCGTACATGGCGCGCTCCTTTTGCTGGGCACGCCAGCGCCGGGCTTGCAGCGGCAGGGAAAAGACGGCCGCCATAGCGCGCAGCGCCAGATGGACCAGCGCAATCAGGCCCGCCAGCAAAAGCACCGCCAGATTGAACGAAATGTCGACACGATGCGGTGGCCAGAACAGTGTGACCACGGCTTGGTTGTTGCCAGCGAAAAGCGCAATTGCAACGGCAACAGCAAAGAGGGTGACAAGCCAGATGGCGGCGCGCATGGTGTGCGTGTGTCTCGCTGGCGCTCAGCGCCCGGCGGCCGCGGTGCCCAGCGCGCTGAATGTCTCGTCCAGCCGGGGCAGTTCAGTGGACTTGAGCTGCGACCTGATCTGGGTCAGCAACGCCAGGGCGCTCTGCGTCTTGCGCGAGCCCCCATCGAAATAACGGGACATCAGTTCCTGAACCGCAGCGAGGTCGCTCCGGGCGGTTTCGCTCTGGCGGGACAGCAAGGCGAGCCTTGCGTTCAGCAGCTTGAGCTTGACGTTCTCGCGCAGGAAGAAGGACTGCTCGGGCGCAAGAAGCGCTGCCTCGGGCTGATCGATGCGGCTCACGCGCAGCAGGCTTCGGGCCTCCGCCTGGATAGACTGCCAGGCCCGCTCGGACCAGTCTCGCAACGCTCGCAAATTGAAGGCAACTGCACCCGCAACGGCGGTTGATCCGGAAGGCGCGGACGCGCCCGGTTGGGCAGCCGCAACTGCAGGCCTAGCCTGGATGGTGAGCGGTGCACGCTGCGGATTGACCGCTGGCGCGGCGTTCGCCACCGGCAGTTCGTCGACCGCTCGCGCCAGCTCATCGATTTTCAGCATCAAGGACGGCACGTCGGTCAACACCGCGCTGCGAATGCGGTCGCTGTCGCGCGCTATGGCGCGCTGAAGGGGGTTCAGGCGCGGCTGGGCCGCGCGTGTCAGGCGCTGCTCGGCCGTCTTGAGCGCTGCCAGCAGCGGCTCGGAACTGCCCGTCAACTGGGCTTGCTGCTGCGCCAGCCGCAAGGCGGAGTCGATGTCGACGACGAGGTTTTCGTCGCGAGAGCGTGACAGGCTTTGCATCAGCTCTTCGAGCTGGGTGCGCTGCAGACTGACTTCGCTGAGCCGCGTTTCAAGAATGGCAAGCCTTGCCAAGATTTCGTTCATGCCGTCGTTCGCCTGACGGGCCAAAGTACGGGCTTCGACCGCCTGCGTTGCGGTGTCCAGGCTTCGGCGGGCAAGCTCTTCCTGAATGCTGTTGAGCTTTTGCCAGAGCATCAGGGCGCCGATCAGGCCGCCTGCCGAGAGGCACACGAGAAGCAGCGCCCACGAACGGGTCTGCCACCAAAAGGGCACCGCTGGGGCTCGGGACGTGAGGGTGGTCAATCCAGGCTCGTCCATGGTCTGCGCCTGCGCTGGCTCTGGAAGTGCGGGAGGGATTGCGCTCATGGGTCCATGGATTCTATCGACGCCACTATGTCGGCCACTTGCGGTCGTGACTCGATAACAACACCCCAGCCGGCGGCTCGGGCCGCGGCAGCGATGCGCGGATGCGTGGCCACGGCAATCGCACGTGACCACTGGGCCCCTGGCACATCCGGAATATGCGCAAGGGCTTCCGAACTGCTCAGGAGCCAGACTGAACCATCCTTGCTGCCGCGTGCCATCCGCTCGAGTTGCGCCGGCGCGTACCGCGGTGCCTTCCTTTGGTAAACCGTCACAAAGTCAACTCGCGCCCCAGCCGCTTCCCACTGGCGAGCCAGCCATTCACGGCCTGGAGCTGCCCCATCGCCGCCGCCGCTTTGCCCCCGCACGATCAGTACGCGGCTCGATTGCCATGGGCGTTTGCCCACCAGCTGCCACAAGGCTTGGGAATCGAACTGGCTCGACTCCTCCCCCGGGCAGTCGATCTGCCCGGCTGGAACGCCAACCGAGCGAAGCAGGCTGGCCGTTCCAGGACCGGGAGCCATGAATCGCAAGGACGCGGGCACCGTTGGCGATGGGCCGCCCCCTGGGGCGCAGGTGAAGAACCCCTGCACCGCGTTGCCGCTGACGAACATCACGGCGGAATATTCCTGCAAGCTGAGCCACGCCTGGCGCGCGGGCGCCAGATCCGTGTGCGGGGCGATCTCGATCAGTGGCAAAGCCTCGGCAGCCAGCCCATGCCGCCGCAAATCCTCGACCCAGCGAACGGCATCAGCCTCGGGACGCGTGACGATGACGCTGCGAAGGTGACCCTCAGGCCGCTGTGGCATTGGACGCCCAGACCGCGCCGCCGTCCCGCAGCAGGCGGGCGACTTTTTCGCCCAAAGCCTCGGCTTGCGCAAAATCCGATACGAGCGCGCTCGACGCGACGCGCACCAGCGGCGCCGTAGCGGGCCCGCTGCCGGGCTGCGATGGCTGCGAGTCCTGCACCTGCTGGCCCTCTGTGCCGGGGTCACCCCAGGCGGCGTCCAAACGCATGTGGCCTGCAGGGCTGGAGGATTCGGAGGTCGTGAAGGCGGCTAATGGCATGGAGCAGCTGCCGCCCATGGACCTGGACACCGTGCGCTCGGCCGTCACGGCAAGCCAGGTCGGAAGATGGGCCAGCAGCGCGAGCGCCTCGCGCAAATCGCTCCGGTCAGCGTGCACTTCAATCCCCAGTGCTCCCTGCCCGGCCGCTGGCAACATGTCAGACGGATCGAAAGCCACGCGGATGCGCTGCCCCAGCCCCAGGCGTTTCAGGCCTGCGGCTGCCAGCACGATGGCGTCGTATCCGCCCTCGTCCAGTTTGCGTAGCCGGGTATCCAGATTGCCGCGCAGCGGCTGGATGACCAGGTCGGGCCTCAGCGACTTCAACAGGACCAGTCGGCGCAAGCTGGAGGTGCCCACGACCGCACCCTTGGGCAACTCGCTTAGGCTGGCGTATCGCGGCGAGACGAACGCGTCGCGGGGGTCTTCGCGTTCCATGACGCACGCCAGCGCGAAACCTTCGGGCAGGTCCATCGGAACGTCCTTGAGGGAATGGACCGCAATGTCTGCACGGCCGTCGATGAGCGCCGTTTCGAGTTCTTTGACGAACAGACCCTTGCCGCCCACCTTGCTCAGGGACTTGTCGAGAATCTGGTCGCCCTGCGTGGTCATCCCGAGCAGCTCGACCTGCCAGCCAAAGCGCCCTTCGAGAAGCGCCTTGACGTGATCGGCCTGCCATAAGGCAAGCCGGCTTTCACGCGTGGCGATGACCACTTTTTTGATTGTTTGCATTGCCGCGCCCACCGTAACCTGTTTGTAATCTTCAGAGGTGTCCGAATGCTAGCATGCACTTTTCACGACAAAAGGCCTCCCATGGCGACCAGCGCCGCGCAAAAAAGCACCGAAGGAAAGCCGACCACGCGGGCGCGTGACAACGAACGCCCCTTGGTTGACGACATTCGCCTTCTGGGCCGGATACTCGGCGACGTCATTCGCGAGCAGGAAGGCGCGGCAGCGTTCGAACTGATCGAGCAGGTGCGAAAATTGTCGGTGGCATTTCGCCGGGACGCGGACCAGGAAGCCGACCGCGCCCTGAAAAAATTGCTCAAGGGCCTGTCGGGCGACCAGACCGTCAGCGTGATCCGCGCATTCACCTACTTCAGCCATCTCGCCAACCTGGCCGAAGACCGCCACCACATCCGCCGCCGCGCCATCCATGAGCGCGCCGGTGACACGCAAGAAGGCAGTATTGAGGTGGCCCTGGCGCGGCTGCGCTGGGCCGGGATCTCCACCAAGACCATCGCCAGCACGCTGGCCCAGAGCTTCGTCTCGCCAGTGCTCACCGCCCACCCGACCGAAGTACAGCGAAAAAGCATTCTTGACGCTGAACGCTACATCGCGCAGCTGCTCACGGCTCGTGACGAAATTCGTGCGCGGGCACTTCCGGTCAACTCTACCCGCGATGCTCTGACGCCTCGCGAGCTGGCGGCCAACGAGACGCAGCTCCGGGCCCGCGTGATGCAACTGTGGCAAACGCGCCTGCTGCGCTTTTCAAAACTCACGGTGGTCGACGAGGTCGAAAACGCACTGAGCTACTACGAGGCCACGTTCTTGCGCGAGATTCCCAAGCTGTACGCCAACCTCGAGCGCGAGCTCGGCAACCATGCCGTACACAGCTTCCTGCGCATGGGCCAGTGGATCGGGGGCGACCGTGACGGCAACCCCAATGTCAGCGCCGAGACATTGCAATACGCGCTGAAACGGCAAGCCGAAATGGCGCTGCGGCACTACCTGACCGAAGTGCATTACCTTGGCGGCGAACTCTCGCTCTCAGCGATGCTGGTCGATTTCACGCCGGAAATGCTGGCACTTGCCGAAAGCTCCCCTGACACCAGTGAACACCGCAAGGACGAGCCTTACCGGCGTGCATTGACGGGCATCTATGCACGACTCGCGGCAACCCTGAAGCTGCTGACGGGCGGCGACGCCGCACGGCACGCGGTGGCGCCCCAGAATCCTTATGGTTTTGCGGAAGAGTTTCTCGCTGACCTGCGTGTGATCGAGGGCTCGCTGCTCTCTCACCACGGGTCGGCGCTGGCAACGCAGCGGCTGCATCCCCTCATCCGCGCCGTGGAGGTATTCGGCTTTCATCTGGCAACCGTCGACCTTCGCCAGAGCTCGGACAAACACGAGGAAGTCGTTGCCGAATTGCTGGCCCTCGCGCGCATAGAACCCCACTATGCCGGGCTCGATGAGAGCCGCAAGCGTTCTTTGCTCCTGCGACTTCTGGCAGAAGCAAGGCCGCTGCGGGTGATCGGTGCGAAGTATTCGCCGCATGCCACAAGTGAGCTGGCAATCTTCGAAGCCGCGCGCGATGCGCGCCAGCGGTTCGGCAAAGAGGCCATCCGCCACTACATCATCAGCCACACCGAGTCCGTCAGCGACTTGCTGGAGGTCCTGCTCTTGCAAAAGGAAGTCGGCCTGATGCATGGCGTTCTGGAAGAGCGCTCCTCCGTCCTGCCCGGCCAGGCCCGCCTGCCGAACCCTGCTCCGCTCGCCACCGCCGACCTGATTGTCGTGCCCCTGTTCGAGACCATCGAAGACCTGCGCAACGCCGAACCCATCATGCGGGAGTTCTATGCCTTGCCGGGTATTGCCGACATGGTTCAACGCAGCGGCGCCGAACAGGACGTCATGCTGGGCTACTCTGACAGCAACAAGGACGGCGGAATTTTTTCCAGCAACTGGGAGCTTTATCGGGCGGAGATCGCGCTGGTCGCCCTGTTCGATGAGCTGGCTCACCACCATCCGATCCGCTTGCGCATGTTCCATGGTCGCGGCGGCACTGTCGGACGCGGCGGCGGCCCAAGCTACCAGGCCATCCTGGCGCAACCCCCCGGAACGGTGAGGGGGCAGATCCGGCTGACCGAGCAGGGCGAGGTGATCGGCTCCAAATATGCCAATCCGGAGATCGGGCGGAGAAACCTCGAAACGCTCGTCGCAGCCACGCTCGAAGCAACCCTGCTGCAACCGACGAAAACCGCGCCTGCGTCTTTTCTGGCAGCCGCAGAACGACTCTCCGGGGCCAGCATGGCGGCCTACCGCTCGCTGGTCTACGAAACTCCCGGCTTCAACGAATACTTTTTCGGCTCGACTCCGATCCGGGAAATTGCAGAACTCAACATCGGCTCACGCCCGGCATCGCGCAAGCCCTCGCAAAAGATCGAAGACCTGCGTGCGATTCCGTGGGGCTTCAGCTGGGGCCAGTGCCGCCTGACGCTGCCCGGGTGGTATGGCTTCGGGTCGGCGGTCATGGCCATGCTCGACGAGCAGCCCGGCAAACGTAAAGAAACGCTAGCCCTGCTGCAGAAAATGGTCAAGCAGTGGCCATTTTTTAGCACGCTGCTTTCCAACATGGACATGGTGATGGCCAAGAGCGACATGGCGCTGGCCTCGCGCTACGCAGAGCTCGTGGTTGACGTGAGGCTTCGCAAACGCATCTTCGGGGTGATCGAAGCCGAATGGCATCGCACCGCCGAGGCGCTCACCTTGATTACCGGACATCGGCAGCGCCTTGCCGGGAACGCGGCGTTGCAGCGCTCCATTCGGCACCGCTTCCCCTATATCGACCCGCTCAACCACCTTCAGGTGGAACTGGTGCGGCGCTACCGGGCAGGCAAGGCCGACGAGCGTGTGCAGCGCGGCATTCATATCTCCATCAACGGTATCGCAGCGGGACTGCGCAACACCGGCTAGCCGGACCCCAGCCACATCATGCTTGAACTCAGACCCTGCTGCGAGTGCTGCGGCACCGGCCTGCCCGGCGATAGCCCGGACGCCCGCATCTGCTCTTTCGAGTGCACCTTTTGCCGCGCATGCAGCGAGCAGTCTTTTGCAGCGATCTGCCCCAACTGCGGCGGCGAACTGGTCACGAGGCCACGCCGTTCGCCCGCCAAGCTTGCAAGCCATCCCGCTTCGACCCAGCGGCTTGTCAAGCCGGAAGGCTGCCCGACGGATCGCCTTTGAGGGGAATTCTCAGGAGCCGAGGAATTCCCCGATAGGCTTGAGATCATCCACCCGGTCGCAAATGGTCTTGACGACCATCATGAGGGGAATGCCCAGAAGCAAGCCCCAAACGCCCCACATCCAGCCCCAGGCCAACAGGGCAATGAATACGGCAGGCGCATTCATCCGACCGGCGCGGCTGGTCAGCCAGGGCGTCAGCAGGTTACCCACCAGCGTATGAATCACCAGCGAGGCGCCGCCCACGGCAAGCGCCATGTCGGGCCGGCCGAATTGCAGGAACGCCACGAGGGCCGTTGCGCCCGTGATGATCACCGACCCCACGTAGGGCACCAGATTCAGCACGCCTGCAGCCACACCCCAGACGGCGGCATGCTCGAGCCCCAGCCACAGGAGAGAAAGCCAGGTCAACACCCCCACCAGCGCACTGGTGAACAACTGGACCTGAAGGTAGCGCTGAATCTGCAGTGTGATCTCGTGCAAGGCCTGAACGGTGAGCTTTTTGCTGGAGAGCGTGTGCCCGGCCACTTTCACCAGTTTGCGCCTGAAGAGATCGCCCGACACCATCAGGAAAAATGTCAGGAAAACAACCAGGACGAACTGCGCCCCAAGTGCCATCAGGCCGACAGTTCCGCTCCACAGATAGTCGGTCACGTTGAAGCGGGGCCGTTCGATGACAACCCGCTGCACCCCACGTTGCTGGGGAACGGCAGCGCCGCCGCCGCTCTCCTGTGCCGCCTGTTCAATTTTTGCCGCTGCCTTCTGCACGGTTTCCAGCGTCCCGCCCGATTTGGAATGTCGGGTTCGGAGCACTTCGCGGAACTTGTCGGCTGCCACAGGCAAAGACTCGACGAGCTGCGCGGCATCGTCTTTGATGGAGTAAGCCGTGTAAGCCATGCCCGCCAAAAGGGACAGCAGCAGCACGGCAGAAGTAAGCGAGCGTGGTACGTGAAAGCGCTCCAGCCAGTTCACGACCGGCGACAGCGCATAGCTGAAAAGCACGCCGAGTAATACGGGAATGAAGACCTGCTTGGCCCAATGCAGGACAAAAATGCTGCCCAGCACCGCCAGCAGCCCCAGCGCGATGCTACGGATATCGACGGGCATATGCAGCAGCACCCGCTCCCGCGGCAAGTCTTGAGAATGGCCAGTAAGCTCAGACAGAGCCACCTCGGCAGGGCTTGCCTCGTCGTTGGTGGCCACGCGTTCGACCCGGCTGGTTTCCGCGACTTCGGCAGCCGGAGCCTGGGTATCGTTGGTCATGAAAGTCTCCTGAGCCTGCCTCGGCCCATGGCGGGCCTGGTCCGGTCTCCACCGTTAGGTATCAGGAGAGTGTCGTTCCAAAGCGCCAGTGCGTGTGTAGCTCATGCACACGTGGACATGACAGCGGAAGGGCAGACGCCGCGTCAGCGGTGCCCCCGTCCTCTCACGAAACCAGCGCCGCCCTGACCGCGCTGAGTTGGCGCCGGGAAACGACGAGCAGTTCATCCAGCCCTGCCACCCGCACTGCCCAGCAGATTCCATCGACCGGGTCGGTCGTGCGCTCGAGAGACCTGAGCGCGCGGCGCGCAATCAAGGCGTTGCGGTGCACGCGTATGAAGCGACTGGAGTAGCGGCTTTCCAGGTCGCTCAGGGAGCCATCGAGAATATGGCTGCGCGAGGACGTGCGCACTGTCACGTACTTCAGTTCTGCCTTGAGATAGAGCACGTCGGCAATTGACACACGTTGCGTACGCCCCCGATCCAGGATAACGAGGTCCCGTTCCTGGCTGGCAACCTCTTGTTCGACCTGCGCTGTCTGGGCCTCGAGATGTCGCCTGGCTTTTTCGAGGGCCTGCTGCAACCGTTCGGGACGCACTGGCTTGGTCAGGAAGTCCACCGCTTCCAGATCGAACGCTTGCGCAGCGTGGCTCTCATGGCCCGTCACGAACACGATGGCCGGCGGGCTGGGCAGCTGGCCGATGGCTCTGGCCAAGCCAATTCCATCGAGTCCAGGCATGCGAACGTCCAGAAACGCCAGGTCGATCGCGTTGGAGCGAAAGACTTCCATGGCTTGAACTGCATGCGTCGCCTGCAGGGTGACGTGTCCGCCGGTGGGCAGGCAATCGTCCAGCAAGGTCTGCATGCGAGACCGCGCCAATGCCTCGTCATCGACGAGCAGAATATTCAGTGTCATAGGGGTAACTCCAGACGAACCATGAAAACATCGCCTTCCATCACGGCTTTGAACTGGGCGTCAGTGCCATGAAGCAGCCTCAGTCGCTCGCGCACATTGGCCAGGGCAATCCCCTGCCCAGGCCTGCCGGCACCGGCGGGGCACGTATTGCTGACTTTCACCACAGCGCGCCCCTGCTTGCGTTCCGTTGAAATAAGCACGGTCGCGCCGGCATTGCTGGGTTCGACGCCATGCGTTACCGCGTTCTCGACCAAAGGCTGGAGCAAGAGCCGCGGCAACCGCGCTGCACCAGCCAAGGGGTCCAGACTCCAATCGACGCACAGGCGGGCGCCGAAGCGAATTTTTTCGATATCCAGGTAGTGCTGCGCGAGCCGTAATTCTTCAGACAAGGTGACCGCCGCGGCGGAGTCGGCCAAAGCCTCGCGAAAAAGTTCGCTGAGGTCTTGCAGGACATCCTCGGCCTTTCGGGGTTCAGCCCGAACCAGCGCAATGGCGCTGTTGAGGGTATTGAAGAGGAAATGCGGACGAATGCTGGACTGCAAGTGCGCCAGCCTTGCTGCCGATGCAGCGGGCGTTTGAGCCCCCAGCCGCCGCAGCGATTCAAGCAGTGCAAGATTGGCGTGCGCAAGCCGCTCGCCCCGGCCCGTGCGGAGGGTCGGCCGTCGAAGTTCACCGTTCATCAGGCGACGCATAAAATCAGCTCTTGTGTGAATCTCCGGCCCGGGGGCTCAAGAGCCCCACACGCACTAGGTCGGTAGTAGTATCTGATAGTTATTTGGTACTAATTTATAACACGTTTAATTACATTTGCCGCGTTTACCCTGGCGTGAAGGCTTACTCTTGAACCAATTCGATAAAAAATCCCAGGCGTGGTCCGCGCTCTTTTCGGAACCCATGAGTGACCTCGTCAAGCGCTACACGTCCAGTGTTTTCTTTGACAAGCGCTTGTGGCAGGCGGACATCGAAGGCTCGCTGGCCCATGCGGAGATGCTCGCGGCGCAGGGCATCATCCAAGCCAGCGACCACGAAGCGATTCAGGCAGGCATGGCGACAATCAGGGCAGAGATCGACACAGGCGCCTTCGAGTGGAAACTGGACCTGGAAGATGTCCACCTCAATATCGAGGCACGCCTGACGCAGCTGGTGGGCGACGCCGGCAAGCGCTTGCATACCGGTCGCAGCCGCAACGACCAGGTCGCAACCGACGTTCGGCTCTGGCTTCGGGGCGAAATCGATCTCATCACTGCCCTGCTGGAAGAACTGCAGCGCGCGCTGCTTGCCATAGCCACATCGAACGTCGAGGTGATCCTGCCGGGTTTCACGCATTTGCAGGTGGCGCAGCCCGTCAGCTTTGGCCACCACATGCTGGCCTACGTCGAAATGTTCGCGCGCGATACGGAGCGCATGGCCGACGTCAGGAAGCGCGTCAACCGGTTACCGCTGGGTGCAGCGGCATTGGCGGGCACCAGTTATCCACTGGATCGTGAACGAGTCGCCAAAACCCTGGGCATGGTCGACGCAGACGGGCACCCGTGCGTATGCCAGAACAGCCTGGATGCGGTCAGCGACCGCGACTTTGCCATCGAGTTCACTGCAGCCGCCACCCTGGCCATGGTCCACACCAGCCGGCTGAGCGAAGAACTGATTCTTTGGATGAGCCAGAGCTTCGGCTTCATCGATCTGGCGGACCGCTTCTGCACGGGCTCTTCGATCATGCCGCAGAAGAAAAATCCGGACGTGCCCGAACTTGCGCGCGGCAAGACGGGCCGAGTCGTCGGCCACCTCATGGGCCTGATCACGCTCATGAAGGGCCAGCCGCTGGCCTACAACAAGGACAACCAGGAAGACAAGGAGCCGCTGTTCGACACCGTCGATACGCTGAAGGACACGCTGCGCATCTTTGCCGAAATGGTGGGCGGTATCACGGTGAAGCCCGAGGTCATGGAGCGCGCCGCTCTGAAGGGCTACGCGACTGCGACCGACTTGGCCGATTACTTGGTGAAGAAGGGACTGCCCTTTCGGGACGCACATGAAACCGTCGCGCATGCCGTCAAAGCTGCAATTTCGCACGGCGTGGATTTATCTGAACTTCCCTTGGCAGTGTTGCAAGGATTCAACGCGAGCATTCAGAAAGATGTTTACGAAGTTCTGAGCTTGCGTGGCTCGCTTAACGCGAGAGACATTCTTGGCGGCACCGCTCCGACTCAGGTACGAGCGCAAATCTCCAAGCACAGGTCACGGTTGGGTGGCGCTTGAAAATGCCGCAGTGCTGAGCAAAATTCGCCTGCAATTTCCGGGGCCATTGACAGCACAAAGGTTTTACTCCGGAATAATCGGCGAACGCTCGAAACCGGACGACATTGCACCTGCCGATGACACCAACAACTTCGCTCCCCACCCCGCTGCTGCGCATCCTGTTGTCCGGTCTTGGGCTTTGCGCCCTCATGGCCCAGCCTTCACTGGCTTCGGATGCTCCCGTGGGATCGGCGCATGTGCTGGTCAAAGCGGAACCGTCCAGTGCACGCTCGCGATGGGAACCCACGCTGGCAGCGTTTGCCAAAGCGGATCAGGACAATCGCCCAGCCAAGGGCGGCGTATTGTTTGTCGGCAGTTCAACGATACGGATGTGGACAAACCTGTCGCAGGACTTTCGGGATGTTCCCGTTGTCATCAATCGCGGCTTTGGCGGCTCAACGATGTCGGACTGCAATACCTTCGTTCGGGAACTGGTGACCCAGTACCAGCCCACGCAGGTGATGGTTTATGCGGGTGACAACGACCTTGCGGACGGTCGATCGCCTGAGCAAGTGGTGCAGACGTTTGCTTCCTTCGTTGCACAGGTTCGGCAGGAACTGCCTGATTCTCGTATCGTCTACATCTCCATCAAGCCGAGTCCCCTGCGCGAAAGCCTGATGGACAAGGCCAGGCAAACCAACGCTCTCATGCAGCGCTATGTCGCGGGACTGCCAAATGCCGGCTACGTGGATATTTTTCACGCGATGCTCGGCCCAGATGGACGCCCAAAGGCTGAGCTGTTCCTGGCTGACCGTTTGCATCTCAACGAGAACGGTTACCGCCTGTGGCGCGGACTGATTGCGGGCCATCTGCCCCAGCAAGCGCCTGCAACGCCAAAGCCACAGCTGGCCGCAATTTCGGCACCCTGACGCGCTTAGCTCGCAGGCTGGGTAACCTGCGGCGCCTCGACAATTTCGTCACGGCCGCTCGGTACCGTCGTCTTGTCGAGTGCCAGTGTGAGGCGAGCCACCAGCGTCAAGGCCGCTAAGCAAGTACCGAGGAGCACCATATCGAACCACCAGGGGTAGATCAACGGGTTCGACCCGAACAGTGCCAAGGCCAGCAGCACCACGATCAGGTGCGCGCAAAACACCGGTAACGACGCAGCGCCGAGCCATTCGAGCCAACGGATTCGCGGCAGCCACTTGACCCAAGCCGGCCCAAAGCGGATCAGGATCACGATCAAGGCCATCAGGTTCAGGAGACGCAAAGGCCCTACCTGCCACTTGTCAAAGAGCATGTTGAGCTCGGGATTCGCGGGAAAAGGCGTTTGACCAATGGCATGCCGCCAGACCAGCGTCGTGACTGCGAACACCACCGCCACCAGCACTGCCCAGCGCGGGAAAGCAAACGGCGCTGCCCCGGGCTGCACGCGCGTCGAGCCCATCCACAAACCCATCACCCAGATGAGCTGCCAGGAAAACGTGCCAAAAGAGCCCATCTCCTGAAACGGAACTTTGAGTCCCATGAGCGAGACCGCCGAATCGTGCAACCATTCGCCCAGCGAGAACTGCGCCAGAAACCACAGCCCGATGCTCGCGGCCAAAATGCGCAACCATCCGCCTCGCAGCCCCATGAACAGCACCCACGGTGTTGCCAACATGAAGACGATGTACATCGGCAGGATGTCCAGCAAGGGCGGCGCGTAGACCAGCAAAAGAGCGGCAATCAACGCCAGCGTTGGCTCCGCAAGGTAGAAGGACATGAGATCTACCACCGCGCGCTGGTCGATTTTTAAACCAAGAGACGCAACCACCGTAAAGAGAAACAGCAAGGTCGCTGCGTGGCAGCCATAGACCTTGAGCGAGCGCCGCCAGAGCGCGCTGCGCATCTGAAGTATTCCCTTCTGGCGGGCCACACGGCTGTAGACCAAGCCCGCCATGAACGCGGACAGCAGGACAAAACCTTCGGCTGCCGAGACGAACCCAAAAGGCTGGCCGACCGGCTGGCTGAGTCGAGTGGGCAGGTGCGTAAAGGTCATCAGCACAAGCATCAGACCCCTGAGCGCGTCCAGTTCCCAGTGACGGGTCATGGAGCGGCGCGGGCGATTAAGTAGGGGCGAGAGATCATGCAAGCAAAACTTTACGTGTCGTAAAGGACACTTCGCTCCTTCAAAGAGTTCCCGCTGGCGTCCTCGCTTGGCAAGAACCGGTAACAGCGTGCGTGAGCAAAATTCACAACTATCTCGTTAATCAAAATTTCTTCAGCAAGAAACTGGGACTAGAAGCGCTAGCATTCCTGATACTTCCAGGAGACTATGTCCATGCCCGTGATCACCAACATCGAAGACCTGCGCGTTCTTGCCGAAAAGCGGGTGCCCCGCATGTTCTACGACTATGCGGACTCGGGCTCCTGGACCGAAGGCACCTACCGGGCCAACGAGGAAGACTTCAAGAAGATCAAGCTGCGCCAGCGGGTGGCCGTGAACATGGAGAATCGCACGCTGGCCTGCAAAATGGCGGGTATGGACGTGAAGATGCCCGTGGCGATCGCACCGGTCGGGCTCACGGGCATGCAGCACGCCGATGGTGAGATCAAGGCAGCCAAAGCCGCCGAGAAATTCGGCATCCCGTTCATTCTCTCGACCATGAGCATCTGCTCTATCGAAGACATCGCGGCCAATACCCAGGCGCCCTTCTGGTTTCAGCTCTACATGATGCGCGACCGTGAGGCCATGGCCAACATGATCGAGCGCACGCGCAAAGCGGGCTGCAACGCACTGGTCTTGACGCTCGATCTGCAGGTGATCGGCCAGCGCCACAAGGACCTCAAGAACGGACTGACCGCCCCGCCCCGCCCGACACTGGCCAACATCATCAATCTCATGACCAAGCCCCGCTGGTGCATGGGCATGGCCGGCACGAAGCGCCACACCTTCGGTAACCTGGTCGGTCACGTCAAGGGCGTGAGCGACATGCGCTCGCTGTCGGCGTGGACCAACGAGCAGTTCGACCCGCGCCTGTCATGGGCGGACGTCGCGTGGGTCAAGGAACGCTGGGGTGGCAAACTTATCCTCAAGGGCATCCAGGACGTCGAGGACGCCCGGCTTGCAGTGCAAAGCGGCGCTGACGCCATCGTCGTCAGCAACCACGGCGGCCGCCAACTCGACGGCGCGCCGTCGAGCATTTCCGCCCTGCCTGAAATCGTCGAGGCGGTAGGCTCGCAGGTCGAAGTCTGGATGGACGGCGGCATCCGCTCCGGACAGGACGTGCTCAAGGCCTGGGCGCTCGGCGCACGCGGCACGCTCATAGGCCGCGCCATGGTCTATGGGCTGGGCGCCATGGGCGAAGCGGGCGTTACCAAGGCGCTGCAGATCATCCACAAGGAGCTCGACATCACCATGGCTTTTTGCGGCAAGACCGATATTAAAACGGTAGACAAAAGCATCCTGCTGCCCGGCACCTACTGATCCGCACGCCCGGGGCGGCAGACTTGAATGCCGCCCGCTATGCTCGGGGGATCGCGCCATGCTATCGCCCGTTTCAGCACCCCTTCGCCGAATTGCGCATCTGGATATGGATGCGTTCTTTGCCTCCGTCGAACTGCTGCGCTATCCCCAGCTCAAGGGATTGCCCGTGGTCATTGGCGGTGGCCGGCGCAAGGTGGATGAAGACCTGTTGGGCCGGCACGGCGAGCGCGAGCCCCGCTTTATTGCCCCCGCGGATTTTCCGTTGCTTCGCGACTATGTGGGCCGGGGTGTGATCACCACCGCCACCTATGCGGCACGCCAGTTTGGCGTGGGCTCGGCGATGGGCATGATGAAGGCGGCCAAACTGTGCCCGCAAGCTATCGTGCTCCCCGTGGACTTCGAGGAAGTGCGGCGCTACTCGCGACTCTTCAAAAGCACCATTCGGGACATCGCGCCGCTGGTCGAGGACCGTGGCGTCGATGAGGTCTACATCGACTTCACCGAGGTGCCTGGCGGGCAGCGCGAGGGCGGACGCTCACTGGCACGCCTTATCCAGCGCAGCATTCACGAAAAAACAGGCCTGACCTGCTCCATCGGCGTGGCACCCAACAAGCTCATTGCCAAAATGGCGAGCGAATTCAACAAGCCCAACGGCATTTCCATCGTGCATGAGGCCGACCTGCAAGGTCTCATCTGGCCGCTGCACTGCCGAAAGATCAATGGCATAGGGCCCAAAGCTGGCGAAAAGCTGGCGGCTCTGAATATTCAGACCATTGGCGAACTCGCGGCGCAGCCGCGGCAGTTCCTGATCGATCATTTCGGCAAGGCGACGGGAGCCTGGATGCATGAAGCGGCATGGGGTCGTGACGAGCGGCCCGTCGTGACGGAGAGTGAACCCGTTTCGATGAGCCGCGAGACAACTTTCGACCGCGACCTCCACCCGGTGCGCGACCGCGTCGAGCTCGGCGCCGTATTCACACGGCTTTGCACCCAGGTGTCCGAAGACCTGCAGCGCAAGGGTTATGTGGGCAAGACCATCGGCATCAAGCTGCGCTATGACGACTTCAAAACCGTCACGCGCGACCAGACTCTCGACAACCCGACCGATGATGCCCGGACGATTCGCCAGACCGCGGGACTGGCGCTCAAGCGCGCGCCCCTTGAGCGCCGGTTACGCCTGCTGGGGGTGCGAGTGGGGAGTCTTGCCCGCTTGGCCGACGCCCAGGCCGAGGCTTTGCGCCTGCAATCGACGCCCGTGCCGGCAACGAGCATCGATGTAGCGATAGACCAGCTCTTTTAGTCGTTCAGGCGCGGTGCCTGAGCCTACTTGAGGGTGGCAAGGTAGGCGATCAGGTCGGCACGGGCTTGCGCGTCCTCCACCTGGAAACCCATGCGCTGACCTGCCACGAGTTCCTCCGGATCTTCCAGCCAGCGCTCAAGCGTCTGCGGCGTCCATCGCAGGCGTGACTGGGCCAGTTCGGCAGAGTAGGTATAGCCCGGCAAGCTGCCGACGCGGCGGCCCATCACACCTCTGTGCGCCGGCCCCACCCGGTTTTCGTCGACCGCATGGCAGGCCGAGCACTGCGCGGCATAAAGCGCCTGGCCGCGCAGCACGCTGCCCGGCGGCGGCGTTACCCATTGCCGGCCTGGCGAATCTGCGGGCGCCACGGTTTGGGCGCCTGCGCTCCAGGCGCCCAGCAGGAGCAGGCAGCTCAGCGCAAGCGCAAAAAGCGCATGAACCAGCGCACGTCCGGCTCTCAAGAGCAAGCGTGTCGAGGAACGGGAAGGCTTGAAAAAGGGCATGGGCAGACCTCTGTTGTTCAGGTCTTACGCGCCACAGCGGGCGGCGGATTCAAAACGCAAACCCGACTATTACGCTCGACTATTCGCCCATTGAATCCAGCGGGGCGCCTTCGCCGTATTCGAGGGGCAAGCGTTTTCTTGCGCTAACCCTTTTCCTACCCACCGTTCCCCACCCTCCCAGGAGCCTCTGAATGAAGCACATATTTACCCTCATCGCAGCCAGCGCAGCATTGGCATGCGGTGCTGCCAGCGCAGACACAGGCAAGCTGCTCCTCACTGGGGGCGTCAGCAATGTCGAGGGTTCCGCCGGCGGCGGACTCACGCCCTGGGCAGTGATTGGCAGCAACGCGACGGAGGGAGAAATTGGAGCCTCCGCCTTTATTTCGAATGCGGGCACGAAGGACTATGGCCTGAACATCTACGGCGCAGCCATCGGTATTCATGACCGCTACGAGCTGTCGGTGGCCAAACAGGATTTCAACACCCGCGGTACCGGTGTTGCACTCGGGCTGCCCGGTCTTCACCTGAAACAGACCATTGTGGGCGCCAAGGTACGGGTGCTGGGCGACGCAGTCCTGGACAGCGACAACCTGATGCCACAGGTCGCGGTCGGCGTGCAGTACAAGGAACTGGGCTCGACCGGCCTCGACGCGACTTTCCAGTTGCTCGGCGCCAAGCGCCATGGGACGGACTTCTACGTGAGTGCCACCAAGCTGTTCCTGGGCCAAAGCCTGCTGGTCAACGGCACATTGCGCGCGACCAAGGCCAACCAGAACGGCCTGCTCGGCTTCGGCGCCACACTCGGGGGCAATGAGGACAAGTACAGCCTGCAACCGGAATTTTCAGTCGCCTATCTGGTGAGCAAGAACGTCGCGGTAGGCGCCGAATACCGCTTCATGCGCAACCGGCTCGAAACCGCTGGCCGCGCCGCCGGCCTGGTTGATGGCCTGCGCTCGAGCGACTGGAAAGACGTCTTCGTGGCCTGGGCGCCGAGCAAGAACGTCTCGCTCACGCTGGCTTATGTCGACCTCGGCGTGATCGTGCCGGCCACTACGGCAAGCCGCAAGCAGACCGGCTATTACGTCTCGGCCCAAGTCGCCTTCTGATCGCGTGACGATCACGCAGCAAACTCAACACCCCATTTTTGGAAACGACATCATGAACAAAACTCTCATTTCCCTCGTGCTGGCCTCCGCCGCGTTGCTGGGCAGCGTTGCGTCCCACGCGCAGTCCGCGCCAGGCTCCGACCAGCTCTACAAAGCCTTCGGTGAAAAGCCGGGACTGGTCAGCCTGATGGACGACTTCATGGTCCGGCTGCTCGCGGATCCGCGCACCGGTCCGCACTTCAAGCCGTCCAACCAGCAGCGCGTCAAAGAGCAACTGGTGGACCAGCTGTGCGCATTGAGCGGCGGGCCTTGCGTCTACAAAGGCGCCGAC
Organism: Pseudomonadota bacterium; assembly: GCA_040385065.1. Lineage (GTDB taxonomy): Bacteria > Pseudomonadota > Gammaproteobacteria > Burkholderiales > Burkholderiaceae_C > Polaromonas. The sequence continues at coordinate 70,055 of JAZKIC010000004.1, forward strand.
ATGAAGTCCGCCCATGCCAATCTGGACATCAAGAAGTCGGACTTCCACGCGCTGGTCGAAGTGCTTCAGCAAAGCATGGACGCCAAAGGCATTCCGTTTCGCACGCAGAACCAGATGCTGGCGCTGCTCGCACCCATGAATCGCGACACTATCACCGTTCGCTGAAGCCGGTAACCCGACATGAAAAAAGCCTGCCTCGCCGCCTTTTTGGCGGCCTCCTGTACCTGGGCCGCTGCGGGCGGCCTGACCGTATCCGTCATCGACCGGGACGGCAAGCCGGTGCAAGACGCGATTGTCGTCATCGTTCCAGCCAACAAGTCCGTGCAACCCAAGACCGCACTCCCTTCGCAGATCACGATCGCGCAGGAAAAAATGCAGTTCATCCCCTCGGTATCGCTGGCCGCCGTCGGCGCCCGTGTGACCTTCATCAACAACGACCCCTGGGACCACCATGTGCGCAGCACGCCCGCCGTCCTCAATCAGGCGGCCGGCAACAGCCCCGGCTTCGAGTTGCGGCTGGAGGGCAAGAGCGAGGGCAAGCCCGCCAAGAAGGTCGAGATCAACCTGGAAAAAGCGGGCGTGGTCAACGCCAGCCTGCTGGGCTGCTTTATCCACGGGTCGATGCGGGGCTATGTCTTCGTTTCGGAGTCGCCCTGGGCAGTCAAGACCGGCCCGGACGGCAACGCCCAGTTCGACGACCTTCCCGATGGCGCGGCGCAGGTTCGGGTCTGGCAAGCGGACCAGTTGATCGACTTGCCGCCTCAGCAGGCGAGCATCGGCGCGACACCTGCCAAGGCAACCTTGCAATTGGCTGTGGTGCCCCGCCGCCGCCGCACCTGATGCCCTGCCAGGCGCTCAGGCTGCAGGCTTGAGCTTGGCCACGACCTCGCCGCTGCGATCCTGTTCGTTGAGAGCCTGCGCCTGCGCGGCGGCCTTCTTCCCGGCCACGAACGCGTGGTCGGAGTTGTAGTACTCCCACTCGCTGTAACGGCCCGCGAGCAGGATGTTGGCCTTTGCGACCCAATTGCGGATGGTCTCCACATGGCTGGCGCGCTCATGGTCATACACCACGTAGGCGTACGGCATGTCCACCTCGTTGGCGGCGATCACCTCGTCGTCGGCGTTGAAAATACCGACCTTGATGCAGTCCTGGATGCAGCGCTCGATCAGTTCCTGGCCTTCGCAAGGCAAAGGCTTGTAGCTGGAGTACGTGATTTCGCAGGTGAGGCCGAAGCCGCCAGGTGGGTTGCACAGCGGGCTCGCATTGCCCTGCACGAAGATGCGGTGGAAAACCGTGTCTTCCGGGTAGTAGATCCAGTGCTTCTCGGTAAGTGCCTCGCGGCCGATGCCCAGGTTGACGCAGCGCACCGACACATGCCGCAAGCCGCGCGCTGCCTCCTGGACGTACGCAGGCGCCTCGTCGCCCATCGCCTCAACCAGCTTGGGTAGTGCCAGCGTACTGATAAGGGTGTCGTAGCGATAGCTTCGGCCATCCCTGAGCACGACGGTTTTGCGAGATGGCGAGACCGAAACAACTTCCGCCTCAAGTTCCACGTCACCCTTGAGCATGGGCAAAAAGCCATCCATCAGTGCCTGAAATCCGCCCTTGAGCGGGTAGCCGAAGCGGGCGTTCGGACCCATGGGCGCCGTGACCGGCTTGAGCGCGCCGTCGATCATCTCCTCCAGATCGGGCATGGGTACCCGTCCGCCGAGCCAAGATGTCTCCATCTCGTCTAGCGGCACCGCCCACAGTTTTTTGTTGTACGGGATGGCAAAGTGCTTGGCCACGCCAGCGCCCCAGACCTTGTAGATGAATTCCTCGAAATTCTTCGGCGCCTGCGCGGGCTTGGCGATGACGCCTGCCACTGCTGGCGCTGGAACTCCCGTGCCGTCTTTCTTGAGCGGGCCGAAGCGCGCCTCGATGGCACCGATCAGGCACTCCTTCAGGACTTCTGGAGGCAGGCCGTACAGGGCACCCTGGAAGGGATAACGCGTGTAGACCTCCTTGCTGTAGATCCACGCCTCACGGTTTTGCCAGTGCATGTTGTCGCCCAGCAGCTTCTTGTACAGGTCGAGCACATAAGGATCGTTCGAGAACATGATGTGGCCCGCGTAGTCGAAGGTGAAGCCCTTGTCCTCTATGGAGCGGCACCAGCCACCGACGGTTGATCCCTTCTCGATCAGGAGGCTCCCCTCCCCCAGATGGTAGGAAGCCGCCAGCCCGGTGGGGCCGGCGCCAAGCACCACGGTGGAATACGCGGGTGCACCGGCCCGCTGCCAGGCCTGGCCCGGCCGCAGCACGGCGCTGTCGCCCAGTTCGGGCGCATAGCCGGCATTGGCTGCGTCCTGCAGTGGGTAGCTTCGCGGCCCGACGCGGCGTGGCAGCTTTTCGATCAGGGTATGAATATCTTCAGCCGTGTTGTCCCACGAGGTCTTGGCCACGATTTCGCGCATGAGATTGGCTCGTGCCGCCTGCTGCTCGGGCGACTCGGCCAGTAGCCGCTCGCAGGCAGCGATGAAGGCCAGAGGCGTGTCGGCAATCTCCACCACATGGCTGTAGGGTTCGGCCACGTCGCGAATGCGCGTGCTCACGGCAGGGCGGCCCGCCGCCATGTATTCGAGGGTCTTGGTCGGACTGATGAAACGCGTCGCCTCGTTCAGCGCGAATGGCATCAGGCAGACATCCCAGCCTGCCACCAGCGCTGGCAGGTCTTCGTAGCTTTGCTGCCCCAGCCAGTGGAGGTTGCTGCGCTGGGGAATGCTCTCGGGCGCAATCTTGGCCAGCGGACCCACCATCACGATTTCCCACTCAGGATGCGCATCGGCCAGCGCTTCGATCAGTTCAAGGTCGATACGCTCGTCGATCACGCCGTAATAGCCCAGCCGCGGTCGTCCCAGGGCAGCTTGCGCGGGATGGTCTGGGGCTCCCGGCGAAGGGGCGAAATGCTCCGCGTCGACGCTGCTCGCAAAGCAGTGCACGTTGGCATGGCGCTCGCGCTTGGACTGGTAAAGACTTGGGCCGCCGGTGAGCACCAGATCGGCAAACTGGTAGAGCGCGTTTTCACGCTGGATGAGTTGCCGCGGCGCGTTCTTGAAGGCCGAGAGTTCGTCCATGCAGTCATAGACCACGGCACGCGGCGTGAGCTGGCTGGCCAGTGGCAATGCCATGGGCGTGTAGAACCACACCAGGTAATCCTTGATCCCGTGTTCCTGGATAAATCGGGCAAGCTGGTTTCGCATCACGGGCAGATGGTCATCGTGAAAACCAATTGCGCTGCCCACCACATGCGGCCTGAGCACCCGGACATTGGGTGCGGGACTGAGGGCTTCGAGCGAATCTTCTTTCGCGCCTGGCATCGGCTCCTCGAAGAAGACGATCTCGTAATGTCTCGCCAGGCGCGAGAGAAGATGCTGGGGGCGCTGGTAGACGAAATTCCAGCGAAGATGCGAAAAAACGATGATGGTGGGCATGGGTCCTCCTGATTAAGAGCGTGATGGGGTGTCGGAGGTCAGCGGGTGAGGCTGGGCACCGCCGGGTAAAAATTGCTGCCAGTGGCGCAGCCGCTCGGCATACGGAACGCAAAGCGCACGATCCAGGGAGCCTTCAGCTCCGCCAGGACCACACGCTTCGACGTCCCACAAGCCGCTGTTGTGCCAATGCCGCGTATTGCCCCAGTCGTGGCGATCCACGATGGGGTAAAGACACACGCCCTCCAGGGGCATGCCCTGCTGCCGGCACAGCAAGATCTGGTTGGCGATGTCGTCAAGCCAGCGCGCGCGTCCAATACCGACATGGCTGGTCTCGGCGATCATCATCGGTCTGCCAAAACGTTTCCACACGGGCGCGGCCAGTTGACTGAAGGGCCGACGCCGCGGGTCACCCAGATGCCATTCGAGCCGCTGGCCGGTGCCGAGCTCCCAATGGTTGTCGTGGTAGTAATTGATGCCGACGACGCCGAGATGGTCGGGCGTTCCGCCCAGCTCGGGCGCCTTCGCGCCGCACAGCATGTCCCACGCTTCGAAAGCGCCGTCTTCGCTTTGCTGGCGCGCCAGCTCGATCAGGTCATCGCTGCAGCCAGGAGGCGGCGCCACATCGATCACCGGGTCGCTGTGCATGAAGCGCGCGCCCGGATCGACCGCGGCAATGGCCTCACAGGCGCGCAGCGCGGCCCGCACCAGCTGGCGCTTGACGGCATGCGCGTCGGTCAGTCGCTGCCCTGGACGGTGCATCAGGCCTGTGGACGTGAGGGCCCACGTGAGGAACGAAATTTCGTTGATCGGCTGGTAAAAACGGCTGTCGCTGGAAGCGGCCCGCAACACGCGCGCCGTCTGCACACTGAACGCTACAAAGCGCTCGACGAAAACGGGCGACATGAGATCAATGTCCTGGGGCCAACCGTAATGCATCAGGCTCCAGATCACCTCGATGCCATGGCGCTCCGCCAGTTCGGCATGCTCTCTCAGGCGCTGCCAGCCTTGCTCACCTCGCAGCTCGGTAATGCGCCAGCCCACGCTTTCGCGCACGGTGCGAATGCCGAAGTCGGCCAGCAGCGCGTAGTCTTCCGGGAGCCGCTGCCAATGCGCATTGGCCTCGTTCATGGAAAGGGCTACGCCTTCCCCGTTGATGTGATCGGAGCCTTCATAGCCCGCCATCCAGAACGAACGAAACTGCCGGCTTTCTGACGCGCTTTCGAAAGCTTGGGAAGTTCGGCGGGAAGGCGGCGACGCGGACATCTGGAAGAGCGACCTGAAGAAAAAAAACCGTTGACCCATGAATGGCGGAGCTGTCCTCACGCCCCTGCATCGCAGAGCCGGAAGGGCTGCTGAACCGCCGCGGAAAATTCTGATAATCGAGCCGTCGCCGAGGCAAGCCGACCACTGCATGCGTCGGCCCGGGTGACTGCATTGCGCATCACCAAGCAAGCATGGAGGAAAGCGCAGTAATGTTTTTACGCGTGTGAAATGGCGCGAAATGTAGGAAGAAAACCTAGTGCCCTGTGCGCCCCGCACCCGTTGCCGCGCTGCAGCAATCGGACCGAGTCGGCGACCGCAATAACCGCCTTCGCCCGCCTTTGCCCGCCGTTGCCCCGGAGCAGAGGCCTTCGGAGCAGCCGGTCGCTAGTGGCTAAGGCGGGCTACTGGCGCGCGGTACGCACCGAAGGGGGCAGCGGCTGGGGATGGCTGGTCCGGAAGGGATTGATATCGAGCCCCCCTCGCCGGGTGTAGCGCGCATACACCGACAGCTTGCTGGGCCGGCAGCGTGTCCACACGTCCATGAAAATACGCTCGACGCATTGCTCATGGAATTCGTTGTGGTTGCGAAAGCTCACGAGGTACTGCAGCAAGCCGCCCTGGTCGATCTGCGGCCCGCTGTAGCTGATCTGCACGCTGCCCCAATCCGGCTGCCCCGTTACGAGGCAGTTGCTTTTGAGCAGGTTGCTGGTGAGGACCTCCGACACCGGCATCTCGCCCGACGCGGCGGTGAGCAACTCAGGGGCCGGTGTATAGCGACGGCATTCGATATCCAGACGATCCAGGCTCAGGCCATCGAGTTCATGAATCGGCTCGCGGTCGAACAGTTCAGGCGTGAGCAGCCGCACGCCAACGGTTGATGCGTGCGGCGCGCCACGCCATACCGCCTCGCTCACATCCGCGCGCAGGCGGGCCAGCACCGCGGACGCGTCCGCAAACTCGGTGGCGTTGAAGCTGTTGAGGTAAAGCTTGAAGGATTTGCTCTCGACGATGTTGGGCGTCTCGCACGGAATCACGAACTGCGCCAGCGCAACTTGGGGCTTGCCACGCAAGTTGAGCCAGCTCAGCTCGTACGCCGTCCACAGATCGGCGCCAAAAAAAGGCGCTTGCGCGCCGACGCCAATTTCTGCGCGCTTGAGTTGTCTGCCGATGGGAAACAGCAGGCTTGCGTCGTAGTGGTCGGCGTAAGCGGAGGGCTTGCCCAGTTGGGAGTCTTCAGGCGTTTGCATGGGTGTCATGTGGGGCCGGCCGCGAGCTCAGACGAAAGCGCCTTCGCGCAACCACTTTGTCGCAATCCACTTTTCGCCCAGAATGACCGGTGAGCCGCCGTGAAGAGTGCGGCTGGCAGGATGCGGACGGCTGTAATTGAAAAACACCGCATTGCCGCGCCGGGGCATGACGTGCACCTGGGCGTCGGGAAATACCGTGCAGCCTCCGGACTCGGGCTCGTTGAGGTAGATGACGAGGGTGGCAACGCGCTGCCCTCCTCGCTGCAGGATGGTGGGCGTTCCCGGCTCGGCGGGATCGAAGTAATCGTAATGCGGCTTGTACTCTGCGCCCGGACCATAGCGAAGCACTTGCAGGCCTTCGCCATTTTCGATGGGCCAGCCCAGCAGCCGGGCAATGCGCTCTTCGACAGTCTGGATGACCGAGCTCTCGCCGCGCGAGAAAAACATGCCCTGGCTGGTACGGTCGATGTTCTCTTCCTCCCCACCGGTCTTCACCGCCACCGTCAGCGAACGCGACAAGCGCGGCCGTGCAGCTTCGATCAAGGCTGCGCACTCTTCATCACTCAGCAGCGACTCGAAAACGATCAGCGGCGGCGACTGCATCACCACAGGCGTGCGCACTGGCCTGTCGCCTGCCTGCAGCACCGTGAGCTCCCCTGCGCCCACGGGCCAGGGGACGCGCACTTCCGCAGGCAATCCCTGCGGTTCACGGGCGGCAGTTTCCTGGACCTGGGCCTGCAGCCCCAGCGCCAGCCGCGCGGTGTCGTCGCTCCAGCCCGCCACGCGCATGGCGTCCAGCACCGCAGGCAACGAAAACCCTGCCGCCTTCTGTGCGGCAATCCATTCCATCAATGCGGGGGTGACAGCCTGACCACCCTGTGTTCGTTGCGTCATGTCAAAACTCCTTGCAACGGCGCATTGCGAGCGGCAACCCCGCTCTTGGTAATGCTTCTGGCACTACTAGCAGTGCCAACACGGGGAGCCCGTGCTTTCGCCGGGACTTCGCCGCGCCGAAAGACGAGACGGTCGGGCTCGGAAACCGAAGGCGCAAAGCGATAACCCTCTGCAGCGAACTTCTGCAATTTCGTGACGCTCGCGACCTTGTTTTCGATGGCGTAGCGCAGCATCATGCCGCGCGCGCGCTTGGCAGAAAAGCTGATGATCTTGTACTTTCCCGAACGCTCTTCCTCGAACACGCAGCTGACAACGCGGGGCTTGAGCGCATGCCGGTCCACGGAGCGGAAATACTCCTCGCTGGCAAGGTTGACGACCACGGGCGTGGTGTCCGCCGCCGCGCGTTCGTTGAGGTAGTTTGCCAGTGTGTCGCCCCAGTATTCGTACAGGTTCCTGCCTTTGTCCGTGACCAGACCCGTGCCCATTTCCAGCCGGTAGGGCTGCATACGATCAAGCGGCCGCAGCACCCCGTAAAGACCGCTCAGAATGCAGACGTGCTGCTGTGCCCAGCCCAGTTGCGCAGCGTCGAGCGTGCGGGCCTGCAGCCCGTCATAGACGTCACCGTTAAAGGCCAGCATGGCCTGTCGGGCGTTACGGGCTGACGGTCTGCGCGACCACGCCTGATAGCGGGCAACGTTCAGGCCCGCCAGCGCGTCGGACAGCTTCATGAGGCCGGCGATCTGCTGGGGCGACTGGGGCTTGAGCGCTGCGATCAGTTCCGCCGACTGCGCCTTGAACAGGGGTTCGCTATGGGGCGCAGGACCCACAGGGGTTTCGTAGTCCAGCGACTTCGCAGGGGAGATCAGGAAAAGCATGGACTTTGGGCGGCTTTGCAGGCGGGCGGCTACGGGACGCCCACTTTACGACATCGGGCCAGCACTTTTGAAAGAGCACGCAAATGGCAAGGCGCGTAAAAGCGGTCCCCAGTGGTTCAACCTTCAGTGCAGGTCGCTGGCCAGCGACGCCAGCGTCTCTTCGGCTACCGTCACGTGCGCTGGGTAGTTCGTGTGATCGCAACCGATCTTGACATTGGCGCCGGCCTTCACGGCCGCGCACATGGCAGGAGTCAGCTCGAACCGGACGAAATGCACCGCCGAGGTTTTTTCGTCGTTTTCGCGGTCCATGTCTTCGTCGGCAATGGCATACACACGGGCATGTCCCTGCACTTCAACGAACAACCGGTCCTCGACACCGATCAGCCGGGCCAGCTCGCGCTTGCGCTCGTTGACGTCGGGATATTCAATCAGGACCGTTGCCTTCCAGTTCTGGCCGTCGGGCACCAGTGGCGCGTAGGCCTCGATCTCCTGCTCTATGCCGTCTTCCTCGAAGATCTTCTCGATGCGCAGCATCTCCTGAATCTGGTAGCGGATGGTGGTCTCGCTTTCGAACTGGAGGTTCAGGTTTTCGCCAAGGCGAACGCTGCGCAGCTTGCGGTGCGCCATGACCTTGGCCTTGTTTTCCTTGCGGTACTTGCTGTAAGCCTCGAGCGTCATGAGGCTGTCTCGGGTGATCTTTCCGGTGACTTGCATGGCGATTCCTTCGATAAACAATGAATAACTTACTTCAGGCCGTAAGCCGTGCGGATCAAGGTCAGCGGATGCTTTTGCGGTGGCGATCCCAGCTTGTTGACCTCGAAGCCCTGCGCAATATGGTGACCGCCCAGCGGGCAGTCGCTGCTGATGACATCGGGCAGGCCGCCGTCCTTGTGGTTGGCCATGGCCTTGAACAGCGGCTTGCCGATCTTCATGGCTTGCTGGTGGTACGGCACCTTGACGCCGAAGGTTCCCGCGTGTCCCGAACAACGCTCGTGCGTATGCACGCTGGTCCCGGGCACCATCTTGAGCATTTCCTCTGTCTTCTTGCCGATGTTCTGCACCCGGCCGTGGCAAGGAATCTGGTAGCTGATCTTGCCCAGCGGCTGCGTGAATTCGGTCTTGAGGAGTCCGTCGCGCTTGCGAGCCATGAGGTATTCGAACGGGTCCCACATGTGCTCCTTGACGAGCTGCACCTCGGCATCGTCCGGGTACATGAGCGGAATTTCCTGCTTGAACATCAGGGTGCAGCTCGGCACCGCAGTCAGGATGGCGAAACCGTCGCGGGCATACTTTGCCAGCACCGGAATGTTCGCTTCCTTGCTGGCATTGACCGCATCGAGGTCGCCCAGTTCGAGCTTGGGCATGCCGCAGCATTTTTCCTTTTCGACCAGCACGTAAGGCACCTCGTTGTGGTCGAGGATCTTGAGCAGGTCGTGGCCGATGCCCGGCTCGTTGTAGTTGATGTAGCAAGTGGAATAAATTGCCACCTTACCTGGTGTCTTGACGCCATCCTTGACTGCATGCGGCGGCGACTCAAGCGCGCTGCTGCGGAATTTTTTCGTGGCCAGTTCCGGCAGCCAGGCATTCTTGTCGACGCCCAGGACCTTCTCCATCAGCGCACGCGCAGGCTGCGTCTTGTTCACGGCGTTGGCCGCCTGCACAACGATGGGGATGCCCGCAAATTTCCCATGCACGTCGGTGGAAGCCAGGAATTTCTCACTCGCCTTCACATCGCCGTTCTTGAATTTGATCGCCTTGGCTCGCAGCATCGTGTGCGGAAAGTCCAGGTTGAATTCATGCGGCGGCACGTAGGGGCATTTGGTCAGGTAGCACAGGTCGCAGAGGTAGCATTGGTCGACCACCTTCCAGTAGTCCTTCTTGTCGACCCCATCGACCTCGCCGGTCTTGCTTTCGTCCACCAGATCGAAAAGCGTGGGGAAGGAACCGCACAGGCTCACGCAGCGCCGGCAACCGTGGCAGATGTCGAAGATGCGCTCCATCTCGTGGAAAGTCGCTTCCTCGTTGTAGTAGTCGGGCCCCTTCCAGTCGATGGGGTGACGGGTCGGCGCCTTGAGATTACCTTCTGTTGCCATGGTCGTGAGCGCTTGTGCGCTGGTGTGCGTTCAGGTTGCGTAGTGAAAAAGGGCTTGCTAGCGCAAACCCTTTCTTGAAAATCGCACGCGCCAGCCGGTGGCGCGTGTCACGGAGCCAGCGTCAAGCCAGCCCGCCGGGGAAGGTTCAATCGACCAGTTCGGTCAAGGCCTTGGCGTAGCGATTGGCATGCGAGCGCTCGGCCTTGGCCAGCGTTTCAAACCAGTCAGCCACTTCGTCATGGCCTTCGTCACGGGCAGTCTTGGCCATGCCGGGGTACATGTCGGTGTACTCGTGTGTCTCGCCAGCCACTGCCGAGGCCAGGTTTTCACGCGTGCCGCCGAAAGGCATGCCGGTGGCAGGGTCGCCGCACTGCTCGAGCCACTCGAGGTGGCCGTGCGCATGTCCGGTCTCGCCTTCGGCCGTCGAGCGGAACAGTGCCGCCACGTCTGGCTGGCCTTCCACGTCGGCCTTGTTTGCGAAATACAGATAGCGGCGGTTGGCCTGGGATTCGCCCGCAAATGCGGCTTTCAGGTTCTCTTCCGTCTTGGAGCCTTTAAGAGCAGCCATGGAAATCTCCTAGTGATAAAAGTTCGGGTTGTGTTGGCAGAACTGCCAACGACATCAGGACCATAGCCCTTTTGCCAGCGACCGTCTAATTGGACAAATCAATACACCTGATGGGAAAAAACTATTCACGCATCGCAGTTGATAACCATTCTCAATTGTCCGCACATTCCGATCGGTTCACTGCGGCTGAAAGCCACTGCTCTTGATGATCTGCGCCCACACCTGCGAATACGCTTTCTCGCGCTGCGCCAACTGCGAAGGACTCATGTGGCCTACCGTCAAGCCCATCTGCGTCAGGTGATCGCGAACGTCGGGCAGGGCCAGCACTTTTGCCATGGCGGCAGAGAAGGTATCGATGAAGGCCGTTGGCGTTCCGGCGGGCGCGAAGATGCCGTAGTAGGGCAAGTCTTCGAAGCCGGCCATGCCCAGTTCCGCAAAGGTTGGCACATCCGGCAAAGCCGCCTGCCTGTTTTTGCCGAGCACGCCCAGCACGCGGATTTTGCCGGCCTTGTGGTTTTCGATGAAGTCGGGCACGGACGCCACGCCCGCCGCAATCTGGTTGCCCAGCATGTCGGCCATCATGGGCGCGCTGCCGCGGTAAGGCGCCGCCACGAGGTCGAGCTTGTTTTTCTCGCCGATCACCTTGACCAGAAACTCGGGTGTGGACGCCGGCGCGGGAATGCCGACCGCGCTCTTGCCGGCGCCACGTGCTTTCACCCAACCGACATATTCGTTGAAGGTTTTGGCGGGCGTGCCTCCCGACACCGCAAAGGCGTTCACGAAGGTTGCGAAACCAGCCACGGGCACAAAATCCTGCGCGGGTGCGTAGCCGGGGTTCTTCACCACCATCGGCAAAATGGTGATGGTGTGGTCATGCGAAAGAAAAAGCGTCGTGCCATCGGCCGGCGCCGCCTTCAGGGCCTGCGCTGCAATTTGCCCGCCTGCGCCGGGCCGGTTCTCAACCACCACCGGAACGCCCAGTTCATCCTTGAGCTTTTCGGCCAGGATGCGCGCAGCGGCGTCGGTGCCGCCACCGGCCGGGAAACCCACCAAAATCTTGATCGGCTTGAGGCTTTGAGCCCCGGCAAGCCCGAAGGCCAGGCAGGCGCCGAGCGCCAGCGCGGCGCGCGAGCAGGTGGACAGCCAGGAACGGCGTGGGGATGTCATGCGAATACTCCTGTCAGGTGCGATGAATGATCGGAACCGCCCGCGTTCCTGAGCGCGGCCTTCCGGTTTAGGCCACCATTTTGCGGCCATTAATTGCCACTTCGGCCAGCCACAGGCGGCTGAGTAAAATTGCAGCCTTCCCGATGACGCCGCATGCGAGCAAGCCGGTCACTTTTTCTCTTTCCCAAGAATCCATGAGCACCCCACCAGAACAACCCGGCCTGCAATCGCTGTCAAAGTCTTTCGAACCCGCCGCCATCGAGGCGCACTGGGGTCCGGCATGGGAACAAAGCGGCATCTACGAACCCACGCTGGACGCGGCCAAGCCGTCATTTTCCATCCAGCTGCCGCCGCCCAATGTGACCGGCACGCTGCACATGGGCCATGCGTTCAACCAGACCATCATGGATTCGCTCACGCGATACCACCGCATGCGCGGCTTCAATACGCTTTGGGTGCCTGGCACGGACCACGCGGGCATCGCCACGCAAATCGTCGTGGAACGCCAGCTTCAGGCGCAAGGCCAGAGCCGGCACGACCTCGGCCGCAAGAACTTCGTGGCGAAGGTTTGGGAGTGGAAGGAAGAGTCGGGCACCACAATCACGCGGCAGATGCGGCGTATGGGCGATTCGGTCTCGTGGAAGCACGAGTACTTCACCATGGACCCGAAGATGTCCACCGTGGTCACGTCGACCTTCGTGCAGCTCTATGAGCAGGGCCTGATTTACCGCGGCAAGCGGCTCGTCAACTGGGACCCGATCCTCAAGTCCGCCGTGTCCGACCTCGAGGTCGAGAACGAAGAGCGTGACAGCTTCATGTGGCACATCGAGTACCCGTTCAGCGACGGGCCTCAGCAGGCGGCCGATGGCTCGGCGCTGCGCGGCATGCACATTGCCACCACGCGTCCGGAAACAATGCTGGCCGACGGCGCGCTGGCAGTTCACCCGAGCGACGAGCGCTACCAGCACCTTATTGGCAAGATGGTCGACCTGCCGCTGTGCAACAGGCAGATTCCGGTTATCTCCGACGACTACGTCGACCCGGCTTTCGGCAGCGGCGTGGTGAAGATCACTGGCGCGCATGACTTCAACGACTACCAGGTTGCGCTGCGCCACAGCCTGCCTTTGATCACCATCTTCACACTCGACGCGAAGATCAACGAAAACGGCCCCGCCGAGTACCAGGGCATGGACCGTTACGACGCGCGCAAGGCCGTGCTCGCTGACCTGCAGGAGCAGGGTTTCCTGGAAAAGGCGGTGCCACACAAGAACATGGTGCCGGTCTGCGCACGCACCGGTGCCGTGGTCGAGCCGATGCTGACGGACCAGTGGTTCGTGGCGTTGAGCAAGGTGAGCGACAAGGACCCGACGGGCAAGTCGATTGCACAAAAGGCGCGCGACGCCGTCGCCAGCGGAGACGTCAAGTTCGTTCCCGAGCAGTGGGTCAACACCTACAACCAGTGGATGAACAACATCCAGGACTGGTGCATTTCGCGCCAGCTCTGGTGGGGCCACCAGATTCCGGCCTGGTACGACGAGGACGGCAAGGTCTACGTGGCCACCAGCGAAGAAGAGGCGCAGAAGCAGGCGCCGGGGAAAAAGCTCGTGCGCGATGAAGACGTGCTGGACACGTGGTACTCGTCGGCTCTCGTGCCCTTCTCATCGCTCGGATGGACCGGTGACGCCCCAAAGGCGTCCGACACTGCCCCGGAACAGCCGCCAGAGTTGCTTGACCTTTTTCTGCCGTCGAGCGTACTGGTCACGGGCTATGACATCATCTTTTTCTGGGTCGCCCGGATGATCATGATGACCACGCACTTCACGGGCAAGGTGCCGTTTCATCATGTCTATATCCATGGCCTGGTGAAGGATGCACAGGGCAAGAAGATGAGCAAGTCCGAAGGCAATGTGCTGGACCCGGTTGATCTGATCGACGGCATCGAGCTCGCGCCGCTGCTCGAAAAGCGCTCGCAGGGGCTGCGGAAGCCCGAAACCGCGCCGCAGGTGCGCAAGAACACCGAGAAAGAATTCCCGGCCGGCATTCCCGGCTATGGCGCAGACGCACTGCGCTTTACCTTCGCGTCGCTGGCCAGCCTGGGCCGCAGCATCAACTTCGACAGCAAGCGCTGCGAGGGCTACCGCAACTTCTGCAACAAGCTCTGGAACGCAACCCGCTTCGTGCTCATGAACTGCGAAGGGCAGGACTGCGGACTCGATGAGCACGGCGCCGAGCAATGCGCGCCAGGGGGCGACTACCTGACGTTCTCGCAGGCAGACCGATGGATTTCATCGACGCTGCAGCGCGTCGAGGCCGACATGGCCAAGGGCTTTGCCGAATATCGCCTGGACAACGTGGCGGGCAGCCTCTACCAGTTCGTCTGGGACGAGTTCTGCGACTGGTACCTCGAAATCGCGAAGGTGCAGATTCAGGCAGGAACGCCAGCCGAACAGCGCGCGACACGCCGCACACTGATTCGCACGCTCGAAGCCATCCTTCGCCTGGCGCATCCGCTGATTCCTTTCATCACGGAAGAGCTGTGGCAAAAGGTTGCCCCTGTGGCCGGCCTTGCGGGCGAGTTGATCGGCCAGGCGCGCTATCCGCAAAGCCAGCCCGCCAAGATCGATGGCCATGCCGAAGCGCATGTAGCCAAGCTCAAGACCTTGGTCGATGCGTGCCGAAACCTTCGCGGCGAGATGAATGTGTCGCCCGCCACGCGCCTTCCTCTGCTGGTGCTCGGCGACAAGGACTTCATGACCGGGGCCGCCCCTGTGATTCGTTCGCTGGCCAAGCTCAGCGACGTGAAGTTGTTCGACGACGAAACTACCTGGGCTGCAGCGGCTGAAGGCGCTCCGGTGGCGATCGTCGGCGAGGCACGTGTATGCCTGTTCGTCGAGGTGGACGTGGCGGCAGAAAAAGCCCGCCTGGGCAAGGAAGCCGCGCGTCTTGAGGGCGAACTGGTCAAGACGCAGGCCAAACTGGCCAATGCCGCTTTTGTGGCAAAGGCGCCTCCAGCCGTACTGGAGCTCGAACGCAAGCGCATGGCCGACTTCACCGAAACACTGGCCAAGGTCGCGAGTCAGCTAACCCGTTTGAAGTAGTCCCTACCCCCGCCGGTAAGCAGGACTAGCGCGCTTTTCCGCCAGAAACGCGCATGAGCCAGCGTACGCGTTCGCTTCGTGGTAATTTCGTTGGTTGATACAGCTCTACTTTTCACAGGAAGTCCATGCCCCAGCAGAATCTGATCCGAAAAGCCGTCTTCCCTGTCGCAGGGCTGGGGACGCGCTTTCTTCCCGCCACGAAGGCGTCGCCCAAGGAGATGCTCCCTGTCGTCGACAAGCCGCTGATCCAGTACGCGGTCGAAGAAGCCTATGCGGCCGGCGTGCGCCACATGATCTTTGTCACCGGACGCGCCAAACGCGCCATTGAGGATCACTTCGACACCGCCTACGAGCTGGAAAACGAACTGGAAGTGGCTGGCAAGGAAAAGCTGCTCGCACTGGTGCGCTCGGTCCAGCCCGATGACATGAACTTCTCGTACGTGCGGCAACCGCGTTCGCTCGGCCTCGGGCACGCCGTGCTTTGCGCGGAACACATGGTCGGTGGCGAACCGTTCGCGGTCCTGCTCGCAGATGACCTGATGGTCGGAAATCCTCCCATCCTGGCTCAGATGACGGCCAAATTCGCCGAGCTCCAATCGTCCATTCTCGCGGTGCAGGAAGTCCCGGCCGAACACACCCGGCGCTATGGCATCGTCGACGGCGACGAGGTCTCTCCCGGCCTCATCAAGGTCCGTCGCATGGTTGAAAAGCCCGCCCCCGAGGTCGCACCCTCGCGCATGGGCGTTGCCGGCCGCTACATCCTCACGCCAGCCGTGTTCGACCATATTCGCAGGCAGGCGGGTGGCGTTGGCGGGGAGATCCAGTTGACGGACGGAATAGCGGGGCTCATGGCCGAGGAGAGCGTGTACGCGTTCCAGTACGAAGGAAAGCGCTACGACTGCGGAAGCAAGGAAGGCTTCCTCGAAGCGACCGTGGAGCTCGCGCTGCAGCACCCTGAAGTCGGCGCGTATTTCCGCAACTACCTCGAGAACCTGCAGATCGGCTGGTCAGGCAAGGAGCGCCGCAAAAGCAACCCGGTGCCTCTGACCGACTGACCTCTAGCGGCGCTTCAGCACGTGCGTGTGGTCGGCGCCCGCTGAACTCTGCTCGACAAGTTCATGACCGGTCTGGCGGGCAAACGCCTGAAAGTCGCGCAGTGAGCCAGGGTCGGTCGAGACCACCCTGAGCAGCTGGCCGCTTTGCATGTCGGCCAGCGCCTTCTTGGCCTTCAGTATCGGCAAGGGACAGTTCAAGCCGCGTGTGTCGAGGTCACGATCGATGTGCATGGCAATCTTTGGATCTGGTGGGCGCGAATCAGCGCTTGGCCCATTCAACGAATTCAGGCGTGTGTCCGCGTGACTTCAGGAATTCGGCCATGGCATAGCCGGTTCCCGCGGGCCAGCACTTTACATCTTCGGGCCGGTAGAGCCTGTAGTCGACCAGTTCGGGCGACAGCCGCACCTCGCCCGTACACACCGCGTGGTACGCAATAAGCACCTGGTTCATGCGCTGGAAGTCGTACACGCCGATGAGCGCGAGAGACTCGGTCTGCAGATTCGTCTCCTCCTGAATCTCACGCGCCACGCCTTCTTCAGGCTTTTCGCCTGCTTCCATGAAGCCCGTGATCAGGGCATACATCTCGGGATGGGTCCAGGCCGCATTTCGGGCCAGCAGGATCTTGTCACCGTACTCGACGATGGCCGCCAACACAGGCGTGGGATTGTTCCAGTGGGTGTAGCCGCAGGCTGGGCAACGCAAGCGCGACTTCTCCCCGCCGTCTTCCATCTGCGCAGACATCTCCAGCGGCGTTGCGCACGAAGGGCAAAAACGAAAAGCGGCGCTCATGCGGGAAAGACGCCGGTCGACAGATAGCGGTCGCCGCGATCGCAGACGATGAACACGATCACCGCGTCCTTGACCGTTTTTGCAATTTCCTGCGCCACCCAGCAGGCGCCTGCGGCAGAGATGCCTGCAAAGATGCCCTCCTCGCGGGCCATACGGCGGCACATGTCTTCGGCGTCGGCCTGGCTCACCAGCACCAGTTCATCGACATGGGTGGGGTCATAGATACGCGGCATGTACGCCTCGGGCCATTTGCGGATGCCAGGGATGCGCGAGCCTTCGCTGGGCTGGGCACCGATGATGCGGATCGCGGGGTTCTTTTCCTTCAGGAAGCGCGATACGCCCGTGATGGTGCCGGTCGTGCCCATTGCGCTCACGAAGTGCGTCACCTTGCCCTCGGTATCAGCCCAGATCTCGGGGCCTGTTGTCTCGTAGTGAATGCGCGGATTGTCGGCATTGGCGAACTGGTCGAGCAGCAGGCCCTTGCCATCTTTCTGCATCTGCTCTGCAAGGTCGCGGGCGTGCTCCATGCCGCCGGATTTGGGCGTGAGGATCAACTCCGCACCAAACGCCTTCATGGTCTGGGCACGCTCGATGGACAGGTCCTCCGGCATGATGAGAATCATGCGGTAGCCCTTGATGGCAGCGGCCATGGCCAGCGCGATGCCGGTGTTGCCGGAGGTGGCCTCGATGAGCACGTCACCGGGCTTGATCTCGCCACGCTCTTCGGCCCGGCGGATCATCGACAGTGCGGGGCGGTCTTTCACTGAGCCTGCCGGGTTGTTTCCTTCGAGCTTTCCGAGCACCACGTTATTGCGGCTGAGGTTGTCGGCGGACTGGATTCTCTGCAGGGCCACCAGCGGCGTTTTGCCAATGGCGTCTTCTAGGGTCGGGTAATTCATAGCCTGCACTGTGCCATAATTTAAGGCTTGGCTCAGGCCTTGCCCGGGTGGTGAAATTGGTAGACGCAGGGGACTCAAAATCCCCCGCCGAAAGGCGTGCCGGTTCGATTCCGGCCCCGGGCACCACTTGAAAAGCTCCTTTTGAGGAGCTTTTTTCTTTTCCGCAAGACGTTGTGGGTCAGCCGTTCAACGTCGACGCTGAGCCGCACATCGGTTCCGGATCACCTTGATCCGATAGCGCTTTATTCTTCGTTCCATCAACCTTGCCAGATGGAACTCATGGAAGAACTCAAACAAATTCACCCGCCCACGGAAGTGGCCATCCGCCGCTTTCTTTCCTTGCTTGCCGGACGCTACGACGTTGTCAAAGCCGTCGTTTACGGCAGCCACGCTCGGGGCGACCTTCCCCCCGAGCCCGACGTCGATGTCGCGCTGATCCTGGACGGCCCGCTCCAACGATTCGTGCCGACCAGGTTGGCCCTGGCCGACGTGGCATTTGATGTCTTGTTCGATACCGGTATCAATATTTCGCCGTTGCCCGTCTGGCTGGACGAGTGGGAGCATCCTGAACAGTCTCCCAACCCGACCTTGCTCGAGAGCATTGCCCGGGACGGGATCGAACTGAGTCTCGACCAATGAGCCCTTCTTCTTTAA
Source organism: Pseudomonadota bacterium (assembly GCA_040385065.1). GTDB lineage: Bacteria > Pseudomonadota > Gammaproteobacteria > Burkholderiales > Burkholderiaceae_C > Polaromonas. The sequence continues at coordinate 88,129 of JAZKIC010000004.1, forward strand.
TAGCCAGGGCTGAGTGCGCAGGCGCATCAGCAAGGGCTCTTCTGAAAACGGGCGACGTTGACGGTGCCTGCAATCGCGCCTATTACGCGATGTTCCATGCAGCGCGTGCCGCTTTGATAGCTTCGGGCTCTTCCTTTAAGCCCGAGGTTTGCAAGACACATGCCGGTGTGCTGAGCGCGTTCAACCTGAACCTTGTCAAAAATGGGCCCTTGACAAGAGAGTTCGGAAGTCTGCTGAAGCAAGCCGAGGAGCTCCGACTGACCGCGGACTACCGCGAGAACCTGGTCGAAGCGAGCGATGCTCAGGAAATCGTTGGCCAGGCCGAAAGCTTTGTCGCGGCTTTAAACCTTGAGTTCCTGTCCGATCACCCCGCCGAAGCTGTCCCGTCAATGCAGCCCTGACAACGACAGCTGGCCCGACCAGAGTGCCGCGCCAGCGCGTAGCGACATTTGCTGGTGGCCATCCTGTTGTCAGATCAGGGACCTTGCTACTGTCGCCAAGAGCACCTCATGAAAAAATCGGCGCGCTGCAGCTGAGCCATATTCCCTCTTCTTGCAGGGAAACCAAAAGTGGCGCATTCTAGACACGCGTATTTTCGCAAATGCCGTTTTTGGAGCAGCCATGCGCGCCCTCAAGCCTGAGCCCAAGCAATCGTTTTCTGTGGTCCTGGGGGCGGCGCTGGCTGCCCTTTTATTGATGTTGGGGGCGGCAGTTCCGGCACGGGCCGCCACCGAGCAGCCTGCGACCGTACAGGACCAGATCGACGCCATGCGCAAGGCCAGCGCTGCGGTTGTCGGTATCCAGGCGACGGCGGCCGAGGGCGCCCGCTCCGTTTCTTCCCTCGGGCGGCAACGTGCCGGCTCTGGGGTGGTGATCGGGCCGGACGGCCTGGTCCTGACCATCGGCTACCTGATGCTGGAGGCCGAACAGATATCCATCGTGACCCAGGACCGCAAGACGGTGCCTGCCGTCGCAGTGGCCTATGACATCGCCACCGGCTTCGGCCTTGTCCGTCCCCTGGTCCCGCTACGGGGCATCGAGGCCGTTCCGCTGGGCAGCATGCAGGACCTCAAGACCGGCGAGCCCCTGATGGTCGTTACGGGCGCAAGTGCCGATGAGGAAAGCGATATCGGCATGACGCAGCTGGTGAGCAAGCGCGCGTTCTCGGGTACTTGGGAATACCACCTCGACGCCGCCCTTTTCACCAGCCCGCCGCTGACGGCCGGAGGCGGCAACCACAGCGGTGCGCCCCTTTTCAATCGCCGCGGGGAACTCATTGGCGTCGGCTCGCTGCTGGTGGCTGATGCGCTCGGCCAGAACCGCCGGATGCCGGGCAACATGTTCGTGCCCGTCGACCTGCTCAAACCCATCCTCGCTGAAATGCGTCAATCCGGTACCAGCCGGCAGAGCCACCGTCCGTGGCTCGGCCTGACTTCCACCGACCAGGGCGGCCGCGTGCAGATTGTTCGCGTCACCAGCGACAGCCCGGCCGCCGAGGCTGGGCTCAGCGCCGGAGACCTGGTGCTCGCAGTCGACGACACCAAGGTCGCATCGCTCGAAGCGTTTTACAAAAAGGTCTGGGCAAGGCCAGCGCCGGATGTGCCCGTTCGCCTCACCGTGATGCAGGGGGCAGACATCAAGACGATTGAAGTCAAGCCCACGGACCGGATGCTGACCTTCAAGCGCCCCTCCGGCATTTGAACCCGAGCGCGCTGAGCGCCTCTTTCAGACCTGAAGACCTTCCGCAACGGTCGGATAGCGAAGCCGCAGTTTCAGCTCCGCCTTCAGCCGGCTGTTGTCCAGACGCCTGGACTCGCCCATGAAACTGAGCAGCATGAGCGGCAACTGCTGCTGCGCGGTGTCGCGCGAAAGGCGCGGCGGGCGCGGCAATCCGTACAAGTCCGCCGCCATGTCGAAGTAGTCGCCCATCTTGAGCTCGGTGTCATCGCTCGCATTGGTGCAGCGCTGGGGTTTGCCGAACCACATGGCACGGATGCAGGCCCTGGCCAGATCATCGGCATGCACATGGTTGGTGTAGACGTCGTCTTGCGGCACCAGCACGGCAGTGCCCTTGAGCAGCCGGGCACGCGGCGTTCCGCCCTCCCGGTCGGGTGCGTAGATGCCGGGAATGCGCAGAATGTGCACCCGGGTTCCCGTTGCCCTGCCGAAGAACCGCAATTGCTGCTCGGCGTCGACCCGGCGCTGCGCCCGGGGCGTCGAAGGGTTGACGGCGCGGGCTTCACTGGCCCAGTCGCCCTGGCAGTCGCCATAGACACCGCTGGTGGAGCCATACACCACGGCCCGCGGCACGCTGCGCTGTCGCAGCACTCTGAGCAGCGCGAGGGTTCGGGGGTCGCGGCGCCAATCGACCAGGTTGTCGGAGGGCGGCGGCGCCAGGTGGATCACGTGCGTGGCAATGCCCGCAAGCCGCCGCAGCGAGCGCGCATCGTCCAGGTTGCCCAGCAAGGGCTGAATGCCGCGTTCGCGCAGAAAACCCGTCCTCTCGGGCGATGACGTCAAGGCCAGAACGCGCGAACCCGAGGGCAATTGCCGGGCTACGCGCAGGCCGACGTCACCGCAACCGACGATGGCGATACGGGGCCGGCGAAAGCGCGCTGGCAATGCGCCCGGCCGGGTGGCGTACAGACTGGTACGGGAGCTTGGGTTTGAAGGCAAAATTGAAGACTTTGACGCAAGGGATGCAGTCACGCCGGATGGCGTGCGCAACGCACCCATGAATGTCAGCCCAAGGATAACAAGATGACGTATCAGGTAACCGTATTGCCCAGCAACCGAAGCTTCAGCACCGAAGCAAGTGAAGCCGTGCTGGCATCGGCCATCCGCCAGGGCGTCGGCTTGCCCTATGGCTGCAAGGACGGCGCCTGCGGCTCTTGCAAGTGCCGCAAGCTCGAGGGCACGGTAACGCACGGGCCGCATCAACTCAAGGCGCTGTCGCATGAAGAAGAGGCCAGCGGGCTCATCCTCACCTGCTGCGCCGTGGCCCAGAGCGACCTGGTTCTGGAATCGCGTCAGGTAACCGACGAAAGCGCCTTCCCCATCAAGAAAATGCCGGTGCGCGTGAACAGCCTGACGCGGTTCTCTGAAGACGTCATGGTCGTGCGCTTGCAATTGCCCGCCAGCGACGTATTCAAGTACCACGCCGGGCAGTACGTGGAATTCCTGCTGCGTGACGGGGACCGTCGCAGCTATTCCATGGCGAACGCGCCCCATACGCAGGCCGAAGCGCCTGGCCTCGAACTGCACATTCGCTACATGCCCGGCGGCAAGTTCACGGAGCATGTGTTCGGCGTCATGAAGGAAAAGGAAATCCAGCGCATCGAAGGCCCTTACGGCAGCTTTTTCCTGCGCGAGGACAGCACCAAACCGCTCATTCTTCTGGCGTCGGGTACAGGCTTCGCGCCGATCAAGGCACTGATCGAGCACATGCAGTTCAAGAACATCGAGCGCCCCGCCGTGCTGTACTGGGGCGGGCGCCGGCCGCTCGATTTGTACATGCACGACTGGATGGTGGCGCGGACCGCCGAGATGCCGAACCTGCGCTATGTACCCGTGGTCTCGAATGCTTTGCCCGAAGACGCGTGGAGCGGACGGACGGGCTTTGTCCACCGGGCGGTGCTGGAAGATTTTCCCGACCTGTCGGGCCATCAGGTCTACGCCTGCGGCGCTCCGGTGGTGGTGGAGTCCGCAAAGGCCGACTACGTGGAGCAGGCGGGCCTGCCGGAAGAAGAGTTCTTTGCCGATGCCTTCACGACCGAGGCCGACAAGGCCCGGGCGCTCGCCTGAGCGCATCGCGCGGCGCCTCAGGGATTGCCCCTGCGGCGCACGGTTCGGCATTTGCCAAAATGGCGGCATGAACAACACTTTGCCCGCCCTTGCCACCTTGTCCTCGAACTTGCGCCGCCGCGCACTTTTGTCGGCCGTAGCCTCATTGACATTACTTGCGGCTCTGCCTCTGCCGGTTGCAGCGCAGGGCAAGGTCATGCGCATCATCGTGCCGTATGCACCAGGCGGCCCGATCGACGTCACGGCGCGGCTCATGGCCGAGCGCGTCAAGGACAGCCTGGGCACCGTCATCATTGAAAACCGCCCTGGCGGCGGGGGCAACATCGGCGTCGACGCCATTGCCAAGGCCGCCCCTGACGGAATGACCATCGGCATCGCGGCCGTGGCAACCCATGCCATCAACCCGTGGCTTTACAGCAAGATGCCCTACCACGCGGCGACCGACTTCGCGCCCATCACGCAGATGCTGCGGGTGCCCAACGTGCTGGTGATCAATGCCGAGACGGCGCAGCGCCTGAACATCAACACGCTGGCCGACCTGATCCGCTACGCCAAGGCCAACCCTGCCAAACTCAACTACGGCAGCGGCGGTAACGGCAGCGCCGGGCATCTTGCAGGCGAAATGTTCAAGAAGGACGCCGGAATTTTTGCCCTGCACATTCCGTACAACGGCGGCAACCCGGCGCAGCTGGCGCTGCTCAGCGGGCAAGTCGACTTCAATTTCGACAACCTGGCCACCGCATCGGCCAACATCAAGGCGGGCAAGCTCAAGGCCCTGGCCGTCACCACGGCGCAGCGCAGCCCGGTAATGCCCGAAGTTCCGGCAGTGGCCGAAACCTTGAAGGGTTTCGAGATCGACACCTGGTGGGGGTTGGTCGCCCCGGCCGCCACCCCGAAGGACGTGGTGAACAAGCTCAATCAGGCCTTCGTGGCGGCGCTGAATTCTCCTGAAGCCAAAACACGTTTTGCCGCTCTCATGGCCGAACCGGTCGCCAACACGCCCGAGCAGTTCGGCGAGTTCATGAAAAAGGAACTGGCGAAGTACGAGAAAGTCGTCAAGGCCTCCGGTGCGCGCGTCGACTGACCGCCTAGAGCAACCAGCGAGGAGGACGAGGCGAACGGCGGGCCGAGGCCCGCGTATTCATTCGCCGAGGTAAGCCGCCCGCACGCGCGGGTCAGTCAGCAATTCCTTGGCAGGGCCGTTCATGGTCACCAGGCCCGACTCCATGACATAGCCCCGGTCGGCGATGCCCAGCGCACGGCTGGCGTTTTGCTCTACCAGCAAGATGGTGACGCCGCGTGCCGACACGTCGCGCACCACCTCGAAGATCTTGTCCACCATGATGGGAGACAAGCCCATCGAGGGCTCGTCCAGCAGCAGCACCTTGGGGCGGCTCATCAAGGCCCGACCCATCGCCAGCATTTGCTGCTCGCCGCCCGACATCGTTCCGGCCAGCTGGTCCTTGCGTTCCTTGAGCCTTGGAAAGATGCTGAACACCATGTCGATGTCGTTCAGGATTTCCGGCTTGTCGCTGCGGATGTAGGCGCCCATCTGCAAATTTTCGGTGATGGTCATGCGCGTGAACACGCCGCGCCCTTCAGGCACCATCGCCAGCCCGTCCTTCACCAGATCCCACGCGCCTTTGCCGCGGATGCTCTTGCCCAGGTATTCGATGTCGCCTTCCACCAGCGGCAAAGTGCCCGTGATGGCTTTCATCGTGGTGGTCTTGCCGGCGCCGTTCGAGCCGATCAGGGTGACCAGTTCGCCCTCGTTGACCTCGAAGTCGACGCCCTTCACGGCCTTGATGCCACCGTAGGCGACCTTGAGCCCCGTGACCTTGAGTAGTGTGTTTGCCATTGTCAAAATTCCTTAGTGACCGGTGCCAAGGTAGGCGGTGATCACCTTCTCGTTTTTCTGCACGTCGGCCGGAGCGCCTTCAGCGATCTGCTTGCCGTAGTCGAGCACCGTGACGCGATCGCACAGGCCCATGACCAGCTTGACGTCATGCTCGATCAACAGGATGGTGCGGTTGTCCTTGCGGATGCGATCGATCAGTTCCCGGAGCTGCACCTTCTCGGTGGCGTTCATGCCGGCGGCGGGCTCGTCCAATGCGATCAGCTGCGGATCAGTCGCCAGTGCACGCGCGATTTCGAGCCGGCGCTGGTCGCCGTAGCTCAGCGTGCGCGCCTTGAAGTCGGCGTATTTGCCGATGCCCACGTAGTCCAGCAATTCCTGCGAGCGCTTGGCGATGCCAGCTTCCTCGGCCTTGAAGCTGGCCGTGCGGAACATGGCGCCGATCAGCCCGGAGTGCGTGCGGATGTGCCGGCCCACCATGACGTTTTCAAGCGCCGTCATCTCGGCGAACAGCCGGATGTTCTGGAAGGTGCGCGCAATGCCGGCCTTGGCGACTTCGTGCACGGCGCTGGGCGTGTAGGGCTTGCCTGCCAGCTCGAAGGTGCCGCTGTCGGGCGTATAGAGGCCGGTGAGCACGTTGAAGAACGTGGTCTTGCCTGCGCCGTTGGGGCCTATGAGTCCATAGACCTGGCCGCGTTCGATGTGGATGCCGACGTCGGACAGCGCCTGCAGGCCGCCGAAGCGCTTGGATACGCCTGCTACTTTTAGAATGGTGTCGCTCATGGGGTGCCTCTTCAGTTCGCCGTCGGCTTGACCAGCGACTTGCCATGTTCGGGTGCGGGCCAGAGCCCGCGCGGCCGCATGAGCATGATGCTGATCATGGCCACGGCAATGAGCAATTGCCGCAGGATCGCCGAGTCCAGGCGGCCGTCGGTCATGGCCTGCAGGGGACCCGCCACATGGCGCAGCACTTCGGGCAGGGCTGCAAGGAGCAAAGCGCCAAGAATGACGCCCGGCAGGTGGCCGATGCCGCCCAGCACGACCATGGCGACAATCATTACCGACTCCATCAGGCTGAACGACTCCGGCGAGACAAAGCCCTGGAAGGCCGCGAACATCGAGCCGGACACTCCGCCGAAGGTGGCGCCCATTCCGAAGGCTAGCAGCTTGAGGTTTCGCGTGTTGATGCCCATGGCCTTGGCGGCGATTTCGTCTTCGCGAATCGCCATCCAGGCGCGACCGATGCGGGAGGTCTCGAGCCGGTGGCAGATGACCACCGATAGGATCACAAGACCCAGGAACAGGTAGTAGTACAGCGAAACCGAAGCGATCTCGAAGCCCATCACCTCGACCGGCCGGCCCAGCTTCAGACCGAAGAAGGTGATGCCGTCGATCTGGTTGATGCCCTTGGGTCCGTTGGTGAGGTTGATCGGGCGGTCCAGGTTGTTCAGGAACACGCGGATGATTTCACCGAACCCCAGCGTCACGATGGCGAGGTAATCGCCACGCAGCTTCAGCGTGGGCGCACCGAGCATCACGCCGAAGAAACCGGCGAGTGCAGCCGCCAGCGGAATCACCGCCCAGATCGGCAGATGCAGGCCGTCCGGAAACGCAGTCGCGATCCACGGAAACGCTTCGGCCAGATGGGGCGAGCCCAGCAGGGCAAACAAATAGGCCCCTACCGCGAAGAAGGCCACATAGCCGAGGTCGAGCAGCCCGGCATACCCGACCACGATGTTCAGGCCAAGGGCCAGCAGCACGTACAGGAGCGCCATGTCCAGAATACGCACCCAGGCGTTGCCACCTTGCTGCAGCAAGAGCGGCAGCACCAGCATGGCGACGGCGACGATCAGGAAGGAAAGCAGGCGGTGTTTTTTCATCATGATGTTTTCCCCTTCGTCAGGCTCGGTCCGCGACCCGCTCACCGAGCAGGCCGGACGGCCTCAGGGTCAAAACGAAGATCAGGACGATGAATGCAAAGATGTCGGAATACTGGCTTCCCAGCACACCGCCGGTGAGCGGACCGATGTAGCCGGCCCCGATGGATTCGATCAAACCCAGAAGGATGCCTCCAAGTACAGCGCCGCCGAGGTTGCCGATGCCGCCAAACACCGCAGCGGTGAAGGCTTTCAGACCCGGCAAAAAGCCCATGGTGTGCTGCGCGGTGCCGTAGTTGGAGGCGTACATTACGCCGGCCAGCGCGGCCAGGATGGCGCCAATGATGAAGGTCGCCGAAATCACGGTGTCGGGCTTGACGCCCATGAGTCCTGCCACGCGCGGATTTTCGGCCGTGGCGCGCATGGCGCGGCCAAGGCGGGTGTAGTTCACCACGTACATCAGGATCGAGAGTGACACGGCCGTGGCGCCCAGGATGAAGATTTGCGTCACGGTAATGACCGCCCCGCCAAAGTGCAGCGGGTCAGTAGGCAGCAACGTCGGGAAGGACTTGTAGTTCGGCTTCCAGATCATCATGGCCAGCGTCTGCAGCAGGATGGACATGCCGATCGCTGTAATGAGCGGAGCCAGCTTGGGCGAATTGCGCAGCGGACGGTAAGCGATTTTTTCGATCGCGAAATTCAGCGCACCGCACACCACGAAGGCAATCAGGAGCGAGATGATCAGGATGATCCAGCCCGGCGTACCGGGCATGGCTTCTTGCATCCAGACAATGATGGTCCAGCTGGTCAGTGCGCCCACCATCAGCACCTCGCCGTGGGCAAAGTTGATCAGGTTGATGATGCCGTAGACCATCGTGTAGCCGAGTGCAATCAAGGCATACATGCTGCCCAGCACCAGACCATTGATGATCTGCTGTAGCAAGACTTCCATAAAGCTTCTCCGTTTGGGTGTTGCTTGCCGGCCTTCCGCCATTGGGGAAGACCTGGCTAACAAAAAGCCCGCCGGTCCGACGCCCCAATCGACGCTGGCGGAATGGCGAGCTGATGCTTCAAATTGTAGCCACCGAGTCAAAGCGAGAATCGGGCCACAGGGTGTGCTTCGAGCGGGTTTACCCTTGAACAGGTCGACCCAATTACCGACGCAAGGATTCAGCGGTGGCGTTCCTTAGGAACGAACTCAGGGCTGGAGCTTTCGCTCTGGCTTGGGGGGAATTCCTGGCAGGCTCGACAAGAATGCATCGACCGTCATAAATGAGTCGGCGGTTGCAGATGCGTTACGACCCACCCATCCTTTGGAAGGGTTGTAAGGGTTAAGCATGGGCTCGCCCATCGGTAGATCAAAGGAGTGATACGCCTCCGGGTAAAGCTTCATAAGAAAAGGAGCACTGCCTGCCTCTTGGCGCTGTGCCAGTTGCTGGCAGAGAACGGCCGGATTCCATTGGTCTTTTCCACCTACGAATACTTGAATGGGACCCGAAGGTGAGAAATTTCGGCCGACTTTTCCACATTCGGGGTAATACATGACGGCGGCCATGAAACCGGCTTCCGCTTTTGGAAGGTAGTTGGCATCCTTGTTCATCCCTTCGATGCCGCCGGTATTGCCCCAAGTCACGGTGATCACCCGCTCGGCGGCGACGTTGCTTCGGCTGCGCAAATAAGCCAGGCCACCCAACGAATCCTTGAGTCGCTGGATATGGTCGATACGATTGGAGGAACAGGCTTCCTCAAAACCTCGCGGAGTGAACCCATCAATCATGAGCACTGTAAGTCCGCGTCCATGAAGAAACCGTGCCATGCGCATGTATTTCCCGCGTACCTGGGAACCACCCGGGGCCAACAAGCCCTCGCAGGCGGGATTGAGGACCGCGGCCGCAGTAGGATCGATACTTTGAGAGGCCAGCAAATATCCTCGGATCATGACCGGTCTAGATGAAAAAAGACCCGTGGTGTCGAGGCTGCCAAACTCCACCCTCTCAGCCGTCGGTGGAGGGGTAGAGGGGATTGTTTGAGCTTGAGCCGGGGCCGAAGATGCGTCAGGGGCGTTAGCTTGCGTATGTAAGCTGACCAGGGAAGAACCCGCAACAAGCAAAATCTTTATCACGATCAATGCCGCTTTAGTGTGCATAGGTTCTTTCAAGGGTTTAGCACGATTCTAAAACGCTGATGAGTTTGCGGGTGCGCTCGCCAAAACCGGAACACGTTGGTGCAACAGCCACGCGTATCGCTGCACCTAACCAAGAACCGTACCAGGACGGCATCCCGGATAGCAGCGACCAAGCAGAAATCAGAACGAACAGCCTTCGCGCACCCCGGCGCGGCTATCTAATCGTGATTTTCACTCGAGTCTTCATCGAGCTTCCTCAGGAACGCAAGCTTTTCCGCAATCTTGCTCTCCATTCCTCTTGGCACTGGTTGGTACCAGCGAGGCGCTTCAATTCCGTCTGGAAAATACGTCTCGCCCGCAGCGTATGCATTGGGCTCATCATGAGCGTATCGATATTCATGACCGTAGCCGAGTTCCTTCATCAACTTCGTCGGTGCGTTTCTCAGGTGAACAGGAACCTCACGGCTTTTGTCATTTTTCACGAAAGCCTTGGCAGCGTTGTAGGCGTTGTATCCTGCATTGCTCTTGGCAGCGACAGCCAGATAAATCACTGCTTGTCCTAAAGCAAGCTCCCCTTCTGGACTTCCCAGCCGTTCATAGGTCAGAGCCGCGTCGTTGGCGATCTGCATCGCCCTTGGGTCGGCCAGGCCGATGTCTTCCCATGCCATGCGGACAATGCGTCGGGACAGATACCGCGCATCGGCGCCGCCGTCGAGCATGCGGCACAGCCAATACAACGCCGCGTCCGGATGCGAGCCGCGCACCGACTTGTGCAGCGCCGAGATCTGGTCGTAGAAGTTGTCGCCTCCCTTGTCGAAGCGGCGCGCATTGAGCATCAGCGCGCTTTCGAGAAAGGCTGCGTCTACTTGCTCCGCGCCCGCAGCAGTTGCAGCCGTGGCGGTCTGTTCGAGCAGGTTGAGCAGCCGCCTGGCGTCGCCGTCGGCATAACCCACCAGCGTGTGAATGGCACTCTCGTCCAGCTGCAACTGAGGCAGTTCACGCGACTGCGCGCGGCGGGCCAGCACGCCCAGTTCTTCGTCGCTCAGCACCTGCAGCACATAAACCTGGGCGCGCGACAGCAAGGCGGAGTTGACTTCGAACGACGGGTTCTCGGTGGTTGCGCCGATGAAGACCACCAGGCCGGATTCCACGAAGGGCAGGAGCCCGTCCTGCTGGCTCTTGTTGAAGCGGTGAATTTCGTCGACAAAAAGAATCGTCTTTTTGCCCAGAGCCAAGTTCTGTTGCGCCTGCTCCATCGAGGCGCGGATGTCCTTGACGCCCGAAAACACGGCCGACAACGCAATGAATTCGTAGCCGAAGGCACTCGCTGTCAGGCGGGCCAGCGTGGTCTTGCCGACGCCGGGTGGGCCCCACAGGATCATGGAATGCGGCTTGCCTGACTCGAATGCCAGCCGCAGCGGTTTGCCCGGCCCGATCAGGTGGGTCTGGCCAATCACCTCATCGAGGGTCCTGGGCCGCAAGGCTTCAGCCAACGGCGCAACCGGTGTATGGGTGAACAGGTCAGCCATCCCTCGAATTCCGTGCGTTGTTGGTCCGTTGTTCCCTGCCGGCTATTGCCGGATCACATCGGCGCCGGCCGGCGGTTTGAACTGGAACGCTGCCGCTTGCAAGGGCGGATTGACCTCGAACTGCGAAAAGGTCATAACCGAGCGCTGCCCGAAGCTGTCGAGAATTTCCAGCACCGCCAGCTCACTGCCTTTGGCGACCGTCTTGAACCCTACGCTGATGCTCTGAACCTGGCCATCGCGGGTCTTGGGCGTAGCCTTGACCCACTGCAAGCCGTCTTTTTCAGGGAGCGGCGCGAGGTTGAAATCAGCCTGCAGGCCCTTGATGTCGGCCGCGGCCGCAATGACTGCCGCGGGCGTTCCATTGAGAACCTGCGCGAGCTTGCGCGCGGTGACCTGGTTCAGGTCTACGTCGTGCAGCCACAGCGTTTGTCCATCGGCCACGATGGTCTGCTCGAAGGGCTTTTGGTAGTTGAAGCGAAAGCGGTTAGGCCGCAAAAACTCAAACGTGCCGCTGGAAGTCTTGCTGCGGGCAGTCTGCCCCTCCTTCGCGGGCGCCGTGACGACTTGCGTGAAGGCGGCCCGGCCGCTCTGGGTGTTCTTGACGAAAGATTCGAGGCTGTCGAGGCCTCCGCTGCCTTGCGAAAAAGCCGGTGCGCTGCCGAGCACTACCAGCATGGCAAACAGAGTGCGTCGAATGCGTGAAAAAGAATAATGCGCAGTTGTCATGTTGAACCCGGAAATGATGGTCATCAGGCAAGTTGGACGGCCTGAAGGTGGCAGAGTTGCGGCCGGCATCGTCGCCAGCGCCGCATTTACCTATTCTTTACCCCTACTCGGCCCGCGCTGGAACCAGAATCTCGCGCTGGCCGCTGCCCGACATCGCGCTGACCAGCCCGGCGTTTTCCATGTCTTCCAGCATGCGGGCGGCGCGGTTGTAGCCAATTTTCAAGTGCCGCTGTACGAGGGAAATGGAAGCCTTGCGGTGCTTGAGCACCACCTCGACGGCCTGGTCGTACATGGGATCCTTTTCGGCGGAGGCGCCGCCCTCTCCCATGACATCGCCCTCCCCGTCGACCGTACCGCCTTCGAGTACGCCCTCGACATAGTTGGGCTCGCCCTGCTGCTTGAGGTAGGCAACCACGCGGTGGACTTCTTCATCGCTGACGAAAGCACCATGAACGCGAATCGGAAAGCCGGTGCCGCTGGGCATGTACAGCATGTCACCCATACCGAGCAGAGCTTCGGCGCCCATCTGGTCGAGGATGGTACGGCTGTCGATCTTGCTGGACACCTGAAAACTCAGGCGCGTGGGAATGTTGGCCTTGATGAGGCCGGTGATGACGTCGACGCTGGGCCGCTGCGTCGCCAGCACCAGGTGAATTCCAGCGGCGCGTGCCTTTTGCGCCAGCCGGGCAATGAGTTCCTCGATCTTCTTGCCGACCACCATCATCAGGTCGGCGAGTTCGTCGATCACCACCACAATGAAGGGCAAGCGCTCCAGAGGCTCCGGCTGCTCTGGCGTCAGGCTGAACGGGTTGTAGATGAACTCGGCGCGCTGCTGGGCCTCGTCGATCTTGACGTTGTAGCCGGCGAGGTTGCGCACGCCCAGCTTGCTCATGAGCTTGTAGCGGCGCTCCATCTCAGCAACACACCAGTTAAGGCCGTGCGCAGCCTGGCGCATGTCGGTGACCACGGGCGCCAGCAAGTGCGGAATGCCTTCATAGACGCTCATCTCGAGCATCTTCGGGTCGATCAGCAACAGGCGCACGTCCCGGGCATCGGCCTTGTAGAGCAGGCTCAGGATCATGGCGTTGATGCCAACCGACTTGCCCGAGCCTGTGGTGCCAGCGACCAGGCAATGCGGCATCTTGGCCAGGTCGGCCACTACGGCATTCCCGCCGATGTCCTTGCCCAGGCCAATCGTCAGCATGGACCGGGCTTCGTTGTAGATCTGCGAGCCGAGAATTTCGCTGAGCTTGATCGACTGGCGCTTGGCGTTGGGAAGTTCCAGCGCCATGAAGTTCTTGCCGGGAATGGTTTCGATCACGCGAATGGACACGAGACTCAGCGCGCGCGCCAGATCCTTGGCGAGGTTCACAACCTGCGAGCCCTTCACGCCCGTTGCGGGCTCGATCTCGTAGCGCGTGATCACGGGCCCGGGCGCGGCCGCCACCACCCTCACCTCGACGCCGAAGTCCTTGAGCTTTTTCTCGATCAACCGCGAAGTCATCTCGAGCGTCTCTGGCGCCACGCTCTCCTGCCGGCCGACCGCGTTGTCCAGCAGGTCGACTTGCGGCAGCTTGGAGTCCGGCATTTCGGTGAAAAGCGGCTTTTGCTTTTCTTTGGCAACCCGCTCACTTTTGGGAATGTCGATCAGGGCCGGCTCAATGAACACCGGCACCGGGTGATGCTCCTCGATTTCAAGGCGCTCTTCGATCACCGTTTCCTCGCGCTTGCGGGCGGCAACCTTGCCAACCGCCACATCTTCGGCAATCTCGCGCTTCACGCGGCGCGACGAGAACAGTTCGTCGATGCGCCCGCCCAGCCGCTCGGCGACATGCGCCCAGGAAAATCCGAACACCGCCGAAACGCTGAGCACACCCAGGGCAATCCACACCAGCCCGGAACCGGTAAAACCCAGCCACTGGGTGCTGATGGGTCCTGCGAGATAGCCGAGCACGCCACCCGCATGACCCGGCAGTCGCAATTCAAAGCGGTACAAGCGCGACCATTCGAGCGCCGTGCTGGCCACCAGCAACAAGATGAGGGCCAAAAGAAATTTCAGGCGGCTCGGATGAACCGGGCTGACCACCGACATGGGCTCGCCGCGCAACCAGCGCGCGAGCGAGGCCAGCCATGACCGCACGCTGGCCGCCAGTAACCACCACACCGAAAAGCCGAAAAGGTAGTAGCTGGCGTCAGCCAGCCAGGCCCCAAAACGTCCACCCCAGTTTTTTACCGCCCAGGCACCCGCAGACGGCGCACCCGACCCGGTGGTCGACCATGCGGCGTCCTGAGCCGAATGGCTGAGCAAGGCCACCAACCAGAACACCAGGCCGACCAGTCCAAGCACCAGTGCGACTTCCTGTGCAAAGCGGCTCACACCGCCAGGCGCGGCCTGGGGTGGGCTGGAATTTCGTGAAACGAGGGTATCGAGGGAGTAGGTCATGAATCGCCTTCAAGCTTAACGCAGATGGCTGGGTGAACCAACGCGCCGACCAGCCCGGGGCGCACTCCTGAGCCGGAAAACTTCGGCGATGGCGCAGTAAACAACACGCGGTACGCGATGACCGTGAACTCAGCCGGTGATTGCCCGAGTTCATACAATCGGGGCTTCTTCGGCGCGCCAGGCGCTGTCATCGGCCCCCGGCCAGCTCCCACGCTTTCATTTCAAATTCATCATGAAACATTCCAAGGTTCTCATCCTCGGCTCAGGTCCTGCAGGCTACACGGCCGCCGTCTATGCGGCGCGCGCCAACCTCAACCCGGTGCTGGTCACCGGAATCGCGCAAGGCGGGCAGTTGATGACCACCACCGACGTCGACAACTGGCCGGCCGACCCCCTGGGCGTGCAGGGGCCCGAATTGATGCAGCGCTTTCTTCAGCATGCCGAGCGCTTCAAGACTGAAATCATCTTCGACCACATCAACAAGGTCGACTTCAGCCAGCGGCCTTTCGTGCTGACGGGCGACAGCGACACTTACAGCTGCGATGCCCTGATCATCGCCACCGGAGCCTCTGCGAAATACCTGGGTCTGGAGTCCGAAACAGCTTTCATGGGACGAGGCGTGTCGGGCTGCGCCACTTGCGACGGCTTTTTCTACCGCAACCAGGAAGTGTGTGTGGTGGGGGGCGGCAACACGGCGGTCGAAGAAGCGCTGTACCTGTCCAACATTGCCAGCAAGGTGCATCTCGTCCATCGGCGTGACAAGTTCAAGGCCGAGGCCATCCTGATCGACAAGCTGCACGAGAAGGTGGCGGCCGGAAAAATCGAGCTGAAGGTGCACAACACACTCGACGAGGTGCTGGGCGACGCCTCGGGCGTCACCGGAGTCAGGCTGCGCAGCACGCTCGACAATTCAACGCAGGATTTGCCCCTGCAAGGCTGCTTCATCGCGATTGGCCATCACCCCAACACCGACATTTTCACCGGCCAGATCGACATGAAGGACGGCTACATCGTTACGCGTTCGGGGCTGCAGGGCTTTGCGACCATGACCAGCGTGCCCGGCGTTTTTGCCGCGGGCGACGTCCAGGACCACGTGTACCGCCAGGCCATCACCAGTGCGGGAACGGGCTGCATGGCTGCCCTGGACGCCCAGCGATTTCTCGAGCAGAGCGCCTGACAGAGGGGCCCGACAAGCCGTGTTTGAGGCACCCTGACTCAAAGGGTTTCCAGCACCAGTGTTTCGAGCTATAATCAGTGGCTTAGCTGTGCGTTGGTGGCTTTTCACCCGTTCAGTATCCGAATCTCAATTTTTTACGGAGAGTGCTCATGGCACGCGTCTGTCAGGTAACGGGCAAAGGCCCGATGGTGGGAAACAACGTTTCTCACGCCAATAACAAAACCAAGCGCCGGTTCATGCCTAATCTGCAGTACCGCCGTTTCTGGGTCGAGACCGAGAACCGCTGGGTGCGTCTGCGCATCACCAGCGCCGGCCTGCGCCTCATCGACAAAAAGGGCATCGACGCGATCCTGGTGGATCTTCGTGCCCGCGGCGAAGTCTAAGGAGCAGCATCATGGCTAAAGGCGCACGCGAAAAAATCAAGCTGGAATCAACCGCCGGCACGGGTCACTTCTACACGACCACCAAAAACAAGAAGACCACGCCCGACAAGATGCTGATCATGAAATTTGATCCGAAAGCACGCAAGCACGTGGAATACAAAGAGATCAAGCTGAAGTAATTCAGCACCGCTCTCCGCAGCTTTCGGGCTGCGCAAAACCCGCCACTGGCGGGTTTTTTTATGGGCGCTTGAAAGCCGGCGTCGGGTTGTATTGACGGGCTCGCGTCAAGCCTCAACGGAATCATCGATACGTTGCGCAATTCTCGCTGCAGGTCAGGAACTGCAGGTGTTCGCTCAACTCGGGGTAGCGAATATTTTCCGGTTGCGCCGTGATATTCGCAGATTCAGCTCGGCGCTATGGCTGATGTCGAGCCCATCCACCCCAGCCGCACCCTTGTTGGCTTTGACCCGCCTCCATGCGGCTTGCAGGTTCTGTTCGCCGTGATCAACATACGGCGCGGGACTAGCACCCACAGGTGTGCGCCCATGCTGGGCGCACAACGAAAAAGCCGCTAGGACTTTCGCCCTGGCGGCTTTGGAATGCTTGAGACCGGCTGAGCCGGCAGCGCAGATCAGGCGCGTGCTGAACGCAGCTTGAGTGAGAACTGCTGCAGCGCTGCAATGCCGCTGGCCTCGGCGCGATGGCACCAGGCAGCCAGATCAGCCGCCAATTGCTCACGCGAGGCGGTAGTGCTCATCCACAGTTGGCGAAGTTCCTCGCGCATCGTCACCATGGTGTCGAGCACAGGATGCTCGGCGCGAACGCGTGCGATCTGGGGCTTGGCTTCCTCGGGGACCTTGTCGACGTCGCGGTGCAACCAGCGGTTGGCCGATTTCAGGGCTGTGATGTCTTGCTGGCGTGCACGCAGCGCAGCGATCTCGGCCTTGCCGACACGGCGCAGCTCACGCGCATAGCCCGCCATGACTTCGTAGCGATGGGCGATGAGGGCTTCAAGTGTTTTCTCGTCCGCGACAGGCTGGATGGCTCCGGTCTGGAGCTTGGGTGGAACCTTCTTGACGGTCGCCAGGCCAACGGACTGCATCGCACGGATATACATCCAGCCGATGTCGAACTCATAAGGCTTGATCGACAGCTTGGCCGAGGTGGGATAGGTGTGGTGGTTGTTGTGCAGCTCTTCACCGGCAATGATGATGCCCCAAGGCGAAATGTTGGTGCTTGCGTCAGGCGCCTCGAAGTTGCGGTATCCCCAGAAGTGGCCCGCACCATTGATGATGCCAGCGGCCATGATGGGCGTCCAGGCCATTTGCAGCGCCCACACAGCCAGGCCGCCAGCGCCGAACAGCGCGAGATCGATGATCATCATCAGGCCAACGCCCTGCCACGAAAAACGGCTGTAGAGGTTGCGCTCGAGCCAGTCGTCCGGTGTGCCGTGGCCGAAGCGGGCCATGGTTTCCTTATTCTTCGATTCTGCACGGTAGAGCTCTGCGCCACGGGTCAACACGGTTTTGATGCCGTAGATGTGCGGGCTGTGCGGGTCTTCTGCCTGCTCGCACTTCGCGTGGTGCTTGCGGTGAATGGCCGTCCACTCTTTCGTGACCTGGCCCGTGGTGAGCCACAGCCAGAGCCTGAAGAAATGCGATGCAATCGGGTGGAGATCCAACGAGCGGTGCGCCTGGTGGCGATGCAGGAAGACCGTCACGCTAATCATGGTGACGTGGGTCAGGGCCAGGGCAAACAGGACAATCTGCCACCACGTGATATTCCAGAGCCCGTGCGCCAACCAGTCGAGGCCGGCATCAAACAAAGTCATAAAACTCCTTAGTAGGTCGAGCCCGTCCCATACGTGAACATCGTCGAATCTCCTGATTGTAGGGGCTCAATGGTTGTGCGCCAAGGGGAAGGACTCTAAAGCCTTACCGCTTATCCGCAATTGACGCTAAAGCGTCGGCAAAAGATGGCAATTAACCAACTTCATTCGAGTTTTTCCCACACGGCGGAGAAAAATCCGTCTGTCTTATGGCGATGTGGCCACAGCCTGAGGTAGGAGCCAACGCACAGTTGTGGTGCGTTTTCAACCCCTGCGCTGGCGAGAAGGTCGGCTGCCTGAAGCGGTTTGAAGTTAGCGTTGGCCAACGTAAACGCCTCGGCGATGGCCTCGTTTTCTGCTTTCAGAATGCTGCAGGTCGCATAAACCAGGCGACCGCCAGGCTTGAGCAGACGGGCCGCGCTTTGTAAAATAGCGGTTTGCTTCGCCGTCAGCTCTTCAATGGCTTTAGGGCTCTGCCGCCATTTCAGGTCGGGATTACGCCTGAGCGTGCCCAAACCAGAACACGGCGCATCCACCAGCACCCGGTCGATCTTGCCGCTTAGCCGCTTGATCCGGTCGTCCCGCTCATGGGCAATAGCGACCGGATGCACGTTGGACAGTCCGCTGCGAGCCAGCCGGGGCTTGAGGGCATCCAGACGATGGGCCGACGTATCGAACGCGTAGAGCCGGCCCGTGTTGCGCATGCTGGCGCCCAGCGCCAGCGTTTTGCCCCCGGCACCCGCGCAAAAATCCACCACCATTTCGCCGCGCTTGGCATCGACCAGCAGGGCGAGTAACTGAGAACCTTCATCTTGCACTTCGACCGCGCCCCGGGTAAACGCATCGGTCTTGTTCAGCGGCGGCTTGCCCTCCAGGCGCAAGCCCCAGGGGGAATAAGGCGTTGCCACCGACTTGATGCCGGCCTTGCCAAGCTCCTTTTGCACCTCGACTCGCTTGTCCTTGAGCGTATTGACGCGCAGATCCAGGCCGGCCGCAGAGTTCAGGCTTTCGACCAGAGGCCAGAAGTCCTCGCCAAGCTGCTCCTTCAGGGGCTCGACCAGCCACTGCGGCAAATTGTGTCGATGCAATTCCATGAGGTCCGAAGGCTGGACCTGGTCGCAGCGCGCCAGCCAGTCTTTCTCGGGCTCCGTGAGGGCGCTCATGAGAAAGTCGCGCTCCGCCGCAAAGCCGAGGATGGCCAGCCTACGCTCAGGTGGCCCGCTGCCATGTTGGGCGAGGTAGCCATAGAGCGACTTCTTGCGAAGGACGCCATAAATGGTTTCGGCCAGCGTCGCGCGTTCGCGCGGGCCCAGGCGCTGCTCGCGGAAATAGCGCGAAACGACCATGTCGGCGGGGTGTTCGAATTTGAGGACCTGCTTGAGAAGCTCGGAACAACTGTCAAGGATGGCTTTAGGATGCATGGCCCGATTGTCCCACCGCCCTCCTTCTCCTCCTTTCCCCTCCTTTTCCTCTTCTCTTCTTCCCGATTGCGCTTTCCATGAACGACCTGCTGCCGCCCCTGATAGAAACCCCGCCCGGACGCTACCGCCATTACAAGGGTGGGCTGTACGACGTCGTGGGCACCGTTCGCCACAGTGAAACCCTGGAGCCCATGACGCTGTACCGCGCGCTCTATGGTGAACAAGGGCTGTGGGTGCGCCCGGCTGGAATGTTTCTCGAGCGTGTCGAAGTGGATGGCGTGGATCAGGCGCGCTTTACTTTATTGGCGGAAAAAGGTGCCGCAGTCAAACCCGAACGCCCTTAATCGATACCGCGTGAACTGAACTTAGCCACGGCGATTTAGTCGGCGACCCAAGGCTGCAGGCATTGGCGCACCAAGCTAACTGCACTAAAGTCCATGAAGTCTGTCCCTGCAGTGAGTTATCACCAAGAGGATTTTTTCTGCCATGCTTTCACGCGACGCCGAAGCTGCCCTGATAGAACGTTGCCGATTGGTCGCGCGAGAAAACACGTCTACAGGAGCGCGAGACCAGCGCGAAGCCAACGTGTTCAGGGTGGCGTCCATGGTCATTCAATCTGCCCGCCCCCTCGAAGCAGCCCGGCTCATGGCGGCGAGCGACAGATACCTTGCCGCTCATCCAGCCGAGTTGCTTCCGCCCGAACTCGTCCTCAAGAATGAGTGGATCGTCACCCTGCCTCGCTGCGCGATTTGCTTGTACGGGATCTGGAACGGAATTGAACCTGTGTCCAAACAAAAGCTTTTCCATATCGATACGCCCCTGGCCATCGGGCTTCGCCAGCTCCTCAAACTTCTGGAAGAACGCCTGGCGCTCACCGGGCCCCTGAACATATTTCTTGCCGGCGGGATGGCCGTCCATCGCAGCGAGTCGAGTCACGTCGGACGTGGATGCCGAATTCGGTTCCAGAGTGTTTATCCCACGCGATCTGACCGTCGAGGTCACGCTCGAGGATGGGAGGCATGAACTCATTTACTTCGACACCAACTACAACTCGACATTCGCCTTGATGCATGAGGACTACCTCGACGACTCGATCGAGGTGGACTTCGGCCTGTCTCATATTTGTCTAAAAGTGCTGTCTCCTGTTGATCTGGCGGTCAGCAAGATTGCCCGGTTTGCCGATCCGGACAAAGAAGACATCGCCTGCCTGGTGCGACTGGGGCTGGTCAGCGCTGACGAGATCGAAAACCGGGCAACCAGCGCGCTAGCCCGCTTCGTAGGGGGGCAAGCGATGCTCTTGCTGAACCTTCGAGATGCACTCGTGATTGCTCGGGAAGTAGAGGCAAACGCCGAACACCAGCGGGACGCTTGCAGGCCTTCGAACTGATCGCGAATCGAAGTCTCCTCGAAACGCGAACGCACGGGTGGCCCGCTCGCACGGTCGCCGATCGCTGTGATTTTCGTGGATGAAAAGCTGCGTGGTGCGTACGCACCCGTCAACACGCCGCTTTCGTTCCGGCCTCGAAACCGCTATTGAACAGGACTCCCCTAAAATCCGGGGATTGCGCCGTTGCGTTCAGCTCCGGATGGCAAGCCCCGGCGCCCATCGCCGGTATTCAAAATCCCCTGTCGCTGCTTAACCGTTCGCCTTGATCTCCTGAAATTTTCTGATGCAGCACCTGTCCATCCTTGAAGAAACCCGGCGCCGCCGTACCTTCGCCATCATTTCGCACCCTGACGCGGGCAAGACCACCCTGACGGAAAAGCTCCTGCTGTTCTCGGGCGCCATCCAGATTGCGGGCAGCGTCAAGGCGCGCAAGGCGGCGCGTCATGCGACGTCCGACTGGATGGAGATCGAGAAGCAGCGCGGCATTTCGGTCGCCAGCTCGGTGATGCAGATGCAGTACCGCGACTGCGTCATCAACTTGCTGGACACACCGGGCCACCAGGACTTTTCGGAAGACACCTACCGTGTGCTTACGGCCGTCGATGCAGCGCTGATGGTGATCGATGCGGCCAACGGCGTGGAACCGCAGACGCGGCGCCTGCTGCAGGTCTGCCGCGCACGCAATACGCCCATCCTCACTTTCGTGAACAAGATGGACCGCGAAGTCCAAGACCCGATGAGCGTGATGGACGAGATCGAGCAGGAACTCGGCATGACTGTGGTGCCTTTCACTTGGCCGGTCGGCATGGGCAAACTTTTTCACGGCGTCTTCGACCGCCGTGAAAAACGCATGCGAGTCTTCAGTCCCGGCGAAGACAAGGCCGGCGGCGACGACGAAATTCTGGCGGGCCTGGACAACGCCGAGGCCGGCAAGCGCTTCGGCGCCGAGTTCAAGCAGGCACAAGACGAGCTCGAACTGCTCAATGGCGCATCGCCCGAATTCGACCGGGCAGCGTTCCTGGCAGGCAAGCAGACGCCGATGTTCTTCGGCTCGGCCATCAACAACTTTGGCGTCCAGGAAGTGCTCGATGCGCTGGTCGATCTGGCGCCAGCCCCGGCGGAGCGGACCGCCATCCAGCGTGTCGTCCAACCTGAAGAAAAGAAATTCTCGGGCGTGGTCTTCAAGATCCAGGCCAACATGGACCCGGCGCATCGTGACCGCATCGCGTTCCTGCGCGTTGCCAGTGGGGAATTCACGCGCGGCATGCGGTTGAAGGTGGTGCGCAGCGGCAAGGAACTGAGGCCCAACACCGTTGTGAGCTTCATGAGCCAGAAGCGAGAACTCCTGGACACCGCCTTTGCCGGCGACATCATCGGCATTCCCAACCACGGCGTACTGCAGCTCGGGGACACGCTCACCGAGGGCGAGTCACTTCAGTTCACCGGCCTGCCTTTCTTCGCGCCTGAAATGTTCCGCTCGGTCGAAGTCGCCGATCCGCTGCGCAGCAAGCAATTGCGCGCCGGCCTGACGCAGCTCGGGGAAGAAGGCGCGATTCAGGTCTTCCGCCCGATCGCAGGCTCCGTGCTGCTGCTGGGCGCTGTGGGCCAACTGCAGTTCGAGGTGGTGGCGCACCGGCTCGAGCATGAGTATGGCGTCAAGGCGCGCATCATGGGGAGCAGCTTCAACCTCGCCCGCTGGGTCACGTCGGACGACCCGAACGAGCTGAAAAAATTCATGGACGCCAATGCGCACCGCGTGGCGCTCGACGCCGTCGATGCCCCCACCTTGCTGGTAGACCACAGCGCCACCTTGCGCGCCGTGGAACAGCAGTGGCCGAAGATCCGCTTTCACGCGCTGCGTGAGCACGCGGGACTGGTCTTTCAGGCCAAGATGTAAGCCACGCTTTTCGGCGCCACGCCGGAAAGTGCTCAGGCCGCTTGTTCGAGCGCGATGCGCTCGGTCAGGCCCTTGCGAAACCGCGTGGCGGCCAGGTCAAGCAGCAAGCCCGTCGTAGGCGTGACCTTGTTTTTCATACCCAGGTGCACCGCCTCGAGAATGACGCGGTCTTCCTCGAATGCGGTCTTGGCCGCAGCCGCTGCGGCGCGCACCGTCACGCCATCGTCGTGTGCATCGGTGTTGCAGTGCTGCAGCCAAAAATACATCGTGTGGTCGTCGTCGATGGGCGTGAGGAAGTTGTACGACACCATCACGTAAGTCGCAGGGTCGAGTTCCTTGCCCGGCCCGCCTTTGCCCGCGGGCGCATAGACACTGCGGTTGATCGCGTGCGAGGGATAGCGCACCTCGTAATGCTGCAGCCTGTCCGCGTTGCCGGTGAACTGAACCAGCGGCGCATAAAAAGGGGGCGGCGGCTGGTCCAGCATCCAGCGGCTGCTGATCACGCCTTCATCACTTACATCGAGCTGCAGCGGCGTGTTGTCGGTGCCGGCTCCGGCAAAGGAAGTGCGGTGTACCCAGGCCACATGCGAAGGATCCAGCAGGTTGTCGACCAGCCAGAGGTAGTTGCACGCGCATAGCAGGTGGTCGCCGTGGGTGGTGTGCCACGGCGACTCGCCGTAGCCCTCGATCTTCAGAATGGTGTCGGGGTTCGCACGCTCGGCCTCGCCCATCCAGATCCAGAGCAGCCCATAGCGGTCCTGCACCGGATAGCTGCGCACCTTGGCCAGCGGCGGAATACGCTCCTGCGTGGCCGCGTCGATGCATTGCCCGGCGCAGTTGAATGTAAGGCCGTGGTAGCCGCACTCGACCGCGTCGCCCTTGATGCGCCCCATGGACAGCGGTAGCTTGCGGTGCGGGCACGCATCTTCGAGCGCGACGGCCTGGCCGTTCTGCATGCGATAAAGAACGATCTGCTCGCCGAGTATCTTGACGGGCTTGAGGCCGCGCCCTACATCGGGAGAAAGCGCGGCCACATACCAGGCATTCTTGAGAAAAGGAGTCATGGCGTCAGGCTGGAATTTCGAGGTCGGTCGTGAGTTGGAAAAGACAGTCGCCACGCTCGCAAGGCGCCATCGCGCGCTTGCACAGCACCAGTCCCGCCCGCTCGAAGCTGAGCAAGACCGGCTGGCGCCAAGGCGTGTGTGCAAAGTGAATTCTCGCGGCGGGCTGGCCCGCCTGAACCTGCACGCCGATTTCCACCAGCGGCTCGAACAAGCCGGCCTCGGACGCGTAGACGTAGTAGTCATCGCCCCCGACTTCCGTGAGCCGTGTGGCCGGCGCCGCATGCTTTGGCGCGGCCGTGAGCAGGCCCACATGGTGCAGCAGGCGCTGCGTGCCCTGCTCCATCAGCGCCATGGATTGCGGGGTCACCAGGTTGCCCCCGCCCACCTCGGTGGCAATGGACAGCACGCCTTGCCGGGCCGATGCGGCCGTGAAGGAGCGCCCTCCGCTTTGCGGCTTGCCGACGATGTAGCTCACGGGCGCGCCGAACGCCTTGACGAGGCCTATCACCGCCTGCATGCGCTCGGGATCGGGCGTGCGGTAGGCCAGCGTGCTGGGCAGGTAGACGAGCGAGCTGCCACCGGAATGAAAATCGAAGCTGTAGTCGAATCCCGGCAGCAGCACGTGCTCTATCCAGTGGGCGATCTGCTGCGTAACGGTGCCAGCCGCATCGCCCGGAAAGCTGCGGTTAAGGTTGCCTTCATCGATGGGCGAAACACGCTGCGCAGCCATCACGGCCGGGAAATTGGCCGCTGGCAGGATGACGAGCGTGCCGGTGATGTGCTCGGGCTGAAGGCTGCGAATGAGCTTGCCGAGCGCCAGTTGCCCTTCCCATTCGTCACCATGGTTGCCGGCCAGCATCAGCACGCGCGGGCCGTCCCCTCGACGGATGCGAACGATGGGCATTGCCAGCCAGCCATAGGCCGAGCGCGATACCGAGTGCGGAATCCGCACAAAGCCCTCGGCTCGGCCCTCGGCGTTCAGGTCGATGTCACAGCGCAGCGGGCTGGCGGGACTGGCGGGGGCGGGAGTGAATGCAGACTCGGACACTTTCCTGATTTCCTCCAGGACTCAATGCGACAGGATCTGGCTCAGGAACTTCTTGGTCCGGTCGGACTGGGGATTTTCAAACAGCTCCTGCGGGGGCGCCTGCTCGACGATGCGACCCGCATCCATGAACACCACCGTGTCTGCCACCTTGCGGGCAAAGCCCATTTCGTGCGTGACGCAGACCATGGTCATGCCCGAATTGGCGAGGTCGATGATGACGTCGAGCACTTCCTTGATCATCTCCGGGTCCAGCGCCGATGTGGGCTCGTCAAAGAGCATGACCTTGGGCTCCATGCAGAGCGAGCGTGCAATGGCCACGCGCTGCTGCTGGCCGCCCGAAAGCTGGCCCGGAAACTTGAGCGCCTGCTCTGGAATCTGCACTCGGCGCAGGTATTCCATGGCCTTGGCCTCGGCCTGGGCACGCGGCGTCTTGCGGGCCCGGATTTGCGGCAGCGCGCAGTTTTCAAGCACGCTGAGGTGCGGAAACAGATTGAAGTTCTGAAACACCATGCCGACTTCGCGCCGAATCGCTGTGACGTGCTCGGTGTCGTGGTTCAGTTCGATCCCGTCGACCGTAATGACGCCCTCGTCGTGCTGCTCGAGGCGATTAATGCAGCGAATCAGCGTGGACTTGCCCGAACCCGACGGCCCGCAGATCACCATGCGCTCGCCGAGCTTGACCTGCAGGTCGATGTCTTTGAGCACCTGCATCTGGCCAAACCACTTGTTGACGCCCTGCAACTCGATGATGGCGGCGTTTTTGTCATTCATTATTTTTGAGCCTTTGCGAACCGCCGTTCCAGGCCAGCAAAAAGCCGTGAGAGCGCGAAACAGATGACGAAATAGATCAGTGCCACGAAGACGAACACTTCGAACACGCGCTGCGTGGAAACCTGAACGTCCTGCGCCATGAACGACAGCTCCTGGATGGACACCAGCGAAACGAGTGACGAGTCCTTGATCAGCTGGATGAACTGCCCCGCCATGGGCGGCAACACATTGCGAAACGCTTGCGGCAACACGATGAAACGCATGATGTCCATGCGCGACATGCCCACGCTTTCCCCGGCTTCGATCTGGGCATGTGGGACAGACTCCAGCCCAGCCCGGACGATCTCGGTGACGTAGGCGCCGGAAAAAACGGACAGGCAGATCAGCCCGAGCACGAAATTATCGAGATGCTTCACGGGCCCGAACAACAGGCTGATCCACCATTGCAGGGCGGGAGCGAGCTTTCGCGCCGTATCCCCCAGGGCCAGCGTCGGCATGATCTGGCTGGCGATGAAGTAGACGAAAACAAAAACAAAAACGACCGGCGGGATGTTCCGGATCAGCATCACGTAGGCCCCGCCGAGCAAACGGAAGAACAGCCGCTTGCTGTTGCGCGCCAGGCCCATGAGGGTGCCGATGATTCCGGCACAGATCACCCCCCAGAACGCCAGCCGCAGCGTGGTCATGAGGCCTTCGAGGAGCAGATTAGCCACCCATGACTGGGTGGCTTGGTCGAACCGGACGACGAAAGGCCAGATGGTGGCCCAGTTCCAGTTGTATTTGAGGACGGTGTTCGTCCGCCACGCAAAAAATCCGATCGCTCCCACCGCCAGAACGGTCAGGAGCAGATCAAGCCAGCCCCACTCGCGCCGCGCGGCACCGGCGCGCGGCCTGCCGGCCCGTGTACCCGTCACGACAGAGGCTCTGGCTTACGCGGGAACGCGGTCGGCCCAGTCCTGCGTCTTGAACCAGTAGGTATGGCGCGCTTTCAGCCAGTCCTTGTTCTTGGCGATCCAGTCGTTGAAATAGGCCATGGCGGCAGGGTTGCCCTTGCGCACACCAAAGCCTTCAAAGCCGGTCGACAGGAACTCGTTGGTGGGCTTGAACAGGCGGTCCGGGTTCTTCAAGGTGAAGAACGTGGGCTTGGGCTCGCTCGTCACAACTGCGTGCGCATTGCCGTTGATGACTTCCTGAAAGGCAATGGCGTCGTCATCGAACTGTCGAATCGTGGCCTTGGGCATCTTTTCTTCAGCGTCCTTGCAGGCCGCGGTGCCGCGGCGGCAAACGATGGTGACCTTGGCGTTGTTGTAGTCGTCAGGCCACTTGAAGTTGGCGGCCAGTTGCTTGGAAGCCGCAATGCCCCGACCCGAAGTGGAATAGGCTTCGGTGAAATCGATCTGTTCGCGGCGTGCGGGCGTGCTGGTCAGGCCACCGATGATGACGTCGAACTTGTTGGCGATCAGGGAGGGCACGATGCCGTCGAAAGCCGTGGGGATGAGTTCGAGCTCGACGCCCATGTCCTTGGACATCTTGGTGGCGACATCGATCTCAAAACCGACCCATTGGCCTTGCTTGTCGCGCATGGCCCAGGGAACGAAGCTGCCGAAGCCTACCTGCAACTTGCCGCGCTTCTTGATGGTGTCGATCAGGTTTTCCTGCGCGACCGCGGGTTGGGACCAGATGAGTCCCATCATTACGATGGCGGAGACGCCGAGCAGACGCTTGAAGATATTCATGGTTGACTCCTGAAGTGCACACTTGCCTGGAAAAAAACCTTGCACCGTGGCTCAGGGTGCATGCAAAAAACGCGCCCCGAGGCTCAGGCCATACTACCAGCCCAATTTTCCCCACGCCAGCGAGGAAAGACCCATTAACGATTCATGGGCTGGTCTGCCAGAACGGCTAATGAACTCAGCCATACCTTGGGGCCTGAACTGGGCTGGCAAGCCGCGCGGCTGGCATGCGCTCGAATGGCTCTCTAGGCATGCGTGGTCTGGCCAGTTATCCGGCTGAACCAGTCGGCCACCAGCGCCTGCAGGCTCACGTCGAAACCGAGCTCGAACCCGTCGGGTCGGCGAACCAGCAGCGCCCGCTGGCCAAACGCCTCCGTGTATGTAGCGCCATCGTCCAAAAAGGCCACCCTGTCAGCGTCCAGCGGGCTGGCGATGGCAAGAAGGTGCCGGGCATCCTGGCCAGTCAGCCTGAAAAAGACCAGCCCGTCGGAAACTGCGACGCACAGCATGCGCTCCGCCCCTGGGCACGACTGGAATTTCGTCAGGAGGGGTCCCTCCTGATCCCGTGGCGCACGCACCAGCCAGTGACCGGGCGCCGGATGAAACACCTCGAGCACACCACCGCGGCAGGCGCGGCCGATCGTCGGCGATTTACAGCCCAGCGCTTCGATGGCAGGAATGACATCGCCATCGGGACCCTTGAGGTCGATGAGGCCCTCAGCCGGCAACTTTTCAATGTTTGCAGCGTAGAACACCTCAGCTCCTCAGGCGTTCGCCGGCAGGGTCATAAAACACGGGCTCGGTGACGATTGCCCGCACAACCTCTTCCTTCATACGTATGAAGACCGTTTCGCCAAGGCGGGCCCGCCCATTCACCAGCAGGGCGAGTGCCACGCTACGTTGCCTTGCCACGCTCCAGACGGATGCGGTCACGAAACCTTCCGACGCCGTTCGCGCTCCCTGCGGCGTGAGCGGCGCGCCTTCGGTCACGAGCCGTGCGGAATCTTCGGTCAGCAGGCCCACCAGTTCACGGCGCGGCTGCCCGCTGCTGCGGCGAATCCCCACCGAGCGCTTACCGAGGTAATCGACTTTTTTCTTGGACATCACCCAGGCCATGCCCAGATCGACCGGGTCGGACGTGCCGTCCACCTCATGGCCGAGCGACAGAAAGCCCTTCTCGACCCGCAGCACATGGTTGGCTTCCGAGCCCACGGGCGTGATGTCGAATGCAGCGCCGGCCGCGATCACGGCTTCCCAGAGCGCTGCGCCCTGCCGGGCCGGAACGTTGATCTCGTAACTCAATTCCCCCGTAAAGCTGACGCGGGCGACGCGGGCGGTAAAACCGGCCACCGAGCCGTGGCGAAGGCCCATGAAGGGAAAACTTTCGGGCGAGAGGTCGATGTCCGTCCCCAGCGCGCTCAGGAGTTCGCGCGCCCTCGGTCCGCACACCGTGGCGTTGGACCATACGGTGGTAACGGGCGTGATCCACACGGTCCAGTCCGGCCGCTCGACCTGGAGGAAATGCGTGATGTGGCGATACACCTCTTCGGCATTGCCGGTCGAGGCCGAGAGCAGATAGTGTCCTTCGCCGAGCTTGAAGCAGACGCCATCGTCAAGGATGAGTCCGTCGTCGCTGAGCATGATGCCGTAGCGGCCCATGCCGATGTCGAGGTTGGCAAAGCTGTTGGCGTACAGCATCTCGATCAGCTGCAGCGCGTCCGGCCCCTTGAGTTCGAACTTGCCGAGTGGCGAGCCGTCGTAAACGCCCAGCTGCGTTCGCACGGCGGTAGACTCGCGCACCACCGTTTCGCTGAACGACTCGCCGGGCCGGGGGTAATAGCCCGGCCGTTGCCAGCGTGCTCCGGCTTCATACATGACGGCGCCCGCGCGTATATGCCAGGGCGTCATCGGCGTATGGCGATAAGGCAGGAAAACCGGGCCGCCCCGGGCGCCGGCCAGCGCGCCGAACTCGACGGGTGCGTAGGGCGAGCGGAACGTTGTGGTGCCCACCGATTCGAGTGGGCTCGACTGCGCCAGTGCAATGGCGCCGATGACGTTGACGTTGCCGGTCTTGCCCTGGTCGATGCCCATCCCCGCCGTGGTGTAGCGCTTGACGTGCTCGACCGCGCCGTAGCCTTCTCGCAGCGCTAGGTGAACGTCGGCCACGGTCACGTCATGTTGCAGATCCAGAAAGGCGTGGTCTGCCGGCCGTGCGGGCTCGACATGCCAGAGCGCCAGCGTCTCGTTGGCCGGCGCAGACAGAGCCTGCGGGACCTCGACCCGCGCCGCCGCAAAGCCCAGGCTTAGTGCCGCCTCTGCGCCGCGCGTGGCGCCGTCTTGCAGTACGGCGGGCAAATCCAAAAGGCCATTCGCCGAGCCGGCGCAGGCGGCGGCTTGCCGGGGACTGTCCGGCACGAACGCCGTCAATGCGGCATCGAAGCGCAGGCTGCCGCGCGACTGCGAAAAGAGATGCACCACCGGGTTCCAGCCACCGGACAGTGCCAGCAGGTCGCAGGCGATGCGCCGCTTTGGTCCGCCGCCCGTAGCCCGGACGTAAACCGCCTGGAGACTGCGATGCCCTTGAGTGGAATCGACGACGTGGCCCGCCAGCAGCTCAACCCCGGGCACCAACGCCGCAGCCTCGCGCGGAATCGCCGGCCGGGCATCGACGATGCACGCCAGCTGCATTCCGGCAGCGATGAGGTCGGCCGCCACGGTGTAGGCCGAACTGTTGTTGGTGAAAATGACGCCGCGGCGCCCGGGCAGCACGGCGTAACGGTTGACGTAAGTCTGCACGGCCGAGGCCAGCATGATGCCGGGCCGGTCGTTGTCGTGGAACACCAGCGGCCGCTCGATGGCACCAGTCGCAATGACCACTCGCCCTGCCCGTACGCGCCAGGTGCGCTGCAGCAACCCCGGGGTCAACGTCTGGCGTTGCGTCACGATGACGAGATTTCCTTCGCGGTAGGCCCACGCGCTTGAATCGGTTAGTCGCTTGACGTTCGGCAAGGTGTCGAGTTCGGCCACCACGCCAGCGATCCACTGCACGGCATCCTGGCCACCCACGGTTTCGCGCCGCCCCGACAATGCGCCGCCGGGCTGGGGGCTCTCGTCCACCAGCAACACGCGTGCACCGGCCCGCCCTGCCGTCAGCGCGGCCATCAGTCCGGCCGGTCCGGCCCCCACCACCAGCACGTCGCAGTGCCAGTGCAAGGTTTCATAAGCGCCCGATCCAGCGCCTGCCGTGGGCGCACTGGCCAGCCCTGCAGCCTTGCGGATGTGCGGCTCATACAGGTGCCAGTTCGGCCACATGAAGGTCTTGTAATAGAACGATGCGGGCAGCAGCCGCGCAATGGCCTGGTTGACTGCCAACAGGTCGAAACGTGGCGAAGGCCAGCAATTCACCGAGCGGGCGCGCAGCCGGTCCTTCAACTGAACGGTCGTCGCCGGATGGCTACCCGCTTCGCCCTCGCCCAGCAATTCGACGAAGCAGCTGGATTCTTCCGGACCCGCCGAGGTAATGCCACGTGGACGGTGGTACTTGAAGCTGCGCGCGGTCAGGCGCTGGCCATTGGCCAGCAGTGCCGAAGCGAGCGTGTCACCCTCGAACCCCAGGAACTCGCGGCCATTGAACGTGAAGCGCAGCGGACGGCTGCGATCGATCAGTCCGCCTTCCGGCATACGAAAAATCTCAGCCATGCGCGCCCTCGCCGGGTTGCGCCGGGCCCGGCAGGATTTCGTGCGTGACCGTGTCGCGCATGATCGTCGTCCAGAGGCCGCAACCGCGCGCGTGCCACCACTTTTCAGCGACTGGCCCCATCGGGTTGTGCGGCACCGTGAGGTAGTCGATCCAGGCCTCGTCGCTCAAGGCCGAGGGATCAGCCGGGCGCCTGGTGCGCGACGGCCCGCCGTGGATGAATTCGGATTCGTTGCGCGGGCCGCAGCAGGGGCAGTGGATCAGCAGCATGGCTAGCGGGCGGCCGTCGTGCCCGATTCCTGCAGGAAATCGAGCTTGTTGAAACGGTCCAGGCCGAACGGCGCGATCAGCGGATGCGGCTCGTCATGGGCAATGAGGTGCGCCAGCGTGTAGCCGCCCGCAGGCACTGCCTTGAAGCCGCCCCACCAGCCGCCCGATACATACAGGCCCGGGATGGATGTTTTCGACACGATGGGCGAAGCGTCGTGCGCGATGTCGAGCGAACCACCCCACTGGCGCATCAACTTGAGGCGCTTGAATGAAGGGAAGAGTTCCAGCATTGAAGCCACCGCATCTTCAAAAACGTTTTGCTTGATGTCGCGGCGGAAAGACTGGCCCGGGTCGTTCGCGCCGCCGATCACCAGTTCGCCCCGGTCAGATTGGCTCAGGTAGACGCCGATGTCGGGACAGTTGACGATGACGTCGAGCACCGGCTTGACGGGCTCCGACACGAAGGCCGTAAGGTTGAAGGTCTTGAGCGGCAGCCGCAAGCCCACGGTTTCAGTGAGCGTGGTGGTGTGGCCCGACACCACGACAGCTACCTTCTTTGCGCGGACGATTCCCCTGTTGGTTTGCACGCCTTCGATGCGGCCGTCGGCGCCGCGAATCAGGCCCTGCACCGCGGTGTTCTGGTGAATCTCGACGCCTTGGTCGTCCGCAGAGCGCGCCAGCCCCCAGGCCACCGCGTCGTGGCGGCAGACAGCGGCGTCGGTGTGCACCATGCCCGCCATGACCGGAAGCCGCGACCCGGCTTGCCCGCCTGTCAGTGCGGGCACACGGCGGCGCAGTTCTTCCAAGCTGATCGGCTCGTAAGTGGAGCCGTGGTTGTGCATGTTCAGCATGCGCCGCCGGATCTCGCGCAGCTTCGGGTAGGTTTGCACCACGTCGATCATGCTGCGCTTGGAATACATCAGATTGAAGTTCAGCTCGCGCGTCAGGCCTTCATACAGCGCGACTGACTTTACGTAAAACGGAATGCTCTCGTCGCGCAGGTAGTTGGAGCGGATCGTGACCGTGTTTCGGGCAATGTTGCCGCCGCCGAGCCAGCCTTTTTCAAGTACCGCCACGTTGTGGATGCCGTGCTCGCGCGCCAGGTAATGCGCAGTCGCCAAGCCATGGCCGCCCGCGCCGATGATGATGACGTCGTACTCGGCCCGCAAAGGTGGAGCTCGCCAGGCGCGTTGCCAATTCTGGTGGTGCGACAAGGCATTGCGCGCCAGGGACCACAGGGAATATCGCTGCATGCTGTGGCCGCTCAGGGTGCTCGAACGGCCGGTTCAGCGAAGTGCATAGCGATAGCGCCTTTCCAGCCAGTGCACGCCCAGCGAGAGCGTGATGGTAATGACCAGATACATGGCAGCTGCCGTGAGCCATATCTCGAATGCCATGAAGGTATCGGACACCACGTTGCGCGCTTCGGTCGTCAGGTCGAACACCGCGATCACGCTGACGATGGCTGAGTGCTTGACCAGATTCACCAGCACGCCCCCCAACGGCGGAAGCATCAGGGGAATGGCTTGGGGCAATACGATGTCACGGTAAAGGTACAAGCTTGGAAAGCCGAGGCTGAGTCCGGCCTCGCGTTGGCCCTTCTTCACGGCGACGATGGCGCCGCGGATGATCTCGGTCGCAAATGCGCCTTCATAGAAAGCCAGGCACAGAATGCCCGACCACAGGCGCGGTACACCCAGGATGGCCGCGATGATGAAATAGAAAATCAGGATCTGCACCAGCAGCGGCGTATTGCGAATGACCTCAACATAGGTCCAGACAATCGCCCGGCCTACCGGTGACTTCGACAAGCGCAGTGCCGCACCAGCCAGCCCGATCACCAACGCCAGCAGGCCGGCCTTCCAGGCGATGTCGAGCGTGACGAAAAGGCCTTTCATCAGCGGCCCCCAGATCACCTCGCCATCGATGATGCGCACCACATAGCGCGGAACCTTTTCCCATTTCCACTGGTAGCCCATGCTCTGCGCGCCACGTACGGTGAAGTACGCCATGACACCCATCAGGACAAGGAAGCTGAAGGTTTCGAACCAGGAACTCCGGTGCCACGGGACTGGCGGCGCCGGGGGTTTGATGCGGACGGGAGCGGTGTCGGTCATGGGTTCGGGCGGTGGGTCTGGCTTCAGTCGTTCAGAAAGTTGAACATGGCTTGCGTGGTCAGCCGCATCTCGTCGTCCAGGCCAATGGTGATGCGCAGCATGTTGCGGTAATCGGCCGAGTTGAACATACGCCCGACGATGCCGTGCGCATCGAGAAAGTCGTAAGCCGCCTTGGCCGTCTTGCCCCTTGCGGCGAGCGGTGCGAAGTCGAGCAGGACGAAGTTGGTATTGCTCGGCAAAACCCTCAACCCCAGCCCGCGCATCTCGTCGCTGAATTGCGAACGCTGCTCCAGGTTATGCGTGTAGACGTCTTTCATGTAACGCAGGTCGCTGACCGCTGCGATGCCGGCCACCACGGCCAGGCTGCTGATCGGAAAAGTCATGCTCAGGCGCTGCAGCACATCGACCATGGAAAGCGGCGCGTACAGCCAGCCGAGCCGCATGCCGGCCATACCGAAGATTTTTGAAAAAGTGCGCGTCATCACGACGTTCTGGTGTTCATTGACGAGAGCCACCGGAAGTTCGTAGTCCGGCATTGACACGTATTCCGCATAGGCAGAGTCAAGAACCAGAACGACGGTCTCAGGCAGGCCTGCATGCAGCCTGCGGATTTCGGCGCCACTCAGGCACGTGCCGGTCGGGTTGTCGGGGTTGGCCAGCAGCACCATGCGCGTGCGGGGCGTAACACACGACAGGATGCCGTCCACCGATGCCGTGAAGTCCTTGTCGGGCGCGGCTACCGGCAGCGCGCCCATCGAATACGCGTAGTTTGGAAATTTCAGGTAGCCATGGACGCTGTGAATGACTTCGTCGCCCGGATTGAGGTAGGCGCGGGCCAGGCGCTGCAGCAGCTCGTCGGAGCCGTGGCCGCAAACGATGCGCGCGGGGTCGAGCCCGAATGCGGCCCCGATGGCCTTGGCCAGATGGATCGGCCCATCGTCGGGGTAGCGCTCTATGCCCTTCACGGCCGCCAGTGCCGCCTCTGCCGCCTTCGGGCTGGGGCCCATCGCGCTCTCGTTGGAGGACAGGTTGATCTTGGGTCGGTCCACTTCGGTCACCGCCGAAGGCAGCATGTGCGGTTTGATGCTAAGGATGCCGGGCCTCGGGCTGGGTGATGTCATGTTTCTTCTTTTCAGGAAAGGGCGTGAGCAATCGCTGAAGACGACTCCAGCCCGAGCGCTTTCTCGGCCCAGCGCGCTACCGCCAGCAATTCTTCGTCTGCCGCGTAGGCGCCAATGAGCTGCACGCCCACGGGCATGCCGTTACGGGCTTTGGCAGCGGGTAGCGAGACCGAAGGCACGCCCAGCAGGGTCCACATGCGGCTGAACAAAGGGTCTCCGGTGGCCTGCAATCCGGCGGGCGCGGCACCCGGCGCGCTCGGTGCGATCAGCACGTCCCACGGACGCATCCATTCCTCCAGGCTGTGCCGCGCAGCGTGCGCGGCCTGCAACGCGGCGCGGTAGTCGCCGCGCGAGATGCGCATGCCGTCCTCGATCAGCTGGCGCAGCTGCGGGCTGAGCCTGGCCTGATGCTGGTCGTATTCGAACGCCAGACTGTTGGCCGCCTCGAAGGCCATGACGGTCTTTTGCTGCTGGACGAGCTCTGAAAACGCAGCGGGAAGCACCGCTTCCGACACCGCTGCGCCCGCCGCCGACAAACGCCGCGCGGCATCCTCCAGCGCGTCACGCGCGTCGACATCCGCATGCTCCCACGACGGTGTGCGGCACAAGCCGATGCGCGGGGCTGAAGTGGCGACCGCGCCCTCGGGGTCGCGCCGCTCGCCGGTAAGCGCCCAGCGCAGCCACTGGGCATCGAGCACGCTGCGCGTCAGGCTGCCCAAAGAGTCGAGGCTGGGCGCGAACGGTTTGATGCCGGCCAGGCTGAAGTCGCCATGCGTGGCCTTATAGCCGACGACGCCGCAAAAAGACGCCGGCCGCGTCACGGACGCAGCGGTCTGTGTGCCAAAACCCGCCGGCACCATGAAATCGGCCACGGCAGCGGCCGAGCCGCTGGACGACCCGCCGGGGGTGTGGCCCAGGTTATGCGGATTGGCGGTAAGACCGGGCGAAAAATACGCGAACTCGGTACTCACGCTTTTGCCCAAGACGAGCGCCCCGCTACGCCGGGCCAGCGCCACGCAGGAAGCATCCCAAACAGGCCGCCGGTCTGCATAAATGGACGAGCCGCAACCGGTGGGCATATCGGCCGTGTCGATGATGTCCTTGACGGCGAGGGGCACGCCGTGCAGCGGTCCGCTGGCGGTCGTCTGGTCGAGTTGCCGCGCGCGGGCCAGTGCAGCGTCCTGGTCCAGATGCACCCAAGCCCTGACTTGCGGCTCGCGCTCGGCAATGCGCTCCAGACAAGCGCGCACAAGGTCGACCGAGGAAAGGCGTCCGCTGGCTACCGCTTGCGCCATTGCAAAAAGACCGAGTTCGTGAATCTTCTGGGTCATGGTTTTGCGGGGGAAACCCAGGTTTCGTTGAAGGCCAGAAATGCCGTGCTCATGCGGCGCCCGAGAAAATCGCGTTCGATGACCTTGCCCTGCAAAGTTTCCCCATTCAAGCGAATGGAGCCGGCTTGCGCCTCGACGAAGACGCTGTACATCTGATGCTCACCGGTCGCCGACATCGCAGGCGGAACATCCACGGCGAAAGGCTTGCCCAGTTGTTTCCAGCGCAGCGCCACGCTCACGCCGCCGCCCTGCAAGGTCTCTTCATGAAAGCTGCCGTCGCCATGTGTCTGCATGGAATCGGCGTGCTGGTAATGCATAGCAGCCAAGCCGGCAGCACCCTTGAAGGACAGAAAGCGGCTGACGAAGTCACTCACCAGCCAGCGCATGAGCGGCTCGTTGTCATGAACGCAGACGTTGCCCGCAGTCGGCCAGCCCGCTGCCTTGAAAGGGTCGCCCAGCACCACCGCACCGCGACCCGGCCCGAATGGCGAAGTGACGACCCGGAAGTACAAGGCCAGGGCCTGCCAATTGCCTTCGGCATCCTTGAGGTAGATGCCCGGGTTCTCGCCAGCCCAGACGACCTGGCCGGGGTTCACCGGGTTGACTGTGGAAGCTGCGGTTGTCATGTCGTATGTTCCGATGTGTTGAAGTCTGGGGAACGCGTCTTAACGTCCCGGGAAGGGTTCGGGCATGTCGCCCAGCCCGATCCAGACGCTTTTTAGCTGTAGAAATTCACGCATCGCCTCGATGCCGTTTTCCCGGCCCCAACCGCTGCTCTTGTAGCCGCCACAGGGTGACTGGGGCGCAACGCCGCGGTAGGTATTGACGTAGACCGTGCCGGCTTGCAAGCGCCGCGCCAGCCGCAGCGCGCGGCTCACGTCGCGCGTCCAGACGCCTGCCGCGAGGCCGAGGTCGATATCGTTGGCCAGAGCCACGGCGTCGTCCTCTTCCTGGAAGGGCATCACAGCCAGCACCGGGCCAAAGACTTCCTCGCGGGCAATGCGCATGGCGGGATCGACGTCGACAAACACGGTCGGCGGAAAATACCAGCCGCCGCCTTCGACCTTCAGCGGATCGCCACCGGCGATGCAGCGTGCGCCCTCGTCCTTCGCCTTGCGCACCTCATCGCAGACCCGCTCGAACTGAGCCTCATTGGCGATGGGGCCAAGATGGGTTGACGCGGCGCGCGGGTCGCCAAGCCGCACGCCCTGGATGGAGGCGAGCAACTGGTCGAGGAAAGATTCCTGGAGACCGTCCTGCAGCAGCAGGCGCGAGCCCGCCACGCAGCTTTGGCCGTTGGACATGAAAACGCCCGCACCGATGCCGCGCACGGCCTGCACCATGTCGGCGTCGGCGAAGACCAGCTGCGCCGATTTGCCGCCCAGCTCCAGCGTGACGCGCTTGAGCAACTCGCCGGCGCGCGCGGCGATCTTGCGGCCCACGCCGCCCGAGCCGGTAAAGGTGATGCGCTTGACAAGCGGGTCGGACACCAGCGGGTTGCCCACCTCATCGCCGAAGCCGGTAACCACGTTGAGCACGCCGGGCGGCAGCCCGACCTTCTCGAAGGTGTGCATCAGTTCCAGCGTGGAAGCCGAGGCGTGTTCCGAAGGCTTGATGACAACCGTGTTGCCGGCCGCCAGCGCGGGTGCGATTTTCCAGGTCAGGAGCGCCAGCGGTGAGTTCCAGGCCGTGATGGCCGCAACCACGCCATACGGCTCCCAGCAGGTGTAATTGAAGGTGTCGGCCTTGTCGATCGGGATGACGCTGCCTTCGAACTTGTCGGCCAGGCCACCGAAGTAATAGAAGTATTCGGGCAGGTCTGCAAACTGCGCGCGCACTTCCGAGAGGCGTTTGCCGTTGTCCCGGCTCTCGATGTCCGCCAGCCGGTCGACGT
This sequence comes from Pseudomonadota bacterium, assembly GCA_040385065.1. GTDB lineage: Bacteria > Pseudomonadota > Gammaproteobacteria > Burkholderiales > Burkholderiaceae_C > Polaromonas. The sequence goes on from JAZKIC010000004.1 coordinate 125,627, forward strand.
CTGCCGCCATGGCCTCGCCCAGCCGGCGCAGCCAGTGGCCGCGCTCGGTCGGCCGCATGCGCGACCAGGGGCCGTGGAAGGCCGCGTGCTGCGCGGCGTCGGTGGCCCGCGCCACATCCGCCGCACCGCATCTCGGGATGCGCGCCCAGACCTTGCCGCTGGAGGGATCTTGCGTTTCGAGATGCGCGCCATCGGCCGCATCGACCCACTGGCCGTTGATGTAGGCACGGTAGACGGACAAGCCGTCGATGGTTTCGACGTGGCGACTCATACCCTTGCCCCTGCCCTTGCGCCCGATGCCTCGACCGGTATGGCGCGCAAGGCGGCCTTGAAAGACTCGCGCGCCTCGGCGCTGTGGATATGGTCGTAATGCTGCGGATACGGCCTTGGGCTGGGTAGCACCCGCAAGTCGACCAGGCTGGGTCCGTCCCGCCCGGTCATGGGCTTTCGCGAGGCCAGCCATGCATCGAGTGAAGCGGTGTCGCGAAACTGGGCGGTGGAGGCTATGCCGGCGCCGCGCGCGATCCCGGCGAAGTCGACTTCAGCCACCGGCAAGGGCATGCGCTGGTTGGCTTCGTAACTGCCGTTCTGGAAGACGAAATGGGTCAGGTTGCGCGGCTGCATCCCCGCCAGCGTGACAAGGCTTCCGAGATTCATGAGAAGGCTGCCGTCACCATCGAAAACCCACACTTCCTGGTCGGGCCGGCCCAGGGCCAGCCCCAGCGCGTGCGAGCCCGCCTGGCCCATGGCCCCGACGGAAACGTAGTTGATGGCCTGGGAGCAAATGGCCATCCATTCGAAACAGGTGGTGTAGACGCTCACGACAAGCTGCCCGGAATAGTGCCCGGCGAGGGTCTTCAGGCAGTCTTCACGCAGCATGTTGCCGCCTGACTTTGCCTCGGGCTGGCTCATACGGGGTTTCTTCCCAACAAAATCGCCAACGGCTCGCTGCGTGCAAAAGCGGCCTGCAGCGCATCGACACAGGCATCGATGCCCTCGTCATCGGACAGGACGTGATGGCGTATGCCGAGCACCTCCAGCAGCGGCGGCACAATGCGCACGCCATAACGCGCCGAGTCGGCCGGCGACACGTCCGGCTCCTTGCCGAGCAGGCCGATCATCATGCAGACCGGGTTGCGGTAGTCGACCGCGATGGCGCGCAAGGCGTTGGCCGAATCGAGCAGGCCGGTTTGCTGCATCAGCAACAGCCCGCGTCGATCGCAAAACGAGAGCGACGCGCAAATGGATACGCCCTCGTCTTCCTTGCAGACCCGCACCAGGCGCAGCTCGGCATCTTCTGAAATTGGCCGCAACAGGCCTTCGCTGGTGCAGATGTCGGGCACCGAGATCACGAATTCGATGCCGGCCCGTTTGAGCCCGTCGATGATGCAGGCCCCAGTCAGTTGATCCTTCATGCGTTGTCGGCCACGGCCTTGAATTCAAACACCTTGCCATGGTCGGGATTGATCTGGCTTGCGTCGGCGGTATTGAGCGGTGCCATGCGACGAGTGATGGCCTCGCGGCGCTCGGCATCGGGCAGGTGTTCGGTCTCCGTGTAGGCTGCCGCAAGGGTACGGCATATCTCGACAATCATCTGGCGGTCCTGCAGGTTGTCGCGGCCTTCCAGCGGGATATGCAGGATGGTGTCGCCCCCAGTGGTGGGAATGCCCAGTTCGCTCTTCGGCTCGAGCCGGGGCGGCTCGATGCCCTTGGCCAGGTTCTCGATATCGCGGCGCAGCCGCCGGCGCAGCATGGCCACGCCGCGGTCGGTCGTGCCCAGATGCTCCCGCGCATGGCTGGTGATGGGACCCTGGCTGACCCAGGCGTCCCAGTCGCCGGGCGACGCCTGACGCTCTTCCAGGGGCGCCTCGTCGCTCTGGCCGTAGAAGTCGGTGCGGCCGACCCGGTTGTCCTCGGGCCTGCCCTGGCGCAAGGGGTCGTCGCGGTCATTGAAATGCCGCCAGGCGATCACCATCGTGTGGGTGTCGTCCACCGGCGTGACCCAGCGCGTCAGGCCCGGCCGGCCGAAGTAGCGCACCTTGCTGACGTTCTCGAAAATTGCGCCGTTCTGCGAAAAATTCGGCAGCATGTGGTCGTGCAGGCGAATCCAGACGTAGTTGCCGACACGCCGGGCATTGGTGTAGAAAAAGCCGTGCGCCGTCTCGAAGTACTCGATGATGGGCAGCGTAGAGAAGACCTCGCTGAACTGCGGACCGGACACCCGGGTGTGCAGAAACGCGACGTGAAACGGGTCCATCGAGTTTTCGCTCACCTGCTGCCAGTTGCAGGGCGAATGAATCAGGTAGGGGGTCATGCTGTTGTCGGGCATGACCATCGCGTCCATCAGCGGAAAGGCCGGCTTGAGTTCGGGCGGGCCCATGTAGGCGAAAATGACGCCGTCGTACTGGATTACGGGGTAGGCGCCCTGCGTGAATTTATCCTTGTGCGGGCTCTCCGGCGGCTCGCCCGGCGTTTCCAGAATGGTGCCCTCGTGGCTGAAAAGCCAGCCGTGGTAGCAGCACCGTATGCCGTTCTGCGCAATGATGCCGAACTCCAGCGACGCTCCGCGGTGCGCACAATGTTTGGCGACCAGCCCCAGCGTGCCCGAGAGGTCGCGGTACAAAACCAAATCTTCCCCCAGCAGGCGAACCGCCATCGGCCGGTTACCCAGTTGGGATGAAAGCAGGAAGGGATGCCAGAACCGGCGCATGTATTCGCCGCCCGGAGTACCGGGACCCACGCGCGCGGTCAGGTCTTCAGGGGGGCGATCCTTGGGCTGGTGGTAGCCGTTGAACTTGGCAGGCTTCGGGTTCGTGTCTGGACGGTCCATGGCTCGGCTTTCCCTACGGTGGCGCAGCGCGGTAGCGGCACTGCGTCTTCAGTATAGGGAGACGCCCGCCTTTCGCGGCATGGCACAGCCAGCCTTGCCCAGGGTATTACGCAATGGACGGATCGCTCATTAGTCGGGCTGATAGCTGATCAGCGCCCTCGCCTGGCAGTTCCTGCCCGGTCCCGGCGTCGGTCACCTGGACCTGATCCGCGAGTTCAGGGTGACGGCGCCCAAGCTCGCCCCGTGCCAGGCCCGCCAGCACTTCGCACGACAGGCGCGCGAGCCGCTGGACCAGTTCGTCCAGTTCACCGCGCCGGGAAACCATGAAGAGGCTGCGGTAGAAAGTCTCGCCTGGAAAAGGCACGACCCGGATTGCGCCGTAGTTCTCACGTGCGCGCAACAGCGACATGGGGGTGCTGATGCTCCAGCCGACGCCTGCCAGCACGGCAGCGATGAGCTTTTCGGTCGAGTCGACCGAGACGCGGCGTGTCGGCGTGACGTTCAGCCGGTAGCACTGGGCCTCGATGGTCGCGCCCATAAGTGAGACGCCCTCGTAGCGAATCATGGGATAGGCGCGGGACAGCCGCGCCAGTTCAGGAGCGCGCACGTCCCACGGCACGTCAGGTGGCAGCAGCAATACGTAGGGCTCGCGCAAGAGCTCATAGCGCGTCAGGTTGCTCTCTTCCGAGAACGCGTCGTTGCAGACAATGATGTCGGCGCGCTTTTCGAAGAGCGCCTTGCCCAGGCGAGGCGTCACGTCGGACCACAGCGAGAGGTTGAGCGACTCGGTCAGCATGCTGCGGATGAGCGTAGGTCCGACAGCGCTGGCAAAGGAATCGACCAGTCCCATGCGCAACTGGCTGATGCGCGTGCCGCTTTGCTCGCGCACCATGGCCGCCATCTTCTTCATGTCTTCAACCAGGCGGGCCGCATGGCCGCGCAGCAGGTCGCCAGCAGGCGTGAAAGTCACTGTGCGGGAGGTTCGGTTGACCAGCGTTGCGCCCAGCTCGATTTCCAGCTGGCGCACGGCCTGGGACACCGCTGACTGCGTCTTGTCCAGGCGCTTGGCCGCCGCCGTGAAGCTTCCGGTTTCGCCCACCGCCAGAAAAGCCTCGATGTTGTGCAGGTTCACCAAAATCTCCTGGTCAATGCCGCGCGAGCGTGGCTGATTGAAGCAAACTGCCCGGCCCTGCGCGCCGCAAATGCCTGGACATCACCGCCCTCCCCGATCCGGCGCATCAGCCCACAGGGCCCGCATGGCCGCGTGAAAGCTTTCCCGGATTTTGCGCTTGCCTGCGTCGACCTGCATGTTTGCAACGCGCTGGCCGGCAACGTACACCTCGCGGCAGTGGGAATCCGGGCTCGAAAAGATCATCGCATCCAGCAGATGGCTTGCAGGAATGCCGAGCAGCGCGTCGCTGCCCGCGTCCAGCACGGCGAAGTCCCCCCGCTGGCCAGCCGCAAGGCCGGCAAGCGAAACGCCGCTGGCCGCCGGGCCGCCGCGCAGGGCGCCCTCGAAAAGCGCAGCCGCGCTGCTCAACCGCCTGCTGCTGCGGGCAGCAATATTGCGCTGGCGGCGCGTGAGCCGCTGCGAATACTCCAGCAGGCGAAGCTCTTCACTCCACTGCCGGCAAACGTGGCTGTCCGATCCTATGGACCAGCTGCCACCCGCTGCGCTGTAACCCTGGAAGTCGAACACGCCATCGCCGAGGTTGGCTTCGGTCGTCGGGCAAATGACGATGGAGGCGCTGCTGCGTTCAACCCTGGCCAGCTCGGCAGCGTTGGCATGGGTGGCATGCACGAGGTTCCAGCGCGCGTCCACCGGCGCATGGGCCAGAAGCCACTCGATCGGTCGTTGGCCGGTGTGCGCCACGCAGTCCTCGACTTCCTGCGTCTGCTCGGAAATATGGATATGCACCGGGCACGCGGAATCATGGACCGCCGTGGTGAGTTCATGCAGCGCGCCAGGGTCGACGGCGCGCAGCGAATGCAGTGCCACACCGCAGGAAATCAGGGTGTTACCCGAGGTCTGCCGACGGATCGATTCGAGCTGGCGAAGGATCTGGTCGGGGGTGGACGCGAAGCGCCGCTGGTCCTGCCTCAAGCCGGATGCCTGGAAGCCGGAGCGCATGTACAGCGTAGGTAGCAAGGTGAGCCCGATGCCCGTATGGCTGGCGGCGCGCACGAGGGCCAGCGCCATCTCCGCGGGGTCGGCGTAGGGCTTTCCATCCAGGTCGTTGTGCAGGTAATGGAACTCGCACACCTGTGTGTAGCCACTCGCCAGCAGTTCGACATAAAGCTGCGTGGCGATGGCTTCGAGCTGCCCGGGCGTGATGCGGTTGGCGGCGGTGTACATGCGGTCGCGCCAGCTCCAGAAATCGTCGGCCGCGTCTCCCGCGCTCCCCACGCCGCCCTGCCGCTCGGCCAGTCCGGCCATGGCGCGCTGGAAGGCATGGCTGTGGGCGTTGACGATGCCGGGAATCACCGGGCCGGCAAGGGCTTGAGCGCCAGAGCTTTCCGCCAGGGGAACGTCGGGCGTCACGGCTGCCCAGCGGCCATCGGAGGCGACATCGAGCAGCACGTCGTGCGCCCACTCGCCGCCCACCCAGGCCTGTGCCGCCCAGAACTTCATGCTCGCGCCTTCCCGAGCTTGCGGGCTGCGCCGAGTGCTGCCATCACCATGGATTGCAATAGCGGCTGCACCTGGCGAGCGAGCACTGCCTCATAGCTGTAGGGCGGCGTCTCCTGCATATAAAGGCTCTGGCATTTCTCCAGTTGGATGGCGTGAATGCCGGACTCGGGCTGGCCGTAATGGCGCGTGATGTAGCCACCCTTGAAGCGGCCGTTGACGGCCGTGCTGACCTCTGGTTGGCGCGCGGTAGCCGCCACGACCGCGTCGGTGATGGATGCATGGGCGGCGGCCCCGCTGGCGGTTCCGATGTTGAGGTCGGGCAGCTTGCCCTCGAACAGCCAGGGAATGTGCGAGCGGATGCTGTGCGCGTCCCACAGCAGCACTGCGCCATGGGCCGCCTTGAGCCGCGCGAGTTCCCCGGCCAGTGCGTCGTGGTACGGCTGCCAATACATCTGGCGGCGCCTCTGCTGTTCCTCGGGCCGCGGGTCACAGCCTTCCCGATACAGCGGCTGGCCGGTGAAAAATCTCGTCGGACAGAGTTCGGTATTCGAGGCGCCCGGGTACATCGGCTTGTCGTCGGGCGGGCGGTTCAGGTCGATCACGTAGCGCGAATAGCGGGGCCTCAGCAGGCTCGCGCCCAGCGTCGCCACGAAGTCGTAAAGCTGGTCGAGATGCCAGTCGGTGTCCTCGACGGCCAAGGCTTCAGGACGCAAGTCGCCGCGTAGATCAGCCGGGATTTCGATGCCGATGTGAGGCATGCTGACCAGCAGCGGCACCGTGCCGCGCTGCAGGTCGAAAACGGCATCGGGAGCGAAAGTTGTCATCGTATTTGGCCCCTGAAGACGGTGGCCACGCGCGGGTTGCGGCCAAAGGCATAGCTCAGTTCGGAAGGGTGGGCGACGTTCCACAAAACAAAGTCGGCACGCTTGCCTTCGGCCAGTACGCCGCGGTCGGCAAGCCCCAAGGCGGCGGCGGCATGGCGGGTTACGCCAGCCAGTGCTTCAGCGGGCGTCAGGCGAAACAGCGTGCACGCCATGTTCAGCATCAGCAGCAGCGACGTGCACGGCGAGCTGCCGGGATTGCAGTCGGTGGAGATCGCCATGCGCACGCCTTTTTCGCGCAGCAACGCCACCGGCGGCAGACGGGTTTCGCGCAGGAAATAAAAAGCGCCGGGCAGCAGCACCGCGACGCTGCCGACAGCGGCCATGGCTTCTGCGCCCGCCGGCGAGAGCCATTCGAGGTGGTCGCAACTCAGCGCGGCATAACTGGCGGCCAACGCCGCGCCGTCGCTGTCGCTGAGCTGCTCGGCGTGCAGCTTCACCGGCAGGCCCAGCGCCTTTGCACCGTCAAATACCCGCCGGGTCTGCGCCGGGTTGAACGCAATGCGCTCGCAAAATGCGTCGACCGCGTCGACCAGCCCTTCGGCCTTGAGCGCCGGCATCATCCCGACCACGGCATCGACGTAGGCATCGGTGCGGCCCGCAAATTCCGGCGGTACGGTATGCGCGCCCAGAAACGTGGTGCGCACATCGACCGCACGGTCTTGCCCCAGTTGCCGCGCCACCTGCAAACATTTACGTTCATGGTCGAGCGACAGGCCGTAGCCCGATTTGATTTCCAGCGTCGTGACCCCTTCGGCGAGCAAGGCGTCGAGCCGCACGAGGCTCTGGCTACGCAAGTCGTCAGCGGAGGCATCGCGTGTGGCGGCCACCGTCGAGACGATGCCGCCGCCCGCACGGGCAACGTCTTCATAGCTCGCGCCCTGTAGCCGCAACTCGAACTCATGCGCGCGGTTGCCGCCATAGACGAGGTGCGTGTGGCAGTCGATCAGGCCCGGCGTGATCAGGGCGCCGCCGGCGTCATGGCGAACCGTGATGCGGCCCGCCAGTGAAGAAGGCAATTCTTCGCGCGGGCCGACCCAGGCCAGCTGCTCGCCTTCGACCACCAGCGCGCCGTCCTCGACCAGTCCATAGCCCGCCTCGCCGCCCTGTCCCATGTCACCGTTCAAGGTTGCCGCGCGGCAATTCGTCCATAGCTCCAGACTCATGGCGTCAACTCCATCCATAGAACGCGCGGGCCCTCTAGCTTCACCGTCGCCTGGGCTGGCACGCGGCGCCAGACGAGTGTTCCCGGCGCAATGCGCAAGCTTGCTTCCGCATCGAACTGCAAGGCCGTTTCTGTCTGGGCGTACACCGCCAGCGTGCACGGGCCGCGCACCTGCATGTGGTGCTCGCCCGACAGACGATGCAACGCGGCGTGCTGACCGTCCCGCGCCATGAGATTGAAATCCTGGGTAGCACCCCCCAGCAAACGGCAATGCGTGCTGGCAGCGCCATCGAATGCGAGCGGCGCACTCGCTGGCGTCAGGAGGCTGATCTGGCCATCGACGTCGAGACAGACGCCGTCGCCTTCGAGCACGGCAAACCAGCGCTGCACGCCCTCGAAGGTCGAGAACGGGCCGTCGGCGGAAACTTCGGCAATCGAGATTCGCCAGGCCCAGCCCTCACCCGCAGGCTCGGCCGCGAGCTGGCGCGTCACACCGCCGCCGTTGCGCCAGGGTTGCGGCGCAGCTTCCGACAGGCTCGCCTTGAACCAGCTCATGCCTGGAACTTTCCGGCAAAACTGTAACGCGAACCCGGGTAAACCAGCCGCGCCACGCTGGCGATGTGCGCACCGCTCACGGTACGGCGGGTCATGACGAGGCAGGCATCGTGTTTGCCGATATTGAGTTCGCGGGCCTCGTCGGTTGTAGGAGTGCAGGCCTCTATGCAATAACTCGCCTCGGTCAGCGGAGCTTCGGCCAGCAAGTGACTGGTGGGCGTGACCTGCGTGAAATCGGTGTCCAGGTAGCGCGGGGCGGAGGCTGGGTTGACGAAGCGGTCTTCATACTGAATGGGAATTCCATTTTCAAGGTGCACCAACACCGAATGAAAAACCTTGGCGCCAGAGCGCAGACCGAGTGAGCGCGCCAGCTCGGCGCGTGCGCGCTCGGCCTGCGCCAGCACCACGCGGGCTGCGTGCACATGGCCGCGCTCGATAACTTCCTCGCGGATGTCGCGTATGGCCAGGCTGGACGAAATACGGTGCAGCTCGGCCACAAAAGTGCCCGAACCCTGTACCCGAGTCACGAGGCCCTCGCCCATGAGCTCGCGCAAGGCCCGGTTCACGGTCATCCGGCTTACGCCGAATTGCTGCATCAGGGTTGCTTCGCTCGGCACCGAATCGGTCGGTCGCCACTCGCCCGACGTGATGCGGGCCTTGATGAAGGCCTTGACCTGGCCATAGGCCGGAAGTGAAGTGGTCGCCATGATGAGGTCTGTCTGAAGCACAAGGCAAAAAGAGTTTCTGCGCAAGGTTAACCGAGTTGACGCAGCTTGTATAGACAACTACGAATTCCTGCCGGTCTGACTGCAAAGACCGGGGGCTACGTTGCAACGTTCTTACCCACCAACTCGGGCTTGACAACCGGTGCCGCCACCGTTCGCCCTGACCGTCCGATACCCTAACCGCTCCGTTCGCCCTGAGGTATCGAAGGGCATCATCGACGTGCACGGCTCGTTTGCTCAGAGCCTTAGCCGGCGCTCAAGCAACAATGAGAAAACGAGTTGATCCTGCAGGCCCTTCGATACGCTTGCGTACCCTGTCCTGAGGTATCGAAGGGTCAGGGCGAACAGTGGTGGTGGCGCTGCGCCAGTGCTGTCTGTCCCTCCAACATCGCGTTCGACAGCCTCAACCCCAAAGAATAAAGCGAGCCACCTCACCTCACCGCTCCGTTCGCCCTGAGGTATCGAAGGGCCATCGTCGACGTGCAAGGCTGGTTTGCTCAGAGCCTTAGCCGGCGCTCAAGCAACAACGAGAAAACGAGTTGAATCCTTCAGGCCCTTCGATACCTCAGGGCGAACGGGGTGGTGTTGCTGTGTAAGGGCTGGCTTGCCCACGCACTGCGTCTTCGACGGGCTCTATCTCAAAAGACCAAGTGACCGCCCGACCCAAGTCGTTCGTTCTGACCCTTCGATACCTCCGGACAGGGTAAGCAGGCTTATTGAAGGGTCAGAGTGAACAGGTCGCTGTGGAAGGACTTCCGAACGGAATGGTGTCGTTGTGTCCGGGCTCGCCCAATTTGACACAGCTTGTATATACAACTACGATTATTCCAAATTCCGGGGAGCACCCCTCGGTTTACCCCGTGGAGCACAAGCATGTCTGACCTTTCCCACACGCCCTTCCTCGACAGCAAGGCGCGTCCCGTGCACGCACCGCGCGGCAGCGAAATCACCTGTGCCAACTGGCAGATCGAGGCGGCTTACCGCATGATCCAGAACAACCTCGACCCGGAAGTGGCCGAGAACCCAGACGAGCTCGTGGTCTATGGCGGCATCGGCAAAGCGGCGCGCAACTGGCCTGCATTCGACGCCATCCTGGACTCGCTACGAAAGCTCCGACCCGATGAAACTCTGCTGGTGCAATCGGGCAAACCGGTCGGCGTGTTTCGCACGCACACTGGCGCGCCGCGCGTACTCATCGCCAACTCAAACCTCGTCCCCAAGTGGGCGACATGGGAACACTTCAACGAGCTCGACCGAGCCGGCCTCATGATGTACGGCCAGATGACCGCTGGCAGCTGGATCTACATCGGCACGCAGGGAATTGTCCAGGGCACCTACGAAACGTTTGTCGAAGCGGGCCGGCAGCACTACAACGGCGATCTGTCCGGCCGCTGGGTTCTTACGGCAGGCCTTGGCGGCATGGGCGGCGCGCAGCCCCTGGCCGCAACCTTTGCGGGCGCCTGCTCGCTCAACATAGAATGCCAGCAGTCCAGCATCGACTTCCGGCTGCGCACCCGCTACGTGGACAAGCAGGCCGCCAACCTCGACGAGGCGCTGGCCCTCATCGAGCAGCACACGCGCAACAAAGAAGCCGTGTCGATCGCCCTGTGCGGCAACGCTGCCGAGCTCATGCCCGAACTTGCCGCGCGTGCGAAGGCCGGCAGCATCCGCCCCGACATCGTCACCGACCAGACCTCGGCGCACGACCTCATCAATGGCTACTTGCCAACGGGCTGGAGCGTGGCGCAATGGCGCGCCGCGCAAAAGGACCCGTCGCAACACGCGGCGCTCACCGAGGCAGCCGGCCGCTCCTGTGTGACGCAGGTCAAGGCCATGCTCGCCTTTCATGAAATGGGCGTGCCCACGGTCGACTACGGCAACAACCTCCGGCAGGTCGCGAAGGACTACGGGCTCGCCAACGCCTTCGACTACCCCGGCTTTGTACCGGCGTATATCCGCCCCCTTTTCTGTCGGGGCGTCGGACCTTTCCGCTGGGTCGCGCTCTCCGGCGACCCCGAAGACATCCGCAAGACCGACGCCAAGATGAAAGAGCTGTTTCCCGACAACAAACACCTGCACCGCTGGCTCGACATGGCGGAAGAGCGCATCAGCTTTCAGGGCCTGCCGGCGCGGATCTGCTGGATCGGCCTGGGCGAGCGGCACATTGCCGGCATGGCCTTCAACGAAATGGTGAAAAGCGGAGAGCTCAAGGCGCCGATCGTGATCGGCCGCGACCACCTCGACAGCGGCTCGGTCGCGTCGCCCAACCGCGAGACCGAATCCATGAAGGATGGCAGCGACGCCGTCAGCGACTGGCCGCTGCTCAACGCCTTGCTCAACACCGCCAGCGGTGCCACCTGGGTCAGCCTGCACCACGGCGGCGGTGTGGGCATGGGTTACTCGCAACATTCGGGCGTGGTGATCGTTTGCGATGGCACGGCAGAAGCATCCGAGAAACTCGGCCGCGTGCTCTTCAACGACCCGGCCACCGGCGTCATGCGCCACGCCGATGCGGGTTACGAGATCGCGCGGCAGAGCGCGCGGGAAAACGGCCTGAACCTGCCCATGATCGGCCAGTAAGGCCGGCCAGCAATACTGAAAGATTGCCAGGGTCCTGGCACGGCCATGACCTCAACGCAAACGCCTCAACACCGGGGCGTCGCCATTTTTTGAAAGCGTTCCGATGAACATCCAGCCCGGCCTCTTCACGCTTTCGCAGCTTCGCCAGCTTCATGAAGCGCCGCAGCAAGTGCAACTCGATCCGTCCGCAGCCGGGCGAATCGCCGCTGCGGCCGCGCTGGTGCATGCCTGCGCACAAGGCGGGGACGCGGTTTACGGCGTCAACACAGGCTTTGGCAAGCTCGCCAACAAGCGCATCGCGCAGGCCGACCTGGAAACGCTGCAGTTGAACCTGCTGCGCTCGCATGCCGTGGGCGTGGGCAAGCCACTTTCAGAGCGTGTGGTCAGGCTCATTCTTTTGCTCAAGGCGGCCAGCCTGGCGCGCGGCCATTCGGGGGTGCGGCCCGTCGTCATCGATACGCTGCTGGCGCTGTACAACGCCAACGTGGTGCCCGTCATCCCCAGCCAGGGCTCGGTCGGCGCTTCTGGCGACCTTGCGCCGCTGGCGCATCTTTGCCTGCCCCTGATTGGCGAGGGCGAGCTCTTCTACCAGGGGGAGCGGTTAGACGCTGCGAGTGCGCTGGCCAAAGCCGGTATTGCGCCGATACGCCTTTCTGCCAAGGAAGGCCTGGCGCTCATCAACGGGACACAGGTTTCCACGGCCATGGCGATAGACGCACTCTTTGCCACGGAGACCCTGTTCGAAGCGGCCGTGATTTCAGGCGCCGTCACGCTCGACGCCGCGCGGGGCAGCGACGGTCCGTTCGACCCGCGCATCCATGCCGTGCGGGGACAGCCCGGCCAGATCGACTGCGCGGCCGCGTACCGCGCCCTCATGGTCGGTAGCGAGATTCGCCGCTCACACCTGGAGGGCGACGACCGCGTACAGGACCCGTACTGCCTGCGTTGCCAGCCGCAGGTGATGGGCGCCTGCCTCGACCAGATGCGCTATGCCGCGCAAGTCCTGCTGCGCGAGGCCAACGCCGTGACGGACAACCCACTGGTGTTTCCCGAAGACGGCCTGTTGCTGTCCGGCGGGAATTTTCACGCCGAGCCCGTGGCATTGGCGGCCGATGCGCTCGCGGTGGTCATTGCCGAAATTGGCGCCATCACCGAGCGGCGTATCGCCATGCTGGTGGACACGGTGGTCTCGCGCCTGCCTCCCTTCCTCACGCCCGAGCCCGGGCTCAATTCCGGCTTCATGATCGTGCATGTCACCGCGGCTGCGCTGGCGAGTGAAAACAAGTCGCTCGCGCATCCGGCCAGCGTCGACAGCCTGCCCACGTCGGCCAACCAGGAAGACCACGTGAGCATGGCCACGTTCGCCGCGCGCCGGCTGCAACTCATGCTGCGCAACACTGGCTACATCGTGGCGATAGAGTTGCTCGCGGCGGCGCAAGGGATCGAATTCCTGAGGCCCCTGAAAAGCTCACATGTGCTCGAAGGCATCCTGGCCCTGGTGCGCTCCGTATCGCCCGCCATGATGACCGACCGCAGCCTGGCGCCCGACATGGAAGCCGTGTTTCAGTTGCTGCTGCAGGGGCGCGTGGGCTTGACGGGCGAAGCCGAGATTGCTGAACTCACCGGCTTGCGGCTGACGGCTTGAGGGCTGGAGGGTCTCGGCTATTGGTGGCGTGACCGCCCATGCCGTTCGAGCCCGGGCTGTCAAAGTCTGGAGTTCTCGAAGCCCTTCGACAGGCTCAGGGCGAACGGACATATGGTTTGGCCGAACAAGAACCGTTCGGGCTGAGCCTGTCGAAGCCCTTGCGAAAGAAATAGCAGACGAGTAAGCCGACGATTCAAAGGCCCAACTTCAACACCACAATCGCAGCCAACACAAAGGCGGCGATAAAGATCGTCTCGCCCACCAGCATCGCAACCGGTTGCCAGCCCAGCTTGAGAAGGTCGGCGAAGTTGGTCTTGATGCCCGAGGCGGCAATGGCCGTGACCAGGAGCCAGCGTGAGGCGTCGCTGGCGGCCTGTGTGACTGCCGGCGTGAACATGCCGACGCTGCCCAGCAGCACCAGCACCACGAAGGCCAGCAGAAAACTCGGCACCAGCGGCACTTCTTCGTCGGGCAGCTTCACAGCCGGATGATTGCGGTAGCTGATCGAGACCAGCAACACCACCGGCATTAGCAGCAGCACGCGAAACAGCTTGACGACCGTGGCCGTGTCGCCAGCCTGCGGCCCCAGCATCATGCCGGCGGCCACGACCTGCGCAACGTCATGGATCGTGCCGCCTATGAAGATGCCGCCCTGGGCGGGCGGCATCTCGATCAACTTCAGGAAGAAAGGGTAGAGGATCATGCACAGCGTCGACATGATCGTGACCCCCACCACGGCCAGCAAGGTGAAGCGCTCGTTTTCTTTTGTTTGCGGCAGCGCCGAAGACAAGGCCAGCGCTGCCGAGGCGCCGCAAATCGCAACCGCACCGCCTGACAACAAGCCCTCTTCCACCGGGCGCCGCATCCACCTGGCCAGAAGGAAGCCGCAGGCGATGGTGAGCGCTACCGCCACCATGATGGTCAGGGCCGAACTGATGCCGAGGTTTGCCACTTGCGACACTGTAATGCGCGCGCCCAGCAGTGCCACCCCCAGCCGCAGCAAGGTGCGCGCGCAAAAATTGACGCCCTCACTGACGCGCGGCAAATCTTTGAGAAAGTGGAACGCCAGTCCCAGCAGCAGCGCATACAGCAGCTGTGGACCGCCGAAGGACGTGGAGACGAAGGTTGCAGCCAGGGCGAGCGCCACGCAAGCCAGCGTGCCGGGATAGCGGCTCTTGAACAAACTCAGATAACGCTGGATCAACAACAAGAAAGAAGCCCTCTCGACGGCATCTGGATCAGACCGATACCGCCCGGGGCCGTACCTTTACCTCGACAGGCGAAGCGCTGCTGGGATGCTACTTCGTTCTGGTTGTATAGACAAGTCTACTTAGGGCTTAAGGGGCGCAGCCCACTGGCGACGGCGCTGCCAGGGGCCCACCCTCAACAACATTTGCCGTTCAGTCTTTACTTGCCGCCCAGCTCGGGCGTGACTTGAAAGCAGCCCGCCCGGCCCACACCTCTTGGCCTCGAATCCTGAACCCAAGGAGTCAACTTGTTCACTTCATCCCACAAGCGCCTTGTGCTGCTTTTCGCCGTGGCAATGCTGCATTTCGGCATGGCCGCACCGGCGCTCGCCCAATCCGACCCGTCGCTGAGCCAGGTCTACGCCGCCGTTCAGGCCGGCAAGCTCGACCAGGCCCAGACCATGATGCAGCAGGTACTGGTGGCGCATCCCAACAGTGCCAAGGCCCACTTCGTGCGGGCCGAGATTTTCGCCAGGCAGGGCAAGGCCGCTTTGGCCCGCGAGTCGCTGGCCTCAGCCGAAAAGCTGGCGCCCGGCCTGCCCTTCGCCAAGCCTGAAGCAGTGCAGTCACTGCGCGCACAAATCGTGCAGGGCGGCGCATCGGGTGGCACGGCTCCTCGCGCCAAGGCACCGTCCCCGCAAGGCACTTCGTTCACGCCGGCTGCCAGCGCCGCGCCGTCGTCATCGTTCTCGTGGGGCCTGCCTCTGCTGCTGGGCGTGGGCGTCATACTCGTCGGCTACCTTGCCTTTCGGCGCAAGCCACCGCAGACGTTCACGCCGCCTCCGAGTGCTGTAACGACTGCGGCGCCGGGCTCGATGATCGGCAGCGGCCTGAATGGCCCACAAACTTTCGGCGGCAATTCGGCTGCACCGCAGCAGCCCTACGGGTCCGCACCCCAACAGCCCTACGGCGCTGCCGCACCGGCACCTGGCATGGGCAGCCGCATCGCAGGCGGCGTGGCAACCGGACTGGCCGTTGGCGCCGGAATGATGGCCGCCAACGCCATCGGCAAAACCCTGACGGGCGACCATGAGCGCGATCAAACGCGCCAAAGCGACAACGCTGCGAGCGCCAACCAGCCCATCCCCGATGCCAACTACAACATGGGCGGCGAGAACTTCGGCGTCAACGATGTCGACTCGTGGGACGATGGTGGAGCCGGCGGCGGCGGGGATTGGGACACCTGAGTTCGCGTACCTCAAGTAAACGACATCAAGCGCGCTGATCTGCTGGTGAGCGCTGCACGCCGGTCAAACGAGGCCGCTGCGCCTTGTTTTGGCAGTACTCACATCCACTTCACGAGGCAGCACCACGCCATTTTTCACGGCAATTATTTCCGCCATGATGCTGACGGCGATTTCCGGGGGCGTCTTGCTGCCTATGTAAATGCCGGCCGGGCCTTTCAGCCGCGACAGAGTCGCCGCGTTTTTGCCGAAATGCGTCGACATGCGCTCGCGCCTTGCCTCCTGGTTGCGGCGACTGCCAATGGCGCCCACATAGAAAGCGTCGGTTTCAAGCGCTTCGAGGAGCGCGAGATCGTCGAGCTTGGGGTCATGGGTGAGCGCCACCACGCAAGTGTGGCTGTCGGGCTTGAAGGCTGTGACGACGTCGTCCGGCATGTCGCTGACGAGTTGAGCACCCGGCACCTGGAAGCTGGCCCGGTACTCGACCCGAGGGTCGCACACGGTGACGGCAAAGCCGCTGAACAAGGCCATGGTGGCAAGGTACTCCGTGAGCTGGCCTCCGCCAATCAGCAGCATCCGGTACTCAGGTCCGAAGGTGTTGGTTACCTGGTCATCGTCCAGTTCCAGCAGGGTCGGAGCGCTCGCCAGCTGCAGGCTCACCGCGCCGTCCTTGAGGCTCGAACGCCGTCGTACCAGTCGTCCGGATTCGAGCATGTCGATAAGCTTTTCGAGCGTATCGGCATCCGGGTCGGACTCCAGTAGCAATTCCAGGGTGCCCCCACACGGCAGGCCGAACCGGTGGGCCTCATCCGCGGTGATACCGTACTTCAGGAACACAGGCGCATCCGGCTCCACGCTCCTCAGGGACCGATTGTCCGAAGCCGCATGTGCGTAGCGAGCAATAAGGTCGTCCTCGACGCATCCGCCCGACACCGAGCCTGCAAGCGAGCCGTCGTCACACATGGCCATGATGGAGCCCACTGGCCGAGGCGACGAGCCCCAGGTGCGCACCACGGTCACCAAAATCGCGTGCTGGCCACCGGCTCGCCAGCCGTGCAATTTGCGCAGCACCCCAAGGTCCATGTTCTCCATGGTCACGCTCCTTCAGCCGCGAAAAATCGCTTGTCTGGCTGGCAGCGAAGCGGGCCATGCAAGGGACCGTGCAGGCTCTGCAAATGCCTAGTGCGCTCAAGAATCGGTAGCTGCCGTTCTTCCTTCATTTTCAAATCCATTTGGTCCTTGAACCTGCTCGCTGAGCGATCAGGAAATGGCCGGGAGTTCTCGGCCGCGAATGCGCGAATGGTACTTGCGGTCAATCTTTCGCGGGGTTGCCTGTGGGCGCATTGCGACGCGAAAGCCCAGCGCAAAGGCACAAATTCGTTGGTGCATTCGCCGCCGAGAACACGACTTTCAGCTGTAATCGAGCGCCCTACACTCAGGCGCTCATGATGCCCATATTCCATTCCTCCACCACTTCGGCGATTGTGCTGGCTGCCGGTGAAGGCAGGCGTCTCGGGGGCGTGTCCAAGGCCTTGCTCAGGCTTGACGGCACGCCGCTCATAGTGCGGCTCATCAAGGCCATGCATGAGTTGCAAATCACCGACATTTGCGTGGTGACGGGGGCGCACCATGACCGCATTTGCGCTGTGATTGAACCGCTGGGCGCGCGGGCCGTTTTCAACCCTGCATTCGCGTCGGGGCAATCGTCGTCCGTCCGCCTGGGACTAGAAGCGACAGACGCGGCCAGCGAGGCCATCATGGTCCTGCTGTGTGATCAGCCCTTGCTGGGCAGCGCGGACTTGACGGAACTCCTCCAAGCGTTCAGGAGCCGCTCGTACGGAGAGTTCTGCGTTCCCCAAGTGAATGGTCAGCGGGGCAACCCGGTCGTGCTGTCCCAGGATGCCCGGCTCGCAATTCTTCAAATGCCGGCGCCCACGGCCTGCCGCGAATACATGGATCGGCATCCGGCCAGCATCAGCTGGCACGAAAGCGCCAACGATCACTATGTTTTCGACATCGATACGCCGGATGATGTGAAGGCCGCCGAGGCGCGCACAAAGCAAAGCGTCGAAATCGGAATCCTCGACGCACGAGAACCCGACTGCTGAACCTCAGCAGCTGTGGGAGCGGCGCGTCCCCCCAACACCACTTGGCCTGCACGATGTGCAGCCCTTCCAACACCACCGACGTTGGCCGCGCCACACCTTCGACAACCGCACGGCCCGCACTGCCCGCAGCACATGGGACGCCCCTATTGATTAAATAAACTTGTCAATCGATTAAATTAAATCGTTTGACCAATGATTGGCGAACCGATGAAATACCCATCAAGACGGCACCGTACTGCGGCGCCTGACGGATTCGCCCTCACTCAAAGAGAAGCCTCAGATGAAAGTCCCTTCGCACTTATCACGCCATATGCTGGCGGCCACGCTGGCCCTGGCGATGGCTACACCGTTCGTGGGGCCGGTCCACGCCCAGCAGGCCAATTCGGCCGCAGTCGAGCAGCTGCTTGCCAAACAGGCGATCTACGAACAGATTGTCCGATACCCCCGAGGCCTGGACCGCGGCGACAGGGATCTTCTGCTCTCGATCGCGCACCCGGGCGCCAGGATGCGCTTTGGCAGTCGCGAATTCCCGAGCTGGGAGGCTTATGTCGACTGGCTGATCAAGGCGCATGACGAGATGAAGGGAAACAACCACCGGATGTCGAACATCCTCATCGAGGTCAATGGCGACCGTGCAGTGAGCGAAACCACGGGCACGGCCACGCTGCTGGTGCCCAAGGAAGGCAATCCCAAGCTGTTCGAAGAACGCTGGATGCACTCGCGCTACCTGGACACCTGGTCACGCAAGAACGGCAAGTGGGCGCTCGACAGCCGCCACACCGTGAGCGACTATCGCCGTGTGCTCGACGTGCCCGCCGACCTGGTGAATTCCCGCTACGAGGTTATCGGTCACACAGGCCGCAACGACCCGTCGTACCCGCTTTTTGAAAGCCTCAAGAAATGAGCAAGAGCGCGTCAGATGTATCGCGGCGGCTCTTGTTGGCGGCCCTCGGGTTAGGCCTGACGGGTCAGCGCGTGTACGCACAGGCCAATGCCTACCCGAACCGCGCGGTAAAGATCGTTGTGCCGTATGCACCGGGCGGCGGGGTGGACTTGCTGGCCCGTATGCTGGGCGAGCGCCTGCAAAAAAAATGGGGCCAACCGGTCGTGGTAGAGAACAAGACCGGCGCGTCGACCCTCATTGCGGCCACTGCGGCCGCCAAGGCCGCGCCCGATGGCCTGACGCTTCTTCTGACCAGCGAGGCGACGATCACCAGCAATCCCTTCCTTTTCGAGAAACTGCCGTACGACCCGGTGCGCGGCCTGGCGCCCATCTCGAAACTGGTCAGCCTCCCCCAGATGGTGGTGGCTCATCCCTCTGTTGCGGCTCGCAACCTGGGCGAACTGGTCGAGTTCGCCAAGGCCCATCCGCAGGAGTTGAACTACGCCTCCTACGGATCGGGCAGCTTGCCGCACCTGTTCTTCGAATCGCTGAAGGCAAAGACAGGGGCACGCGTCACGCAAGTGCCCTACAAGGGCATCGTGCCTGCGGTAACAGCGGTGCAAAGCGGCGAAGTGCAGCTGACACTGGCCGGCGTTTCATCGTCGCTGGCCTTGCTGCGCGCCGGCAAGCTCAAGGCCTTGGCAGTCGGCAGATCGAGCCGCCTCGCGGAGTTGCCCGAAGTGCCGACACTGCGCGAAGCGGGCCTGGCTGACGTCGATCCAGGTGAGTCGTGGTTCGGACTCTTCGCCACGGGCGGCACCCCCTCGCACATCATTGCCAAGATCAACAAGGACGTGATGGAGATCGCCAACGAGCCGACCTTCCTTGAGCGCTTCGTGTTGTCGCGGGGGTTCGAACCTGTGTTCTCCGCACCTGACGCGTTCGCGCGCCTGATCGAGACCGAAATGCAGCAGAAGGCGCGGCTGATTCGCATCTCCGGCGCCAAGGCCGATACGGAATGACCGTCATGCAGCCCAGCCACTAGCCGCTCGCCGGCACCTTCAGAGCCCGTGCGCGGCGCGGCCTGAAACACCACCCAGCAATTTACTTTAAATAGATGCGCCCGCGGGCGCAGGAGAAAACTTGTGCCCGATTCCTCGCCAGACCCGTCCGGAAACGCCCAGGACATCCTGATCCAGGGTGCCTATGTGCTGACCATGGATACAGATCTGGGCGACCTGCGCCGCGGTGATGTCCACGTGCGCGGTGACAGCATCGTCGCCGTTGGCGCAGACCTGACTGCTGTTGCCGGCGCCAGGATCATCGATGCGCGGGACAAGGTCGTTCTGCCCGGCTTTGTCGATACGCACTGGCACCTCTGGAACAGCACTTTGCGGGCTCTTGTTCGCGGTGACGATGCGCAGCGTGGCTACTTTCCCATCACGTTGAAGGTGGGTCCGGCCTTCTCGCCGCAGGACAGCTACGACGCAGTTCGCCTCGGGCTCGCGGAAGGCCTGCGGTCGGGCATCACGACGGTGCAGAACTGGGCCCATAACGTCCGCTCTCCCGCACACGCCGATGCCGAACTCAAGGCCATGGACGAGTCCGGACTCAGAGGCCGCTTCGCCTACGGCTGGGGGCAGGAGCTGCCGCTGGACCAACTGATGGACTTGAAGGACCTGGCGCGCGTGCAGCGCCAGGGCTTGCCCGGCGACGGACGCCTGCAACTGGGCGCAGCCTTGCGCACGCCGGTGGCGAATCCACGGGGGGCCGTTCCTATCGAAGTGGTTGCCCAGGAGTTCTCCGGCGTGCGCGCGCTGGGCCTGCCGATGACCATGCATGCCCGTCCGGGGATCGTCACGTTGCTGCAGGCGCATGGCCTGCTGGGCTCGGATCTGCAACTGGTGCATCCGCAAGGCATTTCTCCGGACGAGCGGGCGCACATGGCGCGTACCGGCACGACCATGAGCTGCTCGCCCACCATCGAGATGCTGTACGCGCAGGCAACGCGGGGCGAGATCCAGTTTCAGGAATTGCAGGAGGCCGGGGTGCATCAGAGCCTCTCGGTCGACAGTTCCGGTGCCTCGGCCAATGCGGACTTTTTTGCCTGCATGCGCGCGCTCCTCTGGTCACACAAGCAGCGCTTCGGCGCACGCGTGCCCTTGACGGCGCGCAGGCTGTTGCAGTTGGCCACCATCGACGGCGCCCGCGACCTGGGTCTGGCCCACCTCATCGGCACGATCACGCCAGGCAAGCGGGCAGACCTGCAAATCATCCGCATGAACGATCTGAATATCGCACCGGTCTTCGATCCCGTCCACGCCCTCGTGTACTCGGGCCAGCCGTCCAACGTCGACACGGTGATGGTCGACGGACAGATCCTGCTACAGGGCGGCAAGCCGACCCGCTGGGATGCCGACGCCCTGGTCCGCGAGGCGTGCCTGTCCCTGCAAGCGCTGGCCAGCCGTACCGGACTGGCTTGACAGCACATACCGCGCTTCGTTATCGCCCATGACTTTCACTTTTCCCGTTCCCGCAACCACGTTCCACCACCCACCCAGGAGCCTTTCATGAAATCAACTGTCTTGTCCCGCCTGTTCACCGGCCTCGCGCTCGTCTGCTTCATGGCCCCCGCCGCCTACGCGGCCGAGCACATGGAGCAAAGCGAACGGATCAAGGGCCGCTCGTATTCCCCGGCGGTCGTGACCGATGGCGGAAAAATCATCTGGCTGGCAGGAGAAACCACCACCACCGACCTGAGCGGCAAGGACATCAAAGGCGACTTCGAAGCGCAGACCCGCACCGTGTTTGCCCACATCGAACAAACCTTGAAACGCGCCGGCGGCAGCCTGAAGGACATTGTCAGCATGACCGCCTACTTGACGGACGCGCGCAATGGCCAGGCCTTCGCCAAGGTACGCACCGAAATGTTCCCTGACCGCAACTTTCCCGCGAGTGCACAAATCACTGTGGCTAACCTTGCTGTGCCGGGAATGCTGGTCGAGATCCAGGCGATTGCCGTGATTGGAGACAAGTGCTCCAAAACGACCAACCCCTGCATTCCACGCTGAGACGGGTCAGGGCATGCGCCAATCAGGCTTGAAGTTCGCGGCAGCAGTCGACCAGGCAGGCCTGGAAGGCGGCTGTGCCCGGCGACAGGGACCGCCCCGCACGCCAGACGAGCTCGACGTCGCGCTCGACGACGGGATCCTTGAGCTCGATGAAGCGGGCGCGAGTCGAGCGCATCAAGGCGCCCACGTACGCGGGCACCACCGTCGCTCCCAGGCCAGCTTCGACCATGCCCACGGCCGTCCCGAGATGCCCCACCTCGAAGCGAAGATTCAGCTTGCCAGCCTCGCGCAGAAGCAAGGGGTCGGTCAGCGCCGGAAATCCGCTCGCTTGTACGAGGCCGATCATGGGCTTGTCCTTGAGGTCCGCCCACGACAGGCTGCGCGAGCGCTTGGGCATAGCCCACTGCGCAGGCACCATGACGCCAAGCTTGTGGCGCAACATGACGGCACGTTCCAGCTCGCCCTTGAGTTGGGGAAACACGCCGAACCCGATGTCCGCGTCGCCGCTGAGCACGGTGCGCATCACATGTTCGGTGGATTCATCGACCACTCGCAACGTGATGGCTGGATACGCCTCCTGAAAGCGCGCGATCACGTTGGGAAGAAACGTGGCCGCAAGGAACGGCGATGTGGCAACGGTGACGCGTCCCCGTCTTTTTTGCACCAGATCCTGCGCGTTCTCCACCGCATGCGCAACGTCAGCCAGGATGCGTTCAGCGCTTTCGAGAAACTCCCGGCCGGCATCGGTCAGGATGACCTGGCGGGTTGTGCGGTCCAGCAGCGTTACGCCCAATTGCCCTTCCAGTTCGCGCAAGAGAAGGCTGGTGGCAGATTGGGTCAGGTGCAGCTTGCGGGCCGCTGTCGTGAAACCTCCACTGCGCGCCACTTCGACAAAGGCACGCAGTTGGCGAAGCGTGACATTCATAGATAAAACTCATGCCGTGTAGTCATTGATTCGATTTTAAGCCACCCCCATATTTTTGGAGATTCACCATGAACATCCCCTCCTGCGCCTCACGTCGCGACTTTCTCGGACTCTTCGGCTCCCTTGGCCTCCTGGGCGCCACGGCACTCACGCCCGGCGGCGAGCCAATGGCGCAGTCGATCGCGGCCAACCGGACCCGCATCGACTTTCACCACCACTTTTTTTCGCCGGCCTGGATCAAGCTGGTCGAGCGACAACATCTGAAGCAACCGGTCCTGGGCTTCGAGCAGTTCACCACGTGGACGGTCGAGAAAGACCTGGAGGCCATGGATCGCGGCAACGTCGAGAAAGCGTTCCTGTCCGTCACACAGCCTGGCGTGTGGTTTGGCGACGTGCAGGAAAGTCGGCGCGCGGCCCGTGAGCTCAACGAGTTCGCCGCGCGCATGCGTCGGGACCATCCCGGACGTTATGGCCAGTTCGCGGTGCTTCCGCTGCCGGACGTGGAAGGCGCGCTGCGCGAGATCGAATACGCCTTCGACGTTCTGAAGGTCGACGGCGTCGGCCTGCTCTCCAGCTACGACGACAAGTGGCTGGGGGACAAATCCTTTGCGCCCGTGTGGGCCGAACTGAACCGACGCAAGGCCGTCGTCTACACGCATGCCACCGCGCCCAACTGCTGCTCCTGGAATTTCCAGCCCGGCATCCTGCCGACTTTTGTCGAACTGGGGTCCGATCTGGCACGCGCCATGGTCAGCCTGATCCAGAGCGGTACAGCCAACGCCACGCCCGACGTGCGCTACATCTGGTCGCACGGTGGCGGCAGTATCTGGGCCCAGCGCTTCATCGTGGGCGAAACTGCCGAATCGCTGGCGCGTCCGGCCGCGCCCAACTCCCGCCTGCACCATTTCCGTCGGTTCTACTACGACACCGCTGCAGCAGCCGACGCGATTCACATGGGCATCCTCAAGATGGTCGTGCCGAATTCGCAGATCGTTTTTGGTTCCGACTTCCCCTGGGGGGATCCCGCACGCATTGCCGAAGGCCTGGAGAAGTCCGGGTTGACCAGCGTTGAGCTGCAGGCCATTTACCGCGGGAATGCTTCGGCACTGACAAGCCTGGCCAGCAAATGAGCCAAGTCATGCAAGCATCGACGGAACGCTTCCAGGGTCTCTCGGCGACAGACCCCGCCGCGCTGCTGGCCGCGGTGCTTCGCGCCAACGCGAACACCACCAACCCGCGCCTTCAGGAACTCCTCGAATCCCTGATCACGCACCTTCATGCGTTCGCGCTGGAAGTTGACCTGACCCCGGCGGAGCTCGACGTCGGCCTGGATTTTCTGGTGCGACTGGGCCAGGCCAGCGGACCTGAAAAGCACGAAGGCATCCTGCTCGCTGACATTCTTGGCCTGGCCACGCTGGTTCAGCTGCGCGGCGCGCGGGATGCGCTGGCGCAAGGCGGAACGGAGCCGGCCCTGGTAGGACCCTTCTGGAGGGCCAATCAGCCGCTCATGAACTCGGGTGAATCCATTGCCACGACCGACACACCGGGCGACCCGTTGCATGTGTTCGGGCGAGTCTTTTCACTCGACGGAAAGGCGCTTTCGGGCGCTCGTGTCGAGACCTGGCAGGCCTCACCCAAGGGCCTGTACGAGAACCAGGACCCCGCGCAGGAAGACATGAACCTGCGCGGCGTCTTCCTGACCGATGCACAAGGCCGTTTCGACTTTCGCAGCGTCCGACCCTCGGGCTACCCCGTTCCGGTAGACGGGCCCTGCGGCGAGCTTTTGGCCGCGCAGGGCCGCGGCATCATGCGGCCGGCACACCTGCACATATTGGTGGTGGCGCCGGGACACCGCGTACTGGCGACGCAGTTTTTCGATGCGGAAGATCCGCACACCCAGGATGACGTCGTCTTCGGTACGGTGGGCTCCCTGCTGCGCGAGTTCGAGCCAAACGGCCAGGGTGGCTGGCGTCTTGACATCGAGCTGCGCCTTGCGCCCGGCGAAACCGTTCTTCCCCATTGCCCCTTGCCGTGAGTCGACGCCATGACATCCGATAGAACATTTGCGCCGCGCCTGCGGCTCGAGGGCCAAACCGCCGTCGTCACCGGCGGCACCGGCGCCATCGGCGCAGCCACGGCGCATCGCCTGGCCGGCCTTGGCGCGCGCATCGTGCTCATGCAACGCCGTGAACCCGAGGCCGCCAGCGGCTTGCTCGCCAGCCTCTCAGGCGAAGGTCACCTGGCCCTGCAGGTGGACGTGAGCAGCAGCGCCGAGTTGCGTGCTGCCGCACAAGCCGTACAACATGCCACCGGCGGCGCCACTATTCTGGTCAATTGCGCCGGTTTCACCCGGCCCGTTGCAGCCGCCGACCTGGAAGGTCTTGACGATGCCCTGATCGACGAGATGTTTGCGGTCAACTGGCGTGGAACCTTCGCCGCGATCCGTGCCTTCACGCCGCAGCTGGCCGACAGCGGCGACGGGCTCATTGTCAATGTCTCTTCCATCGCTGCTTTCACCGGCCTGGGCAGCAACCTCGCTTATGCCGCTGCCAAAGCAGGTATCGAGGCCCTGACGCGCGGCCTGGCCAAAACGCTCGCGCCTTCGGTGCGGTGCCTGGCGGTGTCGCCGGGCGTGGTCGATACCCCTTTCGTGGCCGGCCGCGATGCCGCCTTCAACGAACGCGTGGGCGCCACCATTCCGTTGCGCCGGGTCGGTGTTGCCGACGACGTGGCCGCCGCCATCACAGCCTGCTGCACCCTGCTGCGCTACGCCACAGGTAGCGTGATCGTTGCCGACGGTGGACGCCACCTCTGAGCCATGAAGCATCCCACCATCCTGACTTGCGCCGTTACGGGCAACCTCACCAAGCCCGACCAGACGCCGTACCTGCCGATCACACCTGGCCAGATCAGCGATGCCTGCCTGGAGGCCGCCGAAGCCGGGGCCGCGTCGGTCCATATCCATGTCCGCGATCCCGCCACCGGCGCACCATCGATGGACCTCGAGCTCTACGGGCGCGTGGTCGAGGACCTGCGCCGCCACCGGCCGGAATTGATCATCAATCTCACGACCGGTCCCGGCGGGAGGTTTGTTCCGGGGGAGGACGATCCACGAGTCGCCGGCCCCGGCACCACGCTACTGAAGCCCGAACTACGCGTGGCCCATATTGCGGCGCTCAGGCCCGACATCTGCTCGCTCGACCTCAACACCATGAATTCGGGTGATCAGGTCGTGATGAACACGCCACGCAACGTCCGGCGCATGGCGGAGATCATCCGGGCACATCAAGTGGTGCCCGAACTTGAGTGCTTCGATACCGGCGACCTGGTGCTGGCGCAGGCCCTCATCGAAGAAGGCGTACTTGAAGGTCCTGGCCTTTACACCTTTGTCATGGGCGTGCGCTATTCGCTGCCCTTCACCCCATCCGCCATGCAGCTCGCCCGCTCGCTGATCGATACGAGCGCCGTCTGGTCTGCATTTGCCGTGGGCCGCCACGCTTTTGCCGCGGTTGCCCAGGCTTATCTGCTGGGAGGCCATGTGCGCATTGGGCTGGAAGACACGATTTACCTCGACAAAGGCGTTCTTGCCAAAAGCAATGCCGAACTGGTCATGAAGGCCCGCCGTATCGTCGAAGACCTCGGCGGACAGCTTGCCACCAGCACCGAAGCCCGAAACCTCTGGGGCCTGCGCCCCGACAACCGCCTCGCCTGATTCGAGTTTGTTTTCAACCTTTTGCCTCACCCTATGCAAACTTCCAGTCCTGCACGCACGCTGCGTGTACTTTCGAAATCATCCGACCCCGCTGACCTGCAGCTGCACATCCAGCAGCAGACACAGCCCGCACCCAGGCCCGGTCATGCCGTGATCGAGGTCCTGGCCTCGGCGGTCAACCCCAGCGACGTCAAGGCGGTGCTCGGCCTCATGCCGCAAGCCGTGTGGCCACGCACGCCCGGACGCGACTTTGCGGGGCGCGTGCTGACGGGTCCTTCCGAATGGCTGGGCGCCGAAGTCTGGGGCACCGGCGGCGACCTGGGCATCACACTCGACGGCAGCCATGCGCGCTACCTGGAGCTTCCCGTGGCCGCGCTGGCACGCAAGCCGGAGTCCGTCTCTACCGCGTCGGCCGGTACCGTGGGCGTTCCCTTCATCACAGCCTACGAAGGCTTGCGTCGCGCTGGCCTGACCGGAGCAGGGCAAGTCGTCGCAGTACTGGGCGCAAATGGCAAGGTTGGGCAAGCCGCCGTGCAGCTGGCGAGCCGCTTGGGCGCACGGGTGCTGGCGATCACCCGCGGCGGCCACTACCTCGGCCACGCCAGCAGCCAGGTCACGTGCCTGGATGCGTCACGCCCCCAGCTGGCCGACGAGGTGCGGGCGGCCACGGACGGGAAAGGCGCGGACATTGCCTACAACACCGTTGGCTCGCCGCATTTTTCGCTAGGCCTGGAATGCCTTGCCGTCGGCGGAACGCAGGTTCTGATCTCGACGCTGGAGCGCAACGTGCCCTTCGACATCCTTCCGTTTTACCGACGCAACCTGCAGATGCTCGGCGTCGACAGCCTCAAGCTGACGACGGTAAATTGCGCAGCCATCTTGAACCAGCTGGCGCCCGGATTTTTCGATGGTTCCTTGCGCGCTTTCGACGTCGATCCCGCATCGGTGCTACCACTCGAGCAGGCGCGTGACGCCTACGCGCGCGTGCTGGGCGGCTCATCCGAGCGCATCGTTCTGGCACCCTGAGAAAGCACGCGATCATGCATCTGGTTCCTCATCTCCAGGCCCCCGCGTATGACGCGCCCGGTCACTTCGGCTTCAGCATGAAGCGGCTCCAGGGGCGTAATGCGGGCCCCGCCGATACTGCGTGGATCGGCCTGTCGCTGGTAGAGCCCGGCGGGCACACCACGCTGGCTGCCTCCCCGCAGGAGAAGTTCTACGTCGTGGTCGAGGGCGTGATCGAAATCACAGGCGTATCGCCCGAAGGCGACAGCACGATTGCGACGCTGGGCCCGCTGGACAGCTGCCGCATCGCACCGGGCGAGGGGCGGCTGATCTTCAACAGGAGCGGCCAACCTGCTCGCGTGCTGCTGGTCATGGCCGAGGCGCGCGAGCCAGGCCCTCTTTAAGGCCCGCTTTAAGGTCCGTTCCAAGGCCCGTTTTCAAGGCCCATTTCAGGGCCCGAGAACGATGGAGCGGCTACTGCGGGCTAGTGATCTGCCAGTTCTGCCCCTACCTCAAAACACACCCGAATCAACCGCATTGCGCACCGCACGCGCGAGGCTGTAGACGGTGAGTGCCGAGGTCTTGGGATTAGCCTCCAGTGGCAGGTTTTCGAGCTGCAGCTCCATGCGGCCGAAGGCGCCGTGCGCCACGATCCGGTGTAAGTTGCGCGTGACACCCGGATCGGCCACCAATTCCACCTGCGTGCGGTCCAGCCCCAACCCCGCGAGCGACACCGTGGCGGCGACGTTGGCATTTTTCGGAAAGTCTTGCGCCGCCTGCCTCGCGCTACCCCGAAAGATCACGAGCGGCTGCGTCAGCCCAGCGAGGTCGCAAACCTGCTCGGCTGGTGTTCCGGCCCAGCTCATCGGCGGCTTGCGCCCGATGTAGGTAACCTCGTCCAGACCTCCGAGGCTGGCAGCGGCCAGCGCGTCGATCCCACCGATGGCACCTGCGACGAGTTTGAACTGCGCCCCGCCAGCCCGTGCGGCCTGCTCGAGTTGCGTGAGCAAGGCGGTGTCGTGCAAGGCGCCAATCGAGCCCACCACGCACGCGATTCCAGCGTGCAACGCCCGCGTCACATGCTGCGCCACGGCCGCATGACCGGCACATTCGACAACCAACCCGGGACGCGCATCGATATCCAGCGCGCTCAGCACGCGAGCGTGAGGCGCGAGGGAGGCACACAGCGCACGGGTCGCACCCAACGACTCTGGCGGCACGATCACCTGCGACAGCCTGATCCGTCGATCACCCTCCAACTGCTGCGCCAGCGCCTGGCCGATGGCGCCAAAGCCCACCACGGCAATTTCCAGCGGCTGTGAGAGCTGGCTCATGCCAGACCGATCTGGGGAAAGTGTTGTGCGCAACGCGCGAGCCAGCTGCGCCAGTCGCGGCCGGGGTGGATCTCACCGCAATGCGGGCAGGTTCGGGCGGCCTCGGTAGCGTCATAAAAACGCGCATAGGCTTTGGGAAGGTCCTCGACGATGCTCTGGAGCTGGAGCTCCGATCGATGCACCAGCCCGCCGCACGAGGCGCAATACCACTCGAAGGCGTCAATAATTCCGGCTGGGCGGCTGCGCTCGATCACGGTGCACAAGCTGCCAGTCTCCGGGCGCTGCGGCGAATGCCTGACATGGGCAGGCATCAGGAATATGTCGCCCTCGTGCAGATGGACCCGCTCGAACTTGCCCCGGTCCGCGATCAACACCGACGCGTTGCCCTTGAACTGGTGGAAATATTCCTCGTACGGGTCATCGTGAAAATCCGTGCGCTCGTTGGGGCCACCCACCACCGTACAGATCAGGTCGGAGTTCTTCCAGATTTGCTGGTTGCCCACAGGTGGCTTCAGGCTTGCACTGTTGGCATCCAGCCACCGCGAAAAACTCAGTGGGCGGCCGTAATGGTCGAAGCTGACGGGGTTTGACGAAGACGACATTGCAGGCTCACTTTCTATTGGAAGGAAAAAGGACTTGAAGAAGCCGCCGCCACCAGGAGGGCGCGTTGGCCGGCATGCCGGCCGCGTCTCCGGTTCGCAGCGCAATGCCAATTCGCTCGAAAAATTCGCCGGAAAGCTTTCTGGCCGTGGCTTCGACCAAGCGGTTGCCGAACTGCGCCAGGCGCCCGCCCAGTTGCACCTGCACCCACCAGTGGAGCATCGTCCGGTCGTCAGCGAGGGATTCGAGTCGTATTTGGGCCGCACCCTGGCCATTGCCCAGCGCGCCCGCGTTACCCCGAAAGACCATCGTGAGCGAGTCGGGTGGCTGCTGCTCGCGCAACAAAACCTCCGTCTTGAAACGCACCGACAGTGGGCCCAGCCCGACCTTGACAGTGGCTTCGTAGGAGTCCGGGCTCGTCTGCGTCAGGGATTCGCAGCCCGGAATGCAGGTCTGTAAATGCTTCGGGTCGAGCAACGTGCGCCACACCTCAGCGGGTGAGGCCGCAAGCTGCTGCACGCCGCCAAAGCCCTCGCGAGGAGTTTCTTGCTGTTTCGGCTCCGTGGCGGATGCGCCTGCCGTCTCGGCAGCCGAGTGCGACCTCGCCAACGGAGCCGGCCGCGTAAGGGCTGTGCCGGTGATGGCCACGACGCAGCGACCCGTCAACACCCGGGCCAGATGCTGCCGGTAAGCCGCAGAGGCATGCAAGTCGCCCAGTGCCTGCAGGCTGGACTGATCAAGTTCGGTCAGGCCTTCAAACGCCGGTACGGAAGGGCGTTCCCCTAGCGCCTGCTCGGCTTCATGCCAGCGGACCACGCCCAGCCCAAGGCCAGTAACGGCAATACGCACATGGGTGTTCTCTCCAGCCGGCATGGCCGCGGCAACTCCGACGAGCGCGAAACGCGATGCTGGCTGTTCGAACTTGACGTAGTGAAAGCTCTTGAGCGGCGCGAAGCGCACACCGACGATCATCTCGCCGGGCACCAGCGCGTTGCTGTACAAGCCCTTGAAATAATTGTCCGCTGGTACCTCGCGTTGGGAAGTGACGACTGTCGCTCCCGATGCCAGCAAGCCGGCAGGCCAGCAAGCGGCCGGGTCGTTATGCGCGAGCGAGCCGCCGAGTGTGCCCATCTGCCGGACTTGCGCGTCGGCAATGCCCCCTGCCAGCGCTGCAAGGCCAGGCGCGAAACCTCGCACCACTGCACTGCTGGCGACGCTGGCATGTGTTGCCATGGCGCCGATCCATAGCGAAGGAGCAAGACCCTGTTGCGCGGCAGGTTCCAGGCGGATATCTCGCAGGCCGGGAACGTCCTGAAGGTCGATCAGCAGCGATGGCGAGACCATGCCCAGTTTCATGGCCGCCAACAGCGATTGACCGCCCGCCAGCCACAGTCGCCCACCTTCGGATGTGGCCGTGTTTGCGCTCGTCGGTGAAGCGAAGAGTGCCAGTGCATCTTCCAGGGACCCAGGCCTTGCAAGTTCGAGCTGGCTCATGGCGAGCTCGCTTTTCGCATTGCAACGACGCCTTCGCAAACGGCCTGAACGATACCCTCGTACCCAGTGCAGCGGCACAGGTTGCCGCCGAGCGCATGGCGCACCCAGGAGGGGTCGATCGGATCGAAGGCTGCTTCCGGCTCGGCCGCAAGCGCCACCGCCCGCATGAGGAAGCCCGGTGTGCAAAATCCGCACTGCAGCGCGTGGTGGCGGCTAAACGCCTGTTGCATGGGATGAAGCTCACCTGGCCCGCTGGCCAGGCTCTCGACCGTGTGTAGCGCCCGCCCCTGCATCTGCGCCGCGAGCACGTTGCACGACTTGATGGCCTTGCCATCCATGAGCACGGTGCATGCACCGCACTGGGCGGTGTCGCATCCCTGGTGCGTGCCAGTCAGGCCAAGCGGTCCGCGCAACGCGTCCACCAAAAAGGTGTTCGCTTCAAGCAGCACACAGCAGGTCTTGCCGTTGACCTCGAGCTTCACATCCATCATGGCCGCACCTCGTTTGGCTTTCGCATCAGGACAGGCGCAACCCACATTCGGCGAAGGCCTTTCGCGTGGTCTCCAGCTCGGCCTCGGTCATGTTGATCAGGGGTCGGCGCACCTTGCCGCCATGCTGGCCCAGCAAGTCCTGCCACGCCTTCCCGTGGGCCTGCGGTTTGCCGACCGGTTTGCTGGCGCGATACGCAGCGCGCACAGGCTCGAGGCTGTCGCGTACTTTCCTGGCCTCGGCGTGCTGGCCGGCGAAAGCCAATTTTGTGTAGTCGTTCATGCGTTGGTCGACCTGCGTCTGCAACATGAACGGCGGGGTGGAGCAGAGGTAGAGCTTCCAGCCCAGCTCGATGATGTTGTCCAGCCATTCTTCCTCGGACGGATTGCTGACGTGAATCTTGTGCCCCGCCAGTTCCGACAGCCGCTTGTAGCTGGCCCGGTCGGCGCTATATTTGATGGCCACGATGTTGGGCAGATCGGCGATTCGTGCGCACAGCTCGGGGCTCATGGTGTAGCCGCAATCAGGATGGTTCCACATGGCAATGCCGATGTCGAGTTGCTCCGAGAGGTAGCGGTAGTACTCGAAGATGGTTTCGTCGGTGTCGGCGCCGAAATGGAGCACCGGGCTGTGAACGATCACGTAGTCGGCGCCGGCGTCCCGTGAGTAGCGCGCGAGGTCCAACACGACGTCGAGATTAGTGTCAGAGCACGAGCTGACAATGCCGCAGCGGCCGACGCCGCCCCGGTCGCCTGCAGACTGCGCAGCTTCGACTGACATCGCGATAAGGTGCTTGCGCTCGGCAATCGACATCGAAAAGAATTCCGCCTGCTTGCCCGCAATGAAAAGCCCACCCAGCTTGAGATCGTTGATCCAGTGATCAAGGTTTTCTCGCAAGGCTTCTTCATCGATTCGCAGAGACGCGTCGAAGGGCGTGAGGTTGGCCGCCCAGACGCCGACGAAGTGTTCGCGGGCATATTCCTTGGCTTCTGATTTCTTGTAGTCCATCTCGTTTCCTTTTCGTGATTTTTAAATTGAATTGATTCGTCGTGCTCAGCGTCGGGCTGGAGCGCTTTTTTCCTGAAGGTGCCGCCAGAACTGTTCGCTTGTCAGCGGAAATTGCAGCTCGCATTCGCCCAGGGGCGACAGTGCATCTCGGGCTGCGTTCATCAGGGCGGCGGGCAGCGCGATGCAGCCTGCCTCACCCACGCCCTTGGCCCCCAGCAGGTTGTGCGGGCTCGGCGTGACCAGGCCCTCGATCTCGACAGCCGGAATATCGTCAGCACGCGGCACGGCATAGTCCATCAGAGAGCCCGTGAGAAGCTGGCCGGCGCGGTCATAGACCAGCTGCTCCATCATGGCCTGACCCAGCCCCTGGACGAGCCCGCCGAGCAACTGCCCCTTGGCCAGTTCGGGGTGCATGATGTGCCCCGCATCGTCGACCCAGGTGACCTGCTCGATGACGGGACGCACGGTGTCGCGGTCCACGGCCATCCGCGCCAACACACAGCCATAGCTCCAGGCTTCCTGCGCAGTAAAACGTTCATCCGCACTCATGGGCAGTGCTTCTCCGGCCGCGCGCCGGGCCAGCAGGCTTCTGCAGGCCTGTACGATCGCGCTCCCCGCGATGGCGGTACTGCGGCTGGCCAGCGCGCCGATTCCGGGAGGGCACGAATCCGTATCGCCATAGATCACGTGGACAGAATCCGCATCGACCCCAAGGGCTTCGGCCGCGATCCGTGCATAGGTAGTGGCGTGGCCCTGCCCTTGCGCGGGTGAGCCGGTGGCCACGGTGATTCGGCCATCGGCATGCCAGTCCACGCGTGCGGACTCCCAGCCCGTGCCGCAGGGCTCGACGTAGAGCGACACACCGATGCCGACGACTTCCCCCTGCGCCCGTCTGGCCACTTGCAGCTCACGCTGCCGCTCATAGCCGAAGCGTTCACAGGCCAGGTTCAGCGCACGAAGGTAGTCGCCACTGTCGAGCACCTCGCCGGTCGGCGTGGCGTAAGGCATGGCAGATGCCTCGATAACGTTACGGCGCCGCAGCTCCACGGGGTCGATTGCAAGGGTGCGGGCCGCCTGCTCGACCAGGGTTTCCATCAGGAGCGCGGCCTCGGGCCGGCCCGCCCCGCGGTAGATAGTGACCGGCGCGGTATGCGCAAGGCCGGCCCGGCCTTCGATGTGCAGTTTGTCGACCCGGTACGGCCCGGGCAGGATGCGGGCCGTGTTGCGCAGCGGCACCACGGCGGAAAAGGGCAACCATGCGCCCAGCGTGAAGACGAGGTCCGCACGTAGTGCATGAAAGCGCCCTTCCGGTGTGACCGACAAACGCCCTTCTAGGCGCGCCCCACGGCCATGCATGCCGGCCGTGAACTCATCGGAGCGGCTCGAGATCCAGCGTACCGACGCCTGCGCTTGCCGTGCGGCCAGCGCCACCGCGAGGTCTTCAGGACCCACAGACGACTTTGCACCGAACGCGCCACCGACATGGCCTGTAATCAGCCGCACACGTGATTTTTCCC
Source organism: Pseudomonadota bacterium (assembly GCA_040385065.1). Classification (GTDB taxonomy): domain Bacteria; phylum Pseudomonadota; class Gammaproteobacteria; order Burkholderiales; family Burkholderiaceae_C; genus Polaromonas. The sequence goes on from JAZKIC010000004.1 coordinate 159,217, forward strand.
AGCCCAGCGCCTCGGCGATGTCGGCCTGCGCGCGGGACGGCGACTGCGTCCCGAGATGCACCGTCATACACGATGCCGACTCAAGCGCTTCGGCGTGCCAGCGCGCCACCATGCCGCGCGGCTCCATCGACATGGCCAGCACACGTGGCACGTCCAGCCGAACCGTGGCATGGAAAAGGCTAGTGGAGCCTTCGCCCTGGCTGTGCGTCGAGTCACCGTGGCGAAAAGCCACTTGCGTCACGGGCTCCGCGCTCGCGAAGTCCGGCACGCTCGGCAGCGGCTCGATGTCGAGCTGAACCAGCAGGGCCGCGTGCTGCGCGTCAGCCAGCGTGCGCGCGAGCACCAGCGCAACGGGCTGTCCGACGTACACGACTTCACACCGCGCCAGCGGCTCCAGGGGCGGAACGGGTATTACCGCAAGCAAGGGGTTTGGCGCAGGCATGTGAACAGGCACACCATCTGGTGTCAAAGTCTCGGCTGTATAGACCGCTGCAACGCCGCAAGCGTTGCAGGCGGCCCGCGTGTCGATCGACCTGATCGCGCCGTGGGCCTGCGGGGACCGAACGAATACCGCATGCAAGGCTTCGGGGGCCTCTATGTCGCCCGTATAGCAGCCCTCGCCTCGCAGAAGCACCGGGTCCTCACGGCGCAGGGGCTTGAATTTTTCGTTCGACATAGGAGCGCATTAGAGCGCCCCGCCGTCGCCAAGGCCATCAGTTAATCTTGAAGCACTCTCAACTTTTCAAACACAATCCCGGCATGACGATTCTGAACAGCCCTTCCAACGTCAGCCTGCGCCAGATCCGGGCCTTCTGGCTCGTGGCGCAAGAGGGCAGCATGACGCGTGCGGCTGCACAGATGCATCTGACGAACTCGGCCCTGTCGATGCTGGTGCGCACCCTCGAGGAAGAACTGGAAGTGCGGCTGTTCGAGCGCACAACGCGCCGTGTCGAGCTGACCGAGGCTGGCCGACAGTTCCTGCCTGCGGTGCGCGACATGTTCATCGCCCTGGATTCCGGTATCGAGACCCTTCGGGAAGGCAAACGCCAGAAGAGCGAGCGCTTGGCGTTGGTGACGTCACCGCTGCTGGCGGCCAGCCTGGCGCCTACGGTGATCGCCCGGTTCAAGGATCGCTTTCCGAATGTTCACGTGACGCTGATCGACGTACCGGTGGACCAGATTGCCGACTGCGTGCGCGATGCGAGGGCGGACTTCGGCATTTGCACCGCAGACACATCCCTGACCGATCTGACCACACAAGTGCTCTACAAGGACACGCTGGTGCTGGTGTGCAGCCCCGACCATCCGCTGGCGGAACGGCGCGAGATCCGATGGACCGAGCTGACGGACCAAAGCCTGATTTTGCTCACCCCGGGCACCGGCTTGCGCCGCCTCACCGACGAGACGCTCAGCCAGCACACCCTGAAACTAAAGCCCGCTTTTGAAGTGGCCAACATTCAGACAGCACTCGGTCTGGTTGCTGCCGGCCTGGGGGTCTCGATGCTGCCCAGCTACAGTCTGGCCCGCGCATCGGGCGAACGCGTCACTGCCATCCCCCTGGTAGATCCCGTGGTGGCCCGTGAGATCATCGCGCTGCGCACAAAGGCACGGCCATTTTCTGCAGCAGCCGAAGCATTCTTGAAGCTGTTCAAAGAGAACGCGATGGAAGTGACGGGCTAGCTCCCGAATAACCCTGCGCCCTCGCGGAGTTAGCAAGGCCGCCTACTTCCTCGCCAGGGCTCAACCATAGAATCCCGCCCAGCCGTTGAGGCCAGGACGAGGTGCCCGGCCGAGAGTGCGTATGCCAACAACATCACGCCATCGTTCCGATGGCAAGGAGACCCGATCTTGAAGACCGCCATAACTTCCATTTTGGTGCTGGCCCTGGCCGGCTGCGCCAACCTGCTTCCATCAGCATCCAACCTGTCAATTCTGGTCGACCTCGACCCGGCCAGCAAGGACCGCACGGTGATCATCGAGAGCATCACTGCCGATCGCGGCGGCGTGCTCTATGTGGCCGACCGCGTCACCGGCAACGTCATGCGCGTCGACCCCAAGGACCCGAAACCGGTGGTCGTCGGCCGCGTTGGATCCAGGCAAATCAATGGGCAAAACACGGCGCCCAATCCCGCAGGTATGGCGTTCAACGCGCAGGGCGACCTGTTCATCGCAGCGGGCGCTTTCGGCGAGATCGTGCGGCTGCGCGCCAGCGACCTCAACCCCGCCAGCCCGGGCGTGGCCCAGACCTTCATCACGGGCGTGCCAGGCGCCAACGGCATAGAGTTCGACAGCCAGCAACGCCTCTACATCAGCGGCGGCGCCAGTGGGAACATCTTCCGGGCCGGTCCGAACGGGGGCGCGGCCCAGACCGTCGCTACGCTCGAGCGTTTCAACCGCACGTTGCCGGATGGGGTTACGCAACAGGCCATCGTCGCCAACGGCTTGGCAATCGACGCGGCAGGCGTTCTGCATGTGGCAGACACGGCGCGTGGCGCGGTCTGGCGCATTGCCTTCGACGGCGAAGGCCGGGCACAACGCCCTGCGCTTTTGGCCAGGAGTGCTGCGCTCGAAGGGGCCGACGGCCTGGCCTTCGACGCGCGGGGCCAACTCTGGGTGGCAGCCAACGAACTTAACGCGCTGGTGCGCATCAGCCCTTCAGGCGAGGTGACGGAAGTGGCCCGCAACGATGCTTCGGGTCCACTGGAATTCCCCGCGGCGCTGGTCTTCGTGGGCGCCACCGGCTATGTCGCCAACTTCGACACACCCCGGCGCATCAACCTGGACCCTGGCAGCACGACCACAGCGCGTGCGGGCATAGGCGCGTCGATTCTGCGCGTGACACGCTGAGCTGCCGAGGGCAAGCCGGCGCAGCTGCGCTTGCTCTCCTGTCTCGCTCTCCCGTCTGTCTCCCCTCCGCTTGCAGCTCCAGGCGACTTGAGCACGAGCTATGCGGTCGTACCAGACGCAGAAATGAAAAAGACAGGCCTGAGCCTGTCTTTTTGAAGAAAGCGCGAGCGTCGATTACTTGACGGCTGCTGCAGCTTTCACGTCCACTTTGCCTTCGGCCTTGACTGCATTGGTAGCAGTTGCGGCGTTGGTCTTGTCGGCTTTGGCGTCGACCTTGACTTTGTCGCTCTTTGCGTCGGCAGTAACGGCGGCTTTGTCTGCTTTGGCGTCGGCCTTCACAACAACCTTTTCGGCCTTGGCATCAGCCGCGACCTTGTCTTTTGGCTCCGCAACTGCAGCCTTTGCTTGTGCCTTGTCTTTTGCTTTATCTGCCTTTGCTTGCGCTTTGGCTTTGGTATCCGTTGACTTCGCTTCTGCCTTTACGACCTTTGCATCAGCCTTGGCATCGACCTTGGCTTCGGCGGTACCCGCTTTGACGTTGGCTTTGTCGGCTTTGACTTCAGCCTTCACGACGGCAGGAGGAGCGGGGGCTACAACTGGCGCAGTGGTGGTCGTAGGAGCTTGCGCAAACGCGCCCGTAACGATCAGACCGGAGATCAAGGTGGCGAGTAATTTGTTCATGGATTTTCCTTTGGCTCGATTATCAGAAAGTGCTTTGCTTTGCCTGTGTTCAACGAGCCCCGGCAAACAACGGTTGACCTCTTCTTGCGATAGTGCTAACCGTTACATGCTCATCCGTAAAGTCTCACATGCTTCGATGTGCGTTGTGCGTTGTGCGTGTGCGTGGTCAGCGTTTGCGCTTGGAGCATGCGCCGGCCAGATTCGAAATTTGTGAAGCCAGCGTTAGTGAGCGCGGCATGGATATCGGCCTCGCGGGAACTCGATGTCGCACTTGATAAGGCGGTGTCTTGTCGCCGCTGAAGAAAGCCACTGCAAGCTGCATTTGGGGCGACTGCAGACGACGCCCGCGGTGCCGGTAAAGGCGGGCTTACAAGGTTCTCATAAAACCTGACAGGCACCTTGATCCAACACTGTGAGGTGCGGTTGTGGTCCAGGTGCCTGCCTGAGCTCTTATGCGTGCTCGTCCCGTTTCTTCGCACCGAACGGATAGGCGCCACCTGCTTTTCCCCTGGGGGGAATCTTGAGAGACAGGATCATCGTCACGGCCAGCGTGACCGCGGTGAAGCCGAGGGAAAACACAACAGGAATCTTGTAGACGTCGATCAGCAGCATCTTTGCGCCGATGAACACCAGAACAATTGCAAGCCCGTAGCTGAGCAGGTGGAAACGCTCGTGCATGTTTGCCAGCAGGAAGTACATCGCTCGCAGACCAAGAATCGCGAACACGTTGGAGGTGAGCACAATGAAGGGGTCGGTCGTGATGGCAAAGATTGCCGGGATCGAGTCGACCGCGAACACAATGTCGACGATGCCGATGAGCACGATCACCACCAGCAAAGGCGTGGCCATTTTGACGCCCCCAACCCGGGTGAAGAATTTCTCGCCGTCAAAGTTCGGCGATATCTTGAAGCGCTGGCGAATCCACTTGAGGGCCGGATTGTTGTCCAGATCAGGCTCCTGGCCCGCAGCCCACCACATCTTGATGCCGGTGAACAGCAGGAACGCGCCGAACAGATAGAGGACCCAGTGGAACTGCGCGATCAGCCAGGCGCCGACGAGGATCATCCCCGCGCGCAGCACGAGAGCGCCCAGGATTCCTATCATCAGCACTTTTTTCTGGAACTCCGCAGGCACCGCGAAGTAGGTGAACAACATCAGGAATACGAAGATGTTGTCAACGGCAAGCGCCTTCTCGATCAGATAGCCCGTCAAGAACTCCAGCGACTTGCCGTTGGCTACAGCGCGCGCTGCCTCATCGGTGCCAGCACCACCGAGGTACCACCACAACCAGCCCATGAAGACGAAAGATACGCCGACCCAGACGAGCGACCAGATGGCCGCCTCGCCGGTGCTGACCCGGTGCGCGCCCTGCTTGCTCATGGCAAAGAAGTCGACCAGCAGCGCAAGAACTACGAACGCTGCGAACAATGACCACATGAGTGGTGAACCGATGGTTTGCATTACCGCCTTTTAATTATTTGAATGGAGCCGACCAGTTTGGGAGGGCGGTTGCGCTATCTCAGGTTGCAGATCTGGCGCAACATCGCGCGCTGCCTGGCAAAGTGAGAGCGGTCGGGATCAGTCGAAGATGTCTTTCAGCCAGGATTTCTTGCGATATCCCTGAGAACCATATCCGTGGCCGTGGCCGTAGTCGGAATCGGCAAACTGGGGTTGCGCTCGCACAGGCGGGCTTTGGGAGGGAGCCGGCACATTCATCGAGCGTTCGATGAGTTTGTCGAGCTCGCCGCGGTCCAGCCAGACACCGCGGCATTTCGGGCAGTAGTCGATCTCGACGCCTTGACGGTCGCTCATCACAAGTGTGCTGTCAGCGCAGGTTGGGCATTGCATGGTGTGCTCCAGGTTGTGGTTTGTTCGTTCGGGTTGGTAGGGCGAGCAGGCCGAGCAGACTCGACAGAAGGTATGTCGAAGCCCGTTCCGGCTCGCCTGCGCGTTCGGGGCATATACCCCGGTTCGGAAGTTGTTCATTGCTCACTTGCGGTTCCTACTGACTGGTCGAAGTAGGACATGCTGGTTGCGGGCGGGCCGCGGACCTTGGGCATGAATGTCGACAATCAATGGGCACCTCCTGTTCGATGGTTAGCGGGAACACCAGAATCTACGGCCAGACGAGTTTCGTGAAAAGCAGATTCTTGCGCAACAACCATCAGGAAAAACAGGAACATCAAGCATCTCCGCGAGGGTGTTCCGCGTCCCGCTCGGTTCAAGATGTGAAGAAGTGCTTGGAACTGCTTGGCGACAGCCCAAAGCAAGATGCCCTGTACAAACCCTCAGCGGTGGCAGGCGCCACGGGTAAGCCGGAACAACTGGGGCTTCGAGGCAGCGACTTCTAGAGCCATTCACCAGTCAACTTCGGCAGACTCCGGACCAACTGGAAGCCGGGCTGGCTCAGCTAGATCCGATCAAGGATCCAGATGCTTGCGACAAGCTCACAAAGCTTGTGGCGGGTGGAAGTGCCAAGAATGATGCACGCGCGCTCGATGCGATTGACACAGCAAGGCTGCTACAAGGCCGAGACGGCGCATGGAACATGCTGGTGCGGCGACCTGGACTGCATCACGAAACCATGACGATGACCCGGAAAGCCGGTTGGCCTAACTGCTTTGGTTGGCCTAACTGCTTTGTGATGAGTAGGCCCGGGCACGCGGCGAAGCAGCGAGCCCGTGATTGCGTCGCCGTCGATTCCTTCAGCTGTCGGGCTCGTGCTGGCGCTCGGGCTGGCCGGTCGCGTCCCTGGGGCTGTCCGTGGGCACGGCTCAGGCACCGAGCAGTTTTGAGCCACGGCTGTGCGCCGCGCTTCCCGACGCGTCTAGCCCAGCCAGGCCTTGATGCGCTCGCCGAGCACCTCGCGGCTGATGCCGTAGCGGTCATGCAGCGTCGGCAATGCACCGGCGTCGAGGTAGGCGTCGGGCAGGCCGGCCAGCCTGAACGCCGTCGGCTGCACCGAGTTCTGCAGCAGCACGCTGGCCACGGCCTCGCCGAGACCGCCGATTACCGAATGGTTCTCGGCAACCACCACGAGGCGATGCTTGCCGCGCACCGCCTCAAGGATGGCTTCCTGGTCCAGCGGCTTGATGGTCGGGCAATGCAAGACGGCCACGCCGATGTTGGATGCTGCGAGGTCTTTGGCGACCTCGAGGGCGCGCATGGTCAGAAGGCCGCTGGAGATGATCAGCACATCGCTGCCTTCGCGCAGCATCTTGGCTTTGCCCAGCTCGAAGCGGTAGCCTTCGATCTCGTCAAGCACCAGCGGCACGCTGCCGCGCAAAAGGCGCATGTAGACAGGGCCCTGGTGCGCGGCAATCTGCGGCACGGCCTGCTCGATGTCGAGGGCGTCGCAGGGGTCGACGATGGTCAGGCCCGGGATGCCGCGCATCATGGCCAGGTCTTCCGTGGCCTGGTGGCTGGGGCCGTAGCCAGTGGTCAGGCCCGGCAAGGCGCAGCAGATCTTCACGTTCAGGTTTTCCTCGGCGATGACCTGGTGAATGAAGTCATAGGCCCTGCGCGTTCCGAACACGGCATAGGTCGTGGCGAAGGGCACCAGGCCGACTTTGGCCATGCCCCCGGCGGCACCCATGAGCAATTGCTCGGCCATGCCCATCTGGAAATAGCGGTCAGGAAAGGCCTGTCCGAAGAGATGCAGGTCGGTGTACTTGCCCAGGTCGGCCGTCATGCCGACGACTTCCGGATGCGTGGCAGCGTATTCCACCAGCGCTTTGCCGAACGGCGCCGCTTTGACGCGCTGCCCCTCGGACGCGATGGAGGCGATCATGGCCGAGGTGGTCAGCCGGGGTTTCTTTTCAGTCACAGCATTCATGGCTCGGGTCCTCAGGGCATGTTGGCGTCGAGCACTTCCAGTGCCTTTTGCCACTCGGGTGGGTCGACGCGGATGAAGTGGTTTTTCTCGCGGGCTTCCAAAAAGGGCACACCCTTGCCCATCAGCGTGTCGCACAGGATTACGCGGGGCTTGGGGTCAGCCAGTTGCCGGGCGGTGTCGAAAGCGCGCAGTACAGCTGGAAGGTGGTTGCCGTCGACGCGCTGGACGTGCCAGCCGAAGGAGGCCCACTTGTCGGCCAGCGGCTCGAAGCCCATGACTTTGGTCGACGGCCCATCGGCCTGCTGGTTGTTGATGTCGATCAGGCAGATCAGGTTGCCAAGGCCATGGTGGGCGGCGCCCATTGCCGCCTCCCAGGTCGAGCCTTCGTCGAGTTCGCCGTCGGACATCGAGTTGTAGACGAAGGCCGGGTTGCCCTGGTGGCGCAGGCCGAGGGCCATGCCGACCGCTATCGTCAGGCCCTGGCCGAGCGAGCCGCCGGACATTTCCATCCCAGGGGTGTATGTGGCCATGCCGGACATGGGCAGCCGGCTGTCGTCGCTGCCATAGGTCTCCAGCTCCGACTCGTCGATGATGCCTGCTTCGATCAAGGCCGCGTAATGGGCTATCGCATAGTGGCCGTGCGAAAGCAGGAAGCGGTCGCGTTCTGCCCACTCCGGGTCATCGGCGCGCAGATTGAGCGCATGGCCATAGGCCACGCCCAGCACATCCGCATAGCCCAGCGCCTGGCCGACATACCCCTGGCCCTGCACTTCGCCCATGCGCAGGGCGAAGCGGCGGATGCGCCATGCACAGCGCGCGAGTTCGGACAATTTGTCCTGCTGCGTTGACATCAGAAATCTCCTGTCGGAAATGCCGGCCTCATTTGAGGATGGTGGCGGGAACGTAGGACACAAGCGCCAGAACCATTAGAGCGACGAGATAGAACGGGCCCATGGCACGAACCGTCTGCCCCACCTTGACCTTGGCCAGCGAACTGGTGATGAACAAAGTGGTGCCCACCGGCGGGGTATACAGGCCGATGGCCAGGTTCACCACCATCATGATGCCGAGCTGCACCGGGTCCATGCCGACGCTATGGGCCAGGGGCAGGAAGATGGGCGTGAGCAGCAACACCGCCGCGGGCAGATCGATGAACATGCCCAGAAACAGCATCATGAGGTTCATCAACAAAATAACCAGCCAGGCGGTGGTCACATTAGCGGCGACCCAGGCCACGATGAGCTGAGGCAACTGGTCGAAGGTGAGCAGCCAGCCGATGGCTGCAGACGCCATGATCACTAGCATCACCACGCCGGTGGCCTGACCCGCCTCGAGAATGGCATGGCTCAAGCGCTTGAGCGTCAGGTCGCGGTACATGATGGCCGAGACCAGGCCGGCATACAGCGTGGTGAGCACGGCCACTTCCGTGGGCGTTGCAATACCAAAGCGCAGGAACACGACGATGAAGACCGGCATGACGATCGCAGGGGAAGCCAGCCAGAGGTCCCGCAAGATCGCCCTGCGATCAATAGGCCCAGTTTCCCTGGGCAGGTTGTCGCGCCTGCCGACCCACCAGCAGGCGGTCATGAAGCCGCCGCACAGCAGCAGGCCCGGCAGGATGCCCGCGTAAAAGAGCGCGGCAATCGACGTGTTGGACGACAGCGCATACAGAATCAGCGGAATCGACGGCGGGATGATGATGTCGATGGTCGCGGCAGACGCCAGCGACGCGGCAGAAAACGCCATCGGATAGCCGATGCGCCTGTGCCAGGGCATGAGCAGCGCGCCGATCGCCGAGGCATCGGCCACCGCCGAGCCCGACACGCCACCGAACAGCGTGGACGACAGGACACTGACCTGCGCGGGACCGCCGTGCAACCGGCCGACCAAGGCAGAGAGCATGCCCACCAGGGCCTGCCCCAGCCGTCCGCCCATCATGAGCGAACCGGTGAGCATGAAAAATGGAATGGCGATCAGTGGGAAGCTCTGCACCTGCGCGACCATCTGCTGAACCAGCAAATCGAGCGGTACGCGGTCGCTGGTGGAAGCCGCAGCGAGCGCGGCCAACAGGACCGCATGGGCAATCGGAATCGCCAGCGCGGCCGCACTCAAAAACACGATAAGAATGATGGCACTCATGATCTTTATCCTTGCGCGGTGCTCGCGCCAACTTCAGTTTCCACGCGCTCGCCACGCAGGGCACGCCACGCGCCAAGCAAGGCCAGCACGGCAAGAAAAACCATTCCGACCATGACGCAGGCATAGGTCACTGACCCGGGCACTTGCAAAATGGGCGATCGTTCGTCATGGACGATTTCCAGCATGCCCCAGGTCGCGTGCACCAGCACCGCATACAGCGCGGCGACGATAAGAAAGCCGGCGATGGAGATCACGCGCTTGGCACTCGGGCTGACCGAGTCGACCAGAAAAACGGTCGCGATGTGCGAACCCTTCTCGGCCGCAAGCACGACACCTGACATGACGAGCCACGGGAACAGCAACTCGGGCAGTTCGTTGGCCCACTGGAGGCTGGTGCCGCTCAGGTACCGCAAAATGGTGTTCGCGGACAGAATGGCGAAAACTACCGCCATCGTCACCCACAGAATAGAACTGCAGACGACAACAATCGCGCGCTCGATGGCGCTGCGCTCGACAACGAGGTCGGTCATAGATGGATCTCCTCGACGAAGCGCCGCAGCCCGCAGGCTGGGCGGCTCGTGAATGTGGAAAGAAAGCCGGCGACGATCAGTTTGCGCGTGAGGCGGCAACGACCTTCTTCACGAAGGGACCAATGGGGCTGACTTCCCATTTGGCGAGCACGGGTGCGGTCGCTTTTTCGAACGGACGCTGATCGACCTTGTCGATCTGGACGCCCTTTGCCCGCAATTCCGTCAGCATCTTGTCGTCGCTTTCCTGCGCCAGCTTGCGCTGCAGTGCAGTGGCTTCAGTGGCAGCTTCCTGGACGATTTTCTTGTCAGCGTCGGAGAGCTTGTCCCACGAACGCTTGCCGATCAGGAACGGTGTCATCTCATACTTGTGCCCGGTCAGTGAGATGTATTTCTGGACTTCGTACAGCTTGCCGGCGTACACGTTCACCAATGGGTTTTCCTGCCCATCGACCACGCCCTGCTGCAACGCCACGTAGAGTTCCGAAAACTTGATCTGCTGCGCCTCGGCACCGACGCTTTGCATGATGTCCACCGTGACGCTGTCCGGTGGTGTGCGCATCTTCAGGCCCTTGAGGTCTTCAGGCTTGAGCAAGGGGCGCTTGCTGTTGCTCATGTGGCGAATGCCGTTGTCCCAGTAGCCCAACACCACCAATCCTTTTTCCGCAGACTTGTCGGCCAGTTCCTTGCCCGCAGGGCCGTCCATCACCTTCCAGGCCTGCGCCTGACTGGCGAACAAAAAGGGCATGCCAAAAGCAGCGTACTCGGGAACTGCGTTGGCGACAGCGCCTTGCGAGTTGGCCGACATGTCGAGCGCCCCGGTGCGCAACGCCGTGACCATCGCCGCGTCATCGCCCAACTGGGAGGCAGGCGCCACGGTCACCTCGATGCGGCCGCTGCTCTTGGCCTTGACCACTTCGGCAAACTTCAGCGAAGCAACGTGACGCGGGTTGTCGATCGCCGTGCCATGGCCCAGCGTCATCTTGATGGATTGGGCATGCACGACGGAGGTCGCGGCAAGCAAGGAAGCAATCAGCAGACTGCGGCGGAATATATTGGTTTTTGTCATGTTGTCTCCTAGGGTGAAAAGAACCACGGCGAACCGTGGCGATTGGGGGGAATCAGTGGATCAGCATGCCGCCGTTCACGTCGAGCGTGATGCCTGTGCAGTACTTGGAAAGGTCGCTGGCAAGAAACACGACGCAACCGGCGACGTCGTCCGGCTCGCCGATGTGGCCCAGAGGAATACCATCCAGAATGGCCTGACGCTTGTCGTCGGGAATCTTGCCCTTGTTGATGTCGGTGGCGATGAGGCCGGGGGTGACGCAATTGACGCGGATGTTGTTGCCGCCGAACTCACGCGCCATCGCACGGGCCAGGCCGAGCACACCAGCCTTGGCGGCCGAGTAATGCGGGCCACCGAGAATGCCGCCGCCGCGCTGCGCCGACACCGACGAGATGCAGACGATGGAGCCGCTTTTTTGCGCCAGCATGACCGGCAGCACAGCTTGCGAGGCGTACAGGGTGCCGCGCAGGCTGACGTCGAGGATGCGGTCGTAGTCAGCGCCGGTGATGCCCAGGAATTTCACCGGCTGCGTGATGCCGGCGTTGTTGACCAGCACATCGATGCGCCCATACTTTTCCTGAATCTTGGCCACGGCCGCTTCACACGAAGCCTTGTCCGTGACGTCGGCCACCAAGCCCAGATGCTGGTCGCCGAGCTGGGCCGCAGCAGCCTGCGGGTTGGCCTGCGCCAGGTCGAGGATCACGACATGGGCGCCTTGCGAGGCCATCATTCGGGCGGTGGCGAATCCCAGGCCGTTGAGGCCAGCGCCCCCGGTGATGACGGCTACTTTGTCTTTGAGCAACATGTTTGTCTCCTGTAGTGAACCGCTGAATGCTTGCGGGTGGGGCGATTCTGCAGACGCCTTAACCTGAACGCAAACGACATAAGCTCACTTATTCTTTAGTTTTATTCATGTGGCACTGCAGCAATTGTGTTGCCTCAGCGCCGGGAAAACAGATGGTCATGGACTTCCTTGACCATGGCGGCCATCGGCTGGGAAATATCGAGCTTGAGGGCCTGCTCGTCGTCCTGCGGCGGCTCGAGCGTGGCGAGCTGGCTGTCGAGCATGGCCGGGGGCATGAAGTGGCCCGTGCGCGAGGCCAGGCGCTCGGCGATCAGCTCCCGGGAACCCTCGAGCATCACAAACAGGATGGGCTCGCCGGCCATCGCGACTAGCCGCTCGCGGTAGGCGCGGCGCAGGGCAGAGCATGCCGCCACGGCCATGCCGGCATCTTTCCCCTTGACCGCGATGGCGCGCGCCAGGGTGTCGAGCCAGGGCCAGCGGTCCGCGTCGGTCAAGGGAATTCCCCGGGCCATCTTGTCTTTGTTCTCGGGCGTATGAAAGTCGTCCGCATCAAGGAACGGCTTTTTCAAGTGTTTGGCCAGCGACGTACCCAGGGTGCTCTTGCCGCAACCGCACACCCCGATCACGACGATCAGCCGCGGCACCGGCTTGTGGACCGCCCCACGCGCGCCCTCCCTGGCCGATGACGGCGTATCGCTTGCTGCGCGTTCAGCCTGCAACATCACCGATTTCCTTCTACAGCTGACTTGGCCGGATTCCGGCGCCTGAGCTCCAGGATCAGCGCGCTGTGGTCGAGCTCGCCGTGGCCGTGCGCCACAAGGCTCTGAAACAGCGAATCCGTCAGCGCGAGCATGGGCAGCTCAAGGGACAGTTCCCGGGCCAGCTCAAGCGCCGCCTGCGTATCTTTAATCTGATTGATCGCCGTGCCGCCGGGGACAAAGTCGCCGGCAATCATGCGGCGGCCGTGCAGTTCCAGAATCTTGGACTGGGCGAACCCGCCGAGCAGTGCTTCACGCACCTTGGCCGGATCCGCACCGCCGCGCTCGGCCATGAGCAGGGCTTCTGCGACGGCCACGATGGTGCTGGCCACCGTCAACTGGTTGGCGAGCTTGGTCAATTGGCCGGTGCCTGTGGGACCCATGTGAAGGGGGCGGCCCATCGCCTCGAACAGTGGCCGTGCGCGCGCCACATCGGTGGCCTCGCCGCCGACCATGATGGACAGCGTGGCCGCCTTGGCGCCAACTTCGCCGCCCGAAACCGGCGCATCGAGGTAGCCCACGCCGACCGCCCCGGCACGACGCGCATGGTCCCTGGCCGTCTCGACTTTCAGGGAACTCATGACGATCAAAAGGCTCCCTGGCCGCATTGCCCACAGGGCGCCACTGCCCGGCGCGAACAATATCTCTTCGCACACCTGCCCGGAGTTCAACATGACCACCACGGCATCCTGGCCGGCGCAGGCCTCGGAAGCAGTCGGCGCAAGGCGCACGCCCTGCTCGGCCAGCGGCCGGGCCTTGTCCATGCTGCGGTTGTAAGCCGCCACCTGAAAGCCGGCGGCTGCAAGGTGCAGGGCCATGGGGGCGCCCATGATGCCCGTACCGACAAACCCCACCGTGCTGATCGTGTCGTTCATGGCGAATTCCTCAGGCAGGCATCCGGCTCAGACGCTCAAGCGTTCTCACCGGCCGCTCGGCCTGAACGTGCTCAGCCAAGATGGCGCGGAACCTGTCCACGTGCGCGGTTTTCAAGTGCTCGTCAAAGGCCTGCCGGGACTGGTAGACCTCATAGAACAGCACCCCGTTGGCATGGTCGGGCGTGCGCAGCACATCGAACTGCAGGCAACCGGGCTCCTGAGCGAGCGAGTTCTGGGAGTCGTCGAAGGCATGGGCCAGAAAGGACTCGAGCATGCCTTCCTTGACCATGAACTCCGCGATGACCACAAAGGTCGTCGCCGATTGATGCTGTACTTGCTGCGTCATGTTGAGGCTTCTGGGCGAAGGGCTCAGCGCGCCATCGTGCGGGTGTATTCCCGGCGGAAATCGACGACATCGAGGTTGTCGACAAGTTCGACGTCGGAGAAGCACACGGCCGTGTCTTTCGCCACGGGACGGATCAGCTTGACCTTGTGCGCGAGACCAATCGGCAGCGCATCGAGTGCCAGGCTCTTGGTGGCCGGGATGGCGTTGGCCCAGACGGCAAATCCGCCTTCGCCATCGAGCATGTCGCCGGCTTTGAGGTTGGTCTTGGCAGTGGCCACGGCGTCTGCGCGGAACTCCCTAGAGGTGCCCGTGGGTTCGCCGCGGAGCACCGCAGACAAAACGCTCACGCTGGTTTCCAGACCGATCAGGTGGAAAGGCCGCCACATCGAGGCATACCAGCCGGACTTGTCCGTCAAGAGGCCGTACTGCTTGAAGCAGGCGCGCGTGTACTCGTCCGGCGCCTTGAAAGTCACGAACATGCCGAAGCGAATGTTGTTGAAGACTTCGCGCCCATCGGGTTCCTGGCTGGCGGCAATGTCGATCAGGCCGCTGCGGGCCAGACGCCCGCCTTCGGAGGCTGGCTTGAACACGTTAGCAAGGTCATGCAGACCGGCAGGCGGGAAGGCCAGGCCGTTGTCCGGGCAGTCCAGGCCCGTGCCGTTGGCCACGGCCGCCATCTCGATGGCCGCCTTGGTGCCATCGGTGAACGAGTTGTACATCTGCGGGTTGAAGTCACCAGCCTTGACCTCTTCGTCCGTCCAGCCGAAGAAACCCCAGACCGTGTCGGGCGTCGAATAGCGATAACGCGGCTCGAAGTTCATACCCTTGCCGGCAGCGGTCAGCTCAAAGCCGCAGGAGCGAACCCAGTCGATCAGCTCGCAAATGAAGGCGGGCTGATCGCCGTAGGCCATCGAATAGACCACCCCCTTGGCTTTTGCGCGCGCCGCCAGGAGCGGGCCGCACATCACGTCGGCTTCGACGTTGACCATCACGACGTGCTTGCCGCCTTCAATGGCGGCCAAGGCATTGCGCACACCGGCGATCGGGTGGCCGGTGGCCTCGATGATGCATTCGATGCCGTCAAACTCGGCCAGCGCCGCCGCGTTGTCGACGATGCAAGTCTGGCCCGACTTGTAGGCTTCGCCGAGGGTCTTGGCGCTGTACTGCGACTCGTCCCAGCCCACGCGCTTGAGCGACTCACGGGCCTTGGCGACGTTCAGATCGGCGACGCCAACCACGTGGTAGCCGGGAATATGCCGCGCTTGCGCCAGCATCATGGAGCCAAACTTGCCGGCGCCGATAATGCCCACCCGCACGGGGCCTTTTTCTGCCACGCGTTTTTGGAGCAGTGTCGCCAAATTCATATCGATTCCTTCTTGGGATATTAATGATGGGTTTGAATCTTTTGAATCGCGAATATCTGCAGTCGCGTATTCCAATAAATCGGTACCGATACTCTTTATTTAAAATCCGAAAGATTCAAAATACATCGGTGAGTGATTTAAGTGGGTTGGATGCTAAGTCTCCCGAGAGCCAGCGTCCATTGACTTAAAAGCGCGGTCCGTTAAGGAAAACTTAAAGGTCATTCGCTGTAGAGCAGCATCGGGGCGCGCTGGCACACACCAAACGCCCCGTGGAAAGGCGTCGTTAAACGGCAGGTCCGGCAGGCCGGACCTGCCTTACGCCGCGCTTTGCCAGGCGGCCCGCTCCTGGCGCAGCCAGTCGAGGAACAACTGGACTTTGGCCTTGCGGAGGTGGTCGTACGGGCACACCAGCCATTGCGTCGTGAGGGTGAACGGCGGCGGCTTTCGGACCGGACACACCAGCGTGCCCTCGCGCAGCTCGCGCCACATCATCAGATTGCTTTCGAGCGCAATGCCCAGGCCATCGACCGCAGCGTCAATGGCCATGTGGCTCCGGTCCAAAAGCAGCCGCTCGCTTTCAACAAAAGGCCCCGCGCCGGACGATGCAAACCACTGTGACCACTGCAATTGCGCCTTGACCGAAAAAATCAGCCGGCGGCGCGGGAGTTCTGACGGCTCCAGTGTGCCGGCGGCGGCATAGGTTGGGGCGCAGACAGGGATGAAGCTCTCTTCCGCCAGGCCCTCGACGAAGACACCTGGCCACTGCCCTTCACCGTGCCGAATTTCGATATCGACGGCTTCCCGGCTGAAGTCAGTCGGCTCGGTGGTGGCGTTCAGGCGAAAGTCCACATCCGGGTTGGCGTTGAGAAATCGCCCGAGCCGCGGCAGCAGCCATTTGCTGCCCAGGGTGGGTGTGGTGCGCACGGTCAGCGAGGTGCGCGACCGGAATCCGCGAATCCTTTGGGTCGCCTCGCCAATGCGCTGAACGTCCGGCGCAATCATTTCAAAATAGCGCTCACCGGCCTCGGTAAGCGCGACGCCGCGACCTGCTTTCTTAAGCAAGGTCGTACCCAGGTGCAGTTCGAGCACATGAATCTGCTGGCTCACAGCCGAGGTGGTCACAAACAACTCAGCGGCGGCCTTGGTCAGGCTACAACTGCGTGCCACTACTTCGAATACGGCGATCGCTCGCAAAGGCAAAGTCATTTCCGTCGGTCGCTCATTTTAGAAATCCAATATCAAGGATATACCCTAAAAGCGCTGAATCCAGCAAACGGAAGAGCATCTCTGATAACCTCGGGCGGCGTATTCGACCGCTAAATCCGGCGCCGTTTTCATCATGCAACTTCAGCCCATCTCCATTTCATCGACATGATCCCGCCTCTTTCCGCGCTGCAGGCCTTTGAAGCCATTGCCCGGCGCAAAAGCTTTTCGCTGGCGGCGGAGGAGTTGCACCTGACACCGTCGGCCGTCAGTCACCAGGTCGCCAAACTCGAGAGTCTTCTGGGCGTGCGCCTGTTCGAGCGCTCGGCCCGGGGCGTCGAGCTCACGCCTGCAGGCCGGCAATATCTGGAGCGTGTGGCGAGCGCTCTGGGCGCCATCAACACTGCGACTGAAGACTTGCGCCATGGGGTGCAGGACACCTTGTACGTGCACAGCAGCCCCAGCTTTGCCAGCCTGTGGCTGATGCCGCGCATTGCGCGGTTCACCGAGCGGCACCCGAACATCTCGATGATGCTGTCGGCCTCGCACGTGCACTCGGACTTCCAACTCGGTCAGACGGACGTCGACATTCGCTACGGGCTACCGAACTGGCCGAATCTGGAAGTGCAGGCCGTGTTTTCCGAGAAGATCATGCCGCTGGCCAGCCCTGAATTCATTCGCCTTCATGCCTTGCACGAGCCCAAGGACCTGCTGCGCGCGCCGCTGATCCAGTCGAGCGTGAGCGTGGCCCAGTGGTCCGACTGGTTTTCGCGCTTTTGCCCGGAGCAGCGGCCAGAACGCATGGGTATGCGCTTTGACCGCGCCATGATGAGCCTGGACGCTGCTGTGCAAAAACTCGGGGTGGCTTTGGAAAGCAGCAGCATCGGCCAGACGCTGATTGCCAGCGGCCGGCTTCAGCCCGTGTTCGAGGAAGAGATGAGTCTGGAGGTGAAAGCGCATTTCCTCGTCTATCCGACCCGACATGCGTCGCGGCCAGAGGTCCAGCACTTCGTCCAGTGGTTGCAGGAAGAAGCGGCGCAAGGCCGTCAGCACTGAACCGCGCCAAAGGCTCCCCGGACGTTTCCCGGCTTTCTGAGCCTTGGGGTGAATGTTGCTCATGAAAAGCTGAATATTCATCGCTTGCGTTCATGTATGCCCACCGCAAGAATCGGCGGAAGGCCAGCCCATAAAAGGAGACACGGCGACGGCTGCATGAGCAACCTCGCCCACCCGATCATGTCCGCACATTCTTTGCAACCGCTGGCGCACGCCATCCGTTTTCTGGCCATCGACGCCATCGTCAAGGCCCAGGAGGGCCACCAGGGGGTGCCGTTGGGCATGGCTGAAATTGCGACGGCGCTCTACACGCAGCACCTCAAGTTTGACGTGGCGGCCCCTGGCTGGTGGGATCGTGACCGCGTGGTGCTGTCCAATGGACACGGCTCCATGCTGCTGTATGCGCTGCTGCATCTGACGGGCTACGCCCACTTTCCCATCGAGGAGATCCAGCGGTTCAGAGAACTGGGCGCGCGCTGCGAAGGTCATCCCGAGCGCGATGTGGACGCTGGCATAGAGGTCACCACCGGCCCGCTCGGCCAGGGCATTGCCAATGCCTTTGGTATGGCCGTTGCCGAGGCTTACCTGAACGCCCGCTTCGGCGATGCGCTGGTTAATCACTTCACCTATGCTTTTGTGGGCGACGGCTGTCTTCAGGAAGGTGTGGGGCAAGAAATGATCTCGCTGGCCGGCCACCTGGGCCTGGGCAAGCTAATCTTGCTCTGGGACGACAACCTGATCACCGACGATGGCAGCACGGCGCTGTCGATTACCGAGAACGTGGCGGAGCGCTTCAGCGTGGCGGGCTGGCATGTCATTGAGGTGGACGGCCACGACATTGATGCGGTTGCAAGTGCGCTGGCTGCGGCGCGCGCCGACAGTCGCCCTTCCCTGCTAGCCTGCCGCACGGTCATTGCAAAAGGCCTGGCGCGGCTGCAGGGCCAACGCGGCGGGCATAGTGCACGTCTGCACGAGGAAGACGCCGTGGCAGCGCGCGAGCTGCTGGGCTGGCCCCACGCGCCATTTGTCGTGCCGCCCGACCTGCTGCAAGCTTGGCGCGCGGCAGGCCAAAGAAGTGCTGGCGAGCACGCGGCCTGGCAGGCGCGCGTGGATGGCCTGCCTGCGGCTGAGCGCACGGAGTTTGAACGCGTGATGCGGGGCGAGCTGCCTGCAGGCTGGAAGCAGGTGCTGCTCGACTACCAGCGCCAGGCGCTGCAAGCCCCGCCGGCGCCAAGCGGCATTTTCATTTCGGCCGAACTCAACGACCTGTTGACCCCCCTCATGCCCGAGCGCATGGTGGCCTGCGCCGACCTCGAAGCACCCACTAGCCATAAAAGAGGCTTGCTGGCCTTCACGCGAGATGACCGCAGCGGCAGCTATGTGCATTGCGGCGTGCGTGAACATGTGATGGGATCCATGGCCAATGGCATGGCGGCCCACGGCGGCGTGCTGCCACTCGCGGTGACCTACCTCGCTTTTTCTGATTACCAGCGCCCGGCCATGCGCATGGCGGCGCTCATGGGGCTTCCGGTCAAGTTCGTGTTCAGCCATGACTCCATCGGCATCGGAAAAAACGGGCCGACCCACCAGCCGGTCGAAATCCTGGCTTCGCTGCGCGCAATGCCCAACATGTGGGTCATGCGGCCCGCCGACGCCATTGAAGCGGCGGAATGCTGGGAACTTGCGCTGGCGCACAAGGCCGGGCCTGTAAGCATGGTCTATGCACGCCAGGCCTTGCCTCTGGTGCGCACCAGCGCAGACGACGGCAACCTCTCGGGTCGGGGAGCCTATGTGCTGCGCGAAGCCAGCCGTACCCTGCGCCAAGTCACGCTACTGGCGACGGGCTCGGAAGTTTCGCTGGCGCTAGCGGCTCGCGATGAGCTCGAAGCCGCCGGCATCGGCACCGCTGTAGTCTCCATGCCGTGCTGGGAAATTTTCGACATGCAGGACGCTGCTTACCGCAGCGCGGTGCTTGGTCAGGGCGTGCGCGTCGGAGTTGAGGCCGCGGTTCGCCAGGGCTGGGATGCCTACCTCGGCGCCCAGGGCGGCTTCATCGGAATGAAAGGCTTCGGGGCCTCAGGCGAGGCTGATGCGCTTTACAAGCTCTTTGGCATCACGCCTACGGCTGTCGCGGCCGAGGCGCGGCGCCTGCTGGCGCAAGGGCAGCCTGCCTGAGCTGTTTGCAGGCCGCGTCGAGGTTTGCAGCAGGTGTGAGCCGATGGCGTATATAGGTCGAGGCTGGCGGGTCCAAGCCTAGCAATGGCGCTAAGTTCTCATCAGCTTGCCTCGTGGCCTCGCTGATTTTTCCCCTGACGTTTCCTGACGGTTAGCTAGTGCGGTTGCACCTGTGCAGGCCATTAGGGCCGGCTGGAGCGTGCTGCTTACAAGCCACTATAAGCACGCAAGTTAGCCTCTTGGGCTTTCAGAGGGTAGTTGTTGTGGGGGTAGAAACGAAAAACGCGCCCGAAGGCGCGTCTTTGCTTACGTACTGGCGGGTGGACGTCTTATGAATCATGCCCCGAAACCCGCATGAAATAAGACTTTCTTGAAAACCGAAATTGAAAGTACCCCCAAAAATACCCCCAGCAGGTTGACGCAGGCCAGCTTGAAACGTGGACCACTCTTGCAGGTGGGGAGCCGCCACAGAATTTTTTCTGCAGTTGCTACTTCCCAACGCTTCTCAGATCTGAGTGCGCACTCGCGCGCGCGCACGAGAAAGTTGTGGGTTAACGTTAAACGGAAGGGAGTTGTCGATTTCCGCAGAGCCCGCGCCCAAGGTTTATGCCCGCCCCTAGGACAGGGCTCATCATTTGTTGATTTGATTGAAAAAATCCAAAAAGGGACTTTTTTCTCTGCGTGAGAAGGGCTGGGGTTACACAACCTCAAAAAGCCTTGATCATTTAGGCCCCGCCCCTCTTGGCGGTGGCTGTCTCCACCAACGCGCATAGCTGCTCATAGGGTGCGCTTTCATCTCTTGCCTTGGTGAACTGCTCCAGCAGGGCGGCCGTTACTGGGCTCAAGCTCAATTGCCCCAGGACGACGATGATGGCAGGCAGCATAAAGCTAAGGGGCGAGTAGAAGAGCCAGCGAGAGCAACCCTATCCCTAGCACTGCGACTAGGAAGGCCGCGCACAGCCGGGTTTTGAAGGGAGCTTGTTTTGACTTCGCCATCAGGAACCGGATTGAAGCATACTTTCAGCTATGGCAGTAGCTGTATGTTTATACAGTGCTATACCTGTCTATCGTCTCTATGAATCAGGGCGAAAGCTCAACCCAGATTACGCCAAGCTCCAGCCGCCTCTATGTGGTGAACTGACAGTCAAGCGCCGATTCTTCAACTCCACCGACACCAGCCTTTTGGCCCAACTTATCGCCCCAAGCGGTGAAGGGCTGGGTGTCTTGCTTGGTGCCAAGGTCCTGCGCGTTGAGGGCGGCTCGCTGCTCATCGTCGGCACGGAGGTCAAGCCCCGGCGTCAGTCGCAGAAGTCGGCATGTGACCACTACCCCCAGCGGTGGCTATGCAAGATAGCGGTATCACCGCGTCAGACAGGGCAGGAAAGCCCGGCCAAGTTCAGTCAAGGCTCTCGAACGCTAGACACGACTGGGTTTGACCCGGCTGATGACTAGTTTTTGTGGTTATCGCGGGGAGGGTCATCTGATTTTGCGTTCGGCCACTGCCAGTATCTGTCGCGCGAACTGCTTAAGGGCTTGCGACTGGAAAACAGCTGGGCCTTCGCGAAAGTCCGGCAGTTTGACTATCTCTGCGTGTATCTCATAGTCTTCCAGAGAGGCATCCATGGGGGGCTGTGCGAGTGCGAGATGGACTGCTTCTAATCCGCTTCTTACAGAAGGCAGCGCCTCTGCCGCCCTGTCCTTAGCCCAACCTACGTCTTTATCCTGCACCCGTGAAGCGATGACGCTAAGTGAAGCTTCAGCAGCTGCCAGCGCGTTGAGTGCTTCGCTTAGCAATGTTATTTCACGCCTCCTGTACACACCGCGTCCCTTCTTTTTGCCTCTGTTGCCATCTGCTATGAATGCTTTGGATGATAGGGTTAGTTGAGCCAGATAAGGGCTGCAAACAAGGCGAGGAATCAAATAAACCTCTACCATGAGGAATGACAAACCTCAAGCTTAAAGATTCTCTTCTGGAGCAGCTTGAACCGAGGCAAGTGAGCCGGCGGAGAAAATGGGGAGTGCCACTTGTTCTTTTTATCTTCGGCGTTGGTCTCCTTTGGACGATGAACTTCCTAGGCCTCAATTTTTGGGCTTGAACCCCAGCGACTCCAGTCTCCAGCAGAGGGACGCGTCAAAGGCGTCGCTTACCCTTTGAAGTCTGTCCTCCAGCTTATTGAACGTTGCCCAGCGTTGCCCCTTGGGCTTGCCGTCCTCCACCAGCGCGGCTAGCCGGTGATAAAGTTTGCACACTCTGTCATGGCTCGAACCGCTTTGCGTGCTGTAGCTGACTCGCTGGCACTTCCTGCAGGCAAACCGGCTAAACCGCATGTACAGCACTGCCGCCCTGTTCTGACACACCGGGCACTGGAACCACGGCCGCGCGCCGCCGAAGTGGCAGGCGGTATGGGCAATCCGGATGGTTTGGCTGGCATCGCCCCGCTGATCGCCGTTGCCCACGATGCTGTACTGCAGGCGAAGTGAATCAGTGCCGAACACCTGCACGCCAACGGAGCCGGTAGCCTCGCCGCCACGATTCCAACTCCAGGTGAACGTTGTTCCTGCGCGGAGATAGCCACCGCGATGCCAGCGCCCAATTTCCAGCCGCTGCACGTGTTCGGCCTTTACTCGATGGCCGGGTCTACCAGCCCCGTAACGTGATCCGCCTTTAGCCATGCCCAGCCCCCAAAGAAAACGAAATCAATTGCGTAAGTCCCGTTATTAGCATAAAAGCTCAGCAGCTAACGAGAAAAGACAATGAACATACAGCGCGTACTTCTGACTTGTGCACTTCTCCCCGTTTTTGCAAATGCACAATCGTGGTCCAGTTGCTCCAGCGACCTAGATGATCTCCGGCGCCGGGCATCAGACGCTTCATCCGTCGCTAGCATCGTTGACAGTGCACATCAAAGATTTAAATCCACGCAGGAAGGTCTTCGCACTTGTCTTCAGTCCCCTGCGCTTTATGATTACCAAAGAGACGGCTGCCGCGAGAAGCGCAGCGCCTTTGAAAGTGCGACAGCAGACTACAGATCACAGCTATCTACTTTAGAAAGCGGGTTGGACGACGTAAACCGAAAGATAAGATCGTCCAAAGATTCATGCGGTGCGGGCTTCTCACAGATAGAGACGTCACCAGTAGCAGGGTTCCCATCAGTTCCAGCAGCGCCAGGGCGGAGGCCCGCTGTAGACAGTTCCTGTAGCATTTTCCGGGGTTTCAAGGGCCAGTACCCAATGGCAACCATCCTAACGGTCTGCAAGGGAGAAATGTCAGAGGCCGATTGCCGCGCTTGCTTAGCAAAGTAAGGCCGCTGAAAAAACACTCCTTGGTGAAACCTTGGTGGGCTCCCCCTGACGGATCCCGGTCTTCAACAATAAGCTGTTGGGTGCGTCGAGTCAGCTTAGAAGCTCTAGTAAAGCATGTAGATGGTATTTCTAGATACTCCCTCGCAATCGGGATAGCAACTTGCTCAGAATTGGCCGCTTAGACCCGATTACAGGGATAGCAGGCCGATTTCGTTCGCCTGCAATAGGGGCTATCGGTCATTCGATCCGCCTGCAATCGGGATAAGCGCCGCGTTTTTGTATTGGCCCGTGCGGTAGCTCTTGGGGTCAATGTCGATGCCGTCCACCACATCCAGCGAGTACCACCCAAGCGCAAACCACGCCGCCCGGTTTGGCCTCATGCCCATGCGCGTCTCAATCAGCAGCCCGGCCGACTTGATCTCAGCTAGTGCTCGCGATACCGTACCGTGACTGTTCCACCCCATCGGCTTCAAGTACCGAGTACAAGCCACCAACTTGCCATTGTTGGTGCCCGTGTACTGGCGCGAGATGTCGATCAGCAGCGCTCGGGCCGCGTAGCCCAGCGCACGGAAGCTGGCACTGTCGATCACCACATGCGGAAGTGCAATGTATTGACCGCCATCCCGCTTATCCTTACTGCGCTTGAAGCTCTTGGACATCACGCTTGCTACACGACACGAGGAGGAGGTACTCGCGCGCCGCCTCCAGGTCGTGCAATGGTTCCCAGAGGTCATGCCGGACCGCGTGATACGGCGCTTGCCCGCTAATCTCCGGATCGCTCTTGATCAGTTCGACACCGATCAGGGCGAACTGCGCTGCCAAGGTCGCTAGCGCTTTACCCTCACGCTTTGCCGTCGCCGTGTCGAGATCGTTAGGCCAGTTCATGATCAACCTCGCTTTCCAGCACGTACAGGCCAACGCGGTGTTCGTCGCCGCTCTCCGTGAAGATCACTAGCCAGTCGGTGCGGATCGGATGGCCCTCGTCGCGCATCTCCTTAATCCGCGATGGCGGGTAATAGATGTCGAGGTAACGCCGTGCCTCATACGTAGATACCGCGTGCAGGCGCTTCAACGCCTCCAGGAGCCGCGTTCGTTGCGTGGGGCAGTCAATGCCCTTAAACTCGTCCCTGATCGCTTCTAGGGCCGCTTTCTTTTCGGGGGAGGTTGCCTTATTTTTTTCCATGGCTTGTCTCCTTACTTCGCTGCCTGCGCTTTTAGAAAAGCGTCGATGGCATTGATGTCGAAAAGAGTCACCTTAACGCCCGCCTTGAGGGGCTGGGGGAAACCTTCCTCCTTGCGCGTTTTTGACCACATCCACAGAGTGGAGCGAGCTATTTGAAAATGCGCACATGTTGCTTTTGCACGTGCATAGAGAGGCTTGGTTTCGATGTCGAGAACGGTTGTTCGTGATGCCATTGAGGTTGTCCAAAGTTAACCAGCTCGAAAGCGGCTGGGATAGGACGAAGCATCACGGTCCAGAGCGATCTTTAATAGACGAAACGTTCTTCAGGTTTATTCCTAAACCTACCCCCCTGTTCTTGGACGACCTCCTGCTTTCTGCCAGTTCACCACCAACGCTATAGCGTCACGCGTCCCCTCACTGATGTGCGGATATCGCTCCTTCACAAATGCGATCACTCGTTGCTTAGGAGTTCCGCCAGTACTCGTACGCGCGTGTTCCCACGCAGCTACGGCTATGTGCAGGTACTCGGGATAGTCCTCGCTATCCGCATCAAAAAAAGGAGGATTTTCAGCAGACTCGGCTTCGCTCAAAAGTTTATTCTCTCGAGCCCAGACAGCCCACTCAATCTCAAAGCCTCTCTTTTCTGCCCATCGTACGAAGTAGTTGGGGCTTTCTCGCCTTCCCTCGTCGTGCTCGCAGCTATCCCATCTCCGCTTTAGGATCCCCAACATAGCCGAGCGCAGCGTTAAAACTCGCGTCTTAAAGATCGAAGTCTCATCTTCACGCCAACGTTCCGCTTCTTTTAGACGATCGAGTAAATCGTCCATTTCAGCTTGCGAACTTCCGTTGTTCTTGGCCTCTCTGATCAGTTCTTTCAGCTCCAATCGGCTCGGATGGTAGTCCGAGTCCACTGGGTAAGAATACAAATCTGACCGATCGCTGAAGCAGACAGCATGGCGGATTTGAGGCTCATGGATCGTTGCACCCATGTAGTTTTCGTACTCCCAATCAAACACGGCTCCTTGAGGGTCAACTCCTGCAAGTATCAGCAATGCCGAGTTGGGAGCCCACGTCTCCAGTTCAAGTGTTCCCTGAAGACTTGAAAATGGAAATGGATCTGTCCGTTGAGCCTCTAGCGATTTGATCGAACAGTACACGGAGGCGTTGAGGGAAAGCGCGTGATAGGGAATTTCACCAGCGACAAACCGATCCACGAGCCTTTGGTCATCGGGAGATAGCGCTGGGGCCAAATCCTTTGATTCAGCATATCTTTCGGTATTTCTCTTTCTGATCTCAGCTAAAGAGTTGTTGAACTTCCAAATGTCTCCGACAACCTTCATCAAACCTTCTCCCTAAAAAACTGCGCAGGCCACGCGCGCCAAAATACGTCTCCACTGTGCAAAGCGAAGTTCATGCTGCCGTAAGCTTGAACGGGACAACTTTTCCAAGTACGCACGTTTCCAGATGGTCAGACCAATGCTGCATCATCTTGGCCCGTTGCTTCAGGTAAGTCGCGTGGTTATAGGCCGCGCTCACCTCGTTGCGCTCTTGGTGCGCGAGCTGCAGTTCAATGTGGGCATGGTCAAACGCCATCTCATGCAATAGCGTTGACGCCACCCCCCGGAACCCGTGACCGGTCATCCGGCCTTTGTAACCCATGCGTTCCAGCGCCTTAAGGATGGTGTTGTTGCTCATGGACTTGCCGTGATCACGTTCGCCAGGAAAGAGCAACGCGCCATGCCCGGTGATCAGTTGCAAGGTCTTGAGCACGTTTACCGCCTGTACCGACAAAGGCACGATATGGGGAGTTTTCATCTTCATGCGGTCGGCCGGAATGTCCCAGCGCGCGCCTTCGAGGTCGAACTCTTCCCAGCGTGCCCCGATCAGTTCCGTAGTGCGAACAAAGGTCATCGCCATCAACTTCATTGCGAGCCGTGTCATTGCCGCACCTTGGTAAGCGTCGATGTGGCGCAACAGGTCGGGCAGTTCCTTACCGCTGATCCGGGCGAGGTTTTGCTTTTGGCGCGATGCCAGCACATCGCTGGGTTTGATGTCGGTCGCCGGATTGCGCGTGGCCTTTCCATGCGCCACCGCGTAGCGGAACACTTGGCTGGATGTTTGCAGTGCGCGTTTGGCGAGGTCGTTCACCCCGCGCGCTTCGATGGCCTTGAGCATTGCCACCAGTTCCGGGGCTTGCACCTCCGCCACCGGCCGTGCGCCGATGTGCGGAAACACATTAGCCTCAAAGCGCCGCATCACCTGCCCAGCATGTTGCGCGCTACGGGTCGGTTTCCAGTGCGCCCACCATGCGCGCGCCACCACCTCGAACGAATTTTCGGCCGCCGTCAAGCTGGCCGCCTTATCCGTCTTGCGCTTCGCCATCGGGTCTACGCCTGCCGCGTGCAGTTTCCGCGCCTCTGCAAGGTCGCCACGGGCCTCCGCGAGAGATTTCTCCGGGTAGGTGCCCAGCGCCATCATTTTTTCTTTGCCCATTACGCGGTACTTCCAGCGCCACAGCTTCGAGCCGTTCGGCTGGATCAGCAGGAACAAACCCTTGGAGTCGCTCAACTTGATCGGCTTTTCGGCCGGTTTGGCCTGTTTGACCTTGGTGTCGGTAAGTGGCATGGATCGCTCCGGTTCGAGCAAGTGGGGTGGATACCCCCTAATTCTTTTGCCCGTACCCCCGAAAGTACCCCCTAAGCACATCGGTTGGCAATAGCCCAGCTTGGACCAGCGGAAACAAAAAAGCCCCGTAAACACTGGGCTTACGAGGCATCTTGCGGTCGGTATCGGACTACCGAAAACTAAACCTTGGCGGAGTGGACGGGACTCGAACCCGCGACCCCCGGCGTGACAGGCCGGTATTCTAACCAACTGAACTACCACTCCTGGTAGATAGCGTTCGCTCTTTCGAGCCAAGTGCTAACTGCTTGCGCCTTGTGCACCGCACACGATGTGTGCAATGAATGCTGGCGACCCCACGGGGATTCGAACCCCGGTACTCACCGTGAAAGGGTGATGTCCT
>JAZKIC010000005.1:0-198964 GCA_040385065.1 Pseudomonadota bacterium
AGGTACTTGTTCATCAGCTCTTCGTTGGCTTCGGCAGCAGCCTCGACCATCTTCTCGCGCCATTCCTTGGCCAGAGCCAGCAGCTCAGCCGGGATTTCGCGGTAGTCGAATTTCATGCCTTGCGAAGCCTCGTCCCAGATGATGGCTTTCATCTTGATGAGGTCGACCACGCCGGTGAAGTTTTCCTCGGCACCGATGGGGATCACCATGGGGACTGGGCTGGCCTTCAGGCGCAGTTTCATTTGCTCGACGACCTTGAAGAAGTTGGCACCGGTACGGTCCATCTTGTTCACGAACGCGAGGCGGGGAACCTTGTACTTGTTGGCCTGGCGCCAGACCGTCTCGGACTGGGGCTGAACGCCACCCACGGCACAGTAAACCATGCAGGCGCCGTCCAGCACGCGCATGGAGCGCTCCACCTCGATGGTGAAGTCCACGTGGCCGGGGGTGTCGATGATGTTGATGCGGTGCTCGGGCAAGGACGTGTCCATGCCGCGCCAGAAGCAGGTGGTCGCAGCCGAAGTGATCGTGATGCCACGCTCTTGCTCCTGCTCCATCCAGTCCATGGTGGCGGCGCCGTCGTGCACTTCACCAATCTTGTGGTTCACGCCGGTGTAGAAAAGGATCCGCTCGGTCGTCGTTGTTTTGCCGGCATCGATGTGCGCGGAAATACCGATGTTGCGGTAGTTTTGAATGGGGGTAGCGCGGGACATAAATTACTTTCAGTTCGGGGAAGCGAACAAAGACTCGTTGCTAAAACATCTTTTCATGTTTTTTCTACGCGTCTGCCGATTGCACGTTGTGGGCGCAACCGGCAGCAAATGGCGTTGAACCGTCGGGAAACAAGGGGCGCAGCAAGCGCCTCTGGCCTTCGGGCAACGCGTCAATATCGCGCAGTAAACACTGCGGCTTGGAGTATCAGAAGCGGAAGTGGCTGAAGGCCTTGTTGGCTTCGGCCATGCGGTGAACTTCGTCACGCTTTTTCATGGCGCCGCCACGGCCTTCGGTCGCTTCCATCAGCTCATTGGCCAGACGAAGGGACATCGACTTCTCGCCGCGCTTCTTGGCGGCTTCTTTCAGCCAGCGCATGGCAAGCGCCATGCGGCGGACTGGACGCACCTCGACGGGCACCTGGTAGTTGGCACCACCAACGCGGCGGGACTTCACCTCGACCATCGGCTTGATGTTGCCAATAGCCATGTGAAAAGCCTCGAGCGGATCTTTGCCCGGGTTCTTTTTCTCGATGAAGTCGAGCGCGCCATAAATGATGCGCTCGGCGACGGCCTTCTTGCCGCCTTGCATGATCACGTTCATGAACTTGGCGAGGTCAACATCGCCAAATTTTGGATCAGGAAGAATTTCACGTTTAGGGACTTCGCGACGACGTGGCATTTTTTCACCTCTTTGCTTCAGTTGGCGCTGCCGGTGGGCGGCGCCGCGAGGGTCAATAAACCCTCACTTACTCGACCGGTGCAAAACGTTTGCACTTGGGTCACTTCGCTCGAATCATCTGCCGGATGACAAGAGCACCTTGTTTTGAAAAGCTGCAAACCGTTTGCAGGCTCTTCGGGCGCGGATGCTGCCGTATGGCAGGCCGAGCCGGTTGGGCTTACTTGGCCTTAGGCTTTTTAGCGCCGTATTTGGAGCGCGACTGCTTGCGGTCTTTCACGCCTTGCAGGTCGAGCGATCCGCGCACGATGTGGTAACGAACACCAGGCAAGTCCTTGACACGACCACCACGGACCAGCACGACACTGTGTTCCTGGAGGTTGTGGCCTTCGCCGCCGATGTAGGAAATGATTTCGAATCCGTTGGTCAGGCGCACCTTGGCGACCTTACGCAAAGCAGAGTTCGGCTTTTTTGGCGTCGTGGTGTACACACGGGTGCAGACACCGCGGCGCTGGGGGGAGTTCTGCATGGCAGGACTCTTGGACTTGATCTTTTCGACCTCGCGCCCCTGACGCACTAGCTGATTGATGGTTGGCATTAAAAACGTCCCTAAACGTCTGAATGTCTCGTGCCTGTTGACGGCCGAGACGTGAATAACTTGAAAACGTGAATCTCTCCAGAAATTTCCGGAAAAGCCTTCGAGTGTAGCAGTTCAGCCTGCCCGGTGCAATTTTTGACCCCCCGCAAGAGGCACAAGCACCTGACGGGGCGACTCTGACTTACTTGATCCAGAGGCGGATCGAGTCCCAGGCGCGTCCAAGGATGCCCGACTCCTCGACCGCTTCCAGCGCCACCAGACCGATCTCGGCCACGGGGCTGTCGTTTTCGCCGGTGATCTTGAGCGTGCCGAGCGGCTGGCCCCGCATAAAGGGCGCCACCAACGGGTCCGGGCGCAGGACCTGTGTCTTGAGCTTGGGGGCAGTACCAGCCGCAACCGCCACCACAACAGCTTCAGGACGGCCGAGCTTGACGGTCGGCGACTTGCCTTTCCAGACATTGGGCGACACGACAGCCTGACCCGCGTCGAAGAGCTTGACGGCTTCGAACGCGGTGTAGCCCCAGTTCAGTAACTTCTGCGCTTCGTTCGCGCGCGAGTTCTCGCTCGAGGCGCCGAGCACGATGGCCAGAAGTCGCCGATTGCCGGGCGCCTTGTTTGCCCCGAGGTTGGGAAACTCGCGTTTGGCCGTTGCGATCAGGCAATAGCCAGCAGCATCAGTGTGGCCGGTCTTGAGGCCGTCCACCGAGGGATCGCGGAACAGCAGCAAGTTGCGGTTGCTGTCATTGGCGGCCGGCGTGCCAGGATAGCGGTACTTTTTGAGGGCGTAATAGCTGGTGTAGTCGGGGAAATCATTGATCAAGCGGCCAGCCAGGATGCTCAGGTCGCGTGCGGTGGTGGTGTGTCCCGCTTCCGTCAGCCCTTCCACGTTCTTGTAGCTGGTGGACTTCATGCCCAGTGCCTTGGCCTGAGCGTTCATGCGCTGCACGAACACCTCGACCGTTCCACCCACGCCCTCGGCCAGTGCGACTGTGGCGTCGTTGCCGGACTGCACGATCATGCCCTTGATCAGATCCTCGACGGGCACCTGCATCTTGGGGTCGATGAACATGCGTGAACCCGGCATCTTCCAGGCCCGCTCGCTGACGGGCAGTGTTTGCTTCAGGTCGATTTTCTTCGCCTTCAGCGCGTCAAAAACGAGATACGCGGACATCAGCTTGGTCAGCGAGGCGGGCTCTACCGGACTGTCGATGTCCTTGGCAGCCAATATCTGGTTGGCCGTCATGTCCAACACCAGGAACGAACGGGCGGCGATTTCGGGGGGCTGAGGGGCCTGGGCGGTGGCACTCAGCGGTACGGCAAGTGCCGCTGCGGCGAAGGCCGCAGTCAATAAGCGGGTAACGCTGATAAAGCGATAGGCGAGGCGGTTCATTGTGTCAATCGTGGGCCGGCGCGCGGCATGGCGAAGAAAGGAGAGAGTGAAGAAGGGGAGCGAAGAAGAAAAAGCAGCCCGCCCCCGAGTTGACCGGGCAGACTTTTTCAAGTCAGGTGGCGAACGACCAAACTCTTCAGGAGCGGCAATTGTCCATGAAAGAAATGACTGCCTCCTGGTACCACTGTTACCGGAAGTACCTGCGGACGGGCCCAATCGAGCACGGAGGCGAGCGGTACGGTGTCATCTTGTTCGCCATGAATGACCAGCGTGCGCATGTGCGCGGCGGCCTCGACGGGTGCAACCTGAAACCGCGTCGTCGCGGTGCCCACCAGCACCAGCCGGTCGATCTCGCGCTGCGGCGCAAGCCTGGCGAAAGCGTGCGACGTGACGAATGCGCCGAAGGAAAATCCGGCGAGCGCCAACGGACCTTGCGGGGCAACTTGCTGCACGACCGAAAGCATGTCTTCGAGTTCGCCTCGGCCCTCGTCATGCTCGCCTTGTGAGGTGCCAACACCGCGAAAATTGAAGCGAACTGCCGTCCAGCCGCACTGCGTAAAAGCGCGCGCCAACGTCTGCACGACCTTGTTGTCCAGCGTTCCACCGAAAAGCGGATGGGGATGCGCGATTACCGCGATGCCGCGGTTCGGCCCGGAGGCGGCATCGCGTGCGATCTCGATCAGCCCGGCGGGGCCTGGCAGCGTCAATTTTTCAGTTTGAGCGTTCAACACCGCTCCTGCATGAACGAGGGAGCCACGGCTTTCAGCGGCCGAGTTCAGGCGGCGTCAGGAGTCGCTCGACGACCTTGCCGTTCTTGAGATGAGATTCGACAATCTCGTCGATGTCCTCGTTGTCCACGTAGGTGTACCAGACGGCTTCCGGGTAAACCACCGCAACGGGCCCTGCGGCGCAGCGGTCCAGGCAGCCCGCCTTGTTGACGCGCACCTGCCCCGGGCCCGACAGCCCGGCAGCCTTGACCTGCGACTTGCAGCGGTCGAAGCCCTGCTGCGCCTGATGCTGCGCACAGGACGCCTCGCCATTCTTGCGCTCGTTCAGGCAAAAGAAAATATGCCGGGCGTAGTAGGAGGGTGGAGACGATGGGCTGGAGATGGACGGGTCGGAAGTCATCGGGTGATTTTACGGTTTTGCTCTTTCACTCCTGCGCTCGCCGAGCGAAAGGCGAATCAGCAGATGGGCCAGCGCCAGGAAGGGCCAGAGCCAGCCGACCCATTGCGCCAGTCCGTTGAAACGGACAAAGCGTCCTTGCTCCCACACTTGCAGGGTCTGGCCAAGATATGGGTTGTCAGGCGCCTGGTTGAGCAGCGCCAGATGCACGCTCAAGGCCAGCAGGGCGAGCGCGGCAGCAGCACGCGGCGCAACGGGCAGCGTGAGCAAGGCCAGCACGCCTGCGGCGATCAGTCCGGCTTGCGCTGGCAGATCCAGCCAGGCCCAGGCATGCTCGGGTCCGTAGCTCAGGGCGGCCGACAGTGTCGTGAAACAGATCCCCACGGCCAACGTGAGCCCCAGCAGGAGGAAGCGGCGCGCCAGTCCCCGAACCACGCTGTAGCCGATCAGGCAGGGGATGAGCCCGCCCAGCGCTACGCAGATCAATTCGGCGCCGGGCACGAGAGGCTGCAGTTCGATATCGCGAACCGGAAGCCACTCAAGAAAAGGGGTGGCCTCGAGCGCCTGCGCGGCGGCCGCTTCGAGGCGTTCGAGCACCTGGCCCAAACCCAGCGGAACCGAGGCTGGGAACAGCAAGCCGACGGGCCAAAAGGCCAGCAACACCAGCGCGCCCCGTGAATCGCGCTCGAACCATCGGGCGCGAAAATCGTTCCAGCGCCTGATCGCGCCGAGTCGCTCGAGAGTTGCCGCCACAATCGCGCCAGCAAATGCGCCGGCGCCGTTGAGCACGAAGTCGACGTTCGAAGGGATGCGCGACGGCAGATAGCCCTGAAGCGTCTCCATCGACAGCGACAGCGCGGCCGCCGCACAGGTCGCAGCGAGAATCACCCAGCGGGCGGCGCCGCTGCGCAGCAACGCCAGCGCCAGAAGAAATCCAACCGGCACATAGCCCGCCAGATTGATGGCGACGTCGAAGCCGGTCCAGTAGCGCGGCAAGGGCGCGGCAAGGAATGCCAGAGGCTGCAGGCCCTGGTTGCGCCAGCCTTCGAAAGGGTAAAGGCTTGCATACACCACGAGGCAGACGCAAGCCAGCGCCAGGGGCCAGGCCGACGTCGAGTCGCCGGGGGAACCACTGGCAGCGTTGAGTCGCGTGCGCTGGATCATGAGGTCACGCGCCAGGCGGGTTCAGTCGACTAGCCCTGCCAGGGCTTGACCACCACCAAAATGACCGCTGCAACGAGCAGCAGCACCGGAACTTCGTTGAACCATCGCATCCAGACATGGCTTCGGGTGTTCTGGTTGGCCGCGAAACGCGCGAGCATGCGGGCGCAGCTGTGGTGGTAGCCGATGGCCAGCACCACGACTGCCAGCTTGGCATGCATCCAGGTGCTGCCGGGTGCCCGGCCGATGCCGTAGCCCAACCACAGCCACAAGCCCAGCGCAAGGGCCGGTACGGCAAGAATCGTCGTGAACCGCAGCAGCTTGCGCGCCATCAGCAGCAGGCGTTCCCGCTCTGCAATGCTCTCGGGCGGCACCATCGCAAGATTCACGAATATGCGGGGGAGATAGAACAAACCTGCAAACCAGCTCGCGACAAAGACGATATGAAACGATTTGACCCAGAGCATCGGGTGAGTGTAGCTTTTGGCTCATGTGCCCGGCCTTTTCCTCGAGTCGGCGTGCCCGGGCGCTCAACTGATTTCCCAAAAAAAAAGCCCGGCATCAGCGCGAGGCCAGCCGGGCGGGGAAAGCCTCTTTGCATGAAAACGCGAAGGCACCCGCTCAGGGAGGTAAAGCGGGGTGCAGAAACCCGTGGGTCACTGCACACATGAATCTTAAAAGTCGCGCAAGCTCATGCACAGAGGATTACTACGTATACACATCAAAGTAGCTGGCGGACGCCTTGCCGGTGTTGTTCAAAGGCCATTCGCGCAGCGTCGCCAAGCTTTGGCACAATTTGTCGATGATCCAACCCGCCTCCTATCCCAACGGCCGGCCCCGCCGCCTGCGTCGCGACAGCTTCACGCGCAACCTCGTACGCGAGCACTCGCTGACGCCGCATGACCTGATCTACCCGGTCTTTGTCACCGACGGCAAATGCGTTCGCCAACCCATCGCGTCCATGCCCGGGGTCGAGCGGTTGAGCCTGGACCTGTTGCTTCCGGTGGCCGAAGACTGCGTCAAACTGGGCATTCCGGTCATGGCTCTTTTTCCGGTCATCGATGCTTCGCTCAAGACGGCCGACGGCCGCGAAGCGCTGAACCCCGACGGGCTGGTGCCACGCGTCGTCCGCGCACTCAAGAAGGAATTTCCTGGCCTGGGCGTGATGACCGACGTTGCACTCGACCCATTTACGACGCACGGCCAGGATGGCCTGCCCGACGAAAATGGCTACATCCTGAACGACGAGACCGTGGCCGCGCTGGTGCAGCAAGCATTGACACAGGCCGGGGCAGGCGTCGACATCGTCGCGCCCAGCGACATGATGGACGGCAGGATTGGCGCGATCCGGCAGGCGCTGGAAGGCCGCGGCTTCATCCACACGCGCATCATGGCCTACAGCGCCAAATACGCCAGTGCCTTTTATGGTCCATTCCGCGATGCGGTGGGCTCGGCAGGCAACCTGGGCAAGGCCGACAAAAAGGTCTACCAGATGGACCCTGGCAACACCGATGAAGCGCTGCGTGAAGTCGCCCTGGACATTGCCGAAGGCGCGGACATGGTGATGGTCAAGCCCGGCATGCCCTACCTCGACGTGGTGCGGCGCGTCAAGGATGAATTTCATGTGCCGACGTTTGCCTACCAGGTCAGCGGCGAATACGCGATGCTCAAAGCCGCTGCGCAAAACGGTTGGCTGGACCACGACGCTGTCATGATGGAAAGCCTGCTGGCTTTCAAGCGCGCCGGTGCGGATGGCATCCTGACGTACTTCGCACTCGACGCCGCGCGCAAGTTGCGCCAGGGCTGAAGGAGGCGGCACAGGCCGGGGTGATCCGCCAGCCCGGGGAGAAGTAAAGTCCGGGAACGCTTCGCCTCAACCGCGCAGCGTCAACCTCAACGCCAGCGGCTTCGGCCAGCCAACAGCAGGATGCCACTCATGCGTGTTTTTTTACTTAACGCCAAGGGGCCAGGTGTCGAGGAAACGAACGTCCTGCCCGACGAGATGCCAGCGCAGGGGTTTGTATGGATGGCCTGCACCCGCACGGAATTCGAAACCCAACAAAGCGAGATCCAGGTCAGCCTGCAGCAACTGTGCGGGACGCAGCTTGTCGATCTGCACATCTCCGATCTGCTGAACCGCCAGCTTCCGTCCCATTACGACTACACCTCGCAATACGACATTCTGGTGTTCCGGCGGCTGGCGACGGGCGCTGCGGGTGAACCGCAAGGCGTAGGCAACAACGCGCCGCCGCCCGTCCGCCGCGGTGGGCCGCCCATCCTCAACCGCATCGATACGAACCCCGTCGGCTTTGCCGTCTTCGACCGCCTGCTGCTGACCGTGCATCCCACCGACTGCGCGGTACGCGACACGTATGCCGCCAAGCTCATGGCCGCGCCGCCCGCCGACACGCGGCTGATCGGCGTGAAAGTTCCAAGCAGCCCCGCCGACCTCATGCTGCGCATCGTCAACCAGATGGTCGACAGCTATCTCGCCCTGAGGCGCGAGCTGTCGCGCCAGCTGGACCACTGGCAGGCGCAGCTGCTCAGGCCCAACTCACGTTTTTCCAACTGGAGTTCGGTGCTTGAAGCGCGTCTTGTGCTGCACCAGCTCGAAGAGATCGGGGAAGACCAGCGTTCGGCCGTGCAGGACTGGATCGATTCACTTGAAACCTGGCCGGAAGCCGCCACACCCTCGTTGCAACGAGAGCGGGAGCTGCTCAAGGTCCGCTCGCGCGACGTGCTCGAACACATCGAACGCGTCGTTCACCACGTCCGCAGGATGGAGCAAAGCGCCGAGGCGGCAGTGCAGCTGCACTTTTCGGCCCAGAGCAATCGCACGAACGACATCATGCGCACGCTCACGGCGCTCACCGCCGTGTTTCTTCCGTTGAACCTCATCACCGGATTCTTCGGCATGAACTTCGAGTTCATGCCCATCGTCCACACGTCCACGGGCTTCTGGTGGACGCTGGGGCTGATGGTGCTGCTGGTGATCGTGGTCTCGGCCGTGTTCTGGCGAAAGCGCTACCTGGCGCGGTCCGCCCGCCACTGACGAGGGCTCCATGCCTGACGCCCGGGGCAGGGTATTTTGCGGCTGTGCCGGCTGGAGCCTGCCCCCGGCTGCTCAGCATGCCTTTGGTGCGGGCAATAGCCATCTGTCGCGTTATGCCACGCGCCTGAATGCGGCCGAGATCAACTCGTCTTTCTACCGGCCGCACAGCCGCGCCACCTATGCGCGCTGGGCGGCGAGCGTGCCTGCCGCGTTCCGCTTCAGCGTGAAGTTGCCGAAGGCGATCACGCACGACGCCCGGCTCAGGCAAAGCGATTCGCTGCTGCCGCCCTTTTTTGAGCAGATCGAAGGCCTGGAAGACCGCCTCGGCTGCTTGCTGGTTCAACTACCGCCGAGCCTGGCCTTCGATAGCGATGTCGCGGCGGGGTTTTTCAGAAATTTGCGGGCGCACTGCAGCGCGCAAGTCGCACTCGAACCGCGTCATGCGTCGTGGTTCAGCCCAGGTGCCGATGCGTTGATGGTGCATCACGGCGTTGCGCGCGTTTTGGCCGACCCGGTGCTGTTTGGCGAAGCGCGCATGCCCGGAGGGTGTCCCGGTCTTGTTTACCTGCGCCTGCACGGCTCACCCCGCCGTTATTACTCGCCCTACACAAGGGCAACGCTGGAAGCACTGGCTGCGCGAATTGAGCAAGCGCGAAGCCATGCGCGAGAAATATGGTGCATCTTCGACAACACTGCCAGCGGCGCAGCGACCGATGACGCACTCCAGCTGCGGAGCCTGCTGAGCGCGCCTAAAGGCGCTTAGACCCAGGGTGCTGCGTGCCCTTCGGTCGCCATCACCCGCTTGACCGCAGGCCGCTCCAGCATGCGCTGCAGATAGGGGCCGAGGTGCGGCCGCGTCCTGGCCGCCGGAGAAACGAAATTGCGTGTCCACCGGCACAAGGTGAACACATAGGGATCAAGCGCCGAATAGCGTTCGCCTGTGAACCAAGGCCCGCCTGCGCGGGCAAGCTCGGCGTCGAGCTGGTCGATCAGGCGGCCGATCCTCGCTTCCGCATGGGCCTTGACTTGCCCCACGCCTGCCTCATTACCCGCGTCCACCCAGCGCTCCGGATAAAAATAAACAATCAAGCTCGCTTGCAGCGTGTTGGTCAGCCACGTCAGCCACTGATAAAAGTGCGCCCGTTCGACACTGCCCAACGCCGGCGCCAGACCCGCCTCGGCGTGCGTATCGCACAGGTGCAGGCAAATTGCCGCCGTCTCATACAGCACGAGATCACCGTCGACCAATACGGGCATGAGGCCGTTCGGATTGAGCTTCAAAAAATCGGGCGCCTTGTGCACACCTCGCGTCCTGTCGACGAAAACGAGCTCGAAAGGCTCGCCCATTTCTTCGAGCAGGAGATGGGGAATCATCGCTGCGGTGCCGGGGTAGTAATGCAATTGCTTCATGCAGGCCTCGAGGTGGGTGCGAGATGCGCAGGGTGCGCTGCGGCGCACCGCATCATTTCACGCCGAACTGCGCCGCGGCATTTTCCCAGCCGATCTTGCGTGCGACATCGGGGGGCAAAGCGCCCAGCCACTTGCGGTAGCCCTTCATGAGCTCTTCGTAATACTGCCAACGCTGATTGACCCAGGTGTCGGAGCCAATCATGAAGCGCGTAGGGTACTTAAGCAGCAAGTCGCGCCACTCGGGGCACAGCAGCCCCCCTTCGCAGGTAAGACCGGGTCGGTAGGACAACTCTCCCAAGAGCGTCGGGTAGCGGGCAAAGAGCGCTTCGACACGCGATGCGGGAACGCCGCCAATTCCGGTATGAGCCCAGATCAAGCGTGCACGCGGCGCGTGCGCCATCAGGAGCTCGATGGCGACGTCATCCACATGAGCAAGAATCGCAAGCTGGTTCTTCTCGGCAAACTGCATCAGCTTGCGGGCAACCGGGCCATTGGCGTTGGCGCTGTCGTACAGATGAAACTCGCCGATTCCCTTGTACGGGCCGGCCTGGTCGCCGGCCACGCCCCGCGCGAACTCCGCCTCCACCATCGCGTAAATCGATTCGTCACGAAACCAGTTGTCGTAATCGGCCCGGGTGCGGTAAAGGCGAATGAAGGGAACCACCGTGACGCCGGCGCGTCGCGTCATCGGGCTCTCGCTCAAGGTGCGGGTGCCGTCGTTCGGCCGGGAATTCGAGACGATGGCGCGCACGCCGCTGCGCTGCATTCGGCCCAACACGTCCGCCGGCGAATGCGGACCCTGCCCCGCCGCCCACGCCTCGTCGTTGTAGTGAAGGTGCGCGTCGAACAAGGGCCCGGCATAGTCTGCGGCCATCGCCCAGGCGGACCCCGCCACGGCAAGCAATGCGAGCAGGCCCCGGATGGGGTTACGCCAGAGGCGCTGTGGAAGGAGCCGTGGAAGGCGCGAGCCTGCCGTGTTGTTCACGGCCCGACGCTAGCCGAGATGGCTGGCGAAAAAGGCCAGCGTGCGTTCGCGCGCCAGCTTGGCGGCGGCGGCGTTGAACGAGCCGCGCTGGTCGCAATTGAAACCATGGTTGGCTTCATAGACATGGACCTCGACCTCGGGATGCTTGCGTTTGAATGCCTCGACCGTCTCCAGCGGGATCCAGTGGTCCTGGTTACCGAAGTGGGCCATCACCTTGCACTGCGGCTCACGCGCGGCCTCATCGTCGCCAGTCATGCCGCCGCCGTAATAGCAGACGGCCGCGCTCAGGCCACTCAGGGTGCAGGCAGCGCGCCAGGTCAGCAGGCCGCCCCAGCAATAGCCGACGATCCCGACCTGACCGTCATCGGTGCCGGTGCGCGCATGCTTGATCGCGGCCTGGATGTCCTGCAGGACCCCTGGCTCGGGCAGGCCCTCAACGGCCGTCTTGAGGCCGAAACCCGACTTCATGTCGTCTTCGGAATAGCCCAGATCGACGTTGGGCTGGACCCGGTGAAAGGTGGAAGGCGCAACGGCCAGATAGCCATCGGCTGCATAGCCGTCGGCCACCGAGCGGATGTGCGAATTCACGCCAAAGATTTCCTGCAGCACCACCACAGCGCCACGCGGTTTGCCCACGGGCTCCGCCACATAGGCGGGAAACATGAAGCCGTCAGCGGCCTTGAGATCGATGAATTTACCC
The DNA here is from genome assembly GCA_040385065.1 of Pseudomonadota bacterium. Lineage (GTDB taxonomy): Bacteria > Pseudomonadota > Gammaproteobacteria > Burkholderiales > Burkholderiaceae_C > Polaromonas. The sequence goes on from JAZKIC010000005.1 coordinate 11,811, forward strand.
ATGGTGGTAGTTCCCTTTTGAAATGAAATTATTGAGCTGATATGACGCGGCCGATCAACTCAACGGCGCGCCGCGAGCTTCTCTCGCACAAACTCCAGGCGGTCCTGACCCCAGAACATCTCGCCATCCACGACGTAGGACGGCGCACCGAACACGCCCGCATCGATGGCTTGCCGGGTATTGGCTTCGTAGCGCTGCTGCACCGATTCCTGCTGGGCATCAGCCACGCATGCAGGGTCTGCACCAGCCTCGGCCGCGAGCGCGGCAAGTTCTGCCGCATCGGCGATGTTGCGCTCGCCCGCCCAGACAGCGGCAAATATTTTTCCCGCAAGGCGCATGGAAAGGTCGCTGCCGCCTTGCTGGTCCGCCGCAATGATCAGCCGAGATGCCGCGTCGCCGACAACAGGGAAATGCCGGGGCTGCAGGTTGAGCGGCACCTTCAGGCTGCGGCTGAAGCGCTCGAGCTCCACCAGCCGGTATGCCTGGCGCTGCGGCGCGCGCTTGCCCAGGGGCAAGCCCCCAGAGATGGCGAACACGGCGCCCATGTCCACCGGCAGCACGCGCACAGTCGCGCCGGCCTCTCGGGCTATTTCACTGAAGCGCGCATGGCCGAGGTAAGTCCATGGGCTTTGCGGTGTGAAGTAATAGTCAATCGTTGAAGTCAAGGGGATTCCTGTCTCGGGCCGCCTGGCGGCTGAGGTACATTGATTTTTTCTCGCCCTCGGTTTGTAACCGGGTTTGGGTTTTTTTGCAGGAGACGGATGTGTCGAAAGTACTTTTGGTCACCGGTGGTTCACGCGGCATTGGCGCTGCCACGGCTTTGCTCGCAGGCCGCGCAGGCTATTCGGTGGCGGTGAACTACAGCGCCAACTCGGCGGCAGCGGAAGAAGTTGTCCGCCAGATACGTGAGGCGGGCAGCAAGGCCATCGCCGTGCAGGGCGACGTAGCCGACGAGTCGCAGGTGCTGGCCATGTTCGCGCAAGTGGACGCAAAGCTTGGCCGCCTGACGGCCCTCGTCAACAATGCCGGCGTGGTCGATCGCCCCCAGCGCGTCGACGGCATGAGCGTTGAACGGCTCAAGCGCATGTTCGACATCAACGTGGTCGGCAGCTTCGTCTGCGCGCGGGAAGCCGTCAAGCGCATGAGCACCCACTACGGCGGCGCCGGCGGGGTCATCGTCAACCTCTCCAGCGCCGCCGCGCGCCTCGGCGCACCCGGCCAGTATGTCGACTATGCAGCCTCCAAGGGTGCCATCGACAGCTTTACGATGGGCCTGGCCAAGGAAGTGGCCGCCGAGGGCATCCGGGTCAATGCTGTGCGGCCGGGCGTGATCGACACCGAGATCCACGCCTCGGGCGGCCTGCCCGACCGCGCCCGCGACCTTGCGCCTCTGGTACCCATGCAGCGTCCAGGAACGGCAGAAGAAGTGGCACGCAGCATCATGTGGCTGCTGTCCGATGAAAGCTCCTACGTGACCGGCGGCTTCATCGATGTCACTGGAGGTAGATAGGGCCCCCACGCTCCGCTCACTTCGTGTAGCTCGCTGCCCCCCGAGGGGGCTAGCCTTGCTCGGGGCGGCCCTTCGCTGCGGCTGTTGTAGCGTGCCCCCACGCTTGTCGCTTCGCGTACTGCACTGCCCCCCGAGGGGGCTAGCCTTGCTCGGGGCGGCCCTTCGCTGCGGCTGTGTGTGCGGCCAAAAATCTTCTGAGCCCCTCTCCGTATTCCGCTCGTCCTGAGGTATCGAAGGATGCTCGGGGCGGCAGAGATGCTGCCCCCACGCTTGTCGCTTCGCGTACTGCGCTGCCCCCCGAGGGGGCTAGCCTTGCTCGGGGCGGCCCTTCGCTGCGGCTGTGTGCGCGGCAAAAATTCGCTGAGCCCCTCACACGTATTCCGTCTCCGTATTCCGTTCACCCTGAGCCTGTCGAAGGGCCCGCGTGCTCAAATGCTTCATTCACCCACGGTCCCCACACTTCGATTGCCCCTGATGGATTTCAAACCGCTCGTGACTTTGCTCGCCATCGTGAACCCTTTGGCGTGCGTGGCTTTTTTCATCCACTACACACAGCACTTCACCCGCGAGCAGCGGCAACGAACCATCCTCGTTTCTTCCTTCAGCGCCTTTGCCGTAATCGCGGCCAGTGCCTTGCTGGGCGTGCAGATCCTGCAATTTTTTGGCATATCGCTGGCGAGTTTTCAGGTCGGTGGCGGGCTCTTGCTGCTGACTGCTTCGCTCAGCATGCTCAACGCCCAGACGCCGCAGACGAAGTCAAATCCGGACGAACTGCTCGACGCTGAGGAGCGCGCAGCACAGGGGGCCAGCATTGCCGTGGTCCCCCTGACCATTCCCTTGCTCACCGGTCCGGCCACCATGTCGACCGTCGTGATCTACGCGGACAAGGCCAAGACCGTTTTGCAGATGGCCACCCTGATCGGCTACGGGGTTGTGATCGGATTGGCAACCGCCCTGTGCTTTTCACTGGCCGGCCCCATCGCCCGCGTTCTGGGCAAAACCGGCATCAATGTGATGACGCGATTAATGGGGCTGATCCTCGCGGCGCTGTCGGTCGAAGTGATGGCCGATGGCCTGCATACCCTCTTCCCCATCCTGGCCGGGCGGCGCTAGGAGTTTGGGCGGCTGAAGGACGCTCAGCGCTTCATCAGGCGGATGACCTGGTTGCTCGTGTTGCGCAAGCGCTGGGCCATGAGCTGCGTGATCTTCACCAGCAGCTTGGAGGCCACCTGGGGGTGCTCGGGAATGAGTCTTGCGATCGCCAGACGCCCCAGGACCGCAGCCTCCACATCGTCCAGCGCAATGCAGCTGGCATAGCGCGGCTCGCCATCAAGCATGGACATTTCGCCGATCGCCGCGCCTGGACGCAGGACGGCTACACGCGAAATGGCAGGCGACGCAGGCGCAGCGGAAACGGCGTCCACCGTGTCAGTGGGCACTTGCTTCACTACATCGACCGTGCCTCCGAGGATGAGCATCATCCAGTCTCCCACCTCCCCTTCGGCGATGAGAACCTGGCCCGCGCTTGCCTTGACACGCAACATCGAGGCGCCCAGCGTATCGGCTTCCTGGGGGCTCATGTCTTCCAGCAAGGCAGCGGCGTTCAGCAGTTCGGGCCATTGCGCGCAGAGCCCGTCGCAGAACCCCAAAACCGTCAGGCCTCGTTCCTGGAGCTGTGTCTGAAGGTCTGCTTTCATGGACACCGAAGTTGCCACACTCAGCGCCCCGGCAGAGGCGGCAACTGCTGCTTGAGCCAGTCTGAAATTTCCAATGCTGCCCTGTCAGTAGCAGTGGTCAGCGCACGGACGCCCCCGGGCGCGTCCTGGGTCGGAGCGGGTTCCCGCAAAACGATCTGCCGCTGCGCCTTCAGACGCTGCCCCTCAGGCGTCGTCTCGAGCAGGCTGACCCGCAAGCGGATCAGGCCGACACTGGACTCCGGTGACTCGAACACCTGGCTGAACTCGTCGAGATCCACGCGCAGCACGGAAGGCAGGACACCATTCACGCGTGTGAGCGCCGGGCCTTCGCCCGCCCTGAAAACTGGCCGCTCCCGACTCAAGGTATCGCGCAGGCGCTGCCTGACGAGCTGCGCCACCGGCATGCTCCAGCGCGCCTGCGAATAAGGGCGCAATTGTTGGGAGTCCGCGTAAGTCAGGCGGTAAAGCACGGCGAGGTTGTCCAGCACACCCCCTGCGGTCTCCACTTCATCGAGCGCCACCGGCGGCAGGTTGGCCTGCACAGAAGTTGCGGTACTGGCGGCAACGGATCCCGGCCCAAAGTCATACAGGGCCGCACGCACAGGCTTGGTCGGCAGCGCACTGCAGCCTGACAGCAACACGAGCAAGGCAGTCGCTCCGAGCAGGCGCTGACTTATTTGAACAATACGAATTCGACCCATCATGGCGACACTCCAGAAGCTGAGAAGCCAGGTTCGCCTGGCCCCGGTTGCGGCGCGCCGTTGCCGAAAATAAGGGACTGCGGGTTGTCGTCAACCGCGTTCACGGTTCGCCTGAGTTGACGCATGGTGCGCGTGGTTTCTTCGGCCACGTCGCCCAGCTTGGGAAGGGTCGCCGCGCCGAAGGTCTGGATGGTGGAGGCCAGCGCAGCGCTGCCCTCAGCCACTTTGTCGAGCGGGCCGCCCTTGGCATTGATGCGGTCGGCGGTCTGGCTCAGCTTGTCGGCGGTGGCCGAAACGTCATCGGCCGCGCTGCGCAGGGACACCAGCGCCTCGCCGGTCTGCTTTGAGAGGCCGGGCAAGCTGGCGACGGTCGGCTCGATCGACTTGGTCAGCCGGTTGATGCTGCCCGCGGCTTCGCCAATCTGCTGCACCGCGCCGGTCATGGCCGCCTGATTCTCGGGACTGAGCAGGTTGTTCAGCCCCGTGCTGGCTTTTTCCATCTGCGAAAGAATGGTCTCGGATTGCTTGATGAGCTTGTCGATCAGTCCCGGACGCAGCGGAATGCGCGGCGGGCTGATGTCGTTGGGCGGCAGCAGTTCCGACCCAGTCGCTTCGTCGTCGAGCTGGATGAATCCCAGCCCGGTCACGCCGACCGACCCCACCGTGGCAAAGGTCGAGCGCGTCAAGGGCGTTCCTTCGTCAACGGCAATGCGGACCAGAACATTTCCGCGCACCTTAGGGTCCAGGCCGATGGACTCGACCTTGCCCACAGGAACGCCGCGGTAACGCACAGCCGCCTGCTCCTGCAAGCCGCTCAGGGTGCCCGCAGTCGTCAATTCGTAGAGGTGGCGCTCGCCGCCATCGCGCGTGAGCCAGACCGCCAGCGCAACAAGCAAGGCAAGAACGCCCGCCACGAAGATGCCAGCCGCAAGGGCATGGGCCTTGTTTTCCATTTCAAGCCTCTCGTTTCTGGAATTTATGCATGTTCTCTAGATGACGAATGGGTATTCGCGCAGCAATTCCATTGCGCGCTGGCCACGGTCGCCCAGAAAAAACTGCTGGATGAAAGGATGCGAAAAAGCGATCACCTCTTTGGGCGGCGCGTTGATGATGACTTTGCGTTCAGCCAGCACCGCAATGCGTGTGCTCAGCTCGAACAAGGTGTCCAGGTCATGCGTCACCATCACGACCGTAAGTTCCATGTCGCGATGCAGCGAACGCAGCAAGCGGCAAAATCCGTCGGACGCTTCCGGATCGAGACCGGCCGTCGGTTCGTCCAGCAACAGCAGCGGCGGGTCCATGATCAGGGCCCGCGCCAATCCGACGCGCTTGATCATGCCCCCCGACAGATCGCTGGGCATTTTGCTGGCCACGTCGGTGCCCAGGCCCACCATCTGCAGCTTCACCATCGCCGCCTCGCGCACCAGCGCCGCCGGAAGCGTGCGCAGTTCGCGCAACGGAAACGCAATGTTGTCCAGCACGTTGAAGGCCGAAAAAAGTGCGCCTTGCTGGAACAGCATGCCGACCCGGCTCGCTGCGCCCTTCTTGCCCATGTCGGCGACGGGACGTCCCAGCACTGTGATCTCTCCTCGCGCCAGGTGCTCAAGACCGAGCATCTGCCGCAGCAGGACCGTCTTGCCCGTTCCCGATCCGCCCACCAGAGAGACGACTTCACCTCGATTGATGCGAAGGTCCAGGTCCTGGTGCACGACGAGGTCTCGCTCGGGGGTACGAAATATCGTCCAGAGCTTGCGTATGTCGACCACGGCATCGGTCATGGCGTCCGTCATGGCGTCAGATCCCGACATTGCGAAACAGCACGGCAAAGATGGCGTCGACCGTGAAGACCACCGTGATGGAAGTCACGACCGAAGCCGTTGTGCCCTGCCCGAGGCTTTCGGTATTGGGCTTGACGCGCAGGCCATAGTGGCAGGCGATGAGCGCGATGAGCAGGCCGAACAGCGCCGACTTTCCGGTCGCCAGGGCAAGATTGCTGGCATCGACCGCGCCCGGTAGAGCGTTCAGGAAGAACGCCGGGGAAACGCCCATCGTGAAGTCTGCCGCCACCATGCCGCCGATCAGCGCTGCAATGGTCGTCCACACACTCAGCAGCGGCATGACGATGGCCAGCGCCAGCGCGCGCGGCATCACCAGCCGGAAACCTCGCGGGATGCCCATGACCCGCATCGCATCGAGTTCTTCCGTCACGCGCATCACGCCGATCTGCGCGGTAATCGCCGAGCCCGAACGGCCTGCGATGAGAATTGCCGCGAGCATCGGTCCCATTTCACGCACCAGCGAGATTCCGAGTATGTCGACAATGAATGCGTCCGCGCCGAATTGCCTGAGCTGCTGCGACAGCAGATAGGCCAGCGTCACGCCGATGAGAAAACCGACCAGCGCGGTGATGGGCAGTGCAGTCGCGCCGATGCGATAGAGGTGGCCCGAAAGATCACGCCAGGGCCCGTCCTGGGGCCGCCGTGCCAGCCGCAACAGGTCCAGCAGCAATTGGCCCACCAGCGCGGTGAAACCTGTAAGGTGCCCCAGGCCGCGTAAAAGCCAGCCACCCAGTGCCAGGTATTTTTCCGACCAGCTGGAGGGCGGCAGCCGCGGCACAGGTGCCGTGAACCGCGCGACGGTTTCCAGCACGGCGCGCGGGCCAGCGTCGATTTCCAATTGGGCGGGCCATTGCTGGCCCCAGTGATCCCAGAGCAGTTGGGCCCCGAGGTGGTCAAGACGCGCAATCGGGCGAAGGTCCCAGCTAGCCGCCGCGGCTCCGCCCTGCGTGCCAGCCAGGCTGGCCGTCAGGCCGTTCCAGACCGGCGAAGCCGTGAGGTCAGCCGCCGTCCAGGGGCCCAGCACCACGCGCAGGTCGGAACCGTCGCGGGACTCCCGGTCAATGCGGGGAATCGGTTCGCGCAGCGAGGACTCTTCATGGGTCGTTGGATGGGATGTCAGGGGCACAGTGTTTGAAACATTCCTCCGCGTGTCCAGACAGGATTTTCGAGCGGCGGAGCGTGACCGCAGGGTACTTCCCGAGTGCCCGCGGTGCCAAGCGCATTCGTCGGGAAAGAGTGCAGGCAATCTCCTACAGATGACCTTGCCAGCCCGTGAACGGCTTCGAATTGCCGGGCAAACCCGTAGCGCGCATTTGCAACAATGCGCAGTGGCGCACGCCTGTTGCGCCGGTGCCCGATTTTCCCGAAGAGACCGCCGCTATGAACGACAACGTGTTCGACTACATCATCATTGGCGCAGGTACGGCCGGGTGTCTGCTTGCCAACCGCCTGAGCGCGGACGCCTCCAAGCGCGTGCTGTTGATCGAGGCCGGCCGCAAGGACGACTACCACTGGATCCACATTCCGGTGGGCTATCTGTACTGCATCGGCAACCCGAGGACCGACTGGCTTTACCAGACCGAAGCCGACGCAGGCCTCAACGGCCGCGTGCTGCGTTACCCCCGGGGCAAAACGCTGGGGGGTTCGTCCAGCATCAACGGCATGATCTACATGCGAGGCCAGGCACGCGACTACGACCACTGGGCCGAGCTCACGGGCGATGCGGATTGGCGCTGGGAAAACACCCTGCCCAGTTTCAGGATGCATGAGGACCATTACAAGCTCGACGCCGGCCGTCCCGATCCGGGCGAGGCGTTCAGCCGCCTGCATGGCCACAAGACCCAGCACGCGGCAAGCACCGGGCTGGCCAAAAAGATGGGCGGCGAATGGCGGGTCGAAAAGCAGCGCCTGCGCTGGGACATCCTCGACGCGTTCGCCCAGGCTGCGCAGCAGGCCGGCATTCCTGCGAGCGACGACTTCAACAGCGGCAACAACGAAGGCGTCGGCTACTTCGAGGTCAACCAGAAGAATGGCTGGCGCTGGAACACGGCCAAGGCATTTCTGCGGCCGACCTGCTTCGCGCGCCCCAACTTCGAAATGTGGACCGGAGCGCAAGTCAGCCAGCTCCTGTTCGAGCAACGGGCCGACGGCAGTCAGCGCTGCACGGGGGTCGAGGTCTGGACCGGCAAGGAGCGCATGAAGGCATTGGCCACGCGCGATTCGGGCGGCCTGATGGGTGAGGTCATCCTCAGCGCCGGCAGTATCGGCTCGCCGCAGATCCTGCAGCTCTCGGGGATAGGCCCGGCCAGTTTGCTGCATCAGCATGGCATCGAGGTCCGGCAGGATTTGCCGGGCGTAGGGGCCAACCTGCAAGACCACCTGCAAATACGCTCGGTCTACAAGATCGACGGCGGCAGCCGCCGCAACCTGACGCTCAACACCATGGCCAACTCGGCATGGGGCCGCGCCAAGATCGGGCTGGAGTACGCGCTGCGACGCACCGGACCCATGAGCATGGCGCCCTCCCAGCTCGGGGCCTTCACGCGCTCACGGCCGGACATCGACCACCCGAACCTCGAATACCACGTGCAGCCGCTGTCGCTCGACGCCTTCGGTGAACCACTGCATACCTTCAATGCCTTCACCGCAAGTGTCTGCAACCTGAACCCCACCAGCCGTGGCTCGGTAGCCATTCGCTCACCGAGCTTCGAGGACTCGCCTGCGATCTCGCCCAATTACCTCAGCACCGCGGAAGACCGGCAGGTGGCGGCCGACTCGCTACGTGTGACCCGACGCATCGTGAGCCAGAGCGCAATGGCGCCCTTCAAACCGGAGGAATACCGGCCGGGCGTGCAGTTCCAGAGTGATGAGGACCTGGCGCGGCTCGCCGGCGACATAGCGACGACCATCTTCCATCCGGTCGGCACCACGCGCATGGGCAAGGCCGACGACCCGATGGCAGTCGTCGACTCGCACCTGCGCGTCAAGGGTGTCGCCGGCCTTCGCGTGGTGGACGCGGGGGTAATGCCGCTGATCACCAGCGGCAACACCAATTCGCCGACCCTCATGATCGCCGAGAAGGCTGCGCACTGGATCCGCAACGGGCAGTGATGCTTCGTACTTGAGCCTTTCGCCTCTTGCCTTTTCCCTTTCGCCGTAACGCTTTTGCCAGCGGCAGGGACGTGCCTCAGGCGTCAGGTCAACGCAGTCCCTTGACGTAGCGCGGCTTGTTGGGGTCCCTGCGGGCGCGTTCGCTTTCCAGCACGCTGTCACCGAACAGGCTGCCAAAGGTCGACTCGATGAAGCCGGACTCCGGATACACCTCTTGCTCGGTATTGACGGAGCGGCCACCCTGCTGATCCGGCACGGAGGGCGTTGCCGCCTCGGGCCGGGCGGGAGCAGCGCGGGAGGGCGCGGTTCCCGACGCTCCGGCCGCGGGCTGCTGCCGCTGGGTAGTCACCGCATTGACCAGCGCCTGCACCAGCGGCTCCTTCTTGCGGGGGTCCGGGGCGCCCATCATTTCGTCGAGCCGGTCGGCCCAGATGAGCAGGTCGGTATGACCGTCTTCGACGGCCTTGGTGCGCGCGAAGCGCGAGATCTCGTGCGCGTACTCGACGTTCGTCGCCATCCACTCGGTGTCGGTGACCCGGCCCGTCTTGCGCCGCAAAAGCACATGGAGGTGGGCCGCAATAGCCAGCTTTTCATTCGATGGCATGCTTGCTCCTTTGCGTCAGGCGATGGGCGTTCCGGATCACGTGCTCAGGCTCTCGGCCTGCTGGTGAATGTCCAGGCCTTCGCCTTCGGACGACTCGTTGACGCGCAGGCTGACCAGTTGCGAAGTGATCCATAGGGCCAACGCCGTCATGACGAAGCTGAACAGCATGACGGCAACGCAGCTGATGGCTTGCGCAAGGATGCTGCCCTCGACGCCCGAAATGCTCTTGCTCGCAAAGACGCCCGTCAGCAGGGAGCCGATCAGGCCGCCGACGCCATGCACGCCGAAAACGTCCAGGGAATCGTCGGCGCTCAACATACGTTTGAGGCCAGTCGCGCCCCAATAGCACCCGACGCCCGCGACCAGTCCGAACACCACGGCGGAAGCCGGCGATACGAAGCCGGCGGCCGGCGTGATGGCAACCAGTCCGGCGACCAGGCCGGAACACAGTCCGAGCAAGGAAGGCCTGCCGCGGACCATCCACTCCGCGGCCATCCAGGACAGCGCACCGGTGGAGGCGGCGATATGCGTCACGGCCATGGCGAGCCCCGCGCGACCGTCAGCTGCCAACGCCGAGCCGGCGTTGAAGCCGAACCAGCCGACCCAGAGCAAACCGGCGCCAGCCATCGTCAAGCCGAGGTTGAACGGCGTGAAAGCGTCTCGTCCGTAGCCGCGCCTTGGGCCCAGCACATACGCGCAAACCAGCCCGGCGACACCGGCATTGATGTGCACCACCGATCCCCCTGCAAAGTCGAGCGCACCCAGTCGCGCCAGCCATCCGCCCGGCTCCCAGACCCAGTGCGCAATGGGAACGTAAACCAGCAGGCTCCACAGCGACATGAAGATCAGCATGGCGGAAAAGCGCATACGCTCCACGAAGGAGCCCACCACCAGCGCGGCCGTGATCACGGCGAAGGTGAGCTGGTACATCGCATAGACCGACTCGGGTATGCGCGGCGCGATGTGACTCACCGCAACCTGCTGGGTTTCGACGAGGTAGTCGAGCCCCGCGAACCAGAACCGTGACGTGCCGCCGATGATCTGCCCGAACGGTCCACTGCCCGGCGTGAAGGCCAGCGAGTAGCCGAACGCGAACCACAGCAGGCTCACGACCGCGCAAATCGTCAGCACCGAGGCCATGGTGTTGAGCACGTTCTTGCGGCGCACCATGCCGCCATAGAAAAGGGCAATGCCGGGCAGGGTCATCAGCAGCACGAGCGCAGTGGCGGTGAGCATCCAGGCCGTATCGGCGCCGCTGATCGAGTCCGCCCGAACCAGGCCCGGCTTGGTAAGGGGTTCGGGTGCGGAGACGGCCGTGGCAGGCGCCACCGCCAGGGTCGGCGCGGAAGAGGCCGTAGTTGCTGCAGCTGCCGGCGCTGAGGTAGCTGGGGTAGCAGGCGGCGTCGAGCTTGTGGCGTTTGCCGCCGAGGCGGCCGCGGCGGCAACGGCGGCAAATTCGGCCGTTTGAGTCGTTTGGGCCGCTGCAATCCCGCCAAGGACTGAAAGGCAGAGGGCGGTGGCCATGACGAAGCGTTTCATCTGCAGAGCTCTCGGTAACTTTTGGTCACAAGGAAGAGGCATAAGCCATGCCATCCGCTGTTACTACTACCTTGCACCGCAAAGAGAGTCAAAAATAATTGGCCGATAGAAATTAAATAACTGCTTTGTTTTAATAACAGCGCAGAGACTTTCAGCTCATCGTTTTTGCGATGCCTTCAAATCAAAAGGGACTGCCTGAAATCGGGGCGGGAAAGTCCCGATGCACTGGGAAAGTGCCAAAAGCTATAGTGACTCACTTGCCGACGAGCCCTGCTGCTCGCAACGCGCGAGGAGCCGAGGAGACACAAGAGTCCACCATAGGACAACGGGTTCATTCATCCAATGCAACCGCAAAAAGCGCTGGTCACCCCAGCGCTTTTTTTTGCCTGCCGCGGCTTGCGTGCAGCTCTCCATATTGCGCACGACACCGATGAGACAATTGTTTCATGGAGCTTTTGCTTGTCTCGTGCGCATCGCTGCTGGCCGGATTTGTCGATGCGATCGTGGGCGGCGGCGGCCTGATCCTGGTGCCCGCCCTGTTCGCGGTGTTTCCAACGACTCACCCCGCAACGCTTCTGGGCGTGAACAAAAGTGCATCGATCTGGGGCACGGCGGTGGCGACCCGGCAGTTCGCCCGCAAGGTGCAGCTGCGCTGGTCGGCGCTACTGCCCGCCGCGGCGGCTGGGTTTTGCGGCTCGCTGGCTGGGGCCTGGCTGGTGACGGTCATCTCGCCGGATTTTCTGCGCAAGCTGCTCCCCGTGGCCATGCTGGCAGTGCTCATCTATACGCTTGCAAAAAAAGACATGGGACGCCATCACGCGCCGCGCTTTTCGGGCCGTGGCGAAATGCTGGTGGCCTCAGGTATCGGCCTGGTGCTGGGCTTTTATGACGGTTTCTTCGGGCCCGGGACAGGCAGCCTGTTCGTGTTTCTCATGGTCCGCCTGCTCGGCTATGACTTCCTCAATGCCTCCGCCTCGGCCAAGCTCCTGAATACCGCAACGAACCTCGCGGCGCTGCTGCTGTTCGCGCTCAAGGGCCATGTGTGGTGGCACTACGCGCTGAGCTTGGCTGTCGCTAACGTGATCGGGAGTTTGCTGGGCGCGCGCATGGCGCTCAAACATGGCGCTGCTTTCGTTCGGCTGGTGTTCATTGCCGTGGTCAGCGTGCTGATCGTAAAAACGGGCTACGCGGCTTTCCTGGCGTAAGTTCTTGGCGTAAGTTGCTGGCGAGCTTTATGGGCGTAACTGTTGACCTGCCGGTCGGGCACAGCCTCAGCGCCGGGGCACGAAAGGCCGCGAGAGCGCAACCTCGGCTGGTCGCAGTGCCGGGGCCGAGCTTGCAACCGCTGGCGACGACGCCGGGCTGGACGCAGCCACCGCGGGCGCGGCAATACCGCGCTTGAGCTGCTCGGCGATCTCGGCGGCGCTGCGCGGCTTTCCGATAGGCGCGCCCGCCTGGCCCTTTTGCACGGCCGCCATGTCTTCCTCGCTGGGGTACTGGCCGAGCAGCAGGTAGTCGAAAGCACGGCGCGCAATCGGCGCCGCGGACCCGGCTCCCCAACCGGCGTTCTCGACGATCACGGCCAGCGCGATGGTCGGATTTTCGGCCGGAGCGAAAGCAACGTACAGGGCATGGTCCCGCTGATGCTCTTCCATGCGTGAGCTGTTGTACTTGCCTTTGCCCGTGATACCGACAGCCTGCGCTGTACCCGTCTTGCCCCCGGACAGGTAACCCGCCCCGGCGAAAACCCGGGCGGACGTGCCGACCTGCGTGACGCCGATCATGGCTTTTCGTATCACGGCGACGTGTTCCGGTTTGTAGCCCAGCGGCTCGGGCGCTTCCGCCGCCAGAGGCTGCAGCTTATGCGTCAAGGGGTCCTGGGTGCCCAGTACCAGTCGCGGCTTGTTGCGCACTCCACCGTTGGCAAGCACCGACGTGGCCTGAGCCATCTGGAGCATGGTGAAGCTGTTGTACCCCTGGCCGATGCCCAATGAAATGGTCTCTCCCGGAAACCACTTCTGCTGCTCGGCCTTCTTGAAGTAAGCGCGCTTCCATTCCTGGTTGGGCAACACGCCGCGCACCTCACCACGGATATCGATTCCCGTGATCTGACCCAAACCGAGCGGCTTCATGAAGTCGTGCATGGCCTCGACGCCCATTTCGTTGGCCAGCGAATAGAAGTACACATTGCTCGACTCGACGATGGCGCGGTTCATGTCCATGACGCCGCCCTTTTCGTTTTCCGGGCTGCCGAACCTTCTGCCGCCGAACATGTAATACAGCGGATCGTTGATCAGGGTCGTGGCCGAGCGCGTTCCAGTATGTAGCGCCCCCAGTGCCATGAAAGGCTTGTAGGTCGAGCCGGGCGGGTAGGTGCCGCGCAACGCCCGGTTCAGCAAGGGCTTGTCGATCGATTCGTTGAGCGCTTGCCAGCTTTCGGAGTCGATGCCGTCGACGAACAGATTCGGGTCAAACGTCGGCTTGCTGACGAAGGCCAGCACATCGCCATTGCGCGGATCGATGGCCACGAGCGCGCCTCGGCGGTCGCCGAACATGTCTTCGACGAGCTTTTGCAGACCAATGTCCACCGACAGCATGACGGTGTCGCCTGGCGTCGACGGGTTGCTCGCCAGGCGGCGTATCGCGCGGCCGCCCGCCGAGGTTTCGACCTGCTCGACGCCGGTGATACCGTGGAGTTGCTGCTCGAAGCTCTGCTCGATGCCGAGCTTGCCGATGTAGTCGGTGCCGCGGTAGTTGCCGGCTTCGTCGCCCTCCTGGATTTCTTCCTTTTCCTTCTGATTGATGCGGCCGATGTAGCCCACCACGTGGCTGCCCAACTCGCCGAAGGGGTAGCTACGAAAGAGCCGGGCCTTGATGTCCACGCCAGGAAACTGGAAGCGCCGGGCCGCGAAACGGGCGACTTCCTCGTCGGTGAGGCGCGTGCGGATCGGCAGGGATTCGAAGCTCTTGGCCTCATCCATGAGCTTCTTGAAGCGGCGCTTGTCCCGCGCCTGGATCTCGACAACGCCTGACAGCGCCTCGATGGTTGTCGCAAGATCCGCCACTTTCGAAGGTGTGATCTCCAGCGTGTAGGCAGAATAATTGGTAGCCAGGACGACGCCGTTGCGGTCGAGGATGAGTCCGCGGTTGGGCACGATGGGAACAATGGCCGTGCGGTTGTTTTCGGCCTGCTCGCTCAGGTCTTCGTGGCGGTAGACCTGCAGGTAAACCAGCCGGGCAGCCAGCAGCGAAAAGCACAGCAGCACCAGGACGCTCGCCGCGATGACGCGCACGCGAAAGCGCCATAGTTCGGCTTCTACGTTTCGCAGTTCAGTCATGGGCGGTGAGACAGTCGCGGCGCGCAATAGTGCCGCACCCACCCGGAAAATTCAACGGCGTGTAGGTTATGCACTCGCGCATAAGGTCCCCGGGTTCACAGAGGCCGATTTTCGTCCGGATTCGGCGCCCTGCGTTGGGGAACGAGCAGGAGCACGCTCACCACCGGCCACAACAGGCTTTCGAACAACGGTGCCAGAAACATTGACCAACCAGGAAACGCGTCGCCGCTGAGCAGGCGGATGACCAGCGCCACCGCATGCGCCGCGACGAACAAGGGAAGAATCTGCAAAGCCTGCGACGGCACCGGGAACCAGAGCAGGCGCCGGTGGATCATGGTCGCGAAGAAGCTCAGCGTGGTGTAGGCCAGGGCATGCTGGCCCAGCAGCGCCGACTGATGCACGTCTACGCCCAGTCCGAACATGAAAGCCAGGCCGATGCCCACCCGCAAGGGCTGATGCACGTTCCAGAAAACCAGCACCAGCGCGAGGAAGTCGGGCATCCAGGCCACCCGGCCGAGCGGCAACATATTGAGCAGCAGGGCGACGATCAGGCTGAACCAGATAAAGACGGGGTTGGCCGGCAGGAGCAGCTGCTGTCCGCTACGCATGATCATGAGGGGCGGCTCCGTTCGAGGAGATCGGGGTATCGGCGACAGGCCCGCGTGTCATTTGCGGCCGCCCTTCTTGGCAGGGGCAGGAGGCGTGGGATCGACCGGGCGCGGCGGCAGCTGATCCTTCAGGGGGCTGAGCACCATCACGTGCCGCGCTCCGGACACCAGCGCGAGAGGGCTGCAATAAATGCGCGCAAACGCCGATTCGGCACGGCGTTCGATACGGTCGACCCGCGCCACCGGCAGTCCGGGCGGATAAATGCCGTCGACGCCACTGGTCGTGAGCAGGTCGCCCTGTCTGACGTCCGAATTGCTCCCCATGAAGCGCAACTCCAGCCCACCGGCGCCGGAAGGGTCGCCAAAGGCGACGCTGCGCACGCCGGTACGGGAATTGAGGACCGGGATCGACAGGTCGCGGTCGATGATGAGGGTGACCTCGCTCACCAGTGGATTGACCAGCGTGACCTGCCCCAGCACCCCGGCTTCGTCCACGACCGGCGAGCCGAGTACGACGCCTTGCGTCAGGCCCTTGTCGATGACGACCTTGCGCGTGTAAGGATCGGCCGCCTCGTAGATCACCTGGGCTGCCTTGCCGACGGTGCCGATTCGGTCGCGCAAGTCGAGCAGCTTGCGCAGCCGTTCATTTTCAAGCGCCAGTTGTTCGACCTGTCCGGCCCGCAGCGCCTGTGAGGCGAGCTTGCGACTGGCCTCGTCCGCGTTGGACCGGGCCTGGTCGAGTGTCATGGCATATTCGCCCGCAAAACGCAGGGCATGCACGGGCTGCATTGCCAGCCACTGCAGCGGATACAGGCCGGTAGCCAGCGCGGCTCGCAGCGGGCGCGTCACGCCAAAACGGGCGTCTGCCACCATCAGGAAAACGGCCAATGCGCTGAAAAAAATCAGTTTGGAAAGGGCCGAAGGCCCCTGCTTGAATATCGGAGGCGGCGACCGGTCAAGCGTTCCTAGAGGCATGGCGGGAGCACGAGCAGGACCGCGCGGGGCGGCGGCGTCCGGGCGTTATTCCGAAGTGAAGATGGAGCCCAGCCGGTCCATGCGCTCGAGCGCAATGCCGCAACCTCGCACGACGCAGGTCAGCGGGTCTTCCGCCACCAGCACCGGCAAGCCGGTTTCTTCGGCCAGCAGGCGGTCCAGGTCGCGCAGCAGTGCGCCGCCGCCGGTGAGCATCATGCCGCGGTCGGCAATGTCGGCACCCAGTTCGGGGGGCGTTTGCTCGAGTGCGTTTTTCACGGCCGAGACGATGTTGTTGAGGGGGTCGGTGAGGGCCTCGAGGATCTCGTTGCTCGAAATCGTGAAGCTGCGCGGTACGCCTTCTGACAGGTTGCGGCCCTTGACTTCCATCTCCTTGACTTCGGAGCCGGGAAAGGCCGAACCGATGTTTTTCTTGATGGCTTCAGCGGTAGGTTCGCCGATCAGCATGCCGTAATTGCGGCGGATGTAATTGATGATGGCGTCGTCGAAGCGGTCGCCGCCAACGCGGACACTGCCTTTGTAAACCATGCCGCCGAGCGAGATCACGCCCACCTCGGTGGTGCCGCCGCCGATATCGACCACCATCGAGCCGCTGGCTTCGCTCACGGGCAGGCCGGCGCCGATGGCCGCGGCCATGGGTTCCTCGATCAGGTAGACGTCGCTCGCGCCCGCGCCCAGCGCGCTCTCACGAATCGCCCGGCGCTCGACCTGGGTCGACCCGCAGGGCACGCAGATGATGATGCGCGGGCTGGGCTTGAAGAGGCTGCGCGGGTGCACCATCTTGATGAACTGCTTGAGCATCTGCTCGGTGACGGTGAAGTCGGCAATCACGCCGTCCTTCATGGGCCGGATGGCCTCGATGTTGCCCGGAACCTTGCCCAGCATGGCCTTGGCTTCGTGGCCAACGGCTTGAATCGTTTTCTTGCCCTGCGGGCCGCCTTCGTGACGAATCGCGACCACCGAAGGTTCATCCAGAACAATCCCGCGGTCACGCACGAAAATCAGGGTGTTGGCGGTGCCAAGGTCGATCGCCAGGTCGGTTGAAAAATACCGACGAAAGGATTCAAACATAGTCGGGGATCCGGGTTGGGCACAGAACAGGCTTCGTTGTTCTGTCGCCTTTTATGCTTATTGCAGGTTCAGGTAGGAGCCAAAATCACGATTCGCACGTCCCGTCCCGCCATGCAAACGTGAGTGGAACCTGATGTAACACCAAAGGCGGGATAATACCGCATCGCCTGTTC
Source organism: Pseudomonadota bacterium (assembly GCA_040385065.1). Taxonomy (GTDB): domain Bacteria; phylum Pseudomonadota; class Gammaproteobacteria; order Burkholderiales; family Burkholderiaceae_C; genus Polaromonas. Next base: position 28,994 of record JAZKIC010000005.1, read on the forward strand.
AGCGAGCCTTCCGCCTGGAGGGCCCGCTTCATCTTTACACCCCGTTGCAGCCCCTCATTTACCTATGGCATTGACTTCACAGGACATCGCCCGCGTGGCCCATCTGGCGCGCCTGGAACTGCGTCCCGACGAAACCGAACGCACCCTGGCGCAGATCAACGGATTCTTTCGCCTGGTCGATCAGATGGACGCGGTCAATACTGACGGCGTCGAGCCCCTGGCGCATCCGGCTGCGGTCATCGGCGATGTGGCGCTGCGGCTGCGCGAAGACATCGTGACCGAGGCCAACCAGCGCGACGCCAGCCAGCGCAGTGCGCCGGCGGTCGAGCGTGGTCTTTTCCTCGTGCCAAAGGTCATCGAATGAGCCAGCCGACTTCAACCCTGCACGATCTGGGCGTCTCGCAGCTTTCCTCGCTTCTGGCCCGTGGCGAGATCTCCAGCGTGGCGCTGACCCAGCACTTTCTCGACCGGATTGCCGGCGCGGGCGATGCCTTCGGCGCTTTTCTCGCGACCGATGGCGAGGTTTCGCTGGCGCAGGCACGCGCCGCCGACGCGCGTCTGGCAAAAGGCGAGCGCACCCCGCTACTGGGCGTTCCCGTGGCGCACAAAGACGTTTTCGTCACGCGCGACTTCCCGTCAACGGCCGGCTCGAAAATTCTGTCCGGCTACCGCAGCCCCTTCGACGCCACCGTGGTTTCGCGCCTCGGGGTGGCCGCAGGCGCCGGCATGGTGTCGCTGGGCAAGCTCAATTGCGACGAGTTCGCCATGGGCTCCGGCAACGACAACAGCGCCTACAAGCCCGTGCAAAACCCGTGGGACACCAGCCGTGTCCCCGGCGGCTCCTCGGGCGGCTCCGCCGCTGCGGTGGCAGCCCGCCTTTTACCCGCCGCCACCGGCACCGACACGGGCGGCTCGATTCGCCAGCCCGCCTCCCTCACGGGCATCACCGGCATCAAGCCCACTTACGGCCGCTGCTCGCGCTACGGCATGGTGGCGTTTGCTTCCAGTCTTGACCAGGCCGGCCCGATGGCTCGCAGTGCGCTCGACTGCGCGCTTTTGCTGTCGGCCATGGCCGCGCCCGACCCCGACCGGGATTCGACCTCGCTGGACATGCCGGTGGTCGACTACGCCGCCGGGCTGGCCTCTGCACCGACACCCCGGCCGCTCGAAGGCTTGCGCATTGGCCTGCCCCGTCAGTTCTTCGGCGCCGGCTGCGCCGACGACGTGCTGGCCACCGTCCGCGCCGCGCTGGCTGAGTACGAACGTTTGGGCGCCACGCTGGTCGACGTGGATCTGCCGCTCACGGAGCTGTCGATTCCGGTGTACTACGTGATCGCCCCAGCCGAAGCCAGCAGCAACCTGAGCCGCTTTGATGGCGTGCGCTATGGCCACCGAGCTGCAAACTACACCGACCTCGAGGACATGTACAAGAAATCGCGCAGCGAAGGCTTCGGCGATGAGGTCACGCGCCGCATCATGATCGGCACTTACGTGCTGTCGCATGGCTACTATGACGCCTACTACCTCAAGGCGCAAAAGATCCGCCGCCTGATTGCCGAAGATTTCCAGAAAGCCTTTACCGCCTGCGACATCATTGCCGGCCCGGTGTCGCCCACCGTGGCCTGGAAGATCGGCGAAAAATCCGACGACCCGGTGGCTAACTACCTGGCCGACATCTACACCTTGTCGTCCAGCCTTGCGGGCCTGCCCGGCATGAGCGTGCCGGCAGGTTTTGGCGCGCACGGCATGCCTGTGGGGCTGCAGTTGATCGGCAACTATTTCCAGGAAGCCAAGCTCCTGGGCGCGGCACACCAGTTCCAGCTCGCAACCGACTGGCACACGCGCCAGCCGCAGGCGGCGAAATGAATACGACCATGAGCACGCCCACCTCCTCACCACTCGTTCAAGGCTACGAAGTCGTCATCGGCTTCGAGACGCACACCCAGCTGACGACGCAGTCCAAGATCTTCAGCCGTGCCTCCACTGCCTTCGGCGCCGAGCCGAACACGCAGGCTTCGGCCGTCGACTTCGCCCTTCCCGGCGCCCTGCCCGTGATGAACAAAGGCGCGGTACAGCGCGCCATCGAATTTGGCCTGGCCGTCAACGCGCACATCGCCGAGAGCAGCGTGTTCGCGCGCAAGAACTACTTCTACCCCGACCTTCCCAAGGGCTACCAGATCAGCCAGTTCGAAATTCCCGTCGTGCAGGGCGGCGTCGTGGAGTTTTTCCTGGGCGATACAAAGAAGTCTGTCCGGCTGGTGCGCGCCCACCTGGAAGAAGACGCGGGCAAATCGCTGCACGAAGACTTCATCGGCATGAGCGGCATCGACCTGAACCGCGCTGGCACGCCCCTGCTGGAAATCGTGACCGAGCCCGACATGCGCTCGTCTGCAGAAGCCGTGGCTTACGCCAAGGAGCTGCACAAGATCGTCACCTGGATCGGCATTTGCGACGGCAACATGCAGGAAGGCAGTTTTCGCTGCGATGCCAACGTCTCGGTACGAAAGCCCGGTGGGCCGCTCGGCACGCGCCGCGAGATCAAGAACCTGAACAGCTTCAAGTTCATGCAACAGGCGATCGACTTCGAGGTGCGCTGGCAGATCGAGCAGATCGAGGACGGACACACCATCCAGCAAGCGACGGTGCTGTTCGACCCGGACACCGGCGAGACGCGCAGCATGCGCACCAAGGAAGACGCCGCCGACTACCGCTACTTTCCCGACCCCGACCTTCCCCCGCTGGTGATTGACCGCGAGTGGGTCGAAAAAACGCGCTCGGAAATGAGCGAGCTGCCGCGCGTGATGGCCGCGCGCTTCGTGGCGGACTATGGCCTGCCCGAATACGACGCGGGCCAGCTTACGCAGGGCAAGGCCATCGCGGCCTACTTCGAAGCCGTGGCGAAGGCCGCGGGCCAGCCCAAGCTGGCAAGCAACTGGGTCATGGGCGAACTGGCGCGGCGTCTGAATGCCGAAGACAAGGGCATTGACCAGAGCGTGGTCAGCGCACCCACGCTCGCGGCGCTGATCGGCCGCATTGCCGATTCCACCCTGTCGAACAACTCGGCGCGCCAGGTGTTTGAAGCCCTGTGGTCGGGCGAGGGCAGCGAGGTCGACGCGCTGATCGAAGCCAAGGGCCTCAAATCCATGAGCGACACCGGCGAGCTCGAAAAAATCATCGACGAGGTGATCGCCGCCAACGCGAAGAATGTTCAGGAAGTGCAGGCCGGCAACGCCAAGGCGTTCAACGCACTGGTCGGCCAAGCCATGAAAGCCACCAAGGGCAAGGCCAATCCTGCCCAGGTGAACGCGCTGCTCAAGGCCCGGCTACCCGGCGCGAACTAGGAGTCTGGGCGGCAGAAGGAACGTGCGCTGCAAAGCGGCCGCGCCGGTCCATTTTTCACCCGCTTTTTGACCGATAGCTGGGCTATCGGCCTTCAAATCTGGCAAAAACCTGTCCTCGGCGGGGCCACTTTTCGCCATGCACGCCTTCTGCCGCCCAAACTCATAGCCGGCCGCTGGCGCGGAGCTTATTTGGCGGGGGCTGCCAGGGCCGTCGCGCCTGGCTTGACCTGCGCCGTGGCGGCCCACAGCGAGGAGAGCTTGACGAGCTCTTCGTCGAAGCGCGCATTGACGCGCTTTTTCTCCATTTCCTGCTCCAGCTGGAAACGCTTCTGCACCCCGACGCTGGCCTGATTGTCTTCAAGTTTGCGCTTGAGCCAGGCCGGAGCCTTGCTCACGTCGCTTTTGTAAAACTCGAATTCCTCATCGATCTGACGCCGATGCGTTGTGAGTTCGGCCGCGCGCTTCGCCGACGCCTTGATGACCTCGTCGATCTGCGCGATCGCCTCGCCGCGTTCGCGGTCATGCACGGAGCGATTGGGGTAGCGCAGCAGCAGGGCGCGGTCGCGGCGCTTTTCCTCGGCCTGCCGCGCGACCAGCTCAGCCGCAATCTTCTGCTTTTCCTCGAGCGCCGCTCGCTCCACGGCCGTCAGCGAGGGTCCAATCACCCGCTTGACGGTGCCCGACTGGTTCAGCTCCTGCTGGCTGCGGTCGACGCACTCTGCAATCGGCCGGTCCGCCGTGAGCTTGCGACCTTTGGAGTCGGTACAGGTGTAAATGCCGGCAGTCTGTGCCCAGAGCGCAGAGCTGGCAACGAGGCCCACCCATCCCGCCAAGAGACGGATGGCTGGCAGGCGTGGAATGCGCAGACCGATGGGGAACAACAACACGCGATTTTCCTTAGTCGACACCGTAGCGTGACCGGTAACGCAGCACACGCTCGTGGTGCTCGTGCATGTCGGCGTTGCCGGGGGCCTGGCCAGCATTGGCCGGCTCCTGCAGATATTGAAGCAGATCAGACAGCCGGGCAATCGGGCAAACCTTAAGGCCGAGCTCGCGCGAGACGTACTGAACGGCGCTGTAAGGTACGTCCTGGCCGTTCTCCGTGGCTTTTTCCTGACGGTCCAGTGCAATCGCCACCGCATGGGGAATACCGCCTGCCGCGCGGATGATCTCGATGGACTCGCGTACGGCGGTTCCGGCAGACATCACGTCATCGACGATGAGCACCCTTCCCTTGACCGGGGCGCCCACCAGCGTGCCGCCCTCGCCATGGTCCTTCGCTTCCTTGCGGTTGTAGGCGAACGGCAGGTTGCGGCCCATGCGGGCCAGCTCGACGGCCACCACGGCCGCCAGCGGGATGCCCTTGTAGGCCGGCCCGAAAATCATGTCGAACTGAAGCCCGGTAGCGGCTTCTTCGGCGATGAGGCGGCGCGCATAAAATTGCGCCAGGCGGCCGAGCTTGGCGCCGTCGTCAAACAACCCGGCGTTGAAAAAGTAAGGGCTCAGGCGCCCGGCCTTGGTTTTGAATTCACCAAAACGCAACACGCCCGACTCGACCGCAAAGCGCACGAACTCCAGCGCCATCGCGTCCAGGGCCGGGCCGGCGGCTGATGTGTCCTCATTTGCCAGCGCTGCACCCATCGGAGATTTCCTTGTTCAAATTAACCAGCCTCAACCTCAACGGGATTCGGTCCGCCGCAAGCAAGGGACTTGAGCCGTGGGTGGCCCAGACGTCGCCTGATTGTATTTGTGTGCAAGAGCTCAAGGCTCAGCAGGACGATGTTTCAGGGCGTTTCGAAGCGTTGGCCGGCCTCCAAGGCCACTTTCACTTCGCCGAGAAAAAGGGCTACTCCGGCGTCGGCGTCTACAGCCGCCATGAACCGACCGACGTCATCGTGGGCTATGGCTCAGGCGAGTTCGACGCTGAAGGCCGGTACGTCGAGTTGCGTTTTGACAGCGCAGGCCGGACGCACGCGCCAAAGTTTTCGGTGATCAGCTGCTATTTTCCGAGCGGTTCGTCCGGCGAAGAGCGCCAGGCCGCGAAATTCCGTTTTCTCGCCGAGTTCTACCCTTACCTGGCTGAACTCAAGCGCACGCGCGAATTCATCTTGTGCGGCGACGTCAATATCGCGCACCAGGAAATCGATTTGAAGAACTTCAAGGGCAACCGCAAGAACAGCGGCTTCCTGCCGGAAGAGCGCGCCTGGATGAGCCAGCTGCTGCGGGACGCCCAGGCCGATGTCTCGGCGGCCAACGTCGCCGCCGATGAACTCACCGCGGGCGCTGGCCAACCGGTGGAGGGCCTGGGCGGCGGACTGGTCGACGTCTATCGCCGCCTTCAACCCACCGCCACCGACGACGCCTACACCTGGTGGAGCAACCGCGGCCAGGCCTATGCCAAGAACGTGGGCTGGCGGCTGGACTATCACCTTGCCACGCCGGCAGTAGCGGCGTTGGCGCAGTCCGAGCACATTTATCGTACCGAACGCTTCTCGGACCACGCGCCGATCACGGTGGATTACGCGCTCGACCTGTGACGGATGCGTCTAGGACTCGGCAGGTCCGTCGGTCGAGGCCGCAACGGGCGCGGTTGAAAGGCGCAGCGGCCGGTCCTCGAACTCCGTGCTCAGCACCACCGTGCTGGTCGTGCGCGCCACGCCCGGCACGGCCTTGATCTTGTAGATCAGCTCTTCCAGCGCACGTGCGTGCGTTGTCCGGATCTTGGCGATGAAGTCGTACTCTCCGGCGACGCTGTGCAGCTCGAGCACTTCGGGCATTTGCCGCAGCAGCGGCGCCACTTCGCGGCAATGAATGCCGCCGTCGTTGCGGATGGCGACGAAGGCCGTGAAGTGAAGGCCGACGCGCTCCGGATTGACGCGCAGCGAAAAACGCTCGATCACCCCTCGCTCGACCATCTTGCGCACGCGCTCGTGCACGGCAGCGGTCGAAAGGCCTACCTCTGCCGCAACTTCAGCGTAAGAACGACGGCTATCTGAGCCTAACGCCGTAAGAATTCTGGAGTCCATGTCTTCTGGCTGAAAATTAGTTTGCATGGGCGTCCTGAAAGATGAACAATAGCGGCTCTGAACCGGAAATTATCCCGTCAAAGCTCTTTTTATGTGGTCTTCTTTCGTCGCTTCATCCTCTCAGCGCAAAAAGCTCCAGCTCGTGTGTGCTCTTTTGCTGGTCTACGTGGTGTGGGGAACCACCTATTACGCTTTGGCCGTGGCCATGCAATCGATCCCGCCCATCCTCATGAATGGCGTGCGGTTCACGCTCGCGGGGCTGACCATGGTGGGGCTGGCGCGCTGGCATGGCCTGGCCTGGCCAGACGCCGCCCAATGGCGGGCCTGCGCCCTGATCGGCGGCCTGATGGCCTTTGCCGCCATGGGACTGATGGTGCTTGCGCAACGCCTGGGCATTGGATCGGGCCTGATGGCGACCGTGGTAACTACCATGCCCATGTGGCTGGCCCTGTGGACGCGCTGGGGTGGCGAGAAGGTGCCTGTGACGAGCTGGCTGGGGCTGGCGCTCGGCGCATGCGGCGCGGGCCTGCTGGCACTCGAGGGAGATTTTTCCTTGACGCTCGTCGGCAGCCTCTGCGCGTTTGGCGCGCCCTTGTGCTGGAGTCTCGGCTCCTACGCTTCGCGCAAACTGCGGCTGCCTGAACCGTCGATGGCGGCAGGTGCGCAGTGGCTCGTTGGCGGCCTGATGGGTATCGTGGCCGCCGGCTTCCTGGAGCGCGAAGCGCGTGTTTTTTCGTTCAGCCAGGTCAGCTTCGCTTCGTGGGTGGCGGCGGCTTACCTGCTATTGCTGGGCACGCTGGTCGCCTTGAACGCCTACCTCTGGCTGCTCAAAAACGCGTCGGCGGCGCTGGCAGGAAGCTACTCCTTCGTGAATCCGGTGGTGGCACTGGCGGTGGGTGCCGTACTTGGCGGCGAGCGCCACACCGGATGGGTTTTCGCGGCCATGCCTCTCATATTGCTGGCGCTTGGGCTGATCCTGTACGGCCGACCCCTCGCCGAGGCCTTGATACGCCGGGCCGAACCGCTGATGGCCTGGCTCTCGCGGCGCAAACCCCTGCAAAGCCTGTAAAAGCCGCACCTATCCGGCGGCGTAGCGCACAAGGGCTCGAAGGCGCTGTGCAGATTTCCTACAGCAGACTCAACACTCTCCCACATTCGCACTGCGGCGTGCCTGCGCCAATGTGGCTATGGGTGAGTCTGCTGAATTCCGTTGGAAAAACTGCCGGTCGCGCCGCCGGCCGGGCTCTACGCAGCAGCGGCGTTGGCCGGGTGCCCCATGAGCACAACTGGTTTTCCTGCCACGCTGTGGGTGGTGCGACATGGCCAGAGCGCTGGCAATGTGGCGCGCGATGCCGCCGAAGCGCAGGGGTTGCACGTGATCGACATTGCCACGCGCGACATTGACGTGCCCCTGTCTGAACTGGGCCGCAATCAGTCCATCAGCCTGGGGCACTGGTTCGGCACGCTGGGCCATGACGCCTTGCCTCAGATCGTGCTTTGCTCACCCTATGTGCGGGCGGTGGAAACCGCGCAGCTCCTGCTGGAAAGCGCCGGCTTGAAGGGCCACGCGAAGCTGCGGCTTGACGAGCGCTTGCGCGAGAAGGAGTTCGGCATTCTGGACCGGCTGACCACCACCGGCATTCGACAGAAATATCCTGAACTGAGCGAGCAACGCAGGCACGTGGGGAAGTTTTATTTCCGGCCTCCGGGTGGCGAGAGCTGGTGCGACGTCATCCTGCGCCTGCGCAGCTTGCTGGAAATGACGACCCGCGAGTACTCGGGCTGCCGCGTCCTCGTGGTGGCGCACCAGGTGATCGTCAATTGCATGCGTTACCTCATCGAGCAGCTGGACGAAGCGCGCATCTTGGGCATGGACCGGCTTGCCGACGTTCCCAACTGCGGCGTGACGTCATACCGTCGCGCCGAGGATGACGAGGGCCGCGAGATGCTGGCCCTGGACCTGGCCAACTTCGTGGCGCCGCTGCTGGCAGAAGGCACGCCGGTCACCGTGGCGCCGGATCAACCCGTTGCGCACAAGCCATGAGGCGCGCGCCGCCCCTGGAAACCGCGCCCGAGGTTCATGACTTCGATGCCCGCATCTTGCGCAGCTGGCCGCTCCCGCAAGCCGACAGCGATGCGGACAAGGAAGACCGGGGCCGGGTGCTGATCGTTGCCGGCAGCCGCGAGCTTCCCGGCGCCGCCCTGCTCGCAGCGACCGCCGCGCTGCGCGCGGGCGCGGGCAAACTCACTGTCGCGACCGCACAAAGCGTTGCAATCGGACTGGCGCTTGCCCTGCCTGAAGCCCGCGTCATCGGTCTGCCCGAGGGCTCGGAGGGCGGCCTGACCGCGGCGGGGGTCGATCAGCTCGCCGGGCTCGCGGCGCGCAGCCAATCGGTGCTCATGGGGCCAGGCCTGATGCAGCCCGAATGCAGCTGCGCCTTTGTCCGGGACATGCTCGGGCACCTCGTGCACGTGCCCGTGATTCTGGACGCGCTGGCGATGGACGTTGTGCTGAGCGAGCCTTATCTGTCGGGGGCGGGATTCGCTCAGCCGATCCTCATGACTCCGCATGCGGGAGAAATGGCGCATCTGACGCCACAAACCAAGGACGAGGTGCAGGCCGACCCGCTGCAGTCGGCGTGCGAAGCGGCGGCTCGACTGAACGCTGTCGTCGTGCTCAAGGGCGCCACGACATTGATCGCAAGCCCCGACGGACAGGTGCTGCGACACCGCGCGGGCAACGCAAGCCTGGCAACGTCCGGCTCGGGTGACGTGCTGGCCGGTCTGATGGCCGGGCTGCTGGCACGCGGGATACCACTGTCGCAGGCGGCCGCGTGGGCCGTGGCTCTGCATGCGCAGGCCGGCAAACGTCTTTCGCAACGCCTCGGTCGGCTGGGTAGCCTGGCGCGCGAGTTCGCTGACGAAGTACCGGCCCTGATGCATAGCCTGTAGGCGGTTTGCCAGAGCGTGCGATTACTCGCCCACCGCCTGACAGGGCCTTGTCGGAGCGTCCTACAGACGCTTTGTCGCCTCAACCATAAATTGAGACCTCCTCGTGGCCCGGTGGACGGTGCCTTTCGTTGTGCCGGCTCACATGCCGGGGCAACCGTGATTTCCAAAGCGAAGAGACGTCATGCCCAACCAGTTAAGACCTATCGCGCTCACCGTGGACGAACCCGCCCCCGGGCTTTTCCACTGGATCCTCATGGAGCGCCAGCCCGATGGCGATCAAGCCGCGTTCGAGCACCGGCTGGCCAGTGCCGATGAGCCCTATGACTCGTTTGAAAAGGCAGCCCGGGCGGGACTCTTGAAGTGGACGATATTGGCGGGTGACGAACCCCGTCGCGGGCCTCGCACCATTGAAAGCGTGCCGCTGGACCCGGCTGCTTTAGCCGGGGCGGCGACCGAAACTTCAGCTTGATGTTGCGGCGGATCGCAACGGGCTGCGACTAGACCAGGCCGCTCACCAGCTCCAGCCGGGCGGCTTCGTCAGCCAGCAAGTACCAGTCGGAGCGAACGACCTGCTCGCTCAGCTGCTCGAAGCTGAGCTGCGAGCCACGCACAAGATCCTGAAAAGTCTGGCACTCCAGCTTGTGGGCTACGTCGAGTTCCGCCAGGAAATCCCGTGCACTGGTGGCACATACGCGCAAGGCCCCGGAAAACCGGATTTCCTTTTCGATCTGCCACTCATGTATCAGCAGCACGGCATCGCGGCTGAGGTAACGCTTTTGCACCGGGAAGGCCGCCATGATCATGACGCCGGCCGAATAAACCATGGCCTTGCCGACGAAGTGCAGGTCCATGCCTCCTATTTCGCGGCAAAGCCGGATCTCCTCGGCAATGCGTCGGGCGACGTCCGCGTCTCCGCCAGTCGTGCTGAGCTCGAAAACCAGCGGCTCGGGCTTGCCCCGCAAGGGTTTGAGCTGGTCCAGAAAGCGGTTCAGAAACTGGTCGTCAACGGGGCCGTAGAGGCGTATGGCCGGCTCTTGCGCGATCACGTCCAGCAGGGCTTTTCTTGTTTTTCTCAATGGGCTGTCCTTGGGTGTTTGTGCCGGCGTAGAGCGGGCCGAAGGCCGATTGCAAAGGCAGGCCATGAGCTCGCCAGGGTGTCTCCCGCATCCCTCGCGCGCGGTCCGATCACCTTAGGCCGGACGCGGCCGCAGCGGTTTTCCGACGCGCTGAAAGGCCCGTAGGACGAGTTGCAATTCCCCAAAGGCTGAGCTCGAAACCTTTGCTGAAACGACGCGATGGGGTTTCCTGTCGAGTTGGAAATTGTCCTACAGCAAGGCCTTTGTACGGCCGACACTTGGGTCGATGCTCGACCCTAAAGTGGCTCCTGTGGCAGGCAATTGTGCAAGTCACTGCTCACTTAGTTACGATGCGCCGGAGTTTTTCCGGACTCGTTCTTACCCAAAGGAGATAGACATGGCTTCAAGCAATCAGGGCAACCAGGGCGGCGGAAAAGACCAAGGTGGAACTTCCAACCGCGGCTTTGCGTCGATGGATCCCGACAAACAGCGTGAAATTGCCAGCAAAGGCGGCAAGGCAGCTCATGAGAGCGGCAACGCCCATGAGTTCAACTCCGAAGAGGCCCGCGAAGCTGGCCGAAAAGGGGGCCAGGCCAGCGGTGGCAACCAGGGCGGAAATCAGGGCGGCAACAAGCGCTGACTTTCCAACCGGCCGCCTTAACTAGCGGCAACCTGCCGGCCACTGTGATGGCCGCGAGCCGGGGCGGATTTATTCCGCCCCGTTTTCACGCTTGGGGCGAATGTTGAAAAGCCCGCTCAATATTGGTTAAGCGTACGGCGCTTGGGCGAGACGTAGGCCTTGGGCTTCACGGCGCGGTCGGTATCGTTCTGGCTCCCGGCCGGAAACGGCCAGCACAGCGGCGGCACTTTGCCGTTTTCCGAAGAAGAATCGGCGGGCCCTTTTGTGCCGCCGGTGGTCCCGCGCGGACTCTTGCGGCTGCCTTCGTCGCTGCGCCTCATGAACACTCCCTTTCTTGCAGGCGCCGCACACGCGAACTCCCTGCACAGACCTTAACGGAGTGTGTCGCCGCGGCTTGTGGGAGTCGGGTTAAACGTCTGTAGGACACCGGGCCCGATGCAGGAAAGGCTGCGCCTTCGCACAGCTATACGGTCGCGGTTGGAGTCGGGGGCCAGTGCTCCCGCTGGAGAGTACCGGGCCCCCGCGCTAGCCCGGCGTTGCGCGTGGCCTTTGAGCGGCACCAGTCTGGGTGGAGCGAAGCGATGCTTCGAGATGCTTGGCCTGTGAAATATCGCTGAAGGTGATCACCACCCCGTCAATGCGGTTGTCCTGCGTGCGGTAGGGCATGGTCCGCACCTTGAACCACCGGTCGCCAGAGGCCTGGATTTCCTTCTCCCGAAAGATGAGCGAGTTCAGGACCTCGCGAGCGTCATCGGCCAGGCCGGCGTACTGGAGGTCCGTCACGATGTCGGTCATGGGACGGCCTACGTCAGATGCGATGAGCTTGATGACGGCGGTCGCGCGGGTGGTAAAGCGCCTGACGTTGAGGAACTGGTCCAGGAACAGCGTGGCAATATCGGTGCTGTTGAGCAAGTTCTCCATGTCGTCGCTGGCCCGTGCCAGAGCCTCGACCCGGGCCTGCAACTCGGAGTTGACGGTTTGCAACTCCTCATTCATCGACTGCATCTCCTCACGCGAGGTGGTGAGCTCCTCGTTGGCTGACTGCAGCTCTTCGTTGGCCGAGCGGAGCTCTTCCTGCGAAGTCTGCATCTCTTCGCGTGTCGACTGATGCTCTTCGCGCGCCTGCGCCAGTTCATGGATCAACTGCGCAACGCGTTCGGATTGTTCGCTTTGTGCAGCGGAGCCCGTGGTCGGGACCGGCCTGCCTGGCAAGTCGTTGAACACGACCATGAGCATGCCCGAAAGCGCCTTGGGTTCGTCCAGCGGTTCCACCGTGACCGAGAAGGTATGCGGCGCCGATTCGGGCCCGCTGGACAGCGTGACCTCGTCGAGCACCGCCGTGGACCGCTGGCGTACTGCACGATAGAAAAGCTCCGACAGAGGCTGCGCAAGGCCGGCCCGGGCCATGGCGAAAAGGTTCAGGTTGGCCTTGCCTGCGGGCGGCTCGAGGTACTTGCTGGTCTTCCCGCTGAAATAGACGATGTCGCCTTGGGATGTCACCAGAACCGCCGACGGAGAAAAGTGGCGCAGCAACACCTGGTCGGCCAGCACCTGGAGACTCGGTGCGCCCGGGGTGGACAGCGTAACCGGTGCGGAGTAATTGGAGGACATGAGATGAGCTCCCGGAACATAACTGGCCAGACCCGGCGGGCCAACCCGGCTTTCGGCGCCGAGCCGGCGATAAATGCGGGTTTTGGCGCCCATCACGGCAAACATGTCACTGGCCTGCCCGACGGTTTCGGCACTGCCCAGCACCAAAACACCGCCGGGGCGCAGGCTGCCGTGAAACATCTGGATAAGGCGCTGCTGCAACTCGCCCTCCAAATAGATCAGAAGATTTCGGCACGTCAGGAAATTCAGCCGTGCGAATGGAGGGTCGCTGGCGATGCTTTGCTGCGCAAAGATCACCATGGAGCGGATGTCCTTGCTGACCCGGTAGCCGCTTGGAACCTTCACGAAAAAGCGCTCCAGCCTGCGCTCGGACACATCGCTGGCGATGTTCTCGCCGTAAAGCCCAGTGCGCGCGCGTTCGACGGCGTCTTGATCGAGGTCAGTAGCAAAGATCTGGAGGGTGTAGTGCGCGGTCGGCCTGATCTCCTGCAGCGCCTCCATGAAGATCATGGCCAGGGTGTAGGCCTCCTCACCCGTCGAACAGGCCGCGACCCAGGCCCGCAGGGTTCCCCCCTCCGGAAAGGCTTCGAGCTGGCGCGGAATCACCTCGGTCTTGAGGTATTGCCACACGTCCGGATCCCGAAAGAAACACGTCACGCCAATCAGCAGTTCCTTGTAAAGGAGTTCGGCTTCCATCGCATTGGCGCGGAGGTAATTGACGTATTCCTCGACCGTCGAGAGCTGGTGGATCGCCATGCGCCGCTGAATGCGCCGATAGACCGTGCTCTTTTTGTAAAAGCTGAAGTCGTGGCCTGTTTGAGAGCGCACGAGAATGACGACCTTTTCCAGCGCGGAGTGCAGCTTTTGCAGATCATGCGGGCTGACAGCTCCGGAAACGAGCGGATGCGCGAAGTAGGCAACCAGCTTTTCGGCCAGCTCTTCGGGGGGCGCGACCACATCGGCCAGTTCCGCGTCCACGGCGCTGCGGGGCATGCTCTGGAATTTGGCCGTGTCGGGTTGCTGCACGAAAACGCCGCCCGCCTTTTCCTTGAGCGCGCGAAGCCCGAGGGTGCCGTCAGACCCCATGCCCGAGAGCACGACGCCCGCTGCGTTGGATTGCTGGTCGACGGCAAGGGAGCGCAGGAAAAAATCGATCGGCAGGCGCATGCCCCTTGCCGCCAGCGGCCGCAACAGATGCAGCACGCCGTGCAGCACGGTGACCTCGTAGCCCGGCGGCGCAACATACACGTGGTCTGCCTCCACGCGCGTCATGTCGCGCACCTGGACCACCGGAATCGCGCAGACACGCTGCAGCAGTTCCACCAGCAAGCTTTCCTTGTCGGGATCCAGATGCTGGACCACGACATAGCCGATCCCGCTTTGCGCAGGCACGCTGGAAAAGAATTGTTCCAGCGCTTCGAGTCCGCCCGCCGACGCCCCGACCCCGACGATGGGCGTTCTTCGCGATTGCGCAATCGGCCCGGAGGCGGGAAAAGGAGGAGCCTCCGGCGAGGCCGGCACTTCGGAGGCAGACGGGCTTTGGTGGTCGGTCATCTTTTGATACACAAGCGGCTCACGTTCAGGCGCAGCCCGAGCTAGTCTAAGCTCTCCGGGGTCAGCCGAACATACTCATAGATTGATAATGCCCCCGTTTGAAGTATTCGAGGAGGAAAACGCATGCATGAGGAAACATCCGCGAGCTCAACCGAGCTCCGCGCTGAAGCTGAAAAACGCCTCAGAACGCAGCAGCAGTCCATCCCGCGCGAAGAGCTGGACCGCCTCAAACTGATTCATGAGCTGCACGTGCACCAGATAGAGCTGGAGGTGCAAAACGAAATGCTCGCTGAATCACTTCAGCAAGTCGAACTGCTGCGCGCCAAGTACCACGACCTTTACGACTTCGCTCCGGTCGGCTATTTCACCGTGGCCACGGACGGCTTCATTTTGGAGTCCAACCTGAAAGGCGCGAATCTGCTGAGCAGCCAGCATCCCGCTGGCCGCCACCTGAGCGAATTTTTCGAGGCGGAGTGTATTGACCCGCTCATCGAATTTTTGCGCCTGGCCGCTCAGAGCGCGGAAGAGGTTTCGGCACCCGGTCTGCAGCTCAGGAATCGCTTGCCCATGCCCCTGGTGGTCAATGCGAAGGCCCGCGCTTTTATCGATGTGCAGGGAAAGACATGCCTGAGGTTGGTTCTCATGGATGTGTCGGCCCTCAAGATGGCGACGGACGATGTGTTGCGAACGCTCTCGAAATCGTCGGGGCTGGGTCCTTTTTAGCTGGCCAATTCCCACTGCCCTCGCCGGTGGCTCACGACGGTTTGGCTACCATGAGGTAGAAGATGGCGACGAACGCAAAGAACGCTGGAAAACCGAGCGCGACCCAGGCGCGAAAGTAACGCCAGTAAGCCGCCGGTAGCGCTTCGCCCCGCTCGGCCGCCGCGCCAGCCAGATCGCGCAGCCGCATCTGTAACCAGACTACCGGCAGCCAGCAGGCAATCGCGACCCCATACAGGATCAGCGACCAGCGCACCCAGGGTGTCGAGTACGGCAGCGACATCAGGTGCAGCATGTACAAGCCGCTGAGTGGCTGGAAAACTGCCGTGGTGCTGGTGAACAGCCAATCCGCCACCACGACCAGCCGCGTGACCCGTGCTATCGCAGGAACGTCCCGGCTCAAGGTTGCGAACAGTAAATAGAACGCCGACCCGATTCCAGTGCCAAAAAGCAGGGTCGAGGACATGATGTGCAGCCACTTCGCAATGACGTATTCCATGGGTGTCCTTTTGCGCGCCTCAGGCCCGCTTGCCCCGCCCTGGCGTTGATTCTTCGAACGCATGCAGCAACGCGATCGCCGCAAGCATCGGCAAATTCTTGAGCACCGGGCCGTAGGGATGAAGCCAGTACTCCGGAAGGCGCCAGCTGATGATCAAGGTGTACCCCACGATCAGCAGCGCCTGTGCCACCCAGAGCCAGCGCCGCAGCTCACCGCGCAGCGCCAGCGTGGCGATGCCGAAAGCAAGGTCGAGAATCGCCGCTCCGTACAACATCAAGAGAGCCATCGCGCCGTGGACACCGACACGTGCCAACAGGCCCAGGCTGTCCTCGACCGGATAGAGCCCGAGCGAGACGATGCCCGTCCAGATCCAGACGGCCGCGATGCTCCATCGCAGCGGCGGCACCCATGCGCTGAGCAGTGCGGACCGGCGCAGCAAGGACGCGTCCGACCGTGAAACAAACGCTTCGGGCGGCCGCGGGAAGCGCTCAAGCACCCGCGCAAACTCATCGCTGGGCGCCGCGTTTCCGCGCAAGAGCATGTTGACCGAGTCTTCATCGACCAGGCTGCCCGGAAGCCGCCCGGCCAGCCGCGCGCCCCAGCGAAACCATGCAGCGGGCAGATGCAGTACCCACTGGCGCTGCGTGATGCCCAGGCTTCGTCTGAGGCGCAGCAGGTAGCCCTCCAGCGACAACGGCTCTGGCCCCACCAGCGCCAGCGTCTGCCTGCCCGCCGGAGGTTCGGTCGCCAGGCGGCAGAGGCCCTCGACCACGTCGTCCAGATGGACCGGCTGCACGGGCTTGACCGGCCCGTCTGGCCGCGGCAGCAGAAGCACCGGCAGACAGGCCAAGAGGTTGAACAGCTCGGCGCTGGCGCCGCGGGGGCCGTAAACCAGTGAAGGCTGGGCGATTACGGAGCGAACGGGCAGTGACCTCAAGTGATCGTCTGCCGCCTTCTTGCTGCGGTGAAACTCGCTGGCAGCGTGCGCATCTGCACCGAGCGCCGAGAGCTGGATGACAAGCGGGGTGCGCGCCGAAGCGCAGGCATCGAACAGCGCCCGGGGTGCCCGCGTATGCACCAGCTCGAAGCCCTGGCCGGGCGCTTCTCGAAAAATTCCCACAGTATTGATGACCACATCCGCGTTCGCCATATGCGCCAGCCAGTCATCCGCAGAAAGGCTGGTGGCGAAGTCCAGCGCAACAGCGTGCACCGCTCCCCTCCCAGGCTCAAGGTTCAGGCGCTGCGGGTCCCGCACCGCACACGTGAGATCGTGCCCCGCCTCGAGCAGCGCCTGGGCAAGCCGGTGCCCGATGAAACCGGTCGCACCAGTCAAAAAAATGTTCACCGCCGCTTGCTCCCCAGTTCATGTGAAACCAGGCTTCCCGAGCCGACGGGGCGCGGCCTTGGACGGGCGCGGACGCACCGCAGCAGTTCTTCGAACAGGGGCAAGAAATTGCACACCCCTACCGCGAAAAAGAGCGCGGCCAACATGCGCGGCGGCACCGGTTCGTCACGCCAACGCAGCGCCAGGTCTTGCCAGCCTGCGCTGCCGGGCGCGATGGTCGTGGCCAGAAGGAACAGGCCCAGGAGCGGCAAAATTTCCTGAAAGCTGTGCACCATCTGTTCGAGTGCGCCAACGCGCCGAAGGGGCAGCGCAAATCGCAACTCCAGGTACACCACCGCTTCATGCGCGACAAACAGCGCCAGCCCCAGCAAGACAAGGGCGGCGTTTGTTTGCAAAAGCACAGCCGCCATTACACCGGCACCCATCAGAAAAAACATCAGCCAATGGAACAGGTTCTCGCCGACACCCCCGGTGTGTGCGATATCGGTTCTTCGGTGGCACCACCAGTCCAGAAGACCAGACAGGATCCACAGCGGCAGCACGCCGTAAATCAACAAGGGGCGGACAGTAGCGAGAGCGTCGTTCACGGCGGATGCGTACGGCAACCCACATCCGGTGGGTCGGCTCTGTGATTTTGCGTTGGCAAAACGCCCTAATTGGCGAGAGGGTCCGGAACCTACATGCGGCTTCAGGTGATGCCTACAGCGGCCTGCCCAAGGGAAGCCAACAGTAAGAGCAAGCCAGCGCACCCC
This sequence comes from Pseudomonadota bacterium, assembly GCA_040385065.1. Lineage (GTDB taxonomy): Bacteria > Pseudomonadota > Gammaproteobacteria > Burkholderiales > Burkholderiaceae_C > Polaromonas. Next base: position 46,510 of record JAZKIC010000005.1, read on the forward strand.
GCGCTCGGAACCAAGGAGACGACCTGTGGCGACGTGGAAAAAAGCTTTGGAAGAAGGTCTGGTGGCAGGCAGTGTGGCAAGCGTTCTCTCAACTGTCGCGCTCGCGGCCGAGGGGCGGCGAGAGACGGGCAGCGCGTATGCGCCCACCAATGCCGTTAGCCATTGGCTGTGGGGCGATGAGGCTTTCCTGCACGATGAGGCGGACATCATGCACACGGCGGCAGGTTACGCCATCCATCACGCCACGTCTGTTTTCTGGGCGACCCTCTACTCGAGATTCCATGGCCAGAAGCCCATGGCCAAAGCGCCCTCCAGGGTGATCCCGGCCGCAGCGGTGGCGTCTGCGCTCGCCTGCTTCGTGGACTATCGGCTAACGCCACGGCGACTCACGCCCGGCTTCGAAAACCGGCTCTCGACGCCCGCCATGCTCACCGTCTATTCAGCTTTTGGTCTCGGACTGGCCCTGGCCAATCTGATGATGAGCGACCGCAATGACGTCATGCCGCGTCAGCCCGTGAAGGCCGACGATGGACTCTCGCCGATCGATGTGATGCAAACCGCTGCCGACGACACCGGAGCCCGTGCAGAAGCTGCGGTGGATCGCCAAATTTGATGGGTTGGTTGATTGGCTGATCGTTTGATCGAAAAACGGGCCGACTGCCCCACGCTGCAAGTCTGAAGACCAGCCTTGCAGCGCTCGAAGTCAGTGGAGCTGTGTGCCGAAGTGGTTGCAGACCTCTCCCGCTTCCGGGCCCACCAGCGCTACCGCCATGCGCAACTGCTCTTCGGTACACCCGAGTTTGCCGACCCAATGCTGCAGCTCCTGGTTTTCATTGATGTTGATCTGCTGAATCGGCTGGCTATCGGTCCGGGCGGCGTCGCTCATGAAGGTGCTCCTATTGAAGAAGCCTTCAACTTACGCCCCCATCCGCGCCTCGGCTGTAGGATGCGACCCAGTGCTTGCCGCTGATGCATGGAAGCTTCCTGCAGGCCTGCCTCAGCCCCTGCGGGCACGCTCGTAGATGGGCATGACGCGCGGCAGGTTGCGCTCGATATCAGAGATGCGTGTGCTGCCGGCCGGGTGGGTGCTGAGCCACTGCGGCGGGCCGCCCTGGGCCTTCGCCTCCATCTTTTTCCAGAGCGACACGCCAGCCCGCGGGTCATAGCCAGCACGCGCGGCGAGCTCCAGCCCGACCAGGTCGGCTTCGGATTCATCGCCGCGTCCGAACTTCATGTTGAGCAATTCGACGCCGAAGCCGGCCACCGTGCGGCCCAAGTCGCCCAGCCCGAAAAGCTGCGACAACACATTGGCGCCCATGCTGGTCGCTGCGCCCTTGCCCATGCGGGCACGGGCATGCTCCCGCAGCGCGTGGGCGATTTCATGGCCCATGACCTGCGCCACTTCATCATCCGTCAATTGCAGCTGCTCGAGGATGCCGGTGTAAAACGCGATCTTGCCCCCCGGCATGCAGAACGCGTTGATCTGGTTGCTGCCAATCAGGTTGACTTCCCACTTCCAGTTTTTCGCACGCGGATTCCACTCATCCGTGTAGGGAATGAGGCGCTGGGCGATGCGCCGCAGCCGCTGCACCTGAGGATGGTCGGGGGGGCCGAGCGCCTTCTTGCTTGCAGCCTCCTTGAGCATGGCGCTGTATTGCTGCACCGCCGCCGCTTCGATTTCTTCGGCGGGTACCAGTTTGGCAAAGCCGGAGTTCTTGCCGACATCCACCCCTTCGTCGCGCTGCGCGAGGGTGATGCCGGGGAGCAGCAGGGCGGCCGCTACTAGGGCGGACGCAAAACGCGAGCCGAATTTCATGGGTTGTCTCCTGTGGCGCAGCAAGGGGCGCAGCGTATTATTCCTGCATGAGCGAAAACGTACGCGACGATGTTCAGCGGGCCCGTAGTCCCTCATCGGAAGATCCTGTCACCGCAACTCGACCGACCTGGTCCGAAACGCTGCGGGTCTACCGCGAACCGCCCACGCTGCGCATGCTGCTGCTGGGCTTTTCCGCCGGCCTGCCCTTGCTGCTGGTCTTCGGTACCCTGAGCTTCTGGCTGCGGGAAGCCGGCATCGACCGCACCACCATCGGCTACCTGAGCTGGGTCGGCCTGGCCTATGGTTTCAAGTGGGTCTGGGCGCCACTGGTAGACCGCTTGCCTATCCCCTTGCTCACCCGCATGCTGGGCAGGCGGCGCAGCTGGCTCTTGCTGGCGCAAGCCCTCATCATGGCCGGCCTGGTCGGCATGGCGATGACGGACCCCAAGCTTTCCTTGCTTCCCGTCGTGTGGTGCGCGCTGGCGGTGGCCTTCGGCTCGGCGACACAGGACATCGCGCTGGATGCTTTTCGGATCGAGTCGGCCGACGTCGAGCGCCAGGCGGCCTTGGCGGCTGCCTACCAGACGGGCTACCGCATCGCCATGATCTGGGCCGGTGCAGGCGTGCTGTGGATTGCCGCGCGGGCCGAGGTCGCGAGCGTCACAAGCTACCAGCACGCGGCCTGGCAAACCGCTTACCTCGTGATGGCCGCATCCATGCTGCTGGGCATGGTCACGGTGCTGTTTTCGCCCGAGCCTTCGCCGCGCCCGATTCCACCCTCGCGTAATGCCGCGGATTGGCTCAGGGGTGCCTTGGTCGAACCCTTCGCCGACTTTTTGCACCGATACGGCAAGCAGGCGGTCCTGATTTTGGCGCTCATCGGGATCTACCGCATTAGCGACGTCGTGATGGGCATCATGGCGAATCCGTTTTATGTGGATATGGGCTACACCAAGGATGAAGTGGCGGCTGTCACCAAGATCTACGGCGTGGTGATGACGCTGGCGGGCGCCTTCGTCGGCGGTGCGCTCGCCATGCGCTTTGGCGTGATGCGCGTGCTGATGCTGGGCGCCGTGCTCAGCGCCGGGACCAACCTGCTGTTCGCGTGGCTTGCGCTGCAAGGCCACTACCTGAGCGGCCTGATCGTGGTGGTCTCTGCGGACAACCTGGCCAGCGGCATTGCGTCGGCGGCCTTCATCGCCTACCTGTCGGGCCTGACCAACGTGAACTATTCGGCCACGCAGTACGCGCTGTTCAGCTCCATGATGTTGCTTTTGCCCAAGTTCATCGCCGGCTACTCGGGGCGCTTCGTCGACGCGTTCGGCTACGCCAACTTCTTTACGGCCACGGCCCTGCTGGGCGTTCCGGTCTTGCTGCTGGTGTGGCTGGCGTCGCGCCATACGGCCGTCGCGTCTGCCGCCATCAAGCCGGCCTGAGACCTTAGCGGCGGCAGATCAGCCGCGCCGCCAGGCGTGGTAGCGCTCCAGCCAGCGCAGCGCCCGCTCGGGGGCATGCGCCCGCTTCCACTCTCCGGCGACGTACTTGTTCGCTTCGGCCAGCGTCGGGTACGTGTGGATGGTGCCCAAGATCTTGCCCAGGCCCAGGCCGTGCTTCATGGCCAGAACGAATTCAGCCAGCAGATCGCCCGCGTGTTCCCCGACGATGCAGACGCCCAGGATGCGGTCTTTGCCCGGGACGGTCAGCACCTTGACGAAGCCCTGCGTGGCGCTGTCGGCAATGGCGCGGTCGAGCTCCTGCAGTTCAAAGCGCGCAAGCTCGAAGGGAATGCCCCGCTCCCTGGCCTCTTGCTCGCTCAGCCCCACACGAGCCACTTCGGGTGAGGTGAAGGTTGCCCACGGGATCACCGAGTAGTCGGCTTTGAATCGTCGGAACTGTCCGAAGAGCGCGTTGACTGCCGCATACCAGGCCTGATGCGCCGCGGTATGCGTGAACTGGTAGGGTCCGGCCACGTCCCCTGCCGCGAAAATGTTCGGGTAAAGCGTTTCAAGGTAGTCGTTGGTGATGACGGTTTTGCCTGTCGCTATGCCCAGGTCTTCCAGTCCATAGCCTTCGAGCCTGGCGACGCGCCCGACGGCGCACAGCAGATCGTCGAACTCGACGCGCTGCTCAACCCCCTGGTTTCCCAGCACGATGAACTTGCGCACCTTGCCGCCTGCCTCCTGCTCGCGCTCGCAGCGGACGGCGCGGTGACCGGTCATGACGCGAACACCGTCGGCGGTAAGTGCATCCGCCACCATCGCGGACACCTCGGGGTCTTCGCGGGACATCAGCCGCGGCCCCATCTCGACCTGCGTGACGGCCGAGCCGAGGCGGGCAAGACTTTGAGCCAGCTCGCACCCGATGGGGCCGCCTCCCAGCACGACCAGCCGGGCCGGCACGGTATCCCGTTCGGCGAATGCGTCCCACATCGTGTCGCTGGTGACATAGCCCACATCGTCCAGGCCAGGTAGTGGCGGCACGAAAGGCCGTGCGCCTGCCGCGATCACGATGGCCCGGCTGGTAAGCCGCTGGCGCGTGCCATCGGGCTTGCTGATCTCCACCGTCCACGGATCGACCAGGCGCGCATGGCCCTGCACCACGTCCACCCCCAGACGGGTGTAACGCTCGACGCTGTCATGCGGCTCGATGGTCCGGATCACCGCGTGCACACGAGCCATGACGTCACGAAAACTGAACGCCGGCTCGGTGGGGGTCAGGCCGTAATCGGCCGCGTGCCGCATCTGGTGCGCGATGCGCGCGCTCTTGATCAGGGCCTTGCTCGGAACGCAGCCGAAATTCAGGCAGTCGCCGCCCATCTTGTGCGACTCGACCAGGGTCACGCGCGCCTTCACGGCTGCGGCGATGTAGGCTGTGACAAGTCCCGCAGCACCGGCACCGATCACGATCAGGTTGCGGTCGAAACTGTCAGGCCGCTTCCAGCGCGCATAGACACGACGCTGGCGAAAGCCATCGAGCAGCTTGCCGGCCAACAGCGGAAAGATGCCCAGCACAGAAAGGGAAATCCAGAGCCCCGGCGAAGCGACGTCCTGTAGCTTCTCGATGCGTGCCAGCTGCGTTCCGGCGTTGACGAACACCACCGTCCCGGCGAGCATGCCGAGCTGGCTCACCCAGGCGTAGGTGAGGGTACGCATCGCGGTCAGGCCCATCACCAGATTGATCAGGAAAAACGGGAACAGCGGCACCAGCCGGAGGGTGAACAAATAAAAGGCGCCTTCCCGTGCAATGCCCGCGTCGATGGCCTTGATCCGTTCGCCGAACCGCGCCTTGACCCAGTCGCGAAGCACGTAGCGCGACGCCAGAAATGCCAGCGTGGCACCTAGCGTGGCGGCGAATGAAACGATAACCGTTCCCTGCACCAGGCCAAAGAGTGCGCCCGCGGCCAAAGTAAGAATGACGGCTCCCGGCAGCGACAGCGCTGTCACGCCGACATAGAACGCGAAGAACGCGAGGGCTGTGCCGACTGGCGCTGCTTGCCGCCAAGCCTCGAATTGGCCGGCACCCGACTTCAGCGCGGCGAGCGTGAGGTAGCGATGCAGCCCCAGCAAGAAAAAAGCGCCCACCAACAGCCCGAACACCAGCAGGACCACTGCCTTGCGCAAATTCGGCGCAGCAGCGCTCGAGTCGTCGGCCTGCCTGGCTGGCGCCGCGCTCATCCCTTGAGCGCGCCGCCGCAACTGCTGCCCTGCCCGGCCGTGCAGCCGTAGCAATGGTCGGCGACCCGGATGGCCTGGCCCTCGACGCTCGACGCGAGCAAGTCGCGCAGGTGCGGTCGGGCTGTGCCGTCCCTGGGCAGGTCCAGCCCAAGTTGCTGGTTGAAATCGCAGTCGTAGAGATGGCCCTGCCAATCGACGCTTACGAGCGAGCGGCACATGACCCCCTCGAGATTGGCAGGCTGAAAATTGCTCCGCAGCAGTTCCATGTACTCGCCGAACTTGCCGTTGGAAATGAGCGTCGAGCCAAAACGCTGGATAGGCATGTTGGCCAGCGCATAAAGCTCATGAAAAACGATGCCGAAATGCGAGGCCAGCTCACGCTTGTAATCGGCCTGCAGCTGCTCCTGGCCGGGGGGCAATGACGGCCCTTGAGGGTTGTAGACGAGGTTCAGCCTGAGCGGTGAGCCCGGCTTCCCGTAGCCCAGGGCATTGAGCCGCTGCAGACCCGCGATGCTCTTGTCGAACACGCCCTTGCCACGCTGGCGGTCGACGTTCTCCAGCGAATAGCAGGGCAGCGAAGCCACGACCTCGACGCCCTGCGCCGCGAGGAACTCTGCCAAGTCCTCGTGACCGGGTTCGAACAGGATCGTCAGGTTGCAGCGGTCGATCACGTGAACGCCGCGGGCGCGGGCCTGCGCCACCACGGTGCGAAAGGCAGGATGCAGTTCGGGCGCGCCGCCCGTCAAGTCGAGCGTCTGGATCTTTTGAGCCTCCAACACCTCCCCTACCAGTGCCAGCGTCTCGTCATCCATCATTTCCGTACGGTTAGGCCCGGCGTTGACATGGCAGTGCAGGCAGGACTGGTTGCAGCGATAACCCAGGTTGACCTGCAAGGTTGTGAGGCTCTGCCGCCGCAAAGCGGGAAATCGGGTCGTGCGGAGCAGGGGAAGGGTTGCGTGCATGGCAATTCGAGCGGTTGGACGAGGGACAGTTCAAGTGTCGGCGCGCCCAGGCAGGCGCCGCCGCCCTCCGCGCATCATGACGCAAAAGACCAGCTCCCCTGCGCCTGCGGGGTTTTAGGGCGCCAGCCGGCGTACAGTCGAGCGGCCGTTTACCTTTCTTTACGTCGGCTTCAAGCCGGCTTGCAGCCCATGCGCCAGCATGTAACCTCGCGGGTTTGTAGCCTCGTTGCAATGTGCTGAAAGGCAAAGTGATCCCATGACCCAACAGCTCCTCATGATTGAAGACGATGCGCGTCTCGCCACAATGGTGGGCGAGTACCTTCGCCAGTCCGGCTACGGCTTCACGCACGCGCCAACCGCCACCGCAGGTCTGCAGGCCCTGCAGGAGAACAGGCCCGACCTCGTCATTCTCGACCTGATGCTGCCCGACATGGACGGCCTGGAGGTCTGCCGCCGCATCAAGAACCTCGGCGGCGACCATGTCGGCGTGGCGGTGTTGATGCTCACGGCCAAGGGCGACCCGATGGACCGTATCGTCGGCCTGGAGATCGGCGCCGACGACTACCTGCCCAAGCCTTTCGAGCCACGTGAATTGCTGGCGCGCGTGCGCGCCGTGCTGCGGCGCGGCACGGAAGTGGCAGGCCAGGCCTCTTCGGTCGATGGCCACAAGGCCATGCGCTTCGGCTCGCTGGAGATCGACCGGGACGCCCGCGTCGTATCGGTGGGCGGCACCGCGCGCGAGCTCACGTCTTACCAGTTCGACTTGCTGGTGGCCCTTGCTGAACGCGCTGGCCGCGTGCTCAGCCGGGACCAGATCATGGAGGCCGTGCGCGGCCGTGAACTCGAAGCCTTCGACCGATCCATCGACGTGCACATGGGCCGGATCCGCAACGCCATCGAAACCGACCCCAAGGACCCCAAGCGCATCCTTACCGTGCGCGGTGTCGGCTATGTATTTGCCAAGCAGCAGGCCTGATCTGAGCTGATCCCGAACTGAGCCTGCCCTTTGAAAGTCTGACTGCCCGCCATGTGGAAACGCTTCACCTCTCACTTGTACGTGCGCATCTGGCTGGCCGTGGTCGCTGCGGTCGCCGTCCTCACCTTGCTGATGGGCTGGGCCTGGCGCATGTCGACCATGCCGCCGCCCGCTCCGCTGCGCGAGATCAAGATCTTTAGTGAGTCCGGCGAGCTGATCGGGTCGGCCCAGACGCAACCGGGCCGCCGCTTCGGCCAGGACCTCGAGTTCGACGTCACCACCACCGACGGCCGCAAGCTGGAGATCATGTTGCCCAGGCCTGTGCGCCCGCCCGGCAGCGTGTGGTTTCGCCCGCCCTTCGGTTTTTTCTGGACCCTTTCCCTGGTCGGGCTGGCCGTCGCCCTGGGTTCCTACCCCATCATTCGCCGGCTCACGCAGCGCCTGGAGGGTTTGCAACGAGGGGTGGAGAAATGGGGTGCCGGCGATCTGTCCGCCCGCGTGCCAGTGCATGGAAGCGACGAAGTGGCCTTTCTGGCGAGCCGCTTCAACCACGCGGCCGAGCGCATCGAAACGCTCATGCAAACCCAGCAGTCGCTGCTCGATGCGCACAAGTCCCTGCTCGCCAATGCATCGCATGAGCTGCGCTCGCCGCTGGCCCGCATCCGCATGGGGCTGGAGTTGATGGGCTCGACCGGTGCGCCGCAAATGGCCCAGCGCGACGAGATCACGCGCAGCATCAATGAGCTCGACCAGCTGATCGACGAAATTCTGCTGGCCAGCCGGCTCGACGCGCGCCAGGCCGATGCCGAGCCTTTCGAAACGCTTGACTTGACCGGGCTTGCGGCCGAAGAGTGCGCACGCGTGAATGCCGAACTGACGGCCGAGCTGAACGACCCGACCGCCCAGGGCCTGATGGTGCAGGGCTCGCCCCGCCTGCTTCGGCGCCTGCTGCGCAACCTGCTTGAAAACGCCCGCCGATACAGCACGGGCGACATTTCCGTCGAGCTGACACAGGAAGGTCCGCAAGCAGCACGCGTCGCCAAAATTCGCGTCAATGACCACGGCCCCGGGGTGCCGCCCGACCAGCGCGAACGGATCTTCGAGCCCTTCTACCGCCTGCCCGGTGCCAGCGAACGCGAAGGCGGCGTCGGCCTCGGGCTGGCGCTGGTGCGCTCCATCACGGCGCGGCACGGCGGCAACGTACGCTGCGAGGGCCGGCCGGGCGGCGGCGCGTCTTTTGTGGTCGAGTTGCCGACCGAGGGCAGTGCTGTTCGTGAATGATGAATCGCCTTCGAAACCAGGCTTTTGTCCCAAAGCCGGTCTGATATTGCCAGATCGCTCAGCACGAGCCCCGTCGCCAGAATCGACCTCTTCAGCTCGTCAGCTCGTCAGCTGGCCCGTGCGCGCCAATCTGTCGTTGAGGAAAAGCGCCTTGCGCGACATCAACGGATTGCATTGGATTTGTTGACATTACCGCAGCCTGAAAGAGCGCGCCTGATTGCGGATGCGCTCGCTACGGTAGATCGCTGGAAGAACGAAGACTTGTGCAGCATGGACTACATCCAGAAGTGGGTGCAAATTCTGAGCTTGCCGCCCGCTGAGATGGCTGCGGTCATTGTTTCTGACATCGATGGCTGGGGTTTGGCGCTTCGGCAGAACTCGCCTTGGGTTGGGGTGCGCGCTTGAATCTGACAAGTGCTATTGAAGTTCAGTTTCTTCGGCTCACTGAGTAGCGTCGCCAATGAGGCGCAAACGCTGCAACACTCGGTCGTTGCCAGTCAAGCCACTCGCTGCACTTCGGTCTCGATCTCGGTAACGACGGTGGTCATCAGCTTGTGTACCGGGCATTTCCCGGCCACTCGGGCAAGCTCCTGCAGCTGTTCGTCGGTCAAGGATCCGCGTATTTCAAGCCGGGCCTTCAGCCGGTACGTGCCGGCACGCTCCTGCGAATCGTCCCGCACGATACGTGTTTGCACCTCCTCGACAGGAAAGCCCTTGCGCTGGGCATACAAAAGCACCGTAAGTGCCTTGCAGGCTCCAAGTGCCGCGTCATAGAGGTCGTGCGGGCTTGGCCCGGCATCGCTTCCTCCTTCGGCCAGGCTGGCGTCGGCCACGAGCTCATGCGCGCCGATTCGAATGGTCTGGGCGACCGGCTCGTTGGGAAGCCGGCGAAGCTGGATGTCCATGAAATGCTCCTGAGGTGACTGCGCAACACGTGATGCCCCGTTGCTCCTGCATCGAGACATTCGACCCCAATTTTGCGATCCCGGCAATGGGCGCATCTCACGCATCACAGCCCTCAAGGCTGTCCCCGACACCCGCACACCTCGGCCCTATGAGCCCGGGGAAAGCGCCTGCTCAAGCGCCTGCGCCGCCCGGGACGCGTAGATGTCGTTCAGGCAACGCGTATGGCCGAGCGGACACTCGCGTTCGAAGCAGGGCGCGCACTCCAGCGGCGGCTGATAGCCGGGGTCGTCCTTGAGCCAGATGACCTGTGCCCGGCGATTGAGCGGTGGCGTGTGGCGCGGGCTGGAAGAACCGAAGATGGCCAGCTGGGGCACCCCGAATGCCGCAGCCACGTGCATCAGGCCCGAATCGTTGCTGACCACCGCACGGGCCGAAGCGATCAGGGCAAAAGCTTCCAGCAAGCTCGTCTTGCCGGCGAGGTTCTGCCCGGCTGGGGCGCCCGCGGCGAGCGCCGCGCCCAGAATTTCATCGCAAAGCGCAGCCTCTTTTGCCGAGCCGAGCGTGAGCACCGGCCGATCCAGACGCGCTGCGAGCTCGGCGAAGTGGGCCGCGGGCCAGCGCTTGGCCGGGCCGTACTCGGCGCCGGGCGCAAACACGTAATGGCCGCCAGCGGATTGCCCCAGGCGCTGCAAAGCCGCCTCGACGACGCCCGTGTCCAGTGTGAGCACCGGCGTGTCGGTCTCCAGATCGCCCTCGCCGCTGAGCGCCGAGTAAAACGCCACCATCGGCGGGCGCTTGCCCTTGGGAGGATTCTTTAGCCGGTGCGTCAGCAGGCCGATGCGCGCTTCGCCAAGGTAGCCGATGCGTTTGGGTATGCCGGCCAACAGCGGCAACAGCGCGCTCTTGAGGGAGTTGGGCAGCACATAAGCCGTATCGAACTGGCCTTCTATACGCTGGGCCAGCGCACGCCGGGCTTTGAACTGCAAGCCCCCATGCGCGAATGGAAATTCGATCACCTCGGTAACCCAAGGCATCGCCCGGTAGACGGGCGCAACCCAGGGCAAGGCACCGACGGTGAGCTGTTCGCCACGGCTGTGGAGCCGCCGCAGCAGCGGCTCTGTCATGACGGCGTCGCCGATCCATTGCGGCGCGATGATCAGACTGCGGACGGGTTCAGCCGGCCGCGTTCCGCCAGATGCTTTACCGCCAGCAGCGCTGCCGCGCAAAGGCTCAGTGGTGGACGCTGAAATGCTCGCCGTCCTTGAGCTTGTACATCGTGCTGCAGTAAGGGCAGCGCGCCTGACCGCTGTCGGCGACACCCAGGTAGACCTTCGGGTGACTGCTCCACAGGGTCATGTTGGGGTTGGGGCAATAGACGCCGCCCTGGCTGTTCAGGTCACTGGCCAGCAGTTCGACGACGGCGCCTTTGGGCGCCTGGTGGTTTTCGCTCATGGTTTTACCTCGAAATCGTTTTGCCGCAGCCGCTCAGATGTGGGACAGCCAATGCGCATATTTGGGATTGCGTCCATTGACGATGTCAAAGAAAGCGCTCTGGATTTTTTCGGTGATGGGTCCGCGCGAACCGGTGCCGATCTCAATGCGATCGAGCTCGCGAATCGGCGTGACTTCGGCCGCCGTGCCCGAGAAGAAGGCTTCGTCAGCAATGTAGATCTCGTCACGCGTGATCGGCTTTTCCTTGACCGGAATGCCGAGGTCTTCACAGATGGCCATAACCGTATTGCGAGTGATGCCGTTGAGCGCGCCCGCGCTCGAATCGGGCGTGCAGACCACGCCGTTTCGCACGATGAAGAGGTTTTCGCCCGCCCCTTCCGACGCGAAGCCCTGCGGGTCGAGCAGGAGGGCTTCGTCGTAACCCTCGTCGGTGGCTTCCATATTGGCCAGAATGGAATTGGTGTAGTTGCTCACGGCCTTGGCGTGGATCATGGTGATGTTCACGTGGTGCCGCGTAAAGCTGGAGGTCTTGACGCGTATGCCGCGCTTGAGGCCCTCTTCACCCAGGTACGCGCCCCAGGTCCAGGCGGCGACCATCACGTGGATGGTGTTGCCCCGGGGGCTCACACCGAGCTTCTCGGAACCAATCCAGGTCAGCGGCCGGATATAGCCGCTTTCGAGCTTGTTGTCACGCACGACTGCCAGCTGCGCATCCATGACCTCTTGCTGCGTGAAGGGAATCTTCATGCGCAGGATCTTGGCGCTGTTGAAGAAGCGCTCGGTGTGCTCCTTCAGCCGGAAAATTGCGGTGCCCTGGGCTGTCCTGTACGCCCGCACGCCCTCGAAAGCGCCGCAGCCGTAATGAAGGGTGTGGCTGAGCACATGGATCTTCGCGTCGCGCCACTCGACCATGCGGCCGTCCATCCAGATCTTGCCGTCACGGTCTTCCATTGAGGGGGCTGCAGCAGACATCGCGTTCCTTGATCAGCGCGCCCAAGCGCGCGGTTGTACGAAAGCGCCGGAAAGGCTAGCACCCTGTGCGGCGCGTCCCAGGCGTTGAAAGTGCGATTTTAAGGCGCGGCCGATGGCGGCTCTTGCGCAGCAACCCGTGGCGGCGGCTCCTCCGGCTGTGGCCTGTAGAGCTCGTGCGAGGCCAGCTTTCCCGCCACGAAGGTGCAGGTCACGTACGAATCGCTGCTGTCGGTCCAGCGGAACACTTCCGGTTGGGTGTCCTTGGGCGACTGGAGCGCGCCGAGCGATCGCGTCATGGCAATCACGTGCATCAGCGTAGCGCCCGGCTTGAGCTTGGCGTTGAGCATGACGGCGCTGTCCACATAGCCGATGGGCCGGTCGGCGGCGCGCCGCAGGACGGTCATCATGCGGGTGAAGTTGAGCAATACCCACATCACGATAGCGCCAACGGCAACCGCTACGCCGCCCCAGCCATTGAAACGGTAAGCCAGCAGGACCAAGGCAACACCCGCGATGGGAACAGCAATTTTTTGGAAATTCATGGACTCATTTTCGCAGGCCCGGCAGCCGGGCCGTACGGCGCCCATTTGAGCCTTACCGGCGCTCCCGCGCCGTCCGGAAAGTGATGGACCAGCGCATGGCTGTTGTCGGCGCGACGCTGTGCTGCCAATCCCATCGCGCAGGACCTTGCAGTTCGTAAATCGAACGGGGGGCAACCACCAACCGGACAATGCCTGCGCGGCGGGGCTCATGGGGCGGATAGCGGCGCCATCGGATCACCGCTTCCGAGCCGAGCGAGACGCCGGCAACCCGCTCGAAGTCGGGCACATCCCGGTGCCAACCCAACGGTGTGCCCGGCGAGTACTCGGCCAGGAGCGCGTGGACCAGTGCCTTGGGCACCACTCCCATCCAGTCGGCGACGCGCTGGCGCAAATGCAAAAGCCCGGGATGCAGGGCTTGCGCTGGCATCAGGCGGTTCGTGTCGTAGTCGAAGCTCCCGCCGAAACTGAGCACGCGGCGGCGCGCGGTATAGGCCTTGTACCTGGCCGCTTCCAGAGGGAGCGTCCGGATAAGTTCGACCAGCTGCGCCTCTTCAGACCGGGACAGGAATTCCGGCTCATAACGCAGCCCTTCGGGAAGCGCCTCGGAACTTCCGCCAAAAAGGTCGGGCTGGAGACCCGATGAAAGCCTGCTTTCGCTCACCGGTACACCATTAAACAAGCCGGCCGACGGCTGTGCAGGCTGAAAGCCCGTATTCAGGAAAGGCTGCGCACCATCTCCATCGCTTCCTCTACTCGCTCGACTGCGTGGATGGTGAGGCCCTCGATCGGCTTTTTCGGCGCATTGGCCTTGGGCACCACCGCCACACTGAAGCCGAGCTTGGCCGCCTCGCGCAAGCGCTCCTGGCCACGCGGCGCCGGCCTCACCTCACCTGCCAGGCCGACTTCACCGAAGGCCAGAAAGCCTTTCGGCAGTGGCCTTCCGCGAAGGCTCGAACTGATGGCCAGCATGACGGCCAAGTCGGCTGCCGGCTCGGAAATGCGTACACCGCCGACCGCGTTGACGAAGACATCCTGGTCCATGCAGGCCACGCCCGCGTGGCGGTGCAGCACGGCCAGCAACATGGCCAGCCGATCCCGGTCCAGGCCGACTGACAGGCGCCGTGGACTGGGGCCGCCGCTGTCGACCAGCGCCTGGATTTCAACCAGCAGCGGGCGCGTGCCTTCCAGCGTGACCATCACGCAGCTACCCGGCACAGGCTCGCTGTGCTGGCTTAAGAAGATGGCGCTGGGATTGCTGACACCCTTCAGGCCTTTTTCGGTCATCGCGAAAACGCCGATTTCATTGACCGCGCCAAAGCGGTTCTTGATGGCGCGCACCAGCCGGAAGCTTGAATGCGTGTCGCCCTCGAAGTACAGCACCGTGTCGACCATGTGTTCCAGCACACGGGGTCCTGCCAGCGCACCCTCTTTGGTGACGTGCCCCACCAGGACGATGCAAACGCCGCTCGACTTGGCCGCGCGCGTAAGGTGCGCCGCGCACTCGCGCACCTGCGCAACCGAACCCGGCGCCGAGGTGAGCTGGTCCGAATACACCGTCTGGATGGAATCGATGACCGCGATGCCGGGCCGCGTCGACTCCAGCGTGGCGAGTATTTTCTCGAGCTGGATCTCTGCCAGCACCTTGACCTGAGAGCCGTCCAGCCCGAGGCGCCGGGCGCGCAACGCGACCTGCGCGCCGCTTTCCTCACCGGTGACATACAAGGTGCTCTGGCCTGCGCGCTGCAGGGAATCGAGGGCCTGCAGCAGCAAGGTCGATTTGCCGATCCCAGGGTCGCCCCCGATGAGCACCACGCCGCCCTCGACGATGCCGCCGCCCAGCACGCGGTCGAGCTCTTCGTGTCCCGTCGGTGTGCGCGCCATGTCGGTGGCTTCGATGTCCGAAAGCGTCGTCACTTCGGACGCCTTGGCCAGGGAAGCAAAGCGGTTCTTGACGGGCGACGTGCTCTCGGCGGCCGACTCCACCAGCGTATTCCAGGCATTGCAATGCGGACATTTGCCCAGCCACTTGGGACTGGTGCCACCGCACTCGCTGCAGGTGTAGATCGATTTTTCTTTGGCCATGGCTTGAATATAGCGGCCGACCCGACGTCGGCTGCGGTGAATAATGGCGCATGCCCCATCTGACGATCGAATACACCGCCAATCTCGAAGCCATTGCCGACATCCCCGGCCTGTGCAAAAAACTGGGCGAGACACTCGTGGCCTTGCCCGGCGAGGACGGTCCGCTGTTTCCGATCACGGGAACGCGCGTGATGGCGCGCCCCGCGCCGCACTTTTCAGTGGCCGACGGCCACCCCGCCCGCGCATTCATCTTCATCCTGGCGCGCATCACCGGGGGCCGGAGCGATGCCATGAAACAGCGCGCCGGTGAAGCGCTGCTGGCCGACGCCAAGGCGCATCTGGCCCCGGTCTTCGCGCAGCATGCCCTCGGCCTGACGCTGCAGATCGAGGAAGGTCAGCCGGTCTATGAAGGCAAGCACAACAACCTCGGCGGCTACCTGGCGCCGCGCTGAGCGAATCCCGGGCCGGGCGGGCGACGCCAACGCCCGCCGGATGGGCGCGATCAACACCATCGTCGTGCAGCCCGACGGCTCACTCAAGGGCGTTGGTGCGCCATCAGATTCTGTGGGAAACGCCGCGCCGGCTTTTCGGCTTTGACGCCGCGCCTGGC
This sequence comes from Pseudomonadota bacterium, assembly GCA_040385065.1. Lineage (GTDB taxonomy): Bacteria > Pseudomonadota > Gammaproteobacteria > Burkholderiales > Burkholderiaceae_C > Polaromonas. The sequence goes on from JAZKIC010000005.1 coordinate 61,783, forward strand.
TGAACGCGTCAGGCCGGGGCGAACGGTACGCGCGGGGCCACCGCGCACATCAGCTCATACGCCACCGTGGCGCCGGCCCGGGCCACTTCGTCGATGGGCATCGCGGCGCCATTGGTGGCAACGCCCCACAACGTGGCTTCGCTGCCCATGCCCGCATGCGGCAGGGCCGTCAGGTCCACCGTGATCATGTCCATGCTGACGCGGCCAATCATGCGGGTGCGGCTTCCGTCGACCAGCACGGGCGTGCCCGTGGTGCAGTGGCGGGGATAGCCATCGGCATAGCCGCAGGCCACCACGCCAATGCGCATCGGCGCGTCGGCTGTGAAACTGGAGCCATAGCCGACGGTGTCGCCCGGCAACAGGTCCTGCACGGCGATGATGCGGGAAGCCAGCGTCAGGGTGGGTTCCAAGCCCCAGTCACTCGACGTGTGATCGGGGAAATCGGGCGCGCTCCCGTAGACCGCAATGCCGGGCCTTACCCAGTCATTGCGAGCAGCCAGTACGGGGGAATGCCGCAAGACAGCCGCACTGTTGCTCAGGCTTCGTTCGCCAGGCAAGTCGTGCGTGATGCGCTCGAACGTTGCAAGTTGCGCCGCGACGCCCTTGGGTCCGTCGGCGTCGCTGAAGTGCGTCATGAGCGAAATCTCGTCGACCTGCGGCAAGGCGTTCAGGCGCGTCCAGGCGGCGCGAAAGCGCTCCGGCGCAAAGCCCAGGCGGTTCATGCCGGAGTTCATCTTCAGGAAGACGCGGTGCGGCTGCTGCGTCTTGTGCGCGGCCAGCATGTCGATCTGTTCGGTGCAATGCACCGTGTGCCACAGGCCCAGGCGCGAGCACAGCTCCAGATCGCGAGCCTCGAAGCAGCCTTCGAGCAGGAGGATGGGGCCGCGCCAATCCAGCGCGCGCAGCCGCCGGGCTTCGTCCAGATCGAGCAGTGCAAAACCGTCCGCTGCCTGGAGCCCGGCGAACGCGCGCTCGATGCCATGGCCATAGGCGTTGGCCTTGACCACGGCCCAGACTCGGGCATCGGCGGCGCGTGCGCGCATGGCCGCCAGGTTTTGCCTGAGCGCGGACACGTGCACGGTTGCAAGGATGGGACGGGGCATGGAGAAAGGCGGGAGTTACGCGTTTGGCACTGCGAGATTTGAGCGCGTGTCAAGTGGGCTTTGCGCTGCATTTTGACATTGACCCCCGTGCTATAAACCCTGACTACCCCCGAAGAGAAACAATTTATTGCTGACATCGGACCGGCTGATGCCCCTACCGTGACCTTTGCGATTTTATGAAGCGCGGTTTTTACACCATCATGGCGGCCCAGTTTTTCAGCTCCCTGGCTGATAACGCGCTGTTCGTCTGCGCCGTGGAGTTGCTGCGGGGTTCAGGTGCGCCCAAATGGCAGCCCGCGGCCCTGGTGCCGATGTTTGCGCTTTTCTATGTGGTGCTCGCGCCCTTCGTGGGCGCATTTGCCGACGCGCAGCCGAAGGGCAAGGTGATGTTCATCAGCAACGCCATCAAGGTGGTGGGCTGCGTGATGATGTTGTTCGGCTCGCACCCCCTGATGGCCTACGCCATCGTCGGCCTGGGCGCGGCCGCCTATTCGCCGGCCAAATACGGCATTCTTACGGAGCTGTTGCCGGCTTCACAACTGGTCAAGGCCAATGGCTGGATCGAAGGCCTGACGATTGCCTCCATCATCCTGGGCGTGCTGCTCGGGGGCCAACTGGTCGGCCACGGTATTTCAACCTGGCTGCTCTCCTGGAACGTGCCGATCGTCGACACCTCCATCGACTCGCCGGCCGAGGCCGCGATCAGCTGCCTCATTCTTCTTTACGCCATCGCCGCATGGTTCAACACCCGCATACCGCACACCGGCGTCACGATGCGCGCCATGCCAAGCAACAAGTTCGAACTGCTGCCCGATTTCTGGAACTGCAATTCGGCCCTGTGGCGCGACAAGCTGGGGCAGATTTCGCTGGCCACCACCACGCTGTTCTGGGGTGTCTCGGGGAACCTGCGCTACATCGTGCTCGCGTGGAGCGCCGCGGCGCTGGGCTATAGCACCACGCAAGCGTCCTCACTGGTGGGTGTGGTCGCCATAGGGACCGCTTTCGGCGCAGTGCTCGCCTCCATGCGTATGCGGCTGGACCAGGCCACCAGCGTCATGCCCCTGGGAATTGCCATGGGGGTGCTGGTGATCCTCATGAACTTCATCACCAACGTCTGGGTCGCCGCGCCCTTCCTCATCCTGCTTGGCGGGCTGGGCGGATTCCTCGTGGTGCCCATGAATGCACTGCTGCAGCACCGTGGCCATAACCTGATGGGCGCAGGCCGCTCTATCGCCGTGCAGAACTTCAACGAGCAGGCCTGCATTCTGGGGCTGGGTGCGTTCTACAGCCTGTCCACCGGAATGGGCCTCTCGGCTTTCGGCGCCATCACGGCCTTTGGCATCGTGGTCGCCGGATTCATGTGGGTGATCCAGCGCTGGCACAAGAGCAATCTGGTCAAGTACAAAGACCAGGTGGACGACCTGATGAAGCTGGCGCGGAGCGACCGCTCCCACTGACCCGCCCAAACGCCGCCGGCATCCCGCCCGGTGCGCTGACTGCCCCTCTTTCGACGCTCATTTATGCACCGTTCTACTCGCGCCCGCGCGGATCTCACCGGATGAAAGCCGCCCACAGCACTTTTCTGCCCGTAAGCGCGCTGGTCTTCAACGCGCTGGTCTGGGGGGTTTCGTGGTGGCCCTTCCGGCAACTGGAGGGGCATGGGCTGCATCCCCTGTGGTCGACCACCCTTATTTATCTCATGGCCACGGTGGCGGTTCTGGTGTGGCGGCCGGCCGCCTGGCGCGGCTTTGCGAAAGCGCCGGCCCTCTGGTGGCTTTTCGTCGCGGCAGGACTCACCAACGTGGGCTTCAACTGGGCCGTGACGGTGGGCGACGTCGTGCGGGTCGTGCTTCTGTTCTATCTCATGCCCGCGTGGTCAGTGCTGATTGCCTGGCTCGTTCTCAAGGATCGGCCGACGCGGGGATCGCTGCTGCGCCTGGTACTGGCGCTGGCGGGGGTGGTGATCGTACTCAAAGTACCCGGCTCACCCTGGCCGATTCCCAACAGCGCCGCCGATTGGCTTGCCCTGGCGGGTGGCCTCTCGTTCGCAGTCACCAACGTGATGCTGCGCAAGCTTGGCGATACCCCCAGTGAATGGCGAATGGTGGCCATGTTCGTCGGCGGCGCCGTGCTGGCCAGCCTGGCCGCTGGCGCCGGCATGCTCGCTGGCATCGTCAGCGCGCCCGCGCTGGATACGCAAGCCCTGCCGATTGCCCTGGTTCTGTGCACGGCTTTTCTCATCAGCAATCTGGCATTGCAGTACGGCGCGGCGCGACTGGCTGCCAGCACCACCGCCATCGTCATGCTAAGCGAACTGCTGTTTGCCAGCGTGTCATCGGCCTGGCTCGGTGCCGCCGATATCAACATGCGCACGCTCGTGGGTGGCAGTTTCATTGTGTTGGCAGCCCTGCTGGCCGCTCGCGCTCCAGCGCCGACGCCGACGCCGTCCGGTAGCGCGAGGGATGGCGATCAGACCGCCAGCGGGATCCAGACCTGATGCCTGGCCACGAGCGGCCCTAACGGCACGGCCTGAGTTACGCGCGTCGCACCCGATGAAGAAAATCGGCCAGTGTGCGTCCAGGCTCGTGGCGACTGCACTCATCGAGGTCCACGCGCGACATCAACCGGTCCAGCCTGAAACTGCGAAAGCCCCGGCGCGACTCGCACCAGGCGGCGAGCGTCTACACGGCCCCCCAGTAAAAGCAGCCCAGGGGCCGCAGCAGCTGATAGCGCTTTTCAACACGTGTTCCGGGTTTCGTGTGGAGAAGCATCGGTCGCCCCACCCTGCTGGCAACGTCATCTCAGCGGGGCTGCAGACATCTTCATGAATGCGGCCGGAACGAAAAAGGGCGGCCATGGCCGCCCTTCAGTCGTGAAAGCTAAGGGCTATTTCTTGCCGTCGTTCTTGTGGCTTTGGCGCCCGGCCTCGGCATGCTGCTCGGGGGTGCCGCCACGCGTCCCACCAGAACTCGAGCCGCCGGAGCCACCGCCGCTGGCGCTTCCTCCGCGCTTGTCGTCATTCTTGTGGCTCTGGCGGCCGGCTTCGGCGTGCTGCTCGGGGGTGCCTCCCCGGGTGCCACCCGAACTCCCGCCTTTATTTCCACCTTGATTGCTGGATGCCATTTCAGGTTCCTCTTTCAAAAAGTTGGGCTCGGTCCGGAAGGAGCCGGGCCACGGTGAAGCTGTTCGCCGCAGTTGCATTGAGGGGCTAGCGCTGACGAGCCGCCGTAGGCCGTCTCAAGACTTGCGTGTAGGAAGCGGCCCGACGGTCCGGGCGGTAGCGCCCGACTCAGCCGGGGGTCAGCGCCTCGTCCAGCAGTTCGACCCAGTGCCTGACGGGCACAGCCGTGCCACTTTGCAAGTGAGTGATGCAGCCGATGTTGGCCGAAGCAATCACGTCGGGCGCCATCACGCCCAGGTTGGCAAGTTTGCGGTCGCGCAGCAGATAGGAGATTTCCGGGTTGAGAACAGAATAGGTACCCGCCGAGCCGCAGCACAGGTGCGCCTCGCACGTCGTGACGCGGATCTGAAAGCCGAGCTCGCCCAGGTATTTTTCGACGCCGCCTCGAAGCTGCTGCCCGTGCTGAAGCGTGCAGGGCGGATGAAACGCGATCTGGCCGGCCCGGGCTGAAACGCGGCCGCGCAGGGGCTCGACCAGTTCGGGCAGCAATTCGCTCAGGTCGCGCGTGAGTTCGCTGATGCGTGCCGCACGGGCGGCGTACGCGAGGTCATTCCTCAATATATGGCCGTACTCCTTGACGGTGACGCCGCAGCCGGAAGCGTTCATGACCAGGGCCTCGACGCCGGACTCGACAAAAGGCCACCAGGCATCGATGTTCCGGCGCATCTCGGCCATACCGCCGTCCTGGTCATTGAGATGGTATTTGACGGCGCCGCAGCAGCCCGCCTTACGGGCCACGACGACCTCGATACCGGCCGCATCCAGCACGCGGGCGGTGGCTGCATTGATGTTGGGCGCCATGGCCGGCTGCACGCAACCTTCGAGCATGAGCATCTTGCGGGCATGCGTACGGCCCGGGCGTTTGCCCGCAGGGCGCGCCTCGGGAACCTTGTTCCGGAGCGCGGCCGGCAACAAGCCCCGCACCGCCTGCCCAACCTTCATGGCGGGAGAAAAGAGAGGCGATGGCAGCCCCTCCTTCAGGGCCCAGCGCAAGGCCTTTTCGCCAGCGGGCCGCTCGACGCGCTCGTCCACGAGCTTGCGGCCGATGTCGACCAGGTGCCCGTACTGAACGCCGCTCGGGCAGGTGCTTTCGCAGTTGCGGCACGTCAGGCAGCGGTCCAGATGCAACTGGGTCTTGCGCGTCGGCACCTCTCCTTCGAGTACTTGCTTGATGAGGTAGATGCGGCCGCGTGGCCCGTCCAGCTCGTCGCCGAGCAACTGGTAGGTGGGGCAGGTCGCCGTGCAAAAGCCACAGTGCACGCACTTGCGCAGGATAGCTTCGGCTTCCAGGCCGTCCGGTGTGCCGTGAAATTCAGGCGCAAGCTGGGTTTGCATGTGGGAGTCTTTTCAGTTCAGGAAATGTTCGAGGGGCGCAGGGTGCTGCGCAAGCGCCGCAGGCGCTGGTAATCGGCAAAAAGCGGCGGCAGGGAAAGCACCAGCAGGGCGATGGCCAAGGGCACGACCGCCACAAAGCCCAGCCATTTGAAACTCGCCGCACCGGCGATGCCGCCGAGGATGAAAGCGCCCAGCAGGATGCCGTAGAGGCGCAGCTTGATACGGTTGGCGCGCACGCGTGACTCGGGCGGGCTCGCGGCCCGGTTCCAGTAGATCAATTTGCCCAGCTCGATGCCCAGGTCGGTGATGACGCCCGTCATGTGCGTGGTGCGAATCTGCGAAGACGAAATCTTGCTGACGAGCGCGTTCTGCAGGCCCATCGTGAACGCCAGCACCAGCACGGTCAGGGGCACGGCGAACGGTGTCTGCCGGTCGAGCGTCGCGCCGAGCAGCCCGAACAGCAGAAGCAGCAGCGCCTCTACCAGCAAGGGCAGCGCGTATTCGCTGCGCAAGTGCGCATGCCGCGCCCCGTTGACCAGCACCGCCGTGAGCGCGGCGCCCATCGTGAAGGCCAGCAGGGCCCCCAGTGCGCCAAGCACCAGTCGGGTGTTGCCCAGCACCAGATGATCGGCCAGCATGGACGCAAAGCCCGTCATGTGTGAGGTGTACATGCTGATAGCTAGAAACCCGCCCGCGTTGACTGCGCCTGCGGTAAACGCGAGGATGCCGCCCAGCAGGCGATTGATGTGCGCGGTTCGATGCTGGCCGGACAGGTGCCGCAGGCGACGCATGGTGTCTCAGCCAAGGGCGGGCTGAAGCCTGCCTGTCCGGAATACACCGGCAGGGTCGAACTGGCGCTGCAGCTCGCTCTGGATGCGCTGCTGCACGGCGGGCAATGGCGTGAAGGCCGGCACGTCATTCATCACGCCGCAATTCGGCCCGCGGCGAAAGACGCTTGCATGACCCCCCGCAGCGGCAGCCCGCTCGCGCAGCAAGGACGCGGAGGACAGCGGCGCCCAGAGCCAGCGCAAGCCGCCGTGCCATTCGATGAACTGGGGCCACGGCAAATCAAGCGCGGGCGCGGTCTGCGGCACGCTCAGGCGCCACAGGCATGACTGGCTGTCGGGGGCCTCGGCGAAAAACGGCAGCGATTGTTCGCGGCAGGCTGTCCAGTCCTGGGCCGCCTGCGCGTTGTCCATGCGCACGGCCTTGCCGCCCGCGGCCTGGACATTGGCCACCATGCGTGGGCAGGCGGCCTCGATGGCCGCCACGGCGCCGCGCAGGCGAACAAAAAGGTAGTCATCAGGTGGGCTGGCCGCCGTGTCCCGCACCCAGCAGCTGGCGTTCAGCGGCAGGGGCTGGCCGCCCCAGCGGTTGAGCAAATCAAGCGCTTGCTGCTGAGGCAGGCCCGCGCACATGAGGGTGGCTTCCCCGGGCGCGACGGGCAAGACCTTGAGCGAGACCTCCAGCAGCACCCCGAGCGTGCCCATGGACCCGGCCATGAGTCGGGAAAGGTCGTACCCGGCCACGTTCTTCATGACCTGGCCGCCAAATGTCAGCACTTCAGCCTTGCCGTTGAGCATCACGATGCCCAGCATGTAGTCGCGCACACCGCCAGCGCTTGCGCGCGAAGGTCCGGCAAGGCCCGATGCCACCATGCCGCCGACCGTAGCCCCCGCGAACCTCGGTGGCTCGAACGGCAGGCACTGGCCTTGTTGGGCCAGCACGGCTTCAAGTTCTGCGAGGGGGGTTCCGGCCCGGACCGTCACGACCAGCTCGCTGGGCTCATAACTCACGATGCCGGTGAGGTGGCCCACCTCCAGCGTTTCGCCCTGCGGCGATTCTCCGTAAAAGTCCTTGCTGCCCCCGCCGCGGATGCGCAGAACGGTGCCGCGCGTCGCCGCCTCGCGGACGTGCGACACGAGAGATGAAAACGAGTCAGTATCTGGAACCATGGCTGGCATCGTAAGCGTGCCTGCCGGCTGGCGGTGTGATCTTTTTGAACACGGCCTGTTCGAATATTTGGCCGATGCTCAATCGACGAAGAAATTGACGGGCAATCCCGGCACGCTGACCGGCATGGAAAAAACACAGCCGGAATCGGGATAACGGGCAAGTTCTTCTGCGCCTCGGCCAGCCCGCGCGGTGGTGACGTAAAGAGTCTTCAATTCGGGGCCGCCGAAGCACGGCATGGTGGGGCACAGCGCGGGCACGGCAAAAGATGCCAGCTCTTCGCCGTGGGGCGAGAGCTTTACCACCCGGCCGCCTTCGAACATGGCCACCCAGTAGTTGCCTTCGCTATCGACCGCCGCGCCATCCGGTCGCCCGCCGTATCCGGCCATGCCGGGCTGCCAGCCCGGCGGTTTGCCGGCCCAGGCGTGGAACGTACGCTCACGGCTCATGGCGTTGGTGGTGGCGTTCCAGTCCCAGGCACGGATGAGATGGCGTGTGGTGTCCGTCCAGTAGATCGTTGCGCCATCTGGCGACCAGGCCAGGCCATTGGCGATCGTCGCGCCGACGGCCTTGCGCTCAAGGACGGGCTGGCCATGGCGGCAGTCGATCGAAAACAGCTCGGCCTTGGCGGCGGTGCGCGGCTCGTACATGGTGCCGGCCCAGAATCGCCCGACGGGATCGGCTTTGCCGTCGTTGAAACGGGTGGTCGATATATCGTGTTCAGCCTTCGTCAAGCGCTGCAGTTCGCCGCCCCATCCAGGCGCGCGATAAAAGCCATCCCGCAGTGAAAGTACCAGCCCGCCCGACCTGGCCGGCGCGATGCTGCCCGGCTCCATCGGCATGGCCCACGTTTGCGGTTCTTCGCCCTGCGATGGAGCCAGCCGACACAACTTGCGGGCGGGAATGTCTACCCAATACAGCGACTGCTCGTCGGGATGCCAGAAGGGGGATTCGCCGAGTTCATTCGGCACTGAAGTTACGGTTTTCCAGTTCATGGGCTTGGCGCAAGGAGCGCATGCTGTCGATCGCCCCACTGTACAGGTGAAAAAAAACAGCCCGCCAGCTTGCGCCGACGGGCTGAACATCCAAAGGAGACTCTCTTCATCAACCTTGCGGGTGGCCCTCCTGGGGCGACCCTGCCTGCGCGGACCCTTCGGTCCGGCTGGCGAATTTCAATTTCAATTCCAATTAACGGTTGTACGCCGTTTCGCCGTGGGACGTAATGTCGAGTCCTTCGCGCTCTTCTTCTTCCGAGACGCGCAGGCCCACCGTCAGGTCGGCAATCTTGTAAGCGATGAAGGCCACCACGCCTGACCACACGATGGTGATCATCACGGCCTTGGCCTGGATCCAGACCTGCGAAACGATGGAGTAGTCAGCAGCGGTGACGCCGGTGGCCGTAACCCAGTCAGCCACGAAGCCAGGGCCGCCAAGGCTTGGGGAATTGAACACACCCGTCAGCAGCGCGCCGAGGATACCGCCGATGCCATGCACGCCGAACACGTCGAGCGAATCGTCGGCGCCGAGGATCTTCTTGAGGCCATTGACGCCCCACAGGCAGGCGAAACCAGCCGCCAGGCCAATGACGAGGCCACCACCGATACCGACGTTGCCGGCTGCGGGCGTGATAGCCACCAGGCCAGCCACAGCACCGGACGCAGCGCCCAGCATCGAAGCCTTGCCGCGCATCAGCGCTTCACCCACACACCAGGCCAGCACAGCTGCAGCGGTAGCGCCGAGCGTATTGATGAAGGCCAGGGCTGCAAAGCCGTTGGCTTCCAGTGCGGAGCCGGCATTGAAGCCGAACCAGCCGACCCACAGCAGCGCGGCGCCGACCATCGTCAGCGTCAGGCTGTGAGGTGCCATGGCTTCTTTGCCGTAGCCGATGCGCTTGCCCACCATGTAGGCGCCCACCAGACCAGCGACGGCCGCATTGATGTGCACGACGGTGCCGCCGGCGAAGTCGAGCGCACCAGACTGCCAGATGTAGCCGGCCTTGCCGTTCATGGCATCAACCACTTCCTTGCCGGTGTAGGCATCAGGACCCATCCAGAACCAGACCATGTGGGCGATAGGCGCATAGGCAAAGGTGAACCAGATAACCATGAACAGCAGCACGGCGGAGAACTTGATGCGTTCTGCGAAGGCACCGACGATCAGGGCGCAGGTAATGCCGGCGAACGTGGCCTGGAAGGCCGCGAAGATGATCTCAGGAATGACGACACCCTTGCTGAACGTCGCGGCGTTGGCGAAGGTGCCCGCCGCGTTGTCCCAGACGCCTCTCATGAACAGCCGGTCAAAGCCGCCGAAGAAAGCGCCGCCCTCGGTGAAGGCAAGGCTGTAGCCATAGATGAACCACAGCACGACGATCATCGAGAAGGTGACCATGACCTGCATGAGAACCGACAGCATGTTCTTGCTGCGGACCAGGCCGCCGTAGAACAGGGCCAGGCCGGGAACCGTCATCAGGATGACCAGCAATGTGGAAACCATCATCCAGCTGGTGTCGCCCTTGTTCGGGACGGGATCAGGCTTGGCGGCCGTAGCGGCTGGGGCTGGCGCTGCAACCGCGGCTGCAGGTGCGGCAGCGGCAGCGGGGGCGGCGGCTTCAGCCGAAGCGGTGGCTGCAGGCGCGGCCGCTGGCGTTTGCGCCAGAACGGTGACGCCGGAAGTCAGCAAACTCAGCCCGAGGGCGAGGCTAGCAAGAAGTTTTTTCATGATCGGGGTTTCTCTTCAATGAATGGGTTTCAGAGCGCTTCTTTGCCGGTTTCGCCGGTGCGAATACGCACGACCTGCTCGAGGTCATAGACAAAAACCTTGCCGTCGCCGATCTTGCCGGTCCGGGCAGCGCCTTCAACCGCTTCGATCACACGGTCGACCAGCTCGTCGGACACGGCCGCTTCGATCTTGACCTTGGGCAAAAAGTCGACAACGTACTCGGCACCGCGGTAGAGCTCGGTGTGACCCTTTTGGCGACCGAAGCCTTTGACTTCGGTCACGGTGATGCCTTGGACGCCGATGCCGGACAGTGCTTCCCGCACTTCGTCCAGCTTGAACGGTTTGATGATGGCCGTTACGAGTTTCATGAGTTTCCTTTGCTTGAGCTTGCGTGCGAGATGTTTTGAATAGAGGTCAACGCCAAGTGCAATTAGCATGTACCGTGCCATACGAACTTGGCGCAGCTTCCCCTGTATAAAGCAGCGACGCAACGGTTGAGCTGAATTAGTGGCACCAAAAGAGTGCCGGTTCGGCACCGCATCAAACTGGTGCGCACAAAATCAGGGGAAATTTGAATGAGCCTTTCTTTAGTGCATAGCCGAGCCTTGCTGGGGCTATCGGCGCGGCCGGTCAGTGTCGAGGTGCACCTGGCCAACGGTTTGCCGAGCTTCACGCTGGTTGGGCTGGCCGAGACCGAAGTCAAGGAAGCACGGGAGCGAGTGCGCTCGGCCATTCAGAACAGCGGGCTGGACTTTCCGGCGAACAAGCGAATCACCGTCAACCTGGCGCCGGCGGATTTGCCCAAGGATTCCGGGCGGTTTGACCTGCCGATCGCCTTGGGAATATTGGCCGCGAGCGGTCAGGTCGACGCGCGAAAGCTGGAGGGTTTCGAATTTGCCGGCGAACTTTCGCTGGGCGGTGACTTGCGTCCGATCCGCGGCGCGCTGGCGATGAGCCTCGCCCTTCCCGCCGGGCCGGACGGCCGCAAGCCGCGCCTCGTGTTGCCCCACGGCAGTGCGGAGGAAGCTGCCTTGGTCCCCGACGTCCAGATCTTTCGCGCACTCCATTTGATGGATGTTGTGCGCCAATTTCTTCCAGGCGACGAAGGGTCGGAAGAGTCCGACGGCTGGACGCACATCAGCGTTTCAACTGTTGAGCGAGCGCCCACTTATGCGGATTTGGCCGATGTCAAAGGACAGGGGTCAGCCAAGCGGGTGCTGGAAATCGCCGCCGCAGGGGGACATAGTTTGCTGATGATGGGCTGCCCCGGCTCCGGAAAATCGATGCTGGCGCAGCGCTTTGCCGGCTTGCTGCCGCCCATGACGACCGAAGAGGCACTTGAAAGCGCCGCTATCGGCTCGCTCGCCGGGCGATTCGCGCTGGACCAATGGGCCACGCGGCCCACCTGCTCGCCTCATCACACCGCCAGTGCCGTGGCCCTCGTCGGCGGCGGCTCGCCGCCACGGCCCGGCGAAATTTCCCTGGCCCATCGGGGCGTGCTATTTCTTGACGAACTGCCGGAATTTCCACGTGCGGCACTGGAGGCCCTGCGCGAGCCGCTTGAATCCGGAACCATCACCATATCGCGCGCAGCCCAGCGCGCCGAGTTCCCTGCCGGCTTTCAGCTCGTGGCTGCGATGAACCCTTGCCCCTGCGGCTACCTGGGCTCCAGCTTGCGCGCCTGCCGCTGCTCGCCCGACCAGATCAGCCGCTATCAAGGCAAGCTCAGCGGGCCACTGCTCGACCGCATCGACCTGCACATAGAAGTGGGCGCGCTGGCCGCCGACCAGCTCATCAACACGCCGCCGGGTGAGTCCACCGCCTCGATTCGGGGCCGGGTCGTTGCCGCGCGCAATCTCGCCGTAGCCCGGCAGGGAACGCCGAACCAGGCCTTGAGCGGCACGGCGATCGACGCGCAGTGTCAGCTCGACGACACGGCGGCCAAATTCCTGAACACGGCCGCCGCGCGGCTGGGATGGTCAGGCCGCAGCATTCACCGATGCCTCAAGGTTGCCCGCACGATCGCCGACCTGGCGAACTCGGCCCAGGTGGAAATGACGCACGTGGCCGAAGCGGTACAGTACCGGCGCGCACTCAAGGGCGCATAACGGCTCCGGCCTGGCGGCCGCGAGCGTTCCGCTCCCGCCAAACCGATCAGCGCGTTCCCCGGAACAGCACATGGTCGAGCGACACGCGGCCTGGGCCATTCAGACATAGCGCGAGCAGCAGGCCCGCCCAGCTCAGGTGAACGGGCCAGGCGTCAGGGTAAACAAAGATCTGAATCACCGCCGTCATGCCCAGCAAGGCCAGCGCGCTGAATCGCGTGGCCAGACCCAGCACGAGCAGGATCGGAAAAAGATGTTCCGCACCGGCCGCCATCCAGGCCGCGATTTCGGGCGGGATGAGGGGCAGCTTGTAGTCTTCGCGAAAGAGCGTGACGGCGTTACTGTTGAGCATGAAGATGCCGTCGACCTTGGTCCGTCCCGACAGGAAGAATATTGCGCCAATGGCGACGCGCTGCACCAGCGCAACGGCGTCGGCTACCCAGGGCAAATGGCTTGCGCGGGCCAATCGGGCGGGCAGGGTGAGTACGAGGTTCATGTCATCTCCAAATAAAAATAGTGAGTAGGACGCCGCTTCACGCGTCCAGGGCGACAAGCGCGCCGGATTGCAGCAGTTGGGAAACCATCGCGCCAAGGTCGAACGCCGGGTCTAGCGCGAGGGCGCGTTCGCAGGCCGCAGTAAAGCAAAGCCCCTCCTCGCACGCATCGAGAAAAGCACAGCCGGCCAAAGACCAGGAGGCCCAGCACACCTGAAGCTCCGGTCTGGTCACCAGCGTGGCTTCAGCGCGCCAATCGATCTCGGCCGATTCGTCCCGCTGGCTGCGTGCACGCTGCCACAACGTGTCTATCGGATGCTCCACGTCCGCGACCCAGCGGCAAGCAGGATGCGGCCTCAGGCAAAGCGACTCGACCGGCCCCGCGAAGCCGGCGAGTGCGTCCGGGGAAAGCGGCAAGGCATCGGCTGCGATGTGGGCCTGGGTCCACGCGCGGTCAAGCCGCGCAACGCCGGCGAGATAAGGGTAGGCGCCTGCCGGCTCGAACCGGGCCAAAAATTCGGGGAAAGCCTTCCCCTCCAGCAGGAGCCGCACGTCATCGAGCGCATGCTCCTGTATATAGACGAGCGCTGCTGCAACGAACCAGTCTTCGCCCACCATCCGGTGGATGCTGGGAAAGTTGGCGCGAAGCGCATCGATGCGGGCTTTCCGCACGGAGTTGCGGTAGACGGCAAAGCCCGCCTCCGCATGCCACGCGGCGTTCAGTTGTTCGTCGGCGGCCGTACCGGTCGCGTTAAGGGCGTCGGCGAATTCGCTGTGAAAGCTCATGCGATGCTCTCCAGGGCAGGACTGTCCACGCAGCCTTCGCGAACTGCGCCCAGCGGCTCGCCTGCGCGAAGGCAGGCCTGTGTCGTTTCGCGCTCGCCCCACAAGTCCTTGAATTCGGGCAGGTTGCCGTCGCGCTCAATCAGCGTGGGCTTCGGGCCGACCCTGGCGATCAACCGCTCGTAGAGTGACCACACCGTTGGACTTACGGGCGCGTCGTGCGAGTCGATCAGCAGGCCTTCGCCGAGGCGGGGGTCCGGTGTGTGCCCGGCCAGATGAATCTCGGAAACGGCCTCGGCAGGAAAGCGGTCGAGTTGCGCTTTCGCGTCGACGCCCAGGTTGTTGGCGCTGACGAAGACGTTGTTGACGTCCAGCAGCAGGGTGCAGCCCGTGCGGCGGTGAAGCTCGGCGAGAAACTCTACTTCGTCCCAGTCGTGCAGGGTGGGCGTGCGCAGGTAGTGGCTCGGATTTTCGATTGCAATCGACCGGCCGAGCGCGGTCTGCACACAATCGATGTTGCGCACGAGGCTGGCAAGGGACTCTGCATTGCGAGGCACTGGCAGCAGGTCGGGCTGGTACTGTCCGCCCAGGACAGACCAGGCCAGATGTTCGGATATGAGTGTGGGCTCGAAGCGCTTGACCAGCGCGGCAAGGCGCACCAGATGCTGCGCATCCGGCAAGCCGGGACTTCCCAGCGAAAGCGAAACGCTGTGGAACGAGACCGGGTGCTCCGCGCGAATGGCCTGTAGCCACCTTAGGCGCGGGCCGCCGTCGACCATGTAGTTTTCCGGGTGGACCTCCCACCAAAGCCCGGGGGCCCGGGCGGCAAGTGCGTCGTCGAAATAGTCAGCCTTCAGGCCCAGCCCGGCACCCAGCGTCGAGGCGACTGGCGATCCGACCTGGTGAGCAACGGGGGCGGGCTTGAGGCTCATGGCGCAAATTCCTGCAGTGATCAGGATTTGATAACCGTCAGGCTGCCCATTCCCTTGGGAGTTTTCATCGTGGCGCAGGTGCCGGCCGGGACGTATTTCCAGGCGTTCGCCTGGTAGTCCATTTTGGAAGTCCCGGCACAGGTGGTGCCAGGGCCTGCGGCGCAGTCATTCTTGCCGGCGAGCGAAACGCCAAAGCAACGTTCTTTGGCAGCGGTCGAATTCTTCATGCTGTCTTGAGCCATGACGGCCCCGCAAGAAAGAGCAGCGACGGCGAAGGCGGTAAGGGCAAGTGCTTTCATATAAATCTCCTGAGATAACGGGTTGAACAAAATGGACGGCTGGCGAGGTTGAGGTGCTTGCCTGCTGTCTGATGGGTAATCCGTTGGGCGGCCTCGCCGGGTTACACCGAAAAAATAAATTCTTTGCTGTAACCTTCTGCGCTGTCGTAACGAACTCAAGGGCACGTGGACCTTCAACAGATTGAAAGCTCGCTTCGGACTGCATGGTTACGCGGTCTGGAGGGCGACGCCCAAAGCTACGAGAAGGTCCTGCAGTCCCTGGGCGCGCACCTGCGCGCCTTCTTGAAAAAGCGGCTCACCGAAGGGCCGCAAGACGCCGAGGATCTTGTGCAGGAAACCTTGCTGGCCGTTCACCTGAAGCGCCATACCTATGACCCGTCGCAGCCGCTGACGGCCTGGGTCTATGCGATTGCGCGCTACAAGCTGATCGACCACCTGCGCACGCACTACCGCAGGGGTGCCCTCCACGATGACATCGACGACTGGGCCGACGTGCTTTGGGCCGAGCAGGACAGGGTCAGCCAGGACGCGCAGCGCGACGTCGACCAGATGCTGGAAACGCTGTCGGAGCCACAGCGGCTTGCCATCCGCCACGTCAAGCTCGATGGCTTGTCCGTCGCGGAAACGGCAGCGCTTGTGGGGCAGTCGGAATCGGCCGTCAAGGTCAACATCCATCGCGGCCTCAAGGCCCTGGCGCGCAAATGGGGAGTGCCCACATGAATACCGATGACCTGATCAGCCTGCTGGCCAAGGATGCCAAGGCGCTGCCCTCGCCTTCGCCGACACGCCGTTTTGCCCTGACGCTCGTGCCGAGCCTGGCCGTATGCACCGCCCTGGTCCTGACGCTCTGGGGCATCAACCCCGGGCTGTTTTCACTGGCCGACGTGCCCGCCTTCTGGTTCAAGATGGGCTGGCTTGTGGCGCTTAGCGCTTGCGCCTGGGCGCTGATGCAGCGGCTATCGGTGCCGGCCAAGCGGGCTCGCGGGCCGGCAAATGGCCTGGCGCTCACCGTCGCGGTGTTGCTGGTGCTCGGCGCGCTGCAATGGTCGATCGCCGACGAGTCGCTGAGGCCCCAGCTGGTGCGCGGCATATCGTGGCGCACCTGCACGTTGAGCATCGCAGCCCTGTCGATGCCTGTTCTTGGCGTGCTGCTGTGGACCCTGAAGGGGCTGGCACCCACCCGCCCAGGCGCTGCCGGAGCTGCCGCGGGCCTGATGGCAGGTGCCTTGGCTGCATTGGCTTATTCCCTGCACTGCCCGGAACTGGCCTTCACGTTTTTGGCGCTCTGGTACGGCGCCGCGATCAGCGCGATGACCGCTCTGGGTGCCCTGATCGGCCGGCGAGTCCTGCGTTGGTGATCAACGCATTTCAAGCAGACGCCCGCTAGCGCTTGAGCTGCAGCGCCTTGTCGAGAAAGGCGAAGAGTCTTTCCTCGGAGTCGCGTGAAACGGCTTCCCCATATCGGTAGACCACCTGGGCTCCGCGCACATCGGTCTTGGTGAAGTTGTTGAGGTTCTTGCAGTCCCAGCAATGCGTGGTGTCCGGATACACGTGCCATTCGACCGGGGCACCGGCGTCCTTGGCAGCCTGCAGCCGGGGAATGCATTCGGCAGCGGGTGTTTCGTTGTCCTGGTCTCCCATCAGCACCAGCAGCGGGCGGTCGATGTCGGGATGAACCACTTCATAGGTCTGTCCGCTCGGCGGTCGGATGGTGAAGCAGCCCGGGTAAAACGCCACCGCTGCCTGGAAGCGTTCGCCGTCGGCCAAATCGGTGCCCCAACGCTTGCCGCTGGCGAGCACAGCGGTCATAGCACCCCAGGAATACCCCGCCAGCGCGATTTTCGTCTTGTCTACAAACGGAAAACTCCGCAGATGCTGCGCTGCCTGCAGGGTGTCGCGTACCCCCCGAGGAAATGTGACCCCGCCCTTGGCACCCATGCAGACCGTGTCGACCCCGCGCTGGCCCAGGCTGTCCACGATCATGGCGACATACCCGCGCGCCACGGCCTTTCTGGCCCAATCGAGCATGGACTGGTTGGACCATTGCCCGTTTCTCAGGCCGCCGCATTGGTGCTGCAGCACCAGCGCCGGGAAAGGTCCCTCGCCTGGCGGCTTGTAAATCGCCATCTCGGGCGTGCTGAACATCGAGGGTTCGCCCGCTTTGCTAGGGAAGGAGAGGTCTTTCGCCGAGCGCGTGGAGCCCAGCAGCATGTTGGGTGAAGACTGCGCGAACGCCGCATCTGTGAACAAGCATGCAGTCATGACGAGCAGGCCTGCAAGACCCCATACGCGACGCGAAAGAAAAAATCTCATGCGCAACCCTTCAAATTAATCTGTGCCGCAGTCTAGAGGTTGGGTGCCAGCAGGCGCTGCAGCGCCGTTGCTTCGAGGCCACGCCGCTTCGCGAGGTCTTGCAACTGGTCGTCGCCAATCTTGCCGACATTGAAGTATGTGCTGTCGGGGTGGCTTAAATAAAACCCGCTGACGCTGGCTGCCGGCGTCATCGCCAGGCTTTCGGTCAGTGCCATGCCGATGTCTTCGGCCTTGAGCAACTCGAACATGTCTTTCTTTACGCTGTGGTCTGGACAGGCCGGATAGCCTGGTGCCGGACGAATGCCGCGGTACTTTTCGGCGATCAGGTCTTCCGTAGCGAGGGCTTCGCCCGCGGCGTAGCCCCACAGGTCTTCCCGCACGCGCTTGTGCAGCGCTTCGGCAAATGCTTCTGCTAGCCGGTCGGCCAGCGCCTTGAGCATGATGGACGAGTAATCGTCGTGGTCGTCGAGAAAGTACTTTTCCTTTTTCTCGGCACCGATGCCCGCCGTGACGGCAAACAGGCCGATGTAGTCGGGCAACATGAAGGTGTTGTGCCCGTCCGCCCCGGCATGACCGGCGCGCACGGCCTTGGCTTCGGCAGGCAGCGCCTTGGGCGCAATGAAGTCGGCGAGGCAACGGCTGGGCCGCATGTGCTTCTTGCCGTCGGCGCCGTCGATGGCGGTTTTCTCGGCCTGCTGACGCAGGCCAAACCACGTCATCGCGACCTGGCTGCGTGACTCGTCGGTATAGATCTCGATGTCGTCGCCCACGCTGTTGGCGGGATACAGCGCCACCACGCCATTGGCGGTAAGCCAGCGGCCCTCGATCAGGCGGCGCAGCATGCGCTGCGCGTCGGCATAAACGCGGACGGCTTCGGTGCCGACAACCTCGTCTTTCAGGATGGCGGGAAACGGTCCGGCCAAGTCCCAGGTCTGGAAGAAGGGCCCCCAGTCGATGTAGTTGGCGAGCTCGGCCAGATCGAAGTTCTTGAAGACGCGGCGGCCGATGAACTTGGGCACCGGCGGCGTGTAATGCGCCCAATCCATGGGTGTGGCGTTGGCACGCGCCTTCGCAAGCGGCCACATCGGCACCTGCTTCTTGTTGGCATGTTGCTCACGCACCTTGACGTAGTCGGCGCTGATGTCCTCGATGTATTTGGCCGCCTGGTCGGACAGCAGGCTCTGCGCCACGCTGACGCTGCGCGAAGCATCCGGAACATAAACAACCGGGCCTTCGTAGTGCGGCGAGATCTTGACCGCCGTATGCACCCGGCTGGTGGTGGCGCCGCCGATCAGCAGCGGAATCTTGCGAATCCTGAAATGGTCGTCCTTCTGCATTTCGGCCGCGACGTATTGCATTTCTTCCAGGCTCGGCGTGATGAGCCCGGAAAGTCCGACGATGTCCGCGCCCTCGACCTTGGCGCGCGCCAGGATTTCGTGGCAAGGCACCATCACGCCCATGTTGACCACCTCGAAGTTGTTGCACTGCAGGACGACGGTGACGATGTTTTTGCCGATGTCGTGCACGTCGCCCTTGACGGTCGCAATGATGATCTTGCCTTTGGTCTTGACGTCGCCACCGGCCGCTTCGAGGAGCAGCTTTTCAGCCTCGATGTAGGGCAGCAGGTGCGCCACCGCCTGCTTCATCACCCGGGCGCTCTTGACCACTTGCGGCAAGAACATCTTGCCCTGGCCGAACAGATCACCCACCACGTTCATGCCGTCCATCAACGGGCCTTCGATCACATGCAGCGGCCGTCCGCCGTCGGCCTCGATGCCGCGCCACATTTCTTCGGTGTCTTCGGTGATGAACTCGTTCATGCCGTGCACGAGCGCGTGGCTCAGCCGCTCTCGAACCGGCAGCGCGCGCCATTCGTTCTTCTTGCTTTCGTCCCGCGCGCCACTTTTGGCGGTTTCGGCGACCTCGACCAGGCGCTCGCCCGCGTCGGGGCGTCGATTGAGGACGACGTCTTCGACGCGCTCGCGCAGCGTCGGCTCCAGCTCGTCATAGACGCCCACCATGCCGGCGTTGACAATGCCCATGTCCATGCCCGCCTGGATCGCGTGGTACAGAAAGACAGTGTGAATGGCTTCGCGCACCGGGTCATTGCCGCGAAAGCTGAACGAGACGTTGGACACACCGCCCGACACCTTAGCGCCTGGCAGGTGGGCCTTGATCCAGCGCGTGGCCTCGATGAAGTCGACTGCGTAGTTGTTGTGCTCTTCGATGCCAGTGGCGATGGCAAAGATGTTGGGGTCGAAGATGATGTCTTCGGGCGGAAAGCCCAGCTCGCCCACTAGCACCCGGTAGGCGCGCTCGCAAATATCGATCTTGCGCTGGTAGGTGTCGGCCTGGCCCTGCTCGTCGAAGGCCATGACGACCGCAGCTGCGCCGTAGCGCTTGAGCAACTTGGCTTGCTGCTTGAACGGCTCGACCCCCTCCTTCATGGAGATGGAGTTGACGATGCCCTTGCCCTGAATGCAGCGCAAACCGGCCTCGATCACGCTCCATTTGGAACTGTCGATCATGATGGGCACGCGCGCGATGTCGGGTTCGCTGGCAATCAGGTTCAGGAAACGCACCATCGCGGCCTGGCTGTCCAGCATGGCCTCGTCCATGTTGATGTCGATGATCTGGGCGCCGTTTTCGACCTGCTGACGGGCCACCACCAGCGCCTGCTCGTAGTCGCCATTCAGGATCATGCGGGCAAAAGCCTTCGAGCCCGTGACGTTGGTGCGCTCGCCGATGTTCACGAACAGCGAGTCCGCGCCAATAAGGACCGGCTCCAGGCCCGACAGCTTCATGGGCGGAACTTCGGCGTCGCTCGACGCGGACGATGCGACGGATGTGCTGGACTTGGAGGCGGAGTTGAGCGGATTCGGAACGCTGGAAGACATGGACTCACCTTGGGGCAAAGGTGAGCGTCGTTGCTAAGGGTTGGCGACGCCAAAGCCCTGTTCCCGAGCCTGACGAACAAAGGTGTCCGCTGCAACGCTCCTCGGGAAGCGCCGATTTTAACCGCCCGATCTCAGGGGTCGCGCAAGACCAGCAGCATTTGCTCGACGGCGTAACCGCAGTCGCGCGGGCCGCGCAGGCAATGCTGCGCGATGGGATCCACCTGGACGATCTGCGCGGGCATGCCCGGACGCTCGACCCGAAGCTGCCCAGGCTCCACCACGGTCACCGCGTAATTCGGGTACTGCCCGGTGATTTTCCCGGCCAGCAGGGAATCCCAGGACGGGGTCTGCTGGCCGCAGCCGACCAGCAACAAGGGCGCCAAAAGCCATGAGCAGCGCAGCCAATATCGCGACCCACCGCCCGACCTATAGCGCGACCGGCGTTTCGGCGGCCAGGAAAGCGTCAAGCCGCCTCTCGATAAAAGCCACCGGCGGTCGATCTCGGCAGCAGTGGACTGACCGCCTGATGAATCGCGCCTATGTGTTCCGGCGTCGTGCCGCAGCAGCCCCCCACGATGTTGACCAGTCCCTCGGCCGCAAACTCGCGCAGCAGACGGCTCGTCACGTCCGGCGTTTCATCGAAGCCGGTGTCGCTCATGGGGTTGGGCAGACCGGCGTTCGGATAGCAGCTGATGAACGTGTCACCGGCCACTTTCGCCAGTTCCTGGATGTAGGGCCGCATCAACGTCGCGCCCAAGGCGCAATTCAGCCCGACCGCCAGCGGTGCGGCATGGCGTACGCTGTGCCAGAACGCCGTGACCGTCTGGCCGCTGAGAATGCGGCCGGACGCGTCGGTGACCGTCCCGCTGATGATGAGCGGCAGGCGCTCGCCGGAGTGGTCGAAATACTCGTCGATGGCGAACAGCGCCGCCTTGGCATTGAGCGTGTCGAAAATCGTTTCCACCAGCAAGATGTCGCTGCCACCCTTGACCAATGCCTCGGTCTGCTCGTAATACGCCTTGCGCAGTTCCTCGAAGCTGGTGTTGCGCGCGCCGGGGTCGTTCACGTCCGGGCTGATGCTGGCGGTCTTAGGTGTCGGCCCAAGTGCCCCGACCACGAAGCGCGGCTTGTCGGGCGTGCTGAACTTGTCACAGGCCTCGCGGGCGATCCGCGCTGAGGCGTAATTCATTTCGACCGCGAGGTCGGCCATGTCGTAGTCGGCCTGCGCCACCGAAGTGGCGCCAAAAGTGTTGGTTTCGATCAGGTCCGCGCCGGCTGCCAGGTAACCTTCGTGGATGTCGCGGATGACGTCAGGGCGCGTCAGGCTGAGCAACTCGTTGTTGCCCTTGATGTCCTTGTGGAAATCCTTGAAGCGCTCGCCCCGGTACTGCGACTCCGAGAGCTTGAAGCGCTGAATCATGGTGCCCATGGCGCCGTCCAGAATGACGATGCGCTGCGCGAGAATGGCCGGCAAGGCCGCGCCCCGCGTGTACGGGGCCGGCGCGAGGGAAGAAAAAGGCGTGGGGGACTGCTGCATCCTGCCATTTTAGGAGGGCCGCGACCTTTGCGCGCCATCTCAGGGTCTTGGTCGGACGGACCACCAGCATCCGCATCACCATCACCATCCCTGACAATGGATAGGCCTGATGGCTTGGCCGACAGCCCAGCCCCGCCGTATTTGTTTCGCTTTTACTTTCCACCGGGTCACCGACTTTGTCTTCTGCAGCGCTTTCATCACCGCTGGACATACTGTCCGACGTGTTTGGCTATGACAGCTTTCGCGGGCCGCAAGAAGCTATCGTCAACCACGTTGTCGCGGGCGGCGATGCCCTCGTCCTGATGCCCACGGGCGGCGGCAAGTCGCTGTGCTACCAGATACCCGCCATTGCCAGGCAACAGGCCGGCCACGGCGTCACCATC
This sequence comes from Pseudomonadota bacterium, assembly GCA_040385065.1. Lineage (GTDB taxonomy): Bacteria > Pseudomonadota > Gammaproteobacteria > Burkholderiales > Burkholderiaceae_C > Polaromonas. The sequence continues at coordinate 83,816 of JAZKIC010000005.1, forward strand.
GTCATTTCCCCCCTGATCGCGCTGATGCACGACCAGGTCGGTGCCTTGCACGAAGCCGGCGTGTCGGCGGCGTTCCTGAATTCGACGCAGACGCAGGAAGCCAGCAGCGCGCTGGAAAAGCAGCTGCTGCGCAACGAACTCACGCTGCTGTATGCGGCGCCCGAGCGCATCAACACCCCGCGCATGCGTGGCCTGCTGGCATCGCTGCATGAGCGAGGCCTGCTCAGCCTCTTCGCCATCGACGAGGCGCATTGCGTCAGCCAGTGGGGCCACGACTTCCGGCCCGAATACCGCTCGCTGAGTCTGCTGCACGAGACCTTTCCGGATGTTCCGCGTGTGGCGCTGACGGCCACCGCCGACGCGCTCACGCGCCAGGACATGATTGAACGGCTCAAGCTGGAAGATGCCCGGGAATTCATCAGCAGCTTCGACCGGCCCAACATCCGCTACAGCATCGTCGAGAAGACCGACCCGACGCGCCAGCTGCTCCGCTTCATAGAGACCGAACACAGCGGTGAGGCGGGCATCGTGTACTGCCAGTCGCGCAAGCGCGTAGAGGAAATCGCCGAGGTCCTCCAAGACGCCGGGCTCAAGGCAATGGCCTACCACGCGGGCCTGGATTCAGCCCTTCGGCAGCAGCGGCAAGACCGCTTCCTGCGCGAGGACGGCATGGTCATGGTGGCCACCATCGCTTTCGGCATGGGCATCGACAAGCCCGACGTGCGTTTTGTGGCTCACCTGGACATGCCCAAGAACATCGAGGGCTACTACCAAGAGACGGGTCGCGCCGGCCGGGACGGTTTGCCGGCGAACGCCTGGATGGCCTACGGTCTCCAGGATGTCGTCAACCAGCGCCGGATGATCGACACCAGCGAAGCCGCGAGCGAGGAGTTCAAGCAGGTCATGCGCGGCAAGCTCGACGCCTTGCTGACGCTCGCGGAAGGCACGGATTGCCGCCGGGTCAGCCTCCTGCGCTATTTCAACGAAGACATGCCGCTGCCGTGCGGCAATTGCGACAACTGCCTGAATCCGCCAGCGGTCTGGGATGCGACCGAGCCCGCGCGCAAGTTGCTCAGTTGCCTCTACCGGGTACACCAGGCAAGCGGCATCAGCTTTGGTGCGGGCCACATCATGGATATCCTGCGCGGCAAGGCGACCGAAAAGGTCCTGCAGCACGGGCACGACAAGCTATCGACCTTCGGCATCGGGGCGGATTTGGCCGAAACGCAATGGCGCGGCGTGTTGCGCCAGCTCATCGCCCGCAACCTGCTGCGGGTAGACAGCGAAGCGTTCAACACTCTGGTGCTGACGCCGGGAGCGCGCGAAGTCCTGCGGGGCGAGGTCAGCGTCATGCTGCGCGAACAGGCTCCGGCCGGAAGCGGTGAGCGCAAGCGGCGTGGCAGCAAGCCCACCAAGACTTCCGCCAAGGGAATTGCCGAAGCCAGCCTCAATGCCGGCGCCATCGAGCGTCTGGGCAAGCTCAAGGCCTGGCGTGCAGAGGTTGCCCGCGAACACAACCTGCCTGCCTTCGTCATCTTCCACGACGCCACCCTGCGCGCGATTGCCGAAAGAGCGCCCGCCAGCCTCTCCGACCTTGAAGGGATCTCGGGCATGGGCAGCAAAAAGCTGCACGCGTATGGTGCAGAAGTGCTGCGTGTCTGCACCGCTTCGGCTTGATGGCGGGGGCCCGCCATCCGCGCGGGGCGTAGGGGACGACAAATATAACCCTATGCAAAAAATGCATGAGGTGTTTTTTGCCAAGGGTTAGCCCTAGGGGATTTGGCTTAAGCGGTAGTACCTCGAGGGGAACGCCTGAGTTAGCATTCGGCCACTGGCACACATCGTGCTGGAACCTCACAACATTCAATCACCCGGAGATCACCAACGTGCTCACTATTGCGAAAAAACACGGACTGACGGCTCTTGCGGCCGCCGGCCTCACACTGGCCGCTATGGCCCCTGCCCATGCGGGCAAAACTGTCGATGCAATCAAGGCGCGCGGCCAGGTCGTTTGCGGCGTCAACACTGGCCTGGCCGGTTTCTCGCAAGCCGACTCGAGCGGTAACTGGACTGGCCTGGACGTCGACGTCTGCAAGGCTGTCGCCGCCGCCACCCTGGGCGACGCGACCAAGGTCAAGTACGTTCCCCTGAATGCGCAGCAGCGCTTCACGGCTTTGCAGTCTGGCGAGATCGACATCCTGTCGCGCAACACCACGTTCAGCCTGACACGCGACGCTTCGCTGGGCCTGAGCCAGACCGTCGTCACGTACTACGACGGCCAGGGCTTCATGATTCCCGTCAAGAGCAAGATCAAGAGCGCCAAGCAGCTCAAGGGCCAGACGGTTTGCGTTCAGTCCGGCACCACCACCGAGAAAAACCTGACCGACTACTCGCGCGCCAACAACCTGGGCATCAAGCCCGTGGTGTTCGAAAAAGTCGAGGCCGCCACCGGCGCCTACTTCTCTGGCCGCTGCATCGCCTACACGACGGACGCGTCCGGCCTGGCTTCGGTGCGCAACAAGGAAGCCAAGGACCCGAAAGAGCACGAGATCCTGCCTGAACTGATCTCCAAGGAACCCCTCGGCCCCATGGTCCGCCGCGGTGACGACGAGTGGTTCGCCATCGTCAAATGGGTGATCTACGGCCTGCTCGAAGCCGAAGAATACGGCGTAACGCAAGCCAACGTCGACCAGCTCAAGACCAGCACGACCGACCCTGTTGTCCAGCGCATTCTGGGCACCACGGAAGACACCGGCAAGCTGCTGGGCCTGGACAAGGAATGGATGGCTCGCGCCATCAAGGCCACCGGCAACTACGGCGAAATGTTCGAGCGCAATGTCGGACCGAAATCGCCACTGGGCCTGCCACGCGGCGTCAACAACCTGTGGAACAAGGGCGGCCTGATGTACGCCTACCCGATCCGCTAAGCCATAGAGCCATCGAAAAAACCGTCTGCCGGCCTGCCCTGCAGGCGGTTTTTTTCAACTTGACTTCCGGGATCTTCCCCAAACTTTTCTCTTGTCGGGCCGCTGGAGATTTCCTTTGAGCATGCCTTCATGACACCTTCACTTCCTCCCACCAAAAAATCATGGTCCTGGCGAAGCCAGGCCTTTCGTGGCCTCGTCTACCAGGTGCTCGCGTTGCTTGTCATCGGTCTGGGCATCTGGTACCTGGCGCACAACACGCTCATCAACATGCGCGAGCGGGGCATCCAGAGCGGCTTTGACTTCATGCTCCAGACGGCCGGCTTCGACATCGGCGAGAGCCTCTTCACATTCGAGTCGAACGAGCCTTACTGGCGCGCCTTTCTCGTCGGCGTAGCCAACACGCTTCGGGTGGCCATTCTCGGCATCATCCTGACCACCCTGATCGGCACGCTGGTCGGCGTTGGCCGCTTCTCGCGCAATGCACTGGTTCGCGGGCTGTGCTCGGCCTACGTCGAATTCTTCCGTAACGTTCCGATTCTGCTGCAACTCCTGATGTGGTACCTGCTCTTCACGGAGATCCTCCCCAGCGCAGCTGAAGCATGGCAGGTGGGCTCCGTGTATCTCAGCAAGGGCGGCATCAACTTCCCCATTCCTGTCTGGGCCACCGGACATGCCGTCGCCGTACTGGGCTTCGTAGCCGGCATCGTGCTGGCCTGGCTGTATCGGCGCTGGGCCTTCTCGGTCTTCGAGGCCACGGGTCGGCTGCGCAGCGTCTTCTGGGTTCCGCTGGCCATTGTTCTGGTCGGCGCTTTCGCGGGCTGGCTCGCCGGTGGCGCACCCACTGAGTTGAACAGCCCCAAGCGCGGCGACTTCGCCATCGAAAACGGCGGCGCGCTGACGCCCGAATTCGTTGCCGTGTTGCTCGGCCTGACCATCTATACCGCCGCGTTCGTCGCCGAGGTGGTGCGGGCCGGTATCCAGTCCGTCGCCCGGGGACAAGGTGAGGCTGCAGCTGCTTTGGGCCTGAACCGCAGCCAGGAAATGCGTCTGGTCATGCTTCCCCAGGCCCTGCGCGTGATCATTCCGCCCTTGACCAACCAGTACCTGAACCTGACCAAGAACTCATCCCTTGCGGTCGCGATCGGTTACCCCGACGTTGTCTCCATTGCCAACACCGCGCTCAACCAGACCGGCCGCGCCGTCGAATGCATCTCGATCGTCATGCTGATCTACCTGACCACTTCGCTGCTGACGTCGTGGCTCATGGGTTGGTACAACAAGCGTGCGGCCATCAAGGAGCGCTGAAGCGCAGGAACCAAATTCATGACTGCCAAGATTTTTCAATCACTCCCGCCCCGCTCCGCACCTGTGCGCAATGAGGGCCTTGTCGGCTGGCTGAAGGTCAACCTCTTCAGCGATGCGCGCACCACCACCGCCACCGTGGTCATCGGGGCGCTGCTCCTCTGGTATGTGCCGATGCTGCTGAAGTGGGCGCTGTTCACTTCGGTCTGGATTCCCAGCTTCGATGCCTGCCGTGCACCCGGCGCAGGCGCCTGCTGGGGCGTGGTCGCTGAAAAGTACCGCCTGATCATCTTCGGCCGCTATCCCTTCGAGGAGCAGTGGCGCCCGCTGGTGGCAGCCGCGCTGATGCTGGCCGTGCTGGTCGCCAGCTGTATCCGCGTGTTCTGGAAGCCATGGCTTGCGCTCCTCTGGATCGGCATGCTGGCGACTTTCTTTACGCTCATGTATGGCGGCCGGTTCGGCCTTTCGGTCGTCACGACCGACCGCTGGGGCGGCTTGCCGCTCACGCTGCTGCTGTCGTCGCTGTCGATCGCGTTCGCCTTTCCCATCGCGCTGGTGGTCGCACTGGGCCGGCGGTCGGACCTGCCGGCCATACGCACCGCCTGCACGATCTACGTCGAGCTGGTCCGCGGGGTGCCCCTGATCTCCGTGCTCTTCATGGCGTCGTTCATGTTTCCGCTGTTCATGCCGCAAGGCACCCAGATCGACGTGCTCATTCGCGTGCTGGTCGGCATCACGCTCTTTGCCGCGGCCTACATGGCCGAGGTGATTCGCGGCGGACTGCAGGCCATTCCCAAGGGCCAGATCGAAGCGGCCGCCACCATCGGCCTGTCCTACTGGCAAACGCAGCGCAAGATCGTGCTCCCGCAGGCCCTGGCGCTGGTGGTTCCCGGGATCATGAACAACTTCATTTCGATCTTCAAGGACACCTCGCTCGTCACCATCGTCAGCCTCTACGAGCTCACCGGCGCGCTCGGCCTGGCCCTGAACTCCGACGCTGACTGGCGCCCGTTCAAGATCGAGGGCTACCTCTTCATCGCGCTCATCTACTTTGCTTTCTGCTTTTCGATGTCCCGCTACAGCCATTGGGTTGAAAAGCAGGTCAACAAAGGCAAGGCACGTTAAACCTATTCACCCTGGAACATCATGTCTGAACCCATCATCACCTTCGACAAAGTCAACAAGTGGTACGGCAACGATTTTCACGTGCTGCGCGACGTTGATCTCAACGTGGCCAAAGGCGAGCGCATCGTCATCTGCGGGCCTTCCGGTTCCGGCAAGTCCACGCTGATCCGCTGCATCAACCGCCTGGAAGAACACCAGCAAGGCCGGCTCATCGTGGACGGCGTAGAGCTCTCCGATGACGTGAAGGCAATTGACGCCATCCGCAAGCAGGTCGGGATGGTCTTCCAGCAGTTCAACCTCTTCCCGCACCTGACAGTGCTGGAGAACCTGACGCTGTCGCCCATGTGGGTCGGCAAGATGCCGAAGAAAGAAGCTGAAGAAAAAGCCATGCATCAGCTCGAGCGCGTGAAAATCGCCGAGCAGGCGCAAAAGTACCCGCTGCAGTTGTCCGGCGGCCAGCAGCAGCGCGTTGCCATCGCGCGCGCCCTGTGCCTGAAGCCCAAGATCATGCTGTTCGACGAGCCCACCTCGGCACTCGACCCTGAAATGATCAAGGAAGTGCTGGACGTGATGATCGAGATGGCCAACGCCGGCATCACGATGTTGTGTGTCACGCACGAGATGGGCTTTGCCAAGGCCGTCGCCGACCGTGTCATCTTCATGGACCAAGGCCAGATCGTCGAACAGAACTCGCCTGAAGAGTTCTTCAACCATCCGCAATCGGACCGGGCGCAGGACTTCCTGTCCAAGATCCTGGGGCACTGAAAAAAAACGGACCTGTCGCCATGTGCCAGCTGCTCGGAATGAACGCCGCCAAGCCGGCAGACCTTCGGTTTTCGCTAACCGGGTTTGCCGCCCGCGGTGGCCTGACCGATCACCATGGCGATGGCTTCGGCGTCGGTTTTTTCGAGGACAAGGCCTGCCGGATCTTCATGGACAGCCAGCCGGCCGCCACCTCACCGGTGGCAGAACTCCTCAAGAGCTTTTCCATCAAGTCGCGCAACGTGGTCTCGCACATTCGCAAGGCCACGCAAGGCGATCCGCTGCAGCTCGAAAACTGCCACCCGTTCACGCGCGAGTTGTGGGGCCGGCACTGGCTGTTTGCGCATAACGGCGACCTGCTCGACTACAACCCGATCCCCGCTGGCCACTACCAGCCGGTGGGCACGACGGACAGCGAGCGAGCCTTTTGCATGCTCATGGAAAGGCTCAAGCAGATCAGCCCGCGCGAGCCCTGCTCGCTTTCCACCGTCTTCGAGACGTTGTGCACGCTCAGCGAAGAAACCGCCGAGTTCGGTGTTTTCAACTACCTGCTTTCCAACGGCCAGGCGCTTTTTGCACATTGCTCTACCCGGCTTTATTACGTGATTCGTGAGTGGCCGTTCTCGAATGCCCAGTTGGTCGACTCGGACCTGAGCATCGACTTTGCCCAGACCAATGACCCGCATGACCGCGTGTGCGTAGTAGCCACGCAACCCCTCACGCGCAACGAAAGCTGGAAGCAGTTGCAGCCGGGCCAGTTGCTCTGGATCGAGGGCGGCCAGATTATGCGCAGCGCCCAGCTTGAAGTGTCGGAAGAAATCCGCCGCAGGAACGCCGCCAGCCTCGCCTGCCTTTAATACCAGCCAGGCGCAGAGCGGCGCCGCAAAACGGTTATCGCAAGAAGCCCATATCGCGGCGTTCGCGTACGTCTGGCTTGATGCGGTGCTCGGCCTCCAGCTGCGCCAAAAACTCCTCCGCGGAGAACTCCGTGGACAAGATCGTGACCTGGCGCTTGACGGCCGCGAAGTCGCCCGGGCACAACTGCTCGAGCTTGCCCAGCCTTGCCTTCAGCGCCTGCGTCAGCAGGTCCGGGTTCGTCCCCAGCGCTTCGGTAATGAACATGGTTTCTCGCTGGGCTGGCGTTAGCGGCATGAATTTGATCTTGAACGTGAAGCGGCGCAAAGCCGCCTGATCGAGGCTTTCCAGCAGGTTGGTGGTACACACGAAAATGCCGGCATAGCGCTCCATGCCCTGAAGCATCTCGTTGACCTCGGTGACTTCGTAGGTCCGCTGGGCGCCGCGTCGATCCTGCAAAAAGCTGTCGGCTTCATCCAGCAGCAGCACGGCCTTTTCGGCCTCCGCTTCACGGAACATCTGGGCCATGTTCTGCTCGGTTTCGCCCACGTACTTGCTCATGAGGTCGCTTGCCTGCTTGATGATCAGCGGCTTTTCCACCGCCACCGCGATGTGTTCTGCCAGCGCGGTCTTGCCCGTGCCCGGCGCGCCGTAAAAGCAGAGCGACCCGTGCCCGCGTGCCTTCAGGGCTTCGACGATTCGCGGCACGTCAAAGCGCGATTCCACATTGAGCATGGCAAGGTCGTAGGTGGTGACGCTTTGCCGGGCTGCGGACGCGGTGCGGTTGCCGAGTGCATGGTCGGCGTTACGCAGCTGGCGCTCGATCAGGGCCTCCATCAGCGCGGGCCGGCCCCCGGCGAGCACGGCTTGCATCGCCTCGCCGTCCACCTGCGCATCGATTTTGTCGTCGGGGGCGCTGGCGAGCCGGGCAAAGCGCACCGCCGTGCGAATCTGCGCGGGGGTCAGGCCCTTGCGCGCGGTCAGCCGCGCCACGAAGGCATCACTGACATCCACGTCTTCAAGGGTCTTGCGCACCAGCACTTCGCGCGCGCCCGGCGGCGGTGAACGCAGCTCCAGGTGATAGGCGAAACGCCGCCGGAAGGCCGGGTCAATTTGTTCGATGCGGTTGGTCACCCAGAGCGTAGGCACCGAGTTTGATTCCAGTATCTGATTGACCCAGGCTTTTCCGCTGACTGAATTGCCCACTGCCGCGCCGAGCTGGTCCGAACGCGCCATGAGCTGCGCCGCCTCGCTGGACACCGGGGGGAAAACGTCCTCGACCTCATCGAACAGCAAGGCCGCGTTCGGACTGCCCTTGAGAAACACCTGGGCGATTTGCAGCGAGCGGTAGCGATCACGTCCGCTGAGCGAATTGCCGTCGCGGTCGGCGTACTCGACCTCGAACAGATCCAGACCGGCTGCCTTGGCAACCACCTTGGCCAGCTCCGTCTTGCCCGTGCCGGGAGGGCCGTACAGCAGTATGTTGACGCCGTGCTCCTTGCCGGCGACGGAGCTGCGCAGCAGCGAAACCAGAACCTGGACGTCTTCAGACACGAAAGCGAAGTCCACGGGAAGCAGCGTGCTGCGTGAGGCCGGCCGCGTGAAGACGGCCATCAATTCGCTGTGGTCACGGTACTCGCGCATCAGCACGGGGGGCAGCTTTTCGCTGACCTTCATGAGGTCGGCCAGATCGGTGATGTTGTGCTCGGAAATCAGGTTTTCGACCATGCCGATGCGCTCGAGCCGGGAGCCCGCCCGCAGCGCTTCCGCAACCTCATGGGCCTTGACTCCTGCCACTTCGGCAATGGCCGCGTAGGCCTCGGGTGCGTTGTTGACCTTGAACTCCACCAGCAGCGAACGGAGGTCGCGCTGATAGCGCGCGAGCGTGCCGTACAGCAGTAACGCCCGCTCCGCCTGGTTGAGCTGCAACAAGGTTGCCAGCGAGTCGATGTTTTTTTCGACCAGCGTCGATTGTTTCTTGAGCGCGTGCGTGAGCCAGTCGCCTGTTGCAGTGAGCACGGACAGCAAATCCTTCGGCTGATCCTTGGCGTGCTCGTCCAGGTAAAAGAAGACGGTGCCTTCTTCATAAGGGCCGCGCCACGCGCCGTGCCTGGCCATGAACTCTGCATTGCTCAATGCTTCGTGGCCGCGCCAGAATTCGTTGTCCTTGCAGCGGCGAGATAAAAATTCTCGCAGGCGCTCGAGCGCCGGGACCGGCCATACCAAGTGGCGGCCCGACAGCGAAAGGAGGCTGTTGAGGTCGCGGCGAACATTGAACTTGGCGCCCTGTCGAGACGCCAGCGTCAGCACGAAGTGCGAGCACATGAGGTCGAGCACAGGCGCTTCCCGCAGCCCTGGCGAAAGCAGGAACTGGCTCTGGTGTTCAGAAAACGAACGCTTGCCCATATCAAGATCTCCAGCTAGCCACGAACGCCGTCCATGCCCCCGTTTTAGACTCCACCATAACGCAGCTTGGAGCATCGTGGAAGACACTACTCGGACAAGTGTCGATATGTGTTCGTCGGCTTTGCGCCACAAGCTCCGGGCTGGACGCGACAATGCAGGCTTCCTTGGTCGGCAGGAGACCCGATGCTCAGTTTGCAAGATGTACGAGAAGCCGCCCGCCGTATTGAAGGCCAGTTGCTCGACACCCCGTGCGTCGCGTCCCGGACGCTGTCCCAGCTCACCGGCGCGGAGATCTACCTCAAATTCGAAAACCTGCAGTACACCGCCTCTTTCAAGGAACGTGGCGCCTGCAACAAACTTGCCCAATTGTCCGAGGCTGAACGGCGGCGCGGCGTTATTGCGATGAGCGCAGGCAACCACGCGCAAGGCGTGGCTTACCACGCACAGCGCCTGGGGATCAAGGCGCTGATCGTCATGCCGCGCTTCACGCCCGGGGTCAAGATCGATCGCACGCGCGGCTTTGGTGCCACGGTTGTGCTGCACGGCGACACACTCGATGAATCACGCAGTCACGCCTTGATGCTGGCCGAGCGCGACGGGCTGGTTTTTGTGCATCCTTACGACGACGAAGCCATTGTGGCGGGGCAAGGAACGGTCGGCCTGGAAATGCTCCAGGCCGTGCCCGATCTGCAGGTGCTGGTAGTCGCCATCGGCGGGGGTGGACTCATCGCCGGCATGGCGACGGCGGCCAAGGCCATCAACCCCCACATCGAGATCATCGGTGTGCAGACCTCGCGTTTCCCGGCCATGGTCAATGCCATCAAGGGAACGCACCACCCGCAAGGCACGAGCACGATTGCCGAGGGCATTGCGGTGGGAACGCCGGGGCTGATTCCGCGCGCCATCATTGCCGAGCGAGTCGATGACCTGATGCTGGTGGAAGAAGGCGACATCGAGGAAGCCATGGTGATGCTTCTGGAGATCGAAAAAACGCTGGTCGAGGGGGCGGGCGCTGCTGGGCTGGCGGCAGTGCTGAAGCACCCCGCCCGGTTCGCCGGCAAAAAGGTGGGCCTGGTGCTGTGCGGCGGCAACATCGACCCCTTGCTGCTGGCCGCAATCATCGAGCGCGGGATGGTGCGCGCCGGCCGCCTGGCGCGGATCAAGGTCAGCGTAAGGGACGTTCCCGGATCACTTGCAAAGATCACGGCCACCGTGGCCGAGGCGGGCGCGAACATAGACGAGGTGCATCACCAGCGGGCCTTCACGACCCTTTCGGTGCAAAGCGTCGAAATCGAGCTGGTTTTGCAGACGCGCGGCCGCGAGCATATTCAGGAAGTGCTGCAGGCGCTCCGCGAATCCGGCTTCGAGGCGGAGGAAGACCGCTAGGAGTGTGGGCGGCAGAAGGCGTGCATGGCGAAAAGTGGCCGCGCCGAGGACAGTTTTTGCCAGATTTGAAGGCCGATAGCCCAGCTATCGGTCAAAAAGCGGGTGAAAAATGGACCGGCGCGGCCGCTTTGCAGCGCACGTTCCTTCTGCCGCCCACGCTCCTAGACGCATGCGGCGCCAAGGACCTATTCGCCTCGCAAATGCTTGAACATCTTGGCCTTGAACAAGGTCGGAATGCTCACGCTTCGCCGGCCGGGAACGAGCGTGAAAGCTTCGCCCGCCGAAATGCTGCCCGGCTCGAGGACCGACAGGTAAAAGCCGCAGCGGCCGCTCAAGGCCATTGCCTTGACCGCTCCCGAAAACCCGAGGGCGGCGTTGAGCTTGTGGCACGGTTCACGCGGGATGCGTACCTGCAGCCTGCAATTCGGGAACTGCAAGACATCGCCCGCCCAGACGTCCTCTTCCAGAAGCTCTTGCAGTGTGAGGTTCTCGCTCAAACTGCCAAAAGGCAAACGGTCATCGATAGCGGTGACGCCCGCGCTGCTCCTGGCCTGTCGCCAGAATTCGTAATGCTCGGACGGGTAGGCATAGATGGCCTTTTCGAGTCCTCCGTGAATCGACAGATCGGCTTGCTCGTCGCCCAGCAGGCCCAGAGGCAGGACCGGCACGGGGCCGTCTAGCGGCCGTTTTCCCATGGCGCTCAACACTGTCCGCGAACCCATCCGGATTCGGGAAGCCACGCCGACCTGAACCGAAACAACCTGCATCGTGGGCCGGGTCAGTTCCAGCCGATCACGTCGAATCCCTTTTCGGACAGGCAACGCTGGACGAAGCTGCGATAAACCAGGTTGGGCCGCTCGTTGCCCCGGAAGGCGCCGCTGACCGCGCCCGCCGAGCCCCCGATAGCAGCGCCCTGTGCACCCGCTCTGAGGACGCCCTCCCCGCCCCGCCCAAAGACCAGAGCCCCGACCGCCGATGCCACGCCTGCCACCGCCGCGCCCTCGCCTGCGCTGCGCGCCACCTGGTTGTTGCCCTCGAGGGGCGTCAGGCCGGCAGCCTGTGCGCGTGCAGTGCAGGCCGCCACTTCCGCTTGGGCCTGGGCATCGCCCACACGGTTCATCGTGGCATTGGGATAGAGCACCGGTCGGGCTCCGCCACTGGCCGGACCGGTCGTGGCGCATCCTGCAAGAAGGCCTGCAAGGGCGATGGGCACTGCCAGATAGCGTCGAAAGGCGGGGAAAGTCATGGGGGCTCCTTGCACTGTGAGCCCCATTTTCTCCTGCTTGACGGACCGGCGCGCCGTCCGGCGAATTGCCCGGATTCCTGGCGTCTCTGGCCAAGGAATGGCTAGCGGGTAAAATGGACGCAGTCAAAAAAGTCCCGAGGAAATCTCATGTCCAAGCCAGCCGCAGAATCCACCAACGCCGCGCACATCAGTCCTACACATGCCGAAGAAGCCGACACGCTCGAGAGCATCATGCATCTGATCCCTCTGGTGTTGCCGCTGGCCGGTGGCGTGCTCATGTTCCTGCTCGCCTTCATTGCCATCTACATGGCTTGACGCACGGTCGGAGGCACAGTTTTGCTCGCTCCATCAAGTCCGCTTAGGCGGACTTTTTTGTTGGCGTAGGCGCGATGCCGAGCCAGATGGTCACACGCACTGCGCGCTCGCCCGTCGTGACCGCTTGCGGATTGACTTTTGCGTTTCCTGGTCAACCCGCCCTTTTCCAGGACTTTTCGTTCATTGTCTCGGCCGGCCTTGGATTCATCCACGGCGACGAAAGCTGTGGCAAAACGAGTTTGCTCAAGGTGCTGGCCGGGGAGTTTCCGACCAACGGTCAGCTTGAGCTGTTGGGCATTTCCATGGCCGGGGCCCTCGAGTCGTACCGTAGGCAGGTCGCATGGTTAGATCCATCAAGCCCTGTGCTCGACGGTCTTACAGCTCGGCAACTCTGGGCTCAGTGGGCGCTCACATCCCTCCAGTGGGATGCATCCGCTCTGGAGCGGCATATTGAAGGGTTTGCGCTTGAATCCCACCTGGACAAGACCTTGGCCATGTTGTCCACCGGCGGCCGCCGCAAAGTCCTGATGGCCTGCGCGTTGGCCAGTGGCAGGGCCCTGACCTTGCTCGACCAGCCCTTCGCTTCACTGGATCAGCCGTCCCGCCACTACCTGATCGAAGTGGCGCAGCGCGACTTTTGCACGGGTGCCAGAGCCCTCGTAATGGCCGACTACGAAGTCCCGTTAGCGCTGAGTACGTATTGCGGCACGCTCATCGCGCTTTGATGATCTGATCGGCTTTCTTGAGGCATGCATAACGTCATGCGGATTTTGCATAATTTTGGGCGGTAACCTGACGGTACCTTCCGCCTCAGGTTCTTAGAATGGCCTTCCCGGGTTCCACAGCGCGCGCAGGACAGGACTCTGCCGCGCACCACCGTTATCGCTGACGGACCCTTCACGCCGCTGGCGCTGCAAGCGGCGCTTTCCTTTCTGAAAGGTGATTTTTCTCGCTGCGAAGCGCTAGCGCATGTGCGTAGGGCTCGCCAAGCGCCATTCCGACAGAGGTCCCCAGGCTATGCCTACTCCCCCGCCGACGCTGGTGTGGGACCCTTGTCGAAATCACGCTTTTTAACTTTGGAGTCTTCAATGAACCATCCCGCGATGCAGGGGCTCAACCTGAATGTGCCCAGCTATGTGAAGAATGCCCGGCTGGTGGCCTGGGTTTCGGACATGGCCGCCCTCTGCAAACCCGACGACATCTACTGGTGCGACGGTAGCCAGGCTGAGTACGATCGCCTTTGCCAGCAGCTGGTGGATGCCGGCACCTTCACCAGGTTGAACGCGCAGAAGCGCCCCAACAGCTTCCTGGCGCAGAGCGACCCGACTGACGTGGCTCGCGTCGAGGACCGCACCTACATCTGCTCCGCCAACCGCGAAGATGCGGGTCCGACCAACAACTGGATGGCACCCGCCGAAATGCGTGCCACGCTGCAGCCCCTGTTCGACGGCTGCATGCGAGGCCGCACGATGTATGTGGTGCCCTTCAGCATGGGGCCGCTCGGCTCACCTATCGCCCACATTGGCATCGAGCTTTCCGACAGCCCTTACGTTGCGGTCAATATGAAGATCATGACGCGGATGGGCCGCGCGGTTTTCGACGTGCTTGGCGTCAATGGCGAATTCGTTCCTTGCGTGCATACGGTCGGTGCGCCTTTGGCAGAGGGAGAGGCAGACGTGAAGTGGCCCTGCAACAAAACCAAATACATCGTTCATTACCCCGAGACGCGTGAAATCTGGTCGTATGGCTCGGGCTATGGCGGCAATGCCTTGCTGGGCAAGAAATGCTTTGCCTTGCGGATCGCGTCGAACATGGGCCGCGACGAAGGCTGGCTGGCAGAACACATGCTGATTCTGGGCGTGAGCAATCCCGAGGGCAAGAAGTACCACGTGGCTGCCGCTTTTCCAAGCGCGTGCGGCAAGACGAACTTCTCCATGCTCGTTCCTCCCGCTGGCTTTGAAGGCTGGAAAGTCACGACCATCGGTGACGACATCGCCTGGATCAAGCCGGCCGCCGACGGCAAGCTTTACGCCATCAACCCGGAAGCCGGCTACTTCGGCGTTGCACCGGGCACCAACATGCTGACGAACCCCAACTGCATGCTGAGCCTGACCCAGAACACCATTTTCACGAACGTGGCGCTGACCGACGATGGCGACGTCTGGTGGGAGGGCATGGAGCAGGATGCGCCCGGCAAGGCCTTGCCTCCGCATCTCATCGACTGGCAGGGCAACGACTGGACCCCCGAAATTGCCAAGCAGACCGGCGCCAAGGCTGCGCACCCGAATTCGCGTTTCACCGTGGCCGCGACCAACAACCCGGCACTTGACGAGGCCTGGGACGACCCCAAGGGCGTGTCGATCGACGCTTTCATCTTTGGCGGCCGCCGGTCCACCACCGTTCCGCTGGTGACCGAAGCTCGCAACTGGGTCGAAGGCGTGTACATGGCCGCTACCATGGGCTCAGAGACGACCGCTGCGGCCACTGGCCAGGCCGGTATCGTGCGTCGTGATCCGTTTGCCATGCTGCCCTTCGCCGGCTACAACATGAGCGACTATTTCCAGCATTGGCTCGACCTCGGCAAGAAGCTCGAGGCCTCCGGCGCGCAGTTGCCGAAGATCTACACCACCAACTGGTTCCGCAAAGGCGCAGATGGAAAGTTTGTCTGGCCAGGCTACGGCGAGAACATGCGCGTGCTGAAATGGATGATCGACCGGATCGAAGGCAAGGGCCAGGGGCAGGAACACATCACTGGAATCAGCCCCGGTTACGAAGACCTGAACTGGACCGGCCTGGATTTCAGTGCCGAGCAGTTCAGCACCGTGACAAGCATGGACAAGGCGGCATGGGGCAAAGAGCTCGAGCTGCATGCTGAGCTGTTCCAGCAGCTGGCCCATCACCTCCCCCGGGAACTGGGCGAAACCAAAGCCGAGATCGAGCGCCGCCTGGCCGCATGAGGCCGTGACGCGTTGACGAGGCGCGCCATTGCGGCGCGCCCAGTAAAAAGCCACCGCGAAGGTGGCTTTTTACGTTCAGGCCAGTCGCGGCTCAGATGGAGTAGCGGATCCGGGCCCAGCGTGCTGACTGGCTGACCGCATCGTCTTGCCGCGTCAGCGCGGTCTGCAGGTCAGCCATCACGCGCGGATCAGCCTTGGCAGCCGCCCACAGACGCTGGTCTGCGCGCGCTTCGGCAAGGCTGCGCGACCAGCTGTCCAGCCCGGCTTTTGCGCGCGAGACCAGCGCACGCGCCGTGCCGGCAAACAAGGCCAGGACCGCAAAAGCTACGAACCACATCGCCATCCACATCACCAGCAGATGGCCTTCGACCACCGTGTCCATGACCTGGTACGCCACCACCATGACAGCGGCGGCAACGGCGGACACCAGCAGGGTGGCCAGGCCGCGAACGCCCGAAAAGTTGCGGCGCAGCTGGCCCAGCGACTCTGCCGTGGAAGCGAGTCGCTCAACGCCAGGATGGTCTTTGGAATACTCGAGGTGGACAAACTTTGTCATAGGGGACTCCTTGAAGAACAGCATGGGAGGTGCTGTTTTGAAACGATGCGTGAATGATAGGGTTAACCCTCTATATACTCAACTTTATCTTTGTGATGAACTTCATTCACTAAAGTGATGAATGGTCGAGTTCTCTACCAAGGCTTGCGATGCCCACTCCGAATTTCCGAACCCTCGACCTGAACCTGCTCCGCGTGTTCGACGAGGTCATGTCCGAGCGCAGCCTGACCCGGGCTGCCCGCAACCTTTCCTTGACCCAGCCCGCGGTGAGCAATGCGCTGCGCCGCTTGCGGGAGACGCTGGGGGATGACCTGGTCCACCGAAGCGGCCAGGGCATGGCGCCGACGCCGCGTGCGCTGGCTATCTGGCCACCCGTCAAGGAAGCGCTGCGCCAGTTGCAGGAGTCACTGGTGCCGGATGCCTTCGTCGCGTCCACCGCCAACACCACGTTCGTCATTGCCATGGCCGATGCGACGGCTGCCGAACTGATGCCCGGCATGATCGAAACACTGGAGGTGGAAGCACCGGGTGTTGCGATCCGAATCATTCCCCTGACCACCCGGGATCCCCGGCGCCTGCTCGACGAGGAGGCGTGCGATCTGGCCATCGGTTACTTTCCGTCCGTACTCGCCGACCTCACCGCACGTGCACAAACGGGCGAGGCGATGCCATTCATTCATCACCGCCTCTATGACGGCGAGTACGTTTGCGTCATGCGCAAAGGCCATCCGCTGAGCGAACAAGAGCTGACCCTCGAGAAGTTTTGTGCGGCGCGGCACATGCTGGTGAGCTTTTCCGGCCGGCCCTACGGCTTTATCGACGAATCGCTGGCTTCGCTGGGCAAGGAGCGGCAGGTGGTGATTACCGTCAATCAGTTTTTCACCGCCGGGCGTGTCGTTGCGCACTCCAATCTGCTGACGGTGCTGCCCAGACACTTTGTCCGGGTCACGGGAATTGCGGACGAACTGGCGCTAAGGCCTCTGCCATTTTCGGTTTCACCGGTGCACATCGATACCGTCTGGCACCGCCGTTCGCAGCAAAGAAGTGCCCATCTTTGGTTGCGTCAGACGGTCGAGCGTGCCGCGCAGAAAGCCTTTTTGACGTAACGGCGTGAAAACTCGGATAGTGGCATCGGTCCATGCAGGGCATGGATATTGCTGAACAGAACTCAACTTTCTCAAGGATCCCCATGCCCTCGCGCCCCTTTCCATTTGCATCCGGCACCCCAGCAACGCGCCGCTCGGCCCTCAAGTTCCTGGCCGCTGGCGCCGCCTCCACAGCATTGCCCGCGCTGGCCGCCTGGCCCGAAAAACCCATCAAGATCGTTGTGACTTTCCCGGCCGGCGGCGCGAGCGACATCGTTGCCCGCGTAATGGCCGAACAACTCGGCAAAAAGCTCGGGCAAGCCGTCGTGGTCGACAACCGCCCTGGCGCGGGCGGCAGCATCGGCGGACTGGTGGTGGCGCAGGCGCCCGCTGATGGCTACACGCTGATGCTGAGCAATTCGACGCCGATCTCCATCGGGCCGTTCGCGCTCGAAAAGCTCCCTTACGATCCGGTCGAAGCCTTTACCCACATCGCACTGATCGGTTCCGCGCCTTGCGTCGTCATGGCCAATCCGGCCACGCCCATCAAGACCATGCCCGACCTGGAGGCGATGGCGCGCAAGTCGGGCCGCCTGGATTTCGGTTCCGGCGGACCGGCCTCCATCGGGCACATCTACGGTGAGCTCATGAAGAAAACCATGGGCGTGAACCTCATGCATATTCCCTACCGCGGCGGTGCACCGATGACCACCGACCTGATCGCCGGCGTGGTGCCCGTCGGGATCGACGTTCTCACGGCCTACGTTCCGTACTTCAAGAGCGGGCAGCTGGTGCCGATTGCCGTCACCTCCGCAACGCGCTCTGCGCTGGTGCCTGACGTTCCGAGCGTGGTGGAATTTGGCTACCGCAAGCTTGTACTGGACAATTTCTTCGGCCTGAGCGGGCCTGCGAACATGCCTGCCGACGTGGTGACCCGGCTAAACACGGCCTGCCGAGAGATTGTCGAAAGTGCAGAGGTCCGCAAGCGCATGCTGGACCTGGGCATCACCACCAGCAGCCTTTCTCCGGCGGCCTTCACGACCTTTGTCAAGGATCAGGTCGCCGCCCTGTCGCCCACTGTCCGCGGCGCGGCCATCAAGCTCTGAGCGCCCGCTGGAACTGCTTAAACCTGCAAGGCAGGGCAAGCTTGGGCTAGCTCGCGTTGGAGCGAACAAGCGGCCAGGCCGTCTGGGCACAATAAGGGCGTGAACATTCAGCTCTTGTCCGACCTGCACCTGGAGTCGAACCCGCATTTCCAGGCCAGGCCTTTGCCCAACGCCGATCTGTTGGTGCTGGCCGGCGATATCGGCTCTTACCAGAACGGGTCGTTGCTTGAAGGCCTGGCGGGCGAAGGCGGCAATTTCGGTCTCGGCCGATTTTCTCCCCTGCCAAAGGGGCAGGGCGGCGCTGATTGGCCCACCCCGGTGCTTTTCGTTCCCGGCAACCACGAGTACGACAACCTGGATTTCGCCAGCGCACATGAGCGCCTGCGTGCTACGTGCGAACGCCTGGGCATTTTCTGGCTCGAACGTGAAACCCGCGTGATCGGCGCAGTCCGCTTTGTCGGGACCACGCTGTGGACTGACTTCGATGCACTGGACAGCCTGCTTCCCGCAGGCGAAGCGAACAATTCAGTGGAACAGACGGCCCGCCGCGAAAAGGCTTTTCGCGCAGCCAACTTTTACCTGCGCAAGACCGGCACCTTGTACAAAGGCCGACCCATGCTCGCCGAAGAAGTGCGCGAGCAGGGACTGATTTGCCAGGCGTGGCTGAAGGATGCGCTCGACACGCCCTTCGAAGGCAAGACCGTCGTTGTAACGCATTTCGCGCCCAGCCTGCTCAGTGCCGACCCACGCTATGGCCTGACCCCCGGGACGGCGGGTTTCTGCAATGCCCTGGATGACCGGCTTCCGAAAGCCTCGCTGTGGCTGCACGGCCACCTGCATTGCCCGGTCGACTACGTCAAAAACGGTTGCCGCGTGGTCGCAAATCCCCTCGGATACGCGCGCAAGAACGAGCAGGAAGGCTATCGTCCGGACCTGTGCATGAGTATTTGACGTGGAGCACTTGCCTTCAGCCGGGCTGAATAATCCAAATGACCGGCCTTAGAATGAAATCATCACGCCCGCCGAGGGCCGACGACACGAACGTTCAAACAACAACCAGGAGAAGACCGTGAAAATTCTGATCGCCGCCGACGGCAGTGAGTACACCAAGAAGATGCTCGCCTACCTGGCGTCGCACAAAGAGATGTTCGGTCCCAACAACGACTACACCGTTGCCACGGTGCAGACGCCTCTGCCGCCGCGCGCCCGCGCCGCAGTTGGCGCCGAGGTGGTCAAGAGCTACCACGCCGACGAAGCCGACAAAGTGCTGGGCCCTGCCGTCAAGGCGCTTTTACGCCAGGGCATCGAAGCCAAAAGCACCTGGAAGGTCGGGCCGGTCGGGGAGACGCTCAGCAAGATGGCCGAGTCCGGCGGGTTTGATCTGATCGTCATGGGCTCCCATGGCCACGGTGCGTTCGGAAATCTGGTCATGGGCTCGGTGGCGACGCAGGTCATCGCGCACTGCGGCGTTCCGGTATTGCTGGTTCGCTGAACCGCCCTTTCGCTTGCGCCTTCCCCGGCCACCGGGAGTTTCGGCGGCACAAGGCGTGGATGGCGAAAAGTGGCCCCGCCGAAGACGGTTTTTGCCAGATTTGAAGCCCGATAGCCAAGCTATCGGTCAAAAAAGCAGGTAAAAAATGGACCGGCGCGGTGCCTTTGCCGCGCACGCCTTTGTCCCCCAAGAGCTCCTATGTTCGGGCGTTGAGGCCATCAAAGCAGGTCGACAGTACCAGCTCGATGATTTCCTCATCGCTGTGCTGTTCGCCGAGTTTCATGAACTCCAGCACCGGATCGCAAGCACGCGAATACAAGGTGTATAGCACCAGATGCGGGGGTAAGCGGGTGTTGAGTTCTCCCGATTGAAGCGCCGCCTCTATCCAGCCTCCCAGGCGATCACTGACGTCCATGAGGCGCTCCAGATACTCCTGATTGGCCAGGAGGTTGGCGCGCAGACTGGAGTTCTGGCTCGGCAATGACGGCATCTCGCCGGCCAGTTGCAAACCCATCATCCAGCGCACCACGGCCTTGAGTCGATCCATCGGTCCGAGCTCGTCAGCAAGCCCCGCCAGAAACCCCTGGGCGCGCTTCAACACACCAATCATGGCCGCCGCAGCCAGATGCTCCTTGCTGGGGAAATGCTTGTAGAGACTGGCTTTGGCGATGCCGACTTCGGCGGCCACCTCATCCACGGTCATGAGATCGAAACCTTTGCCCGCCAGCAGCCGGTTCGCCGCCTCTACGATTGCCGCCTCACGGGCGTGAAGCATCTGTGCCTTAAATGAGGGCTTGGCCGTGGCGGGCGGACTTGCCGAGGAAGTCGAGGGATCCATGTGCAGATTGTAGTTTTCGAAACAAGGCCGTCAGATTGTGGGCCTTTGGGTTGCCCTACGCACGCCAGGGCTAAAAGACGACTACTCGTTCGCTTTCAGGGAACTAGAGTTTCACATCAGCGTCGTGACCTGTTGATCCGCTCTGGACAATTCCTGCTGCACCTTGCCGAGCGTGAAGTAAAAGGTCGCGCCCCGCCCGGGCGCCGACTCACCCCAAACCTCGCCGCCATGCCGGTTCACGATTCGCTGGACGGTGGCCAGCCCCACGCCGGTGCCTTCGAACTCGGACAGACCATGAAGCCTTTGGAACGGGCTGAACAATTTATCGGCGAATGCCATGTCAAAGCCGGCTCCGTTGTCCCGCACGTAGTACTCGGCTTTTCCGCTCTCGGCATCCCGGCCAAACGCAATACGCGCAGGCGTTTGGCCGGAACTGAATTTCCATGCATTGCCGAGCAGATTCTCGAACAGTTGGCGCAGCAGTCGCGGATCGCCTTCTGCTGTGAGGCCTGGCTGAATCAGGTACTCGACCTGGCGTGATGGGTCGCGCTCGCGGCACGCCTGCAGGACGGCGCCCGCCATCGCGCTCAGGTCAACGGGCTCGCTTCTCAGGGGGACCCGCGATACCTTCGCCAACGCCAGAAGGGCCTCGATCAGTTCCCCCATCTGGGCAATTCCTGCGCGGATACGGTTGATGTAGTGGCGGGTCTGCGCGGGCGGCGATGCGCCCTCGTCCGTATGTACCAGGAGGCTGCTGAAGCCGTCGATCGCGCTGAGCGGCGTGCGCAAGTCATGCGAGACCGAATAGCAGAAGGACTCCATCTCCTTGTTGGCAAGCTCAAGCTGCAGCGTGCGCACCCGGACCCGCTCTTCGAGATTGGCGTTGAGTCGGCGGATTTCTTCCTCGGCTCTCTTGCGTTTTCCAATGTCCGTTTGAATGGACAAGACACTGGTGGGCTGGCCGGCAGCATCCCGCACGAGCGTCCAGTGGCTTTCGATGTCCAGAAGCTTGCCGCTCTTGGAGCGCATCTGGACCTCACCCACCCACTCATCGCGCTGCATGAGCTCTCCAATGCCGTGGGTGAAAACGTCGGGGCTTGCAACAATTTCCACCACCGATTCCCCGATTGCCTCGGCCGCTGGCCAGGCATACAGGCGCTCGGCGCTTCGGTTGATGTAGAGGATGCGGTGATCCAGATTGCACACGATGATCGCGTCCTGCGCTTTGTCGAGCATGGACGCCTGTTCCTGCAACTTCGCCTGTACTTTCTGACGATCGAATTCCTTGGCGGCACGCGACGAGAAAATCTTGAGGGTGGAAGCGATGAATCCCGTCTGCCGCAACGGGTTGCGGTACAGCACAAAGAGCAAGCCCGCAACATTCCTGCCGGGGTCCAGGAACTGGTGCCCCGCATACGCCTGCGCCCCGGGCAAGGCCAGCCGCGCCCTGGGGAACCGGCTTTCCAGTGCCATCGGCACAATGCACACCGATTGTTCAGGGTGTCCGTCCGAAGGCAGCGTGTCCGCCGCAAAACTTTCGCCTTTCACCGAACGCCCGTCGATCACCCCGGCAATGCAGTGCAGCATGCGCGTCTCACCCGTGGCATCGAGCTTGGCAATGAATCCCGCGTCGGCACCTAGCGCGTCTGTCATGTTCCGCGCCAGATGGTCGAAGAACTCCGCCCCCACCGTGGAGGACAGCCCCGCTGCCATCTTGAATACGGCCGCCTCGATTCGGCTTCGTTCGAGCTTGGAGTGAATGATCTGCAGTCCGAATGCGAGGTTGTCTGCAAGCTCCTGAAGCAGCCGGACTTCATCGGCACTCTTGCGCTGCGTGTCGGCGGCGTAGAGCCCCAGGATTCCGAAGGTTTTGCCATCGTTGCTCAAGGGCAGAACCAACGCGCTCTTGTAGCCGCGCTCCAGTGCGGCTTCACGCCAGGCAAAATCGTCATCCGCAAGTGCAATGTCGCTGGTCTGCGACGCCACACCGGTACGGATGACCTGCCCAGCCGGCCCCCTTCCATTGGATTTCTCGACGTCCCAGGTGAGCTCGATGAACTCCAGATATCCGTCATTGCGTCCGGCATGCGCCATGGGAATAATGCGCCGCTCGGGCGATTCGTCGGCATACCCGACCCAGGCCATCCGGTAGCCGCCCACCTCGACGGCCAGTCTGCAGGCATGCAACAGCAATTCGGCTTCGGCCTCAACGCGCGCCAGCGCCTGGTTGAACTGGCTGAGCATCTGCAGCGCGCGCGTCGCGCCGACGAGTTCGGAGTCGGCCTGCTTGCGCCGGGTAATGTCCACTGCGGTGCCCACCACGCGCTCCAGGGTGCCCCCCGGGCTCAGCACGGGGTATGAAACGTCGCGGATCCAGCGCAAGCTGCCGTCGGGGCGGATCACGCGGTATTCGATTTCAGCGGAATGACCTGACCGATTCGCAGCCGCAGCGCCATCGGCCAGTTGGCGGTCTTCCGGATGAATCGCGTCCACATACGACCTCGGATTCGCATACACGCTCTCGCAGCTCTGGCCCCAGAGATGCGCAAACGCCGGGCTGATGTAGTAAATGCGCGCACCGCTGGCGTCACGGTTGTAGAACACTTCCTCGACGTTTTCGGCCAGTTCGCGAAAACGAGCCTCGCTTCCAAGGAGGGCGTTCTGCGTACGCTCTTTTTCAAGCGCAATGCGCACCAGGCGAACCGCCACCTGAAGCAGGAACATGTCACGCGGGGTGGGAGAGCCGATGTGAAAGAGGTACAGGCTCACCACGGCGCCAACGCTGTTGTCCGCCAACATGACCGGCGCTGCCCAGCAGGCGCAAAAGCCCTGCGCCATGGCGGCGTCCCGGCTGCCCGCCATTACAGGGTCGCCCGAAATATCGGATACAAGAACGGTCTGCTCACGGTAGGCAGCTGTGGCTTCGGCGCCTTCCCCGGGACGTACCGGGGTGTCAGCCAGAACATTGCGCAAGGGCCCGGGCAGGCGAAGTGCGTAACCGCGCCCGAGGCGGTCCGACTCCACCAGCTGCACGTTGCAAAGAAAACGGGGCTCGCTTTCCTCGATCAGGCCCACAACCGCCTCGAGCGACGCAGACAAGTCGACGCCCCCCGCAATAAGCTCGAGCACCGGGCCCTGCGCGCGCAAGAAAGCCTCACTGGCCTTTCTTTCGGTGATGTCCGTGATGACGTTCAGGCCGCCGACGATCTTGTTTTTATCACCGAGCATGGGTCTGACACTGATCGATATGATCCGGTCAGCCTTGTCGGGACGGCGCAACCGTACTTCCCAGTTGTCGATTCGCTCGCCGCGAAGTGCGCGGTTCAGGGGACGGTCGGAATCGGCGTAGCGGGTCTGCCCATCGAGGCTCCAGAGCGAGTGTCCGTCCCACCAGGGCCTGCGGTCCCCGGGTATGGGCGACTCCGGAAAAAGCTCCAGCGCCCCCGCATTGAACAGCAGCATGTTGCCCTTCAGGTCCGTAGCGACGACCGCCTCGTTCATGCTGTTGAGCACAAGCTCGATCTGTGCGCTTTTGGCACTTACGTCCTTTAGCGCAGTTTCCAGCTCGGCCCGACGGGTTTCGAGGGACGCAGCCATGGCATTGAAACTTTGGGCGATAGTTCCCAGCTCGCCTGGACGGGTGAACTGCGATGAGACCCGCGCTGTCGAATCGCCACTGGCCAACTGGTCATACTCGCGCACGATGGCTCGGACCGGCTTGACGATCAGCCGGCCGCCGAACCACCACGCAAAGCCGATGCCGGCCAGTGCAAACGCGAACACCGCGGTGAGTGTTTGGTAAAGCGCCTCCGACGGCCCTGCAAGAAGTGCATCCAGCGGAATGCTCGCGGCCACGTAAAGGCTTCCCGCAGCCGCGCCCGTGAGCGGGACATGAGCATAAAAGCGTGTCACACCCTGACTGTCCATCAGCTGCTGCACATCCGACCTGCCCGTTCGCGCAGCAAGGCGCAAGGCTTCATCGTTTTCCACATCATCTTGCGGCTTGCCGTCCGGGAACACGGCAGCCAGCAGCGTGCCGCTGCGATCGAACAGACGCAACGTTGCGCCTGGGGTCAGATTCACTCTGGCTAGCGCCTCACTCAAGACCTGCGCCTTCAGCGAAGCCAGGGCCACGCCCGTGACCAGGCCAGCACCATTTTTGACCGGCGTCGCGAAACTGAGCGCATCCACTCGGCCTGCAGGGGTGAGGTTCACGGTCCCCACGGTGAATTTGTGCTTTGCCACGACAAGTCGCAGCAGCGCCCCGTCAGCGGGAATCGGCGGGTTGATGTCGCCCGTCCCGCAACGCTGAGCCCCGTCACGGGATATCACCTCGAGATTCGCGAACTCCTGGTGTTGCCCGTGGAGTTCCCGGAGCAAGCCAGCACAAGTGGAAACGTCAAGCCGAACGACCGAAGGACTGCTCGACACGACCGAAAGTAGCTGGGCAGCCGCATTGACCACCATCTCCTGGTGCATGGCCGCTACGCGTACCTCGGCGTGCAAAGCCGATTTGGCCACCTCGACCGCCTGATCACGCTGGTTCAGTAAGAAATGGACAACAAAGCCCAGCAAAGGGATGAGCGCGACCAAAGCCAACCCCAAGAGCAGCGGCCGTATGCGCCAGTTCAGCATGGAAATGCTCCGCGTAACGGGAAGGCCGGCAGGCCGCGTTCACGCGTTGACAGGGAATGGCAGCGGTCGAGCATGCGAAAACGCCTACGTCAAAGAGCTTTCCCGCACGGAAAGTGCGCGGCCTGTGCATCTTGCGCTCGGATGAGCTGTTTGTCTCCCCTGGGTAAACCGCCGGCTGAGCTTGGAACTGAAATTGTCATGGCGCTTTCGACTAGTTATGCCACTTTTTATCACATTAGGTTACAACTTCCGCGCTAATCACTGGGAAGTCGCGTCGGCTGTGGAGTTGATCCGACAGACGTCACGGCCGCATGGATACGCTATGGTTGGGCTGGAAACGCCTTCGACCGGCCGTCACGACCGTTCGGCGCGGCTTCTCGCAACCGACATACCGTCCTTTTTTATTGCACTGCTTCAAGACGAGTGGCGCAATCCAGAGGGATCATCTGTCGGGGATGTCGAATGTATGGTTCTGCTCTTGTCGGGCAGCTTGTATGGTGGGCCAACTTATGAGAATCACCGTGCTCGGTGCGGGAATCATCGGAATCAGCACCGCCTGGCATTTGCTGGAGCGTGGGCACGAAGTTGTGGTGGTAGACCGCCAGCCGGACGCAGCCCTTGAAACGAGCTTTGCCAACGCGGCGCAAATCTCGGTGAGCTATTGCGAACCCTGGGCCAACCGTGATGCGCCGCTCAAGGCGCTGAAATGGATGCTGCGCGACGACGCGCCGTTGCTGTTTCGCCCTCGGCTCGACCCACACCAATGGTGGTGGTGCCTGAAATTCCTCGCGCAGTGCAATGACGCCGCCTTCGAGCGCAATGTGCAGCAATTGGTGGCGCTGGGCGCTTACAGTCACACCGCGCTCAAGGCGGTGGTGACTCAGACGGGCATCCGCTACAGCCGGCTCGAGCGCGGCATCGCGCATTTCTTCACCGACGAGGCGGCTTTTTCGCAGGCGGCAAGCGCAGCCGCGCTCATGCAGCGCTACGGCGTGGAGCGGCGGGTCGTCAGCCGCGATGAGTTGCTGCGGATCGAGCCCGCCTTTGCGTCGTTTGCCCACCGTATCGCCGGCGGTACCTTCACCGCCAGCGACGAGAGCGGCGATGCACGCATCTTTACCCAGTCGCTGGCAAAACGCTGCGAGGCAAAAGGCGCACATCTGCTCTACGGCCACGGCGTCGTTCAACTGAACAAGGTCGGCGGCGAGATCGAGTCGGTCTGCGTGCGTCCCGTCGAGATGACGACGCCGCAGCGCGATAGGTTGTTGAAATTCGACGCGGTGGTGGTGGCCTGCGGTTCTTATTCCGCGCCCTTGCTGCGGACCGTCGGCGTAAAGCTGCCCATCTATCCCGGCAAGGGGTACAGCGCAACGTTCAAGCTCCTGCGGCCGGATCGGGCGCCCTACGTCAGCACGATCGACGACGAAGTCAAGTGCGCCATGAGCCGGCTCGAAGGCGACACGCCGGATCACCCCGGCTACTTGCGCGTTGCCGGCACCATAGAAGTGGGCGGCTACGACCTTTCGCTGGATACACCGCTGGCACGCGCCCGTTGCCGTATGCTCGCCCGCCGCATCGAGGAGGTGCTTCCCGGCGTGTGCGACTCGCGCGCCGAAGAAGAAGGGGGCGAGCCCAACTTCTGGACAGGCCTGCGCCCGGCAACGCCCACCAACATCCCCTTCATCGGCAAAACTTCCGTGGGCAAGCTCTGGGTCAACGCCGGCCACGGCACGCTGGGCTGGACGCATGGCGCGGGGTCAGGCAAAGCCATCGCCGAATTGATAAGCGGCCGCGTTCCCGACATGTCTTTTAACTTCTACGGCTTCCCGATGTTGTCAGCTATGCGCACCGTTTCCAAAGAAACCTGAGTAGCCTGCGTCTCTTGCGTCTGAGAGGTCACCAGAGCCGCGCACAAGCTCGCTGCCTATCGATAATTCTTCTGGCCCCCCGCCCACGCTCGCCGCTCAGGGGATGTTGCCTCGCGGCGTAGTGCCGGTCGGTGGCAAGGGACGGGTCGCGCTGGGTGTCGCCGGAGGCGCCGCAGAAACCTCCCTCGCCGCCCGGCTCATGCCCTGCTCGATCTGCTCGCCCGCCGCGCCCGCTGCCCGGGCCATCTTGTCCTTGTTGGCGCGGCCCGCCTGGTACCACGACCGCACGATCTCGGCCGCGGTATCGCGGCCACCGAGCCCGAACGACAAGCCCAGCGCCAGAGCGACAGCGCCCACCACGGCCATGAAAAGCGTGTTGACGAGCGTCGTCGCAATCCCGATCTGGTTGACCGCCACGACGATCGCGAAAGCCCACACCAGTGTCGACGCCACCTTGGCCAAAAACTCGGGACTGCCGAGGTCCGCCTTGTCTGCTGCCGCCCGGACTACATTGCTCAGAGCCGTTGCTGCCAGGCCACCAATCACCAGCACCACCAGTGCCACGATCACATTGGGAAGCCACAGAAGCAGCTGGCGAAGCACGTCCGATACCGCGGGAAGGCCCAACGCATCGAAGGCAACGACCAGAACGATCAGACGTACGAACCACTTGACCACGGCCGCCAGCAATCCTGCGGAATCGGTGCCCGTTCCCATCTTCTCGACGAAATCGGCCAATCCCGAGCGCTTGGCCAGGTCGTTGAATCGGATGGCCCTGAGCAAAGCGGCAAACGCTTTTTCGATCAGGGAGGCGACCAGCCAACCCACGATGAGGATGACGAGAAAACCGAGAACTTTGGGAATGGCGCTGAAAAACAGGGCCATTGCCGTGGCCAGAGACGTCATGAGCGCCGCGCTCCACTCCGTGATTTGGGTTTGCATAAGGAAGACTCCGAAAGGATTGTGAGTAAGGGTTGGAATTTGTAGTTAGCCTTTACTACTTTGTTTAACCTTGAAAAATCGTCATGTCGGTGCCTTGCGGGGAGGCATGTAGGACGTCGCAGTCCGCGGCTCCTTTTTAGGTTTGCGGCGCACGCCCGTGCAGAAATAGGCGTATTCTTTGTTGCAGTGCAGCAATTTGGTCAAAGGAAGAAGTCATGGGTGTTTTGATGAAAGAGCTCGCGAAAGCGACCGAACTGACGCGGGGAGGCCGTTTGGCGGAAGCAACGCGCCTGATTCAAAAGGCGCTGGGTCTGAAGAGCGAGCGCGCTTCTTCCCACAACGAAAAGCCGACCGCTCATTCCGATGGCAAGGGGCCGACCCTGCGCCCCACCGGACGCGCCGACCTCGATCGCTCGGCGCCGGCCAATGAAGCGGCCGAAGACATCGGGTTTCGTGAAATCGAAAAGCCCCCCCCTGCCCCGTCAGTCGACAAAGACGCCGTTAAACCCGCAGCGGATGGCGAACACGCTCAAGCTGCGCGGGAAAAGCTGGATGACATCACGCCTGATGTGCAGGAACGGCCTGTCCCGGAAGTTCCTGCACCGGTTTCGCGCGACGTACCGGCGCCTGCGAAGCCGCGCCCTGCGAGCTTCACGGCACACGAGTTCGCCTTCGGACCCGAGCGGTATGTCTACCGGCTCTATCTGCCCTCGCTCGAAGACGAGGCCGCCGCTGCCGAACTTCCGCTGGTCGTGCTTTTGCATGGCTGCAAGCAGGATGCCGCCGACTTCGCTTTGGGCACGGCCATGAACGAGCTCGCCGAATCTGAAAAATGCATCGTGCTGTACCCCGAGCAGCTGGCCAAAGCCAACAGCATGCGCTGCTGGAACTGGTTCGAGACCGCCCACCAGGGGCGGGACGCGGGCGAGCCGGCGATGCTGGTCACCCTGGTCAGGCAGGTTCAGAAAAAATACCACGCCGACCCGAGCCGGACCTACGTGGCCGGGCTTTCTGCGGGTGGCGCCATGGCGGCCATGGTGGCTGCGCTTTACCCCGAGGCTTTCGCAGCCGTCGGCGTGCATTCGGGATTGCCGCCGGGCGCTGCGCATGACGTGATCTCAGCCTTCAGCGCGATGCGCAAGGGCGCTCGCAAGTCGCACGGCTCGACCAGCAAGCACGAGGCGCAAATGCCGACCATCGTTTTTCATGGCGATGCGGACGCCACCGTACACCCGGACAACGGCGATCAGATCGTGGCGGCCGCCGTGGCCACGCTCAAGGCGGCCGGCGTGCCGCTGAAAAAGGTCAAGCGGACCCAGGTGGCCGTGGCAAGCACGCCGCCCGATCGAAGCTCCGTTCAGACCATCTACACCGATCCCGAGGGCAAGTCCTTTGTCGAGTATTGGGCAGTGGCTTCCGGCCCGCATGCCTGGTCGGGCGGCGACAGCGCAGGCTCTTTCACGGATCCGCAAGGTCCGAGTGCTTCGCGGGCCATGTTGCGATTCTTCCTGCAGCATCGTAAGTAAGACGCTTCGGCAACGCGGAGGCGGGCCATAACCGTCACAACGCCATAAGCGCGAGAAGCTGGAGCACCGGGAGCACCAGGAGCACGTGGAACACCAGGAGAAGCTGGAGAAGCGAGAGGTGAGCCTCCTACATCGCCTGCCTGAGCGTACTGACAGCCGTGCTTCGAGGGCTCGCCAAAGCTGAGAGATCCGGTATTTCATCGGCACCGAAAGGCTTTTCATGACACGTCCCTCGCCAAGCGACCTCAGCGACAGTTCCCGCGAAACCGACTTTCACAAAGTCGACTCTCCGTCGACCGACAAGGAGGGGAAACACCAGGGCATGACCCTCCCGCAGGCGCAAACCGGGCGAAGTGGCACGGGTGAGCCGCATACCCCGAAAGATGAATCCATCAAGGCCAGCGTAGGGTTGCCGCATGAGCGGGACCAGGACTCGGAGATGACAGGCGACCGGTCCAGCCCTGAAGTCGAGCAGGCCGCCAAGGACATCAAGGGCGGGCTCAAGGACACCAGCCGGGGCGCTGAAACCGACCTCGCCTACCAGAAGGTCAAGCACGGAGCATGAGCCTATGAGGCGATGCGTTCGGTTAAATTAGCCGGATGTTGTCGCCCGTCAAACCCGCCAAGGCCAATAGCCCGAGCTTTTCCGCCGCCGAATTCAGGGGGGCGCTGGGCATGTTTGCCACCGGCGTGACCATCATCACGGCCCGCACCGCCGCGGGAAAGCTGGTCGGGCTGACAGCGAACTCGTTCAATTCGGTGTCCCTGAGTCCGCCGCTCGTCTTGTGGAGCCTCGGCCGCAGCGCTGCATCGATGAGTGCACTGAGCGCGGGGTCACACTACGCCATCAACATCCTGTCGGCCGACCAGAAAGAGCTCGCGGAGCGCTTTGCAGGCAAGCGTGACGAGCGTTGGAAGGATGTCGGGTTCAGCGACGGCCATTGCGGCGCTCCGCTCCTGACGGGTGCAGCCGCCACGTTCGAATGCTTCAACCGCAGCCGCTACGAAGAGGGCGATCACGTCATCTTTGTCGGTGAAGTCGAACGCTGCAGTCACCGGGCAGGCGCGTCTCCACTGCTCTACCACGGCGGCAAGTTCTACACAGAGCATCCGCTGTAGCGGTCACGCTGCGGCGCGTGCATCAGGCCTCGCGTCCTTGGGTGCGGGGCGCGGTTGCTACGATTGACGCATGAGTTTGCGCAAGTCACACCTAGACCCCCTGGCCATATCGCTTCTTCTGGCGTGCTGCCTGTTGTGGGGCTTCCAGCAGGTGCTGATCAAGGCCACGCTGCCAGAGATTGCGCCAATGTTCCAGGCATCACTGCGGCTTGTGGGCGCCACCACCTTGCTAATGCTGTGGTGCCGTGTCAGGGGCATTGCCTTGTTCGGGCGCGATGGCTCGCTGCGTGCGGGCCTTCTGGCTGGCAGCCTGTTTGCGGCCGAGTTCGCCATGATCTACCTCGGGCTTCAGCACACGAGCGCGTCGCGGCTGACCGTGTTTCTCTACACCTCGCCGTTCTGGGTCGCGTTGATCCTGCCGTTCTGGGTGCCCGCCGAAAAGCTCCGTGGGCTGCAATGGGCCGGCCTGCTTTGCGCCTTCGCCGCCGTGGCTTTTGCGCTGCGCGAAGGCTTTGCAGCGCCAGGCGCAAGCACGGCAAGAGGCGATTTGCTGGCGCTGGCCGGCGGCATGCTGTGGGGCTTGACGACGGTCGTCATTCGCGCGTCGAGCCTGTCGCGCATCCGCGCAGAAAAGCTGCTCTTCTACCAGCTCGCCGTCAGCAGCCTGATCATGCCGGCCCTTTCGCTGGCGCTCGGAGAAGCCTGGCACTTCGAGTTCAGCACCTTTGCCATCTGGTCGCTTCTTGCGCAAACGGTCCTCGGCGCGTTTGCCAGCTATCTCGTATGGATGTGGCTGCTGGTGCGTTATCCGGCCACCAAAATTTCGGTCTTCGTGTTTTTCACGCCGCTCTTTGCGCTGGTGATCGGGACACTCTGGCTGCACGAACGGGTGACGCCGGGCTTGATCGCCGCGCTCATCGCGGTGGCGGCCGGAATGGTTCTGATGAACCGCAAAGAGGGCGCTTCGCGCTGATCGGGTGAAAGCCCAAGTATCGGCAACCCTGTTGCCAAACAGCTGAGTTAGCTGACTTTTGATAAGTTCCACGCATCAATGTGCGCCGGAATTTGCAATTTACTCACGCCCGATGCGGCACGAATAATGCACTTGAAGAGAGAGCGCCGAAAGTCGTTTTCAGCCCACTCCCGAAAGGTGCTTCATTGATCAGCAACCGTGTCATCCTTGTCCTGACTGTCCTTTTCGCAGCCGCCTATTTCTTCGGAATTCGCCAAATACCCACGCTTGACATCGGGGACCCCCTCGGTCCCCGCGCCTTTCCGTATCTGATCACGGGCGGGCTCGTCGTCTCCGCGGGCTGGCTACTGGCGGAAATGCTGCAAGCGCGCAAAGCCGCAACGCCTCAGGAGAATTCCGAACCCCAAGACCGTCGGCACCTCGTGCTGCTGGCCGGCGTGGTGAGCTGGATCGCCCTGTACTTTGCCGCCTTCGAGCGACTGGGGTTTTTGCTGAGCACGCCACTTTTCCTGCTTGCGCTGATGGCCTACCTCAATCGGGGCAAGTGGGTCGCCAACGTGCTGACCGCACTTCTTTTCACGGCCGGTATCTACTTCCTGTTCAGCCGGGTGCTGGGCGTTTCACTCGCCAAGGGACTGCTGGGCATTTAGGCCGGCGCGTCACACATGGACTCCCTCATACACATTCTCAATGGCTTTAGCGTAAGCCTGCAGCCGATCAACCTCTGGTACACCTTCATGGGCGTCCTGATGGGCACTGTGATCGGCGTGTTGCCCGGCATAGGGCCTTCGGCTGGCATCGCGCTGCTGATTCCCATGTCTTACGGCATGGATCCGACCTCGGCGCTGATCATGATGGCCGGCGTTTATTACGGCGCGCAGTACGGCGGCTCGGTGACGTCCATCCTGATCAACACACCCGGGGAGTCTTCTTCGGTCATGACCGCCATCGACGGTTACCAGATGGCCCGCAAGGGCCGGGCGGGCGCGGCGCTGGCCGTCGCTGCCTGGGGCTCTTTCGTCGGCGGCACCCTTGGGGTGATCGCGTTGACGCTGCTTGCCGTTCCGCTGACCAAGATCGCACTGGGTTTTGGTCCGCCCGAGTACTTCATGCTGATGCTGGTCGCGCTGACGGCGGTCTCTTCCCTGACCGGTAATTCGCCCGCCAAGGGCATGCTCGCGATGATGCTCGGCCTGGCCATCGCGACCATCGGAACCGATCTGCAAAGCGGGCAGGTCCGGTTTGCCATGGGCGTGCCGGAATTGCAGGACGGTGTCGGCTTCGTGATTGTGGTCGTCGGTCTCTTCGCGCTGGGAGAAGTGTTCTCTGCCATGGAGGAGTTTTTTCACAAACGCAGCGAAATTCTCAGGCTGAAGGGCAAACTCATGCTCACGCGTGACGAGTGGCGGCGCTCAGCCGCACCGATGGGGCGCGGCACCGTCATCGGCTTTCTGGTGGGGCTGTTGCCGGGAGCCGGCGCCACGATCGCGACCATCATGTCGTACTCGATGGAAAAGAACGTCTCGAAACACCCCGAGGAATTCGGCCGGGGTGCCATCGAGGGTGTGGCCGGCCCCGAGACCGCCAACAACGCCGCCACCGCCGGGGCCATGGTGCCCTTGCTCACGCTGGGCGTGCCGGGCTCGGGTTCGACGGCCGTGCTGCTCGGCGCCTTCGTCATGTACGGCATCCAGCCCGGCCCCATGCTGTTCCAGAATCGCCCCGATCTCGTCTGGGGACTGGTTAACAGCATGTATGTCGGTAACGTCATGCTTTTGCTGCTGAACCTGCCCTTGATCGGGCTTTTCGTTCGGCTGCTCTATATCCCGACAGGCATCCTGCTGCCCCTGGTGGTGGTGCTCTCGACGATCGGCATTTTTTCGGTCAACGGCAACACCGTCGAGCTCTACCTGTGCTTGCTGTTCGGCGTGCTGGGCTATGCGTTTCGCAAAGTGGACATTCCGCTGGCCCCGCTTGTGCTGGCACTGGTTCTGGGCGGGATGATGGAGCAGTCATTCCGCCAGGCCATGACCCTGTCGAGTGGAAGCCCCCAGATTTTTGTCAATAGCGCGGTGACGATCACGCTTGCCGCGGTCTGCGCGGCCATCGTCGGAATGACCGCGTTCAAATCATTTGCCCGGCGGCGCAAGGCGCGCCTGGCCGTCCTTTAAGAGTGTCTCGTGAATCGTCCGTTTGGATCTTCTGTTTCCCACATTGAAAGGCCTGTCATGACCCCTTGCGTCCCCTTCGTTCCTGCACAACGGCGCGTGCTCGCGCTTGCCGCCTTCGCCGCTTGCCTGGCGCTGTCCACGCCCCTTTCGCAGGCCCAAGCCTGGAAGCCGGAAAAAACGGTGGAGATCGTCGTGGGCTCCGCGGCTGGCGGAGGCAATGACAAGACAGCGCGCGTGATCCAGAAGGTCTGGACTGACACCAAGCTCCTCAATGGCGTGGTGAGCAACAAGGTCGGCGGCGGCGGCGCCATTGCGTATGGCTACGTCAGCGCCAAGGACGATCCGCATTTCATCGGCGTGGCGCAAGCGGGGCTCATCACCAACCACATCACGGGACGCAGCCCGATCGACCTGTCGTCGGTCACACCGCTCGCCTATATGGGCAGCGAAGCCGTTGCCCTGACCGTGAGGGCCGACTCGCCCATCAAGGACCTCAAGCAATTTCAGGAACAGCTGAAAAAAGACCCTACCTCGCTGAGCATTTCGGTCGGCAGCACCTTGGGCGGCACCAACCACTTTGCGGTCGCGCTGATTGCGAAAGCGGCGGGCGTCGATCCCAAGAAGCTGAAACTGCTGGTGTTCGGCGGCGGAGCCGAGTCGGTCACCAACCTGCTGGGCGGACACATCAGCGCCATGTCACAGCTCGTCAACAATTCCATTCCGCATCACAAAGCCAAGACGATGCGCATCCTGTGCGTGACCACCACCAAGCGGCTGGGTGTTTTGCCCGACGTTCCCACCTGCACCGAGCAGGGCGCCAACGTGGTGCTCGGCGGTTGGACCGTCATCGTCGGACCCAAGAAAATGACGCCCGCGCAAGTCACGGGCTGGGAAGACATTTTGCAAAAGACCGCGCAGCATCCCGACTGGAAGGGCTACCTCGAGGCCAACTCATGGGACCCCGATTTCAAGAAGTCTGGCGAGACAGCGGCCTTCCTCAAGGCCGACTACGAAGAGACCCGCGCCATCCTCACTGAACTCGGACTGGCCAAGCAGTAACCCGCACGTTAAACGCCCTCACATGAATGCCTCCGATCTCGTTTACCTGAGTGCCACCGACCAGGCAGGACTCATCGCGTCGCGCGACATCTCGCCGGTCGAGTTGATGACAGCCAGCCTGCAGCGCATCGAGCAATACGACTCGACGCTGCGGGCCTGGATCACGATCAACGCCGAGCGAGCACTGGCGCAGGCCAAAATCGCCGAAGCCGAAATTCTGGCGGGTCGATACCGCGGACCCTTGCACGGCCTGCCCTTTGGCGTGAAGGACCAGATGCATGCGATCGGCTTTCCCACCACCCTGGGCACCCGCGTGCTGGATGCGCATGAGATGGTGGCGCCCCATGACGCCACGGTCATCAAGCGACTTCACGAGGCCGGCGCCATTCTGGTGGGCAAGCAGAACCAGCACGAGTGGGGCAAGGGCGGAACGGTCGACTTCCCGTACGGCCAGCCGCGCAACCCGTGGCATCCGGATTACGACGCCTCCAGCTCCTCCACCGGCTCCGGCATTGCGCCGGCCGCCGGGCTGTGCAGCTTCTCCATCGGCGAAGACACGGGCGGCTCGGTGCGCGGCCCGGCGTCGTGCAACGGCATCGTGGGGTTGCGGCCCACCTTCGGCCGCGTCAGCCGCCACGGCGGTGTCATGGCCGGCTACAGCAGCGACACATTCGGCCCGCTGGCGCGAACCGTCGAGGACGTGGCTGCGGTCATGCAGGCCATCTCCGGACACGACCCGCATGACCTGCTGTCCAGCCCCCGCCGCGTCCCGCGTTTTGCTGACGGCCTGGACGGTGACCTGAGCGGCATGAAGCTCGCGGTGGTGCGCGAGATCGCCTACGGAGACGGGGTCGATCCCGAAGTCACGGCCGCATTCGAGGCCTCGCTCGAGGTTCTGCGTGGACTCGGCGCCGTTATCGAGGAAGTCTCGCTACCGCTGGCCAAGTGGGCAGTGCCACTGCAAATGCTTACGACCGATGCCGATGTGGCGTCGTGGTTTCTTGCCAATTTTCTGCGCGACCGCTACATGCGCTTCGACGTCGGCACGCGTACACGCCTGGCCGCCTCCAGCCTGATTCCGGCATCGGTGTACCACCGTGCCATGCGGGCACGCACGGTGGTGCGCGCCCAGGTGCTCGACGCCCTGCGCAAATACGACGCGCTGCTCACGCCTACCAACGTCACGCCGCCGCGGCGCATAGAGGCTGCCGTCGAGCGGATTACCGACAAGGCGGACGTGATTCCTAAACTGATACGCCGCCGCATAGCCCACTATCCTTTCAGCCTGTCGAACGTTCCCGCCCTGTCCGTGCCGTGCGGCTTTTCCAGGGACGGACTGCCGTTGGCCCTGCAGATTGCCAGCCGACCCTTCGGCGAGAACACAGCGTTCCAGATCGGCCACGCCTACCAGACGGCCACGCCCTGGAGCGCGCGCCATCCGGACCTGAGCAAGACGCTGGCGGCCGAGCCTGTCGCCGCATGATGTTGACGTCACCCGAGGAAATCTCATGGAATTGAGCATTGAACAACTGCGCGTCTTGAGCCAGATGCAGGGTTTGACGCTTCCCGAAAGCGATCTCGAGAACATCGCGATCCGCCTGTCCAGCTGGCTGACGGCCATGGAGCAGATCGAAGCGGAAATGGGGCCGGAGATCAACGCGGCAGAGCCCATTGCGCCGGTCTTTCCGCGCGAAGAATTCTGAGCACTGGCGAGCGCGCGGCCGGTCAGGAGCACGCTTCGTTTTTTCAAGCGCCCGCCCGACGAAAGCCCGCGCGCCCATCGAGCCGGCCACCTGCAGCCCGATGGCCGGCGAGCCCTACACTTGACGCCTTGTCAAGGCGTGGGCGGTTATGGAAATGATGGTGTGGGCGATAGCAGTCGCCGTGATGGCGTACTCGCTCAAGACGCGTGCCGAGCGCACTCGTATCCGTTTGCTGGCCAGTCACCTGCGCCAGTACGACATCGAAAAACTGATGGAGACGTTGCTTGAGGGCTACGCCCGGGCTCTGGGCGAGCCGGAAGCCGGCCGCCGGGAATCCATCTGGCAGGTTCTGGCCGTCTCCGAGGCCCGTCTGGCCGAGCAGTTCAGCCGCTTCGCCTCCGGCTTCGAGAAAGTGCCTGAAGCCCAGGCGCGTGTGAGCCGGCTCCCGTTCACGCTGCCTTACGCCGACCGGCTCGTGCCCGCGCTGACCTTCGACCTCCGCGAGGCATTGAAAGTGCATGCCCGTGGAATCGAGCGCGCGGTCAGCCCGGAAACAACCGGCTCTGGCAGGGACCGTGCCTTTACGCTTTCTGCGGAGCTGTTCCTGATGCAGCACACCTGCCACTGGTTTTGCAAGTCGCGCGCGGTGGCCTCCGCCAGGCTTCTGGTGCGCCATCAAACGTCCTATGCCCTGGCGATCAGCTCGGTCTCGCGCGCCACGCGGGATGCTTACCTCGCGCTCGTCGGGCGAAACGCGGCTGCGGCCTGAACCGGCATCGACAGCAGGCACGAGTAGCCGCCTCGGCCCTCAGCCACTCACCAGCTGGCCGTCCACGAGTTCGATCAGCCGATCACAGCGGGCTGCCAGGCGCGGGTCGTGCGTGACGATGAGACACGCACTGCCGTGATCCCGGTTGAACTCACGCAGCAATGCGAAGACCTCGTCGGCGCTGACGGTGTCGAGGTTTCCCGTGGGCTCATCGGCCAGAATAAGGCTGGGCCGAAGCGAAAGTGCGCGGGCAATCGCAACGCGCTGCTGCATGCCGCCCGACAGCTCGCCGGGTCGTTTGTACTCGGCACCTTGAAGGCCCACGCGAGCCAGCAGGTCGAGGCCCATGGCCTCCGCCTCCCCGGTCAAGCTTCCCTTTGCGATGAAGGTGGGCAACAGCACATTTTCTAGCGCGGTGAAGGCCGGAAGAAGATGATGGAACTGAAACACGAAGCCGATGGTCGCGCCGCGCATGGCAGTAAGCGCGGCATCGTCCAGCGATTGCGCAGCCTGCCCCGCGATTTCGACTTCACCCGACGTCGGCGACTCCAGCAGTCCGATGATGTTGAGCAGCGTGCTCTTGCCCGAACCGGAAGGTCCCTTCAGCGCCACGAACTCACCTTTTTGCAGGTTCAGCGTGATGCCGTGCAAGACCTCGGCTTGGACCGGCGTGCCGATGTTGTAGCTCTTGCGGATGTTGCGCAGCGCGAGGATGAGGCCGGCGGTACTCATGCGCGAATGGCCTGCACGGGGTCCATGCGCGCGGCGCGACGGGCCGGCACCAGGGCGGCAGCCACGCCCACGCCGCATGCCACGAGCGAGGCCAGCAACACGAGGCTGAAATCGAGCCGCGCGCTGAACAGCTGCGAGCCGTCAGGGCTGGTGAAGATGTGCGAGAACGTCACCAGCAATCCGTAGGCCAGAATCGAACCCAGGGCCGAACCCGACAGCCCCACCAAACCGCCCTGCAGTAAAAACACCGCCATGATGCGCCGGCGCCCCGCGCCCATGGCGCGCAGGATGCCGATTTCACGCTGCTTCTGCACCACGCTCACCACCAGCACGCTGGAGATGCCCAGCGCCACGATGATGATCACGAAACTGCGTATCAGGTTGTTGGAGATGGTCTGGTTGCTCAGCGCATTCAAAAGGCCCGAATTGGTCTGCATCCAGCTGTCGACCGTCAGGCCGGTCTGCGCGCGCAGCAGGTCGGCGACCGCGTTGGCACCGAACAGGTCCTTGACGGTGATGTCGATGTTGGACACGCCCCCCGGCAGGTCCAGCAGCGTTTGCGCCAGCTTGAGTGTGACAAACACCCAGCGCCGGTTCAGGTCACGGTTGCCCATATCGAACAGCCCGGTGATGTCCAGCGTTTCGCTGCGGCCCGTGGCGCTTGTCACGCGCAGCTTGTCGCCGACGGTGACGCCCAGGTCCTTGGCCAGGTCGACGCCAATCAGCGTACTGCTGCCAGCCATGTCGAAGCGGCCACGGGTCATGTACTGGTCCATGCGTACGATGCGCTTGTAGGCGTCGGGCTGCACACCAAGAATCACCACACTTTTATTGCCGCCGCCGCGCGCGGCAAACGCGGGGCCGCTGACCACCGGCGACACCGCCAGCACGCCCGGCGTTGCCTCGGCCAGGGTCGCCATGCGCTCCCATTGATCCACCGAGCGCAGCCGCTGCTCGCGCGGCTGCACCAGCGCGGCGATCTCTTGTCCGGCATTGGGCGTGAGCACACGCTGCGTGGTTTCCTCGAGCGGTCGCATCACGACATGGGCTTGGGATCCGAGCACCCGATCGATGATGCTGCTCTGCAACTGGTTAATGAGCTGCGTGAGAAAGATGATCACCGCAACACCGCCGGTGACGCCCGCCAGGATAAGCGTGCTCTGCATGCGACCCTCGCGCAAAAAGCGCAGGGCGACCAGCAACTCGAAGGGCATCCATCTTGCCCAGGAACTGACGGCGCGGCGGCGTGAAGATCGCATGGGCAAGGCTGTCCTAGCGCGAAATAAAGGACGGCACTTCCATGCCCTTGCCCGCTGCGGCCAGCGAGGTGGTGCGCACCCTGTCGCCCACGACCGCCTTTTCGGTCTGGGCAATAGCCTCCTCGCCTTCGGCGAGACCACTGGCAATTTCCACCGCGCCAGTGCCGCGCAACCCCAGCGTGACATCTACCCGTTCGGCTCGCCCCTTGCGCGCCACGAGAACCCAGGGCTTTTCACGGTCAACATCGCGGACCGCTCCCGATGGCAGAACCAGCGCGCCCTGCTTGCTGCCACCCAGCAGCTCCACCGATACCGTCATGTCCGGCTTGACGAATGCAGGTGGGCGGGGCACGGCGAGGCGAACTTCGACCGTCCCACGCTGCGGATCGATTGCTGGGCCTATATAGCTCAATTGCGCGTCGAAAGGCTGGCCCGGATAGGCGTCTGCCACGGCCTTGGCCGGCATGCCGGGCACGAGGATGCGCAGGTGTTTTTCATCGACCGCAGTGTCGATTCGAAGGCCACCCTCGGCAGCCAGCGAGAGGAGCACCCTGCCCGGCTGCGCCATGCTTCCCGGCTCCACATTGCGAGCCAGGACGACCGCATCGACAGGGCTTGTGATAGCCAGGCGCGAAAGCCGCGCCTCGGCAACTGCCACCGCAGCCATGGCCTGGTCGATGCGTGACTGGGCCAGCAAGGTCTCTACCCCGCGCACCTGATTGGCCGAGGCCTGCACTCGGGCCGATTCGAGTGCACTTCGAGCGGTGTCGAGACTGCGCAGTGTTTCGTCCAGACGCTGCTGTGAAAAAAAGCCTTGTTCCACCAGTTCACGAGCACGCTGATGCTCGCGTTCGGCCGCGCGAAACGCCGCCTCGGCCTGGACCACCGCTTGCGACGACACCGGCCCGGTCACGCTCGACAGCTGCGCGGCTCGACCACGCGCCTCGGCCAGCGCCGCTCGCGCTTGCTGCAGCGCCGCCCGCGCCTCACCATCGGACAGGCGCAAAAGCACGTCGCCGGCCTTGACCCGATCGCCTTCACGTACGCGTACCTCCAGCACGGTAGCCGTAACCTCCGCGCCAATTTCCATGCGCGCAGGGGCGTTGAGTCGGCCAGTGGCCACGACGGATTGCGCGATGCTTGTGCGGGCCACCGGGACTACCTGCACCGTGGCTCCGCCACGTCCGCTAACCCAATAGGCTGCAACGGCGGCTACACCCAGCAGCGACAGGACGCCCCACTTGACGAATGGTTTCATCCCGGAAGCGTAGCAGCCGCGGGCCGCCGCTGGCTTACGCCGTCATGGAAGGCTGCAGCGCTGATTGCCCGACGAGGCCGAGCCTCGCCTGCAAGACAGCAGCTCAAGCCGGCGTGGCGACCGGCCCGTCACCTAGGCGCGTGCGTCGCCTATCGGTCGTCCGCCGGCACGGGCCAATGCAGCCTGTGATTCGGCCAGCTTGCGCTCCAGCTCAGCGCGCTCGCTCAGCTCCTGTTTGAGGAGTTCGTTGACCTCGGCCAACTCTTCTGCAGATTGTCCGATCCGTGATTCGAGCTCCGCCGTTTTCACCAAGGCCTGCGCCACCTCGCCTGTTTTGACGGGAGGGGGGATTTCCTTCGACAACACCGTATTGATGATGAGCAGCTCCGCGGCCGATTCGGCGACGACCTCCTGCACGGCATCGGACTGGTCAAGCGCGCGAGCCAGGGGAGAGTCGAGAGGGGTGGTGGGCGTGGGCGCAGAGGTGGACTGTGAAGCGACTGAGGACATGAGAAAACAGGTTGGATGCGTTAAACCACGGCAAAAGTAATCACCTGCGTGCGGCCATCATTACCGGCGCGCATCTTGATAATGCTTGACTTTAACTTTCGGCGCTCGGGTCAGACGTAACGGCCCGTAAACGCCATGTTGCGCCGCCCGGGCCAGCCCTTCCTGCACCAAGGCTAAAGCTCAACGGTTAACGGTCAGCGGGTAACGGGCGCTGCTGAAGGCGGCTCGTCCGAGCCGAAAAGCTGACCCAGCGCCGCACCGATGCGCGCCCCAATGGCAGTGCCGATTCCGGGGAGAACCGCCGTGCCGGCAATGGCACCGGCGACCGCCGCCTTCGGCAGGGAGACCTGAATTTTGTGGGTCGGGCCGGAAACTTTGAGCGGAACGCCCACCAGTCCGTCCACCAGGTCTATGGAGAACTCGCCATCGACCTTGCGGTTGAGCAAGGTGGCCTGCCCGGTGGCGCTCAGGGCGCCCGAGCGTGCCTTCAGATTCGTATAGCGAATCTGCATTCCCCCGGGGGTGCTTTGGGTGTCCATTTGCCCGGACAGGCTGTCCAGCCGGGTCTGCCCACCATGCTCTGCACCCAGCGTGCGGATCGCCTTGTCCAGATCGAAGCGAAGTACGGTTGCCGGCGCCACATTAAAAACGGTGCGGGTATGAAACGATGCGCCAAGTGCGCCCCAATCTTTTCCGCTAGCGTTAATGACGGTGGTCCCGCCGGCCTTGCCGGCGATCACGCTTTTGCGATCGAAAGCGGCGAGCGCGGCCACCACGTCGATTGCCTTGGGCGCCAGTTCGCCGCTGAGCTTGAGGTCACCGTTTTGAGCCGTATCCAGCGCGAGCCAGCCATTGGCAGAGCCCCCGCCCAGCGCAAGCTGCGTTTCCCATCGGTCCTCGCTGCCCTTGCGATCGAGCCGCAGACGTGTCAAGGTGGGGGCGCCTGGCCGCGACAGCTCCGCTACACGCGGCCGCCAACGCGGATCGAACTCGCCTTCGAAGCGGTAAACCACAGGAATTTTCAGCCGATTGATCCAGGTGAGATCGCGAATGAGTAACCGGCCCAGTAAGGTGCCCGTTTCATCCGGCTTGTCCGCTGCAGCGGCTGCAAGGAAGCGGGTCTTGAGTGCCTGCAACGACAGCTGCGGCAGTACCACGCCATCCATTTCCAGCCGCTTGACCTGAATCTGGCGACGGAGCAAGGCCGAAATCTCAGGGTAGAAAACCGCTCTTGCCACGGATATCGGGGCGTCCTGCTCGGTTCGGACGTTTTCTACGGTTACCTGCGGAACCGGGCGCAACTGCCAGGAGACTGCGCCCACCGAGGTCTTTACGCCCAGGCGCGCCTCAAGCTCGACCGCCAGGCGGGCGGCGAGCTCTTCATCACTGGGAACGGCTCGCCACGCAAGCGTCAGGGCAAGCACGATCAGGGCGAACACCACCAGACTGGTCATGAGCCAGCGGCGCGTATTCAAGCGGCGTCGGGGAGGCGTTGGAACAGCGTTCAAGGTGATGAATTGTTGTGGGGGTTCGAGCGCTGAGGAAGTGGTCAGCGTCGACTCTTTTGGGAAACAGCCAAGAGAATAGGCGCTAAGAACGTTCGCACTGGCGCGACAAGCACGCCGGCGCACGTAGTCCAGCAGCGCGGAGCTAGCCCTGTCGGACGGCTCGGCGCTACGCCCCGCGTTTCACGTTGCGCTACGCTTGGCGATATGACTATCTGGAAGCAACCCCTTTCGGTCGAAATCCTCACCGCGTCGAACTCCGGCTGCGCGGTGACCCACCTCGGCATCGAGTTCCTGGAAGTGGGCGCCGATTTCATTCGCGCGCGTTTGCCGGTCGACGAACGAACGCGACAGCCGTACGGGCTTTTGCATGGTGGCGTTTCGGTGGTGCTCGCCGAAACGCTGGGCTCCTGCGGCGCTGCTTACAGCACCCCGGCCGGCACTCGCGTCGTGGGCCTGGACATCAACGCCAACCACCTCAAGGGCGTGACAAGTGGCTGGGTGACCGGGCTCACGCGGCCAGTCCATCTGGGGCGGTCGACGCAAGTCTGGCATATCGAGCTGCACAACGACGCTGGCGAACTCACCTGCGTGTCGCGCATCACCATGGCGGTCCTCACGCAGCGCTAGCGCAAGTCAGCAGCCGATGAACGCTCAGTCTTCAGCCTGCCTTGCCATTCGTTCGCTCTTCCAATAGACGTCGTCGCCGCCATTCATGCGGTTGAGAACGCGCGACAGAACGAAAAGCAGATCGCTCAGCCGGTTCAAATAAAGGCGAGGTGACTCTTTGAGGGCTTCGGTTTGGTCAAGCGCGACCACGGCTCGCTCAGCGCGCCGCGCCACGGTGCGGCAGACATGGGCTTGCGCTGCCGCGCGACTCCCCGCCGGCAAGATGAATTCAGCCAGCCGAGGCAAGGCCGCGTTGTACTTTTCAAGCGCTTCGTCGAGCAAGAGCACGGCCTGAGGCTTGAGCAGCTCAAAACCGGGGATCGACAACTCCCCGCCGAGGTTGAACAGCTGGTGCTGCACCTCAACCAGTAATTCGCGGACATCGTCGGGCAACGGCTCGCAAAGCAACAGCCCGAGGTTCGAGTTGAGCTCATCCACGTCGCCCATGGCGTGAACGCGCAGGCTGTTTTTGGATACGCGGGTGTTGTCACCCAGCCCCGTTGTCCCGTTATCGCCCGTGCGGGTCGCAATCTGCGTAAGGCGGTTTGCCATATAGGGTGAATCCGGTC
Source organism: Pseudomonadota bacterium (assembly GCA_040385065.1). Lineage (GTDB taxonomy): Bacteria > Pseudomonadota > Gammaproteobacteria > Burkholderiales > Burkholderiaceae_C > Polaromonas. The sequence goes on from JAZKIC010000005.1 coordinate 127,441, forward strand.
GCTTGCAAGGGCGGCTGGCCGAAAGCAAGTGTGTCAGGTGGGCGGCTCAGGTGAGCCGGGCAACAGCACGCAAAAAGGCTGGTCCGATCAGACGCGCTGGGCTGCAATGCGGTTTCTCACCACTTTGAAAAGGCAAGTCCGATGGCTGGAAGAAAGCATTTTATTCGTAACTTTGAAGCGCGAAGCACCGCCCTGATGGCGTCCCTTGTTCTGTGCTCCCTCTCGGCCGTTCATGCCCAGACCTCAGCCCCGCCAGCAGCCAGCCCCAACAGTCCGCCCTCAAAAATCGCACCTGGGCCTACGGGAATCCCGGCCAATAAAACCACCGAGCCCGACCTCGACCAGGCCTTCAAGCAGATGGACGCCAACCACGACGGAAAGCTCGGCCGCGACGAAGTTGCGCTGACCCAGTCGCTGGCCCAGCGTTTCGCGCGCATGGACTCCAACGGCGACGGCTTCGTTTCGCGCGACGAGTTCGACAAGGCGGCAAAACTTTGACAGGCTTTTTCGCTTGAGAGGCTATGAAGCCTGACCTCGGGTCCAGGCAGGGGCGTCGTCCGGTGGCATGGTCGTTTTAGCGGCCGCATCGTAAACTGTCGGACCACGCTGGAAACCATCATGAACGCACCCCTGCCGACTCATCTTCTGCCCGAAATCCATCAGCGCGAGACGCCCGCAGCGCTCATCGACGCACTGAAAAGCCGCTTTGCGGACCGATGCTCTACCGCGCTGGTGGTGCGCGAGCAGCACGGCCGGGACGAGTCGTCGTTCGCCTCGCCCCCACCTTCGGCGGTGGTTTTTGCGGAATCCACGGCCGATGTCGTCGAGGTGGTCAAGCTGTGCAGCCAATACAACGTGCCCGTGATTCCCTTTGGCGTGGGCACTTCACTGGAAGGCCACCTGCTTGCCGTGCAAGGGGGCATCAGCGTCGACATGACCCGCATGAACCGCGTGCTGTCGATCAATGCTGAAGACCTGACCGTCACGGTGCAGCCAGGCGTGACGCGCAAGCAGCTCAACGAAGAAATCAAGAGCACGGGCCTTTTCTTTCCCATCGACCCGGGCGCCGACGCCACGATCGGCGGCATGAGCGCCACGCGTGCCAGCGGCACCAATGCAGTCCGCTACGGAACCATGCGGGAGAACGTGCTGGCGCTGGAAGTGGTCACGGCGTCGGGCCAGATCATTCGCACGGGCACGCGGGCCAAGAAGTCGTCGGCCGGCTACGACCTGACCCGCCTCATGGTGGGAAGCGAAGGCACACTGGGTGTGATCACGGAAGTGACGGTGCGGATCTATCCTCTGCCCGAAGCGATATCGGCGGCAATTTGCTCATTCCCGACGATCGAGGCCGCCGTGCGAACCACGATCGAGGTGATCCAACTGGGCGTTCCTATTGCGCGCGTCGAGTTGATCGACTCCAATACCGTTCGCATGGTCAACGCGCATTCGCGGCTCGGGCTTCGTGAAGAGCCCATGCTGCTGATGGAATTTCATGGGTCGCCCACGGGCGTAAAGGAGCAGGCAGAGTTGGTGCAGGAGCTCGCCAGCGGCCACGGCGGCAATGCCTTCGAATGGGCGAGCACGCCCGAAGAGCGCACCCGCCTCTGGACAGCGCGCCACAACGCCTACTTTGCCGCCGTCCAGTCGCGCCCCGGATGCCGCGCCATCTCCACCGACACCTGTGTGCCCATCTCGCGGCTTGCGGATTGCCTGCTCGATTCAGTTGCCGAGGCGGACGCCAGCGGTATCCCGTATTTCCTCGTGGGTCATGTGGGCGATGGCAACTTTCATTTCGGCTATTTGATCGACCCCAACCTGCCGGAAGAGCGCCAGGTGGCCGAAGCGCTCAATCACAAGCTCGTCAATCGGGCCCTGAGCCTGGAAGGCACCTGCACCGGCGAGCACGGGGTGGGCCTGCACAAAATGGACTTCCTGGTGACTGAAACGGGTGACGGCGCTGTCGACATGATGCGCACCATCAAGCGCGCACTCGACCCCAAGAACATCATGAATCCCGGGAAGATATTCACGCTGTAGTAGTGGCGCGCCCTGAGGGAACGCCCTGAAGCAGCGCCCTGCTGCCTGCTCAGGCGTTCCGGCGCAGGCGTTCGATCAGGCCGTTGAGTTCGTCCATGGAACTGAACTGGATCGCAAGTTCTCCCGTGTCTTCCCGCCGGCCGTTGCGTTTGACCTGCTTTTTGACGCGCACTTCCACCTCGGCCAGCAACAGGTCCGCCAGTTCTTCTTCGACGCGCCGGGTATCGCGTGATTTTTCCCGTTGCGGCTTCTGGGGTGTCAGGGAGAACTCTGCGCCCAGCTTCTTCACGAGACTTTCAGTCTCGCGGACCGACATTTTTTTCGCCGCAATCTGATTGGCCGCGGTGATCTGCGTGGCCCGGTCCAGGGTCAACAGCGCCCTGGCGTGGCCCATGTCGATGTCGCCGGCCATGAGCATGGTTTGCACCGGATCGGCCAGGTTCAGCAGTCGAAGCAGGTTGCTGGCCGCGCTCCGGGAACGCCCAACGGCCTGGGCCGCAAGCTCGTGAGTGAGCCCAAACTCTTTCACCAGCCTTTGCAGGCCCTGGGCCTCTTCCAGTGGATTGAGGTCTTCCCGCTGAATGTTTTCGATCAGCGCCATCGCGGCGGCTGACTCATCCGGCACGTCCCGCACCAGTACCGGCACGCTGTCGAGCCCCGCCAGTCGGGCAGCGCGAAAGCGCCGTTCGCCGGCAATGATCTCGTACTTGCCGTCGTTCGGCCCGGCGTTCAGCCGGCGGACCAGGATGGGCTGCATGATGCCCTGAACCTTGATGGATTCAGCCAGTTCATACAGGGCGCCCTCGTCCATGCGGGTGCGCGGCTGGTATTGGCCGGGAACCATGTCGTCCAGCAGCAGCGAGGCCGGAAGCCCGGGGCTGGCGGCCGTCGAGGCAGCGGCGCCATTTTCCAGAGCCGTAGCAGATTCGTTGAAGGTGGGCCCCAGCAAAGCCTGCAGGCCACGGCCGAGGCCTTTTGGTTTTTTTGTCACCATGAGATCGTTGTCTTTCCAAGTAATCGGGTCGCGATTCAGGCTCGGGCAATAAGCGCTTCGAGGCGCGCATGGCCCTCGGGCCACTCGCCCAGTCCACTTTCGCTGTTGATGTGGCCGAGGCGGCCCGCATCGACAAACTCGGCGCCCCAGGAATGCGCGAAACCCTGGGCCCGGTCGCGGCTGCAGTAAGGATCGTTCTGGCTACCCAGGAGTTCGCAAGAAAAAGGCAGGTGGGCGCGCTCTACGGGAGTCCAGCTCGACAGGAGCGGCCGCAGCTCCTCGCGCTCGGGATCGCCCGGAGCGACCAGAAACGCCGCTTTCACCCGGGTCGTGTTGCGGGAGTGCGCAGCCCAGGCTGCGGCCAGCATGCAGCCGAGGCTGTGGGCCACGAGAACGATGGGGCCGTCTTTTTCGGTGTCCAGTGAAAGCACCACTTCTTCGAGCTGGGCGATCCAGTCACCACGCAGCGGTCGCATCCAGTCGTGTTGCTCAACGCGGCGATAACCGTGGCGTGCCTCCCAAAGGCTCTGCCAGTGGTCCGGTCCACTGTTCTGCCATCCCGGCAGCAAAAGTATGTTGTTTGCGCTCACTTACGTCACTGCATTGATTTGATGCGCTGAACCATTTCCTCAGCAAACGCGACGAAGGCCTGTGCGCCCTTGGATGGCGGATCGAACACCACCCCCGGAACCCCGTAGCTGGGCGCCTCGGCCAAACGAACATTGCGTGGAATGACCGTGTTGAACACCTTGTCGCCGAAGTGCTGCTTGAGCTGTTCGCTGACCTGTTGCTGCAGCGTGATGCGTGGGTCGAACATGACACGGAGCAGGCCGATGATCTGCAGTTCGCGGTTGAGGTTGGCGTGAACCTGCTTGATCGTATTGACGAGGTCCGTCAGCCCTTCCAGGGCGAAATACTCGCACTGCATGGGCACGATGACGCCGTGCGCACAGCAAAGCCCATTGAGCGTCAACATGGACAGGGACGGAGGACAGTCGATCAGGACGAAGTCGTATTGATCGATCACTTCAGCGATGGCCTGCTTGAGCCGGCGCTCCCGTCGCTCCACCTCAACCAGTTCGACCTCGGCACCTGCGAGCTCCCGGTTCGCGCCCACAATGTCGTAGCCGCAGCCCGCGTCCACCAGCTTCTGGCTGGTCACGCGCGCCTCTTCAATAGAGGCCGACTCGAGCAACACATCGTAGACCGTGAGCTCCAGTTGGCGCTTGTCCACGCCAGATCCCATCGTTGCGTTGCCCTGCGGGTCCAGGTCGATCATGAGCACGCGTTGGCCAACCTTGGCCAATCCGGCAGCAAGATTCACGGTCGTGGTCGTCTTGCCGACTCCACCCTTCTGGTTGGCGATACAGAAAATCTTGGCCATTGCTGTTCTTTTTATAGGGCGCCGCTTAGCGCGACACGGCCAGCTTCACGCCGAAGCCGATGAGGAAAACGCCAGCCACCTTGTTAAGCGTGGCCGTAATTCGCGGGCTGGCTCGAAGTCGCTCTGCCAGGGTGTACGTCAGGAGGGTCGCGCCCAGCCCATATAGGAAAGTGAGCACGGCAATCGTGCCAGCCATCACACCGAAGGTCGTCAGGCCCTGGTGGCGGGCGGGATCGACGAACAGCGGGAAGAAGGCCATGTAGAAAACGATTGCCTTGGGGTTGAGTAAAGTGATCAGCAAGGCCTGGCGGAAATAGTGCCGAGGCTTGATCTGAAGAATCGGCGCGTCGCCGGGTTTCATCACCAGCATCTTGAAGCCCAGCCACGCCAGATAGGCCGCACCCAACCACTGGACCGAGCTGAAGACGGCAGGGTATGCCGTCATGACCGCCGAGACACCCGCAACGGCCGCCCAAAGCAGCACCTGATCGCCGGCAATAACGCCAAAGGTCGCGGCGAGGCCGCCCTGGATACCGCCCTTGCTGGTCGAGGTGATGAGCGCCAGATTGCCCGGGCCAGGAATCGCCAGGAACAAAACAATGGCGATAACGAAAGCGCCGTAATCGGCCACCCCGGCGAACGAACCCAGCATTGCGCATCCCTTGAAATGAAGGGCTGAGTTTACGCCAGCGCCTTGCCGGGTCGACCTACGTTCGTTCGACTTCGGCCGAGGTTTTAAGCGCTGCGGCGCCTCAACCAGAGCACGCAGCGCTCGGCTTCGAGCCCGGGCACCTGAAGTTGTTCCACGTGAAACAGTTCCACGCTCGGCGGTAACGCCGACAGTTCATCGAGAGGATGCTTGCCCTTCAGGGCCATCCAGACACCCTCTTCTTTCAACGCCGCACTCGACCACGCGGTGAAGTCCGCCAGTGAGGCGAACGCCCGGGAACACACAACGTCGAACTTATCTGCGACAGACTCCACACGCGCGTGCAACCCGGTCAGGTTGTCCAGCTTCAATGTCAAAGCCGCTTGGCGGATAAAGGCCGCCTTTTTGCCTACGGTATCAACACAAGTCACTCGAAGCTGCGGCAGACAAATCGCGAAGACAACGCCCGGCAGGCCGGCGCCGGAGCCGACGTCCAGCAATGCGGATCCATTCGTTCCGAGCGAGCCCAAATGAAGCTGTAGGGGTGGCACGGCCGCAAGGCTGTCGAGCAAATGATGGGTCAACATGTCCGACGGATCGCGGACGGCTGTCAAGTTGTAGACCTTGTTCCACTTCAGGATCATTCCCTGATAGTCGAGCAACTGCCTGACCTGAACATCCGATAGCGAGAGGCCCAACGCGAGGGCTCCGCTGCGGAGCGCCTGTTCGTTCACCTGGCTCACGCTACGGTGGCGGCTGGGTCGGCCTTCCCGGTAGCAAGCTCCGCGGCAGGCTCCGCATTTTTCCAGACCCGCTTTTTAAGGTGCACAAGAATGAGGGAAATGGCGGCCGGGGTTACGCCGGAGATTCGCGAAGCCAGTCCGAGCGTCTCGGGCCGGTGCTTCGCGAGCTTCTGCCTTACCTCGATACTCAATGCCGATACCTGCATGTAGTCCAGATCAGGTGGGAGCTTGAGGTTTTCGTAATGGGCTGAACGCTCGACTTCCGTCTTCTGCAGATCGATGTAGCCAGCGTACTTTGCGGTTATTTCAATTTGCTCGATCACGCTCTCGCTCTCCCCCGCCTCGAGGTTCGCGGCGAGGTTAGCGTTCAGGAAGCGCTCGGGATCCATCGACATCAGGCCTGCATAGTCGACGTCGGGCCGGCGAAGCAGGTCCAGCAGGTTGTACTCCCGCTCAATTGGCTTGCCTAAAACCCTTTCTGCTTCGCTTGCGGAAACGTTGTTTGGGTTTATCCACAAACTTTTCAGGCGGGCTGTTTCACGTGAAACAGCGTCACGCTTGCGGTTGAACGCATCCCAGCGGGCGTCATCCACCAAGCCCAGCTCTCTGCCCTTTTCCGTCAGGCGCATGTCGGCGTTGTCTTCCCGAAGCATGAGGCGAAACTCGGCTCGGCTCGTGAACATCCGGTAGGGTTCCGTCACGCCCTTGGTAATCAAGTCGTCCACCAGCACGCCCAGGTAGGCTTCATCGCGGCGCGGCAGCCACGCGTCCTTGCCTTGGCACTGAAGCGCTGCATTAATTCCCGCAAACATTCCCTGGGCGGCGGCCTCTTCGTAGCCGGTAGTCCCGTTGATCTGGCCGGCAAAAAACAGCCCGCCGATCGCACGCGTCTCGAAACTGCTTTTGAGCGAGCGCGGATCGAAGTAGTCGTACTCGATGGCATAGCCGGGCCGCAAAATATGCGCGTTCTCCATCCCGGCCATGGAGCGCACGAGGGCATATTGAATGTCGAAAGGCAGGCTGGTGGAAATACCGTTCGGGTAGATCTCGTGCGTAGTCAGGCCTTCGGGTTCCAGAAAGATCTGGTGGCTTGCCTTGTCCGCGAATCGGTTGATCTTGTCCTCGACGCTAGGGCAATACCGGGGGCCAACGCCATCGATCTTCCCGGTAAACATGGGGCTACGGTCAAAACCGGAGCGAATGATGTCGTGCGTTCGCTCGTTGGTATGAGTAATCCAGCAAGGCACTTGCTGCGGGTGCGCGATGGACGCGCCCATGAAACTGAACACGGGGACCTTCTCGCCCTCGCCGCCGGGCATGCCGTCGCCGGGCTGGGCCGTACATTTGCTGAAGTCGATGGTCCGCCCATCAAGGCGCGGTGGCGTTCCGGTCTTCAGCCTGCCTTGCGGAAGCTTGAGTTCTTTCAAGCGCGCACTCAAGGAAATGGCCGGCGGGTCGCCTGCCCTGCCCGCCGCATAGTTTTTCAATCCGACGTGTATCTTGCCGTCGAGGAAAGTCCCAGCGGTCAGTACCACCGTGCGGGAACGAAACTTGATGCCGACCTGAGTCACCGCACCGACCACCCGCTCGCCCTCGACCATCAGGTCATCGACCGCTTGCTGGAAGAGCCACAGATTGGGCTGGTTTTCAAGGCGCCGCCGAATGGCCGCCTTGTAGAGGATCCGGTCCGCCTGCGCGCGGGTGGCTCGAACGGCCGGCCCCTTGCTCGAGTTGAGAATGCGAAACTGAATTCCGCCCTCGTCCGTGGCCAGCGCCATGGCCCCGCCCATGGCGTCGACCTCCTTGACGAGATGGCCTTTGCCAATGCCGCCGATCGACGGGTTGCAACTCATCTGACCCAGGGTCTCGATGTTGTGCGACAGCAAAAGAGTCTTGCAGCCCATGCGCGCAGCAGCGAGCGCGGCCTCGGTCCCGGCATGGCCGCCCCCCACCACGATGACATCGAACTCTTGCGGGTAATACATCGGCTGACTCTCTTTTGGATTCATCGACTGCGATCCGGACCCTGTGCTCTTGGGGTCAAGCCCGCAGCGCACGGTCTGGAAAAAAATGACCGTCGGCGGGCAACAGCATCAAGCTTGCCGGGAACGCCAGCACTGAAAGAGCACCATCGCAGGCTAGATGTGCTCGCGCAGAAAGGCGTAATTTTAAACGAGGGCATCACAACCAGGCCCAATGCCCTTGAGCCACCCTTGCGGCACGTCAACGCAGTTCTTTCAATGTTCAGTTCGATAGCTAAATCGATCAGAGAATTGAAAGATGGATTCAATAGCTGAGCGAGCGCTCACTTGTAGGAGATCTCATGCGCATCAACGCCCCCCTCTTTCCACCTTGTTTTGGTGACGATTACTCCCGCCGCGCAGCCGCCGAAAGTTTGATGCAGGCTCCTGCCCCGCCGCGAGCCTTGCACAATGCAAGTTGCCGGGTCGCTTCGCCAGCTCGGGTTTTTGTCAGGCTCGCGTAGCGGGTGTCGGCAACACTGGAGAGCGTGGTATTGCGGTAAGGCTATGGCCGTGTTGCCCAGTGCGCACCATCGTATTTTCTTAATCCAATAGAGGAGGCCCCCATGAGTAGAGAAGTCGTCGTCGTCGCAGGTGTACGCACCGCCATCGGAACATTCGGTGGAAGTCTGAAAGATGTGCCACCCACCGAGTTGGGCGCACTCGTCGTTCGTGAGTCGCTATCGCGCGCCGGCGTCGACGGCAAGGACGTGGGCCACGTGGTCTTCGGGCACGTGGTCAATACCGAGCCTAAAGACATGTATCTCTCACGCGTTGCCGCCATCCAGGGAGGATGTGCAGAAGGAACACCCGCCTTCAATGTCAACCGACTGTGCGGATCCGGCCTTCAGGCCATCATTTCAGCCAGCCAGGGGATTCTTTTGGGAGATACGGACATTGCCATTGGCGCGGGCGCCGAGAACATGAGCCGGGCGCCTTATGCAAGCCTTGCAACACGCTTCGGTGCGCGCATGGGCGACTCCAAGATGATCGACATGATGGTGGGGGCCTTGCATGACCCCTTTCACAACATCCACATGGGGATCACCGCGGAGAACATTGCAGCCAAGTGGGGAATCAGCCGCGAAGACCAGGACGCGCTCGCCACCGAAAGCCATAACCGAGCCCAGCGCGCCACTGAAGCCGGGTACTTCAAGGATCAGATCGTTCCTGTCATGCTCAAGAGTCGCAAGGGCGAGGTCGCGTACGAGGTCGACGAGCATTTCCGGCCCAACTGCAGTCTGGCCGACATGGCCAAACTCAAGCCTGTTTTCCTGAAGGAAAACGGCACCGTCACCGCTGCCAACGCCTCGGGAATCAACGACGCTGCCGCTGCGGTCGTCCTGATGGAAGCAGGCGTTGCCAAGGCTCGCGGTGCCAAGCCCATGGCCAGGCTGGTCGCTTACGCCCATGCTGGCGTCGATCCCAAGTACATGGGTATCGGTCCGGTTCCTGCCACGCAGCTGGCCTTGAAAAAAGCCGGCCTGAGCGTCAACGATCTCGATGTCATCGAAGCCAACGAAGCCTTTGCGGCACAGGCCTGCGCCGTCAGCAAGGACCTGGGCCTCGATCCGGCCAAAGTGAACCCGAACGGTTCCGGAATTTCGCTGGGCCACCCGATCGGTGCAACGGGCGCGCTGATCACGGTCAAGGCTCTTCATGAACTTCAGCGCATCCAGGGTCGCTACGCTCTCGTGACGATGTGCATCGGCGGCGGACAGGGAATCGCCGCCATCTTCGAAAGAATGTGACCTCGACGGTCCCCTGAATCCCCCGGACTGAACCCTGGGGGTAACTTTTGAACAACCGATACCTTATCCACAGGCAAAGCGGCGCACCGGAAGTTGTTCAGGTTGGACCGCTCATGAAACCGGGCAGAAAAGCAGGCTTAAACAATGTGCAAGTCCTTGAATTCAAACCCGAAATGAAGGATGTCCACACATTCGGCCTTGCTCTACTACTACTACTAATTTGAATTAAAGAGATTAAGTAGACAAGACAAGAGCGAGGCGCACGTGAAAACGGCGCCTTGCAAGAGCCTCGGTATCACCGGATCCTCACACCGAAGTCGGCTCCAGCACCTTCTGTTCAGCCACTGTCAAAGGTCGGTCGCCTTCATGGATGGTCAAATCCTTGCGGATCATCTGGACCTGGCCAAAAATTGTCGCGAAAGCCACGTCTTTCGCATCGCGACCTGTTCCCACCCGTACCAGCCGATCGTTAGGCGCCATGCGCGTCGGATCGAACAAGACCCACTGACCCTCCAGCCAGGCTTCAAAAACCGCGTGGAAGTCCTCTGGCGGCTCTTCAAAGTGAACATAGCCCACGACGAGCCGGGCGGGAATGTTCAGCGCCCGGCAAAGCGTTATGCCCAGATGAGCAAAATCACGGCACACACCCGCCCGATGGACAAACACATCTTGGGCGCTGGTGGTGGAGTTGCTAAAGCCCGGCAGGTAGTAGATCGAGTCATGGATCCAGTCTTCGATGGCCCGCACCCTGCCGATTCCCCCCGGGATGTTGCCGAACAACTGTTGCGCTGCTCGACTCATCACATCCGATTCGCAATATCTGCTGGGCATCAGGTAACGTAGTACCTCGTCAGGCAGGGACGTAACAGCTGACTCCTCCATCGCAGCAGGCACCACCAGTGGTTTGATTTCTACCTGGGCGTGGTAATTGACGCTGAGGATGCCGCGGGGCGCGTCCAGGCGAATGAAGCGGTTGCCCGAGCGCTCATCGCTGCTGTGGCGCACCTTGACGCTCGGGGTGATGGTGAGCCGTTCTTCCAGAACCTCATGGGCGCCATCAAAGGCGGCCTCGATGTTGAACAGGAAGTGAGAGGGGCTGGCGACTTCATATTCAAGCAAGAGGTCGATCGTGGAGGTGTGCATGGTGGGGCTTAGTTAAGAAAATTCAGGAGCCCGTAGAGGCAGGGGTATCAGGAAACCAGTGGCGCGCGGTGGTCGCGATGACACGGGCGGCTCGTTCGAGTGTTTCGGCAGCCAGATCACGCCGTGTGCGCGCACGTAGGCGGTTGACGAGCGTCATCTCGGCAAGGCTTGCCTGCAAGCTGATTCGAGCGCGCCGACCAGGTTCTCTCTGACTCGTTTCGTGCCGATGCTGGCGGGTGCGGATGAGGGGAGCGTTTGAACTCAGGCGCTGTGCGGAAAGGCTCATTTCAGTATCTTCCGGGCGGCACCCACACCCAGGGCTGCAAGAACTACGAATACAACGGCAAGAATCAGGAACAACCCAAAAAGTATTTTGGCAATCCCTGCAGAGCCAGCGGCAATTCCGCTGAAGCCCAGAGCACCGGCTACCAGTGCGATCAGGGCAAAAATAATGGCGTACTTCAGCATGTCAACATGTCTCCTTCGTCAAGCCCGGCCGGTAACGCCTCACCGTCGAGGTTGTTGCAGATCCTGCCGGGCGGACTGCAAGTGTTTTTTAATGCCTCAAGGCTATACGCAGAGGCGCGTTAAACCGATCGGTGCTCTGCGCACCGGGCTGTAGGACCTATTCGACGGGCGCAACAGCCGTGCTCGCCAATGCCGCTCGACACCGACAGCAAGCCCGTCGATAAAACGCTAGGATTGCCGCCACGCATGCGTATCCGGCCTCCCCGGCTCAGTCTCATCGAGGACTGACTTTCCGATCCAACCCTAGGACTTTTAATGAAGCTGTATTACTCCCCTGGCGCCTGTTCGCTTTCGCCGCACATCGCATTGGTCGAATCGGGCCTGGAATTCACACCTGTGCTTGCAAGCACGCAGTCGCATAAGCTGGCGGATGGAACGGACTACTACAGCATCAATCCGCTGGGTTACGTGCCGCTGCTGGAACTCGACGACGGCACCCGCCTTCGCGAGGGACCGGCGATCGTCCAGTACATTGCCGACCAGGCACCCGACAAAAATTTGGCGCCGGCAAATGGCTCCTTGGCGCGCTACCAGTTGCAATCGCTCCTGAACTTCATCGGTACCGAACTCCACAAGGGGTTCAGTCCACTTTTCAAAGCCGACACACCTGCCGAATACAAAACCATCGCCAGCGAGCGCCTGCTGTCGCGTCTCACGTGGATGGATGGCCAGCTGGCCGGCAAGCAGTACCTGATGGGTGACCAGTTCACTGTTGCCGATGGCTACCTGTTCACGGTGACGAACTGGGCACCTCGTGTAGGTGTCGACATCACCTCGTTGGCCAACCTGGTGGCTTATCGCGCCCGTGTGGCTGCAAGACCTGCAGTTCAGGCCGCCATGAAAGCCGAAGGACTGCTCAAGTAGTCAGCTGAAAGCGGCCGGGCTGGGCCGGCCGCGTCTGCAAGAGTTCCGGTTCAGAGCTTGGACGTCGAAAGCAGGAGGCTGGTCTCGGTGTTGGCAATGCCATCGATCAGGCGTACCCGGCCCAGCACCCTGTCGAATGCTTCGAGGCTGTCAGCCTGCAGCTCAGCCACGATGTCCCAGCGACCATTGGTCGTGTGCAGTGCGCTGACGGCAGGATCGCCACGCAAGGCGCGCAGCACCTGATCGATGCGGTTCCCATCGACCGAAACCGTCATGAAGGCGCGTATCCGGTGAGCTTCGACTTGCGGTTTCAGTCTTACCGTGTAGCCGACGATAGTGCCTTCGGCTTCGAGTCGGGCAAGTCGGTTTTGGACTGTTCCGCGCGAAACGCGCATGGTCTTTGCCAGCGACGCAGCGCTGGCACGTGCGTTGTCTCGTAATAAGCCGATGAGCTGCCGGTCGGTGTCGTCCATATCCATATTTTGCACGAATCGCAAACCAAGCATGGCGTTTTGCGCAAAGTATTCGACATATCGATCGAGTTGCTGACTTTTCATTGGCCGTCCATTCGCCCAGAATGACCTGAGCGGCCGGCTTCACCGGGGAGGAGAGGCGCTGCACCAAGGGAGTCAACATGGTGGAATACATCGGCATCGCCGACATTCAGCGCATAGTGCGCAGCTTGGGTCCGGCTCGATTCATCGCCGGCCTGGCCGACGAGATCGAGGCGGATTACCGTCGCTGGGGCGAATTCGACAAGTCGCCGCGTCACGCCATCCATTCGCCTGGCGGCGTCATAGAACTCATGCCGGCCAGTGATGGGCGTCAATACGCCTTCAAGTACGTCAATGGCCATCCGAAAAATACAGCCCAGGGCTTGTTGACGGTGATGGCCTTCGGCGTGCTGGCGGACGTTGCGACCGGCTATCCCTTGTTGCTTTCGGAAATGACAGTCACGACGGCGCTGCGAACAGCAGCGATGTCAGCCTTGGCTGCCCGGGTGCTCGCCCGGCCCGAAAGCCGAAGCATGGCCCTGATAGGCAACGGCGCCCAGAGCGAGTTTCAGGCCATTGCCTTTCATGAGCTCCTCGGCATTCGCGAACTGCGCCTGTATGACGTGGACCCGCTGGCCACCGCCAAGCTCGCTGCCCATCTCGCCAGCCTGGCTCTGGAGGGGCTGGACGTCATCGTTTGCGAGTCCACGGCCCAGGCGGTGCAAGGCGCGGACATCGTGACCACTGTCACGGCGGATAAACGCAATGCCGTCATCCTCACGCCCGAGATGGTCAAGCCAGGCATGCATCTGAACGCCGTGGGGGGTGACTGTCCAGGCAAGACCGAATTGCACGCAGACATTTTGTTGCGGGCCGATGCGCGCGTGGTGGTCGAGTTCGAGCCGCAATCTCGTGTCGAAGGAGAAATCCAGCAGCTTCCAGCCGACTTTGCGGCAACTGAATTTGCGCAGGTGCTCAGTGGCGCGGCACCTGGCCGGAGCACAGCCGCTGAAGTCACCATCTTCGACTCGGTCGGGTTTGCGCTCGAGGACTACTCTGCCCTACGATACCTGTACCGCCTGCAACAAGCGTCTAGCCACAACGGACGCCAAATCGACTTGATTCCTCAACTCGCCAATCCCAAAGACCTGTTCGGCCTGCTGGCCGGACCCCACGCCGCTGGTTTGAATGCAGCGATCGCTCAGGCCAGCGCCGCCACATCGCCGGCCGAGATGAGCGCTGCATGAGCCTGCCGATCCGACTGATCGGCGCGCCGACCGACGTAGGCGCAGGAAGCCGCGGCGCTTCCATGGGTCCGGAAGCGCTGCGGGTCGCGGGCATTCTGGAAGTGCTACAGGGGCATGGACTGGACGTGCGCGACAGCGGCAACGTGAGCGGCCCGGCCAACCCCTGGCTGCCCCCGGTCGAGGGTTACCGGCACCTGAGTGAAGTAGCCGCCTGGAACCGCGTCGTTCATGAGGCGGTTTACGACGCGCTGCGGGCGGGCAACCTGCCCTTGCTCATGGGCGGCGACCATTGCCTGGGCATCGGTTCGATCAGCGCCGTGGCCAGGCATTGCCGAGAGGCAGGCAAGAAACTGCGCGTGCTCTGGCTCGATGCACACGCCGACTTCAACACCAGCTTGCTGACGCCAACCGGCAACGTGCACGGCATGCCCGTGGCCGTCCTGTGCGGGCACGGCCCGCACGAACTCACCAGCATTGGCGGCACAACGCCGGCCATGCACGCGAGTGCCATTCGGCAAATCGGCATTCGCAGCGTCGACGCCGGCGAAAAGCGGTTTGTGCATGAGAACGGGCTGGAAGTTTTCGACATGCGCTTCATCGATGAAATGGGCATGCGCCACACCATGCAAAGTGCACTGGCGGGCGTCGACCAGGACACCCATCTGCATGTCAGCTTCGATGTGGATTTTCTCGACCCGTCCGTCGCACCCGGCGTAGGCACGACCATTCGCGGTGGGCCAACCTACCGGGAGGCGCAACTCTGCATGGAAATGATCGCCGACCATGGCTGCCTGGGATCGCTCGATGTCATGGAGCTCAACCCGGCGCTCGACGTCCGCAACCAGACCGCCGAGGTGGCGGTCGACCTGATCGAAAGCCTGTTCGGCAAAAGCACCTTGATGCGCCGATAGGGCGGCGATCCGCTGCCAGACTGGCGCACGTTTTCAAACGCTACTTCAGACTGTTGGCCAGGAAAGTCTGAAGCCGTGCACTGGCCGGCCTGAGCAGAACTTCCTGCGGATCGCCCTGCTCTTCGATCTGGCCCTTGTAGAGGAACACCACCTGGTTGCTCACTTCGCGGGCAAAACTCATTTCATGGGTGACGACGATCATCGTCCTGCCCTCTTCTGCCACGGCGCGCATCACGCGCAGCACTTCGCCGACCAGCTCAGGGTCCAGTGCAGACGTGGGCTCGTCGAAGAGCATGACCTTGGGTTCCATCGCGAGCGCGCGGGCAATGGCCACGCGCTGCTGCTCGCCGCCGGACAGGTGTGCCGGATACGCGTCCTTGCGGTGGTAAACGCCCACCTTGTGCAGGTAGGCGTGCGCGCGTTCCGTGGCCTCGGCGCGGCTCAGCCCCAGTACGTGGATCGGCGCCTCGATGATGTTGTCCAGCGCCGTCATGTGAGCCCACAAGTTGAAGTGCTGGAACACCATGGCCATCTGGGCGCGCATGCGCTGCAGTTGCGCGGGGTGGCGCGCCTTCAAGGCGCCGGCCCTGTCCCGGTTGTCAGGCTCGAGCGCGAGTTCCTCGCCGCCCACGCAGATACGGCCCCGGTTGGGTTGCTCCAGAAGGTTCAGGCAGCGCAGAAACGTACTCTTGCCCGAGCCGCTCGAGCCGATCATGGAGATGACGTCGCCCGCGCGCGCCTTGACGCTCACGCCCTTGAGCACCTCGTTGTCCCCGAATCGTTTGTGGATGTCCTCGGCTTCAAGCACCATCGCATCTGTCGGGGCGTCGGTGGGGAAAACTCGGTCAGGCATGGTGATGGCGTTCATGTTGCGACACTGTTCTTTAAGGGCTCAGCAGCTTGCCGCTGCGTTGAAGCGTATTTCCCGCGATCTTGCCCAGGCGCTTGCCGGGGGCGGCCCAGCGCACACCGCTGCGGGCGTAGAAAACGCCCGCTGATTGGCAGCGGACGGGGACGATGGCACCCGTTTGTGGGTCGACCAGATCAGCGATCAGCTCGCCCGCTTGCACGAGGTCGCCTGGGCGGCGGTGAAAGACGACCACGCCGAAAGTGGGCGCCGTCAGCGGTTCAGAGCAGGCCAGCGGTGTCGGGGTACAGAGAAGCTGCGGCATTTCGGGCGAGTCCGCCGTCGGCCGCAAGATCCCCCGCAGTCGCAGGAAGGCCATGATCGCGCCAGCATCCCGCTCTGCCAACTCATGGCTGGTATCGGACTCGCCGCGCAACTCCACGGTGGCACTGAAGCAGCCCAGCCGGATGGGGTGCCCAGCGAACTGGCGCTGCAATTCATACCACGGGCGGCTGCAGGCCTCATCGAACGGTGAGTCGCCCGACTCCGTCGCCAGCAAAATTGCACGCGCCCCCAGCAAGGCGCCGAGCTCGATGGCCTGGGTGCTCTGCGGCGTTAGCGCATACACATGCATCACCGCTTCGTGGTCGCAGTGAAGGTCGAGCACGACGTCGCTGTCCAGCGCCAGCTGCAGCAGCCGGTTCTTCAGGTCTTGCACCGGATGTGTGGCGGTCAGGTTCAGTGATGCCTGGCGCAAGGCATCTCGAATCAGCTGCGCGTTGCGTTCAGGGTCGTCGCCCAGCAGTGGCCCTATGAGGGCAGCCACCTGAGCGGTGACGTCGGCATAACCGCGGTTGAAGTTGCCGCCGTCCCGCAGGTCGAAGCGGCCGTGATGTTGGCCGAGCACTTGCTGGGACATGCCCGCCGGGTTGGCGAAGGGAACCAGCACGACCTCCCCGCGCAGCATGCCCGCGGCCTCGGCAGCTTCGAGTTGCCGCTTGAGCGCTTGCGCCACCAGAATGGCGGGCACCTCATCGGCGTGAAGGGCCGCCTGGATATATGCCTTGGGTCCGGCCCCCTTGGCGCCAAAGCGCAGCACGTCCAGGCTGTAGCGCACGCCTGGCGCTGGGGCCATCAATTCAATGGACTCGCGCTTCATGCAAGGCCCCGGGCAGGCACCGCTGCATCAACGCGCTTGCGTTCAGTGCGCAAGTGGCCAAGAAAGCGGCCTTCGAGCAGCTTGAAACCGCCAACAAGAATGAATGTCATGAAAAAGTAAATGACGGCTGCGGTGCCGAAAGCTTCGGCCGGCAGCAGATGGTTTGAATAAACGTCTCGCGCAACCCGGGTGATGTCGACCAGCGTCACCGTGCTCGCAATGGCGGTCGCGTGCATCATGCCCACCACTTCGTTGCTGTACTGGGGCAAGGCTCGGCGCAACGCGCCCGGCAGCAAGATGCGTGTGTACAGCTTGAGCCCGTCCAGCCCATAACTGCGAGCAGCTTCGATTTCGCCGGCCGGGGTGGTACGCAAGGCGCCTGCGAATATTTCGGTCGTGTAGGCCGTGGTGTTCAGCGCAAACGCGAGCCAGGCACAAAACCATGCGTTCTTGAGGAAGTACCACGCAAAGCTCTCGCGTATCCATTCGAACTGCGCGAGGCCGTGGTAAACGATGAACAGTTGCACCAGCAAAGGCGTGCCGCGTATGACGAAGGTAAAAAGCCAGACCGGGCGACTCAGCCAGGCCTTGGGCGAAACGCGCGCCACGGCCAGCGGCACCGAAAGCAAAAATCCGGTAGCCAGGCTGATGGCCAGCAGAATGAGGCTGACCTTCAGGCCGCCGGCAAAAGCAGGCAGGTTGCTCGCGATGATCGACCAGTCGATCCACTCCAGCGGGTTCATCAGAACTCCCCCTTCTTCACGCCCAGGCTATAGCGCGCTTCCAGCCGCGACAGCAACAACATCGAGACGGTGGTGATGGCGAGGTAGATTGCTGCAACCGCCATGTAAAACGTGAACGGTGCGCGTGTTGCCGCAGACGCCAGGCTGGCGCGGTGAACCATGTCGTCCAGCCCGATGATGGACACCAGCGCGGTCGCCTTGACCATGACCAGCCAGTTGTTGGAAAACCCCGGAATGGCATGCCGCACCATTTGAGGCAAAACGATGCGCGTCAGAACCCGGCTGCGAGAAAGACCGAAGGCTTGCGCAGCTTCGGCCTGCCCCTTGGGAATCGCCAGGATGGCGCCACGGAAAGTTTCCGTGAGATAGGCGCCGAAAATGAAGCCGATGGTCAGCACGCCTGCCGTGAAAGGGTCGATGTCGATGTAGCCCCAGCCGCGCGACTCCGCCACTTTGTTGATGAGGATCTGCCCACCGTAAAAGATAAGCAGCATGAGCACCAGGTCAGGCAAGCTGCGAATGAGCGTCGTGTAGACCTCGGCGGTCATGCGCGCAAGACGCGAGCGCGAAAGCTTCGCCACCGCCCCGAGCAGCCCGAACAGGCAGGCGATGGCCAGCGAGGTTGCGGCGACGCCGAGCGTGAGGCCGAGTCCGCCCAACAGCGCGGGAAGGTATCCGTGGAGCATGTGGCAAGTGTCCGGATTCAGGAGTGCTCAGTGCACCATGTTGCGCAATGGGGCGCAAGCTCCCCGGGAAGATCCCCGGTAAGAGCCCGTGGCCGTTGAATGAGCGAAAAGCACCGAGAACGATTGAAGGAGCGCAGCCGCGAAGGCTGGCTGCGCAATTTCTACTTCAACGCGCGTCAGTTGCCACCGCTGATGTCGAAGTCGAAGTACTTGTCGGCCATTTTCTTGTAAGTGCCGTTAGCCTTGATTTCCTTCAGTGCCATGTTGACGCGGTCCTTGAGTTCCGTGTCGCCCTTGCGCATGGCGATGCCCACGCCGCCGGTCGTGCCGCCGCCGATTCGCACCGTCTGGCCGACCTGTGCATAGCCTTTGCCTTCTGGCCGCTTGAGGGCTTCGCCCGAGGCAACCGAAGAGCCGAGCGCAACATCCCCGCGGCCGGCGAACAATTCCATGTAGACCTCGGACTCCTTGGCCACGAGCAACACCTCGGAGTCTTTGTAGTTGTCCTGAACGTACTTGGCGCGCGGCGAATTGCGCAGCACGATGATCTTCTTGCCCTTGAGTGCGGCGGGCGAGTTGTCGGTGAACGCCCCTGCCTTGGCGAGCCAGCGCGAAGGCACGTCGTAATACGCGTCGCTGAAGTCCGCGACCTTCTTGCGCTCTTCGGTGATGGTCATGGACGCGACGATCATGTCGAACTTCTTGGCGTTCAGCGCGGGCATCATGCCGTCGAACTCCTGCGTGACAAGTGTGCAGTCGGCCTTCATTTGCGCGCAAACCGCATTGGCGATGTCGATGTCGAAGCCCGAGAGCTTGCCGTCTGGCGCCATCTGCGAAAACGGTGGGTAGTTGCCCTCTACCGCGACACGAACCTTGGAAGGCGCTTGCGCCCACAAGGAAAAGCTGGCCAGAAGCAACGCGGTTGCCGTGATCTTGCGAATCATGAGAATTTCCCCGATAGGAGCGCCCGGACTGGCCACAATCAGCCTTGAGACCTGTCCTGCCGCTAGTTGATGAATGAATGGCACCGGACCCGTTGCGGCCTGACTTCAGGCGCGAGCGTCGTCCGAAACGTGGTTGTATCATAATTTTCATAATCAAGCATCATGAAAAATACCATTCAGTCAAAATCCCCAGCCCTTCAGGCGGGCCCTCCCGAGCTCGCTTTTGCCCAGTCGCCTCTCGGCGCGCGCTTGCGCGCCGTGCTGACTGATCCGGCGGCGACCCCTTCGAACCGGGCAACAGCCGACTTTCTGTTGCGCAACCCCGTGCGCGCCACGGCCTCGGGAATCGAGGAACTTGCAAGCCAGGCCCAGACTTCAACGGCCACCCTCAGCCGCTTTGCCCGCAACCTCGGCATGAGCGGCTTTGCCGCGCTGCGCGTCGAAATGGCCGAGGTTTTGCAAAGTGTGCTCCAGCCGGTAGAAAAGCTGCGCGGCGCCCTCTCCCGCCAGGACGGCGCGCCTTCCGTCATTTCAGAGGGCCTGGTGCAGACCCTGGGCAACGTACGCGCGACGGCCGAAGGGCTCGAGCCGGCTCGCCTGTCGCGCATTGCAGAGCGGCTGGCCGCGGCCCCCACGGTCTACACCATGGGCTTTGGCCTGAGTGCGCATCTTGCTGCCATGCTGGCCTTGCACCTGCAGCCGTTTTGTCCGCAGCTGGTCAACGTGGTCGAGTTCGGCGGTACTGAAGTGGCGGCAGGGCGCCTGATGAACATCGGCAAGGACGACATGCTGATTGCCATCTCGTTTCCCCGCTACGCCGACGACGCCATTCGCCTCACGCAGTACGCGCGCGACCGCGGCGCGTTCACGCTGGCGCTAACGGACTCCATGGCCTCGCCACTCGTGCAGGTAACCGACGAGGGCCTCTTCGCCACGGCAACGCACCCGGTGCTGTCGAGCAGCTCAGTTTCTGCCCTGCTTGCGGTGGAGGCACTCGTCACCAGCCTCATGATCAGCCGGGACGGCCATGTGCAGCAAGCGGCCCGGCTGACCGAGGCCATTGCAGACTACATGTACACGCCGCCGGCGGAGAAGCGGCCCCGTAGGCGCAACTGATAGACCGATGGCGTTTGTCTTCAATGGGCAGGCGAGGCCCTCGTGCGGTTAGCTAGTCGCCGAGTCGCATAGTGGAGCGCGGGCGCGAGTCGTCAGAGCGTTTGCCGCGAGCAATCGATAGCCCCTTGCGAAAGACCTTAATAGCATGTGCTCACGCTGACGGCTTAGCGCTGTGCAGCCTTGTGAGCCGCCAGCAAGCCTGGCATTTTCTCCTGGCGGATGACGGCGGCCGCAGTATTGCCTTGCACCGCGTTGAGCTGTTGCATGCGTTCAGCAAGGCTGCTCAGCACCCAGATGTTCAGGGCCTGAAGTTGCACCTGCTCGTGGAGAAGTTGCTTCTCATTGGCCGCTGCCATACGCTCATGCCAACGCTCGTTGTGGTAGCGGCGTGCCGTCTCCAGATTGAGCAACTCGGCGAAGCTGATTCCGTCCTTATCCCACCTTGGGTAAGCCTTGATCAGGTAGTCGCGAACATAGGCGCTGTCGGCGCCCTTCAGCAGTTGAGCCAGGATCGGCCGGGTCGCAGGGTTGGCGGTCATCATCGCCTCCTGATCGCGCATGGGCTTGCTGGCTAGAGACATCGCAGCTTCATAGGAGTCGCGCAGCGCCATGTAGTTTCGCCCTGCGTCACTTTTGAGCTCACGGGCCTCGAGTGCACGAAAGTCCAGCGGTGTCTCCAGGTTGCGCAGAAAAGCGTTGACGGCCATCTTCTCACTGCTATTGCCCGGCGTGATGGTGAGTTTCCGGCGTGTCCCGGAGGCCATATCGGTGGCGGTTTGCGGCCCGTCGAAAAGGGTTTCGGCCCGGACATCGGCGTTCGGAAAGCCGCTCTTGAGTTCGAGCGAAAAGCCGGCATCCTTGCACATCTGCTCGCGCGTGCCTCCGCTGACGAAACTGCCGCACGCCCCAGATGCTGCCAAAGCTGCGATGACCTCAGGTGGCGGCGCAGGCCTTTCGCCTGCAGCAATCTCCAGCGCCCTTTTCATGTCCTTGGTTGAGCCCTGGGTAGGCGTGGGCGTGCCGCCGTTGCCTCCACCGCCACCACCACGACCTGACCCGTGCGGCCGCGTCCGTTGTGCTTCGGAACCGCCCTTGGCCACCGCCGTCACGCTACACGGGTCGAGCAGCTCGTAGCGCGACTCGATCCGCGTGGTTTCAATCACCCCTGCCGTCTTGGCGTTGGCTTCCGCAACGACGCGCGCCGCTTCCATGGTTGCGGTGCTCCCCGCCGAAGACGCGCCCTGAATCGCATCCACATTGCTTTGACGCGCCAGCTGGATCGCGGCGAGTATTTGAGCCGCCTGGATAGAGGTGGCGCAGTTGACGCAGGTATACACGACCGCATGGGTGGCGAGCGGTGAGAAGGCAGCGCCAAGCGTCAGTAGAGCAAGTCGCATCGCGCCGCGAATTCCGGTTGTCATGTCGTCTTCTAGAAAAGATTGGACAGCCGGGACCACACGCTCGTCGCCGCGGCTGGGGAAGTGCTCGGTGCTTCCTTGGCAGCGGGTTGCTGGATGATTCCGGGTGGCGAAGGCAGCTGAACCTTAGCGATCTGTGTGCCAATTTGAGATTGCGTGCGCTCGATCAGCTGGCACGCCTTGCTTGCGAGGTTTTTGCTGATGCTTGCGGCTACCGAATCGACCAGCGCGCCACCGAAGGTCGGGATCGAGCGATTGATCGAGTCAATGATTTGCTGGCCGCATTGCTGCGATCGCTGGATGTCGGAGGCGATGCTGGCCTGCGCATCGGTAACGCGGCGTGATTCGCGCGCACCAGCGGCATTCGCGGCGTTCTGTACATCCGCGCACGCCGGGTCGATCTGCTGGGCGATTGCGCCGTTCGAGCCGCACATGACCAGCAAAAATAGGCTGAGCATCGCCGCTCGGGAGCGGAGCAATTCGGAAGCGCTGTGCATGCTTGGTCGAAGTCCTTTTGATCGCTCCACAGTCTCGAACGCGTCACCCGCACGATGACCGGGACTGGCTTTTTTAGCGCCGACTGGCCCCGCCTTGCGGCTTACTCGTATGGGGCCGGGTCGTACGGGGCCGGGAGGCCTTCCAAGGTGGCGTTGAATCGAAAGACGCAGGGACGGTGGGTTTCGCATACGTCACCAAACCCCGAATCCGCTGGCTTGCTCAGGGTGTGTGCGACGAGAGGGCGACCAAGTCTTCGGCGTCTGAATCCACGTTGTCCTGCGCACCTTCCAGATCGTCCATCAAGGCTTGGAGCTCTACGGACTCGACAGCGCGCAAGACGGCAGCGGGATCGGCGTAAATCTTCTCGACCACGCGCTGCGGATGTGCCCCTGGGATAAGCAAGGACAGGCATTCGCGGCCATCCGCGCTCGCGGGCCAGTTCATGCTGGCGCGCAAACCTGGATCTTGCGGTGGTGGCTTGCCGACATGGTCGGCAAGGTCCTGGAGAGATTGCTTGAACATGTACATGAGCAGCTTGCGCGCGCCCTCCTCCTTGAAAAAGCTCATTTCGCGGTCGTCCAGATCCGGTGTGACGTGATTCATGTTCGTTCCTTCAGAGGTGGCGCGACTATTGGCTCGTGAACATGAGCGAGCGAAGCAGCTTCTGGAGCTCGAGCGCAAACTGCTCGGGCGTCAGGTCGAGCTTCGCCTGAGCAACCTGCTCGGAGTTGCCTTCGATAAATAGCAATCTGAAAAGCGTTTTGGCGGTTCCCGTCAGGCCGGATGCGGACTGCAGGAGGCGTTCCGCGGTTGTGAGCGAAGGCATCGCATGGGTCTCGTCTGCAGTTGGTAGCTTCAAATCAGCCATGTGGTTCTCCATTCCTTGGTTGGTAGTCATCTTCATCGGGGTTTTGCTCGAGCCGCGACAATTCAGCTTCGGCGCGGCGGCATTCGGAAATAGCTGGGATGGATCCGCCAAGTACCGTGGACAGCAGACGGTGGCTCACCTCCAGCTCGGCAGACTCTTCTTCGAAGGCAAGCACCCTGCAAGCGGCTTGCACGCGCTCCGAAGATGGCAAGACGCCAATGCCAGCCCAACGGATCAGGGACCGCATTTCGAGAAAGTCGCGTTGCGACATATTCATTTCTTGCCTTACTCCCCTTTTGCGCTCGGCAGGGTGGTCATGCAGAGAGTGCCGCTGCGTTCAACACCTTAGTAATTTACGAATTTAACTGTATATGCAAATTCTTGCACAACTACACCCGTACTTCTACTCCGCTGGTCGGGTGCTCAATTTGCGGGAGGAGGCGTCGAGTTGCTCGACGATCCGTTGCGCTGCGAAGTCGGCCAGGGCCTCGTCATCCTCGCGCGCGTCCGCGCGCTCGGCCAGCAGCCGGCGGAGGTAGGCCTCTGCTGAGCCGTTTGGAAAAAGGTCAGCCATCACATCCAGAACTCTCGCGTACCCCATGCGGCGGGCGAGAGCTGCCCTCAGGGTCTGGTCTTTGCCTTGGGTCGTGAATGCCCATTGTTCGTAGGCACTCGCGGGCAGGTGCAGGATTTGAGAAAGAGTGCCTGCGCGTGTCTTGAAGCGTGCAAACATCGTTCCCGGCCGTATGCAATAACGCGAGATTGCCGACATCTCATCGTCGGACAACGCAAACCTTTCCCTCACAGCGGCGGGAGACGAATCGCCAAGACCCATGATGAAGAATATGTAGGTGTTCTCGATCAGTGCCGGGCTGAAGTCCTCCATCAGCTGCGAGAACATGGCAGTGACAAGGTTGAACTTCCGACCTGTTCGCAGATCGCTTTGCACGAGATGGGTGACTGCCTCGACGTTGCTGAAGTAATGCGCTTCGTCGTACTGTAGGAACTTGATGGTCTCCCACAGCTTGGCTACTCGGCGCTCCTGGTAGTGCGCATAACGCGCAGGACAAAGCTTCTCGATCTCATCCCACTTGAGAAAATAATTCCGAGCACCAATGCGTCGCGCCAGAAGAAACATCAGCCCGGACCGCCGACGGCCCTCCTCGCTGGACATCGAACCCACCACATCCTGCAGGTCTATGGCCACAGCGCGTGCAGCGCCAATGTTGAACCTGGTGTAGCTGCTCAGCAATACGTAGCTGTCGAGTGATGCCACGACGTTTCTGGTAAAAATGTCGATGATCCGCTCGCCGTTGTGCAATGCGCCGCCGTAAACGTTGGCCACTCTCGAGTCGGCTGCAATCTTGGGTATGTCAGCCATGGTGGGCATGGCATATCGCTGGGCACTTTGCGACTCTTCCAGGTGGCCTGCGTCGAACAGCGCATCGACCACGGACCAGACTCGTGTCCCCGGCGTAACGGCAAAGCCCATCACCTCGAGCTTGTTCGCAACCTTAGCGTCGAAGGCGCTTTGCCAGAGTTTGGAGTCGGGGGAGCTCCGTGAGAACTTCTCGAACGCCACGCGCGCTACCCGTTCGAAAAACTTTTCAGCTTCGCAACCACAACCTGGCGAGATCGTGCCCATCACCGCAGTCAGGAAGTCAATATCGGACGGGAGGGCCGCATCGAACCCGTGCTGGGTGTCGAAGGGATTGACGCAATAGTCTTGCGTGTTGCGGATCGTGATGGCGAGCACCTGCTCTCGCAAATTCTCCGGCAGGACGGCCCGAAACCAGTCCATCACCAGCGCTCCCGATTTGCCTACATCGACCAGCGTGATCGGTGGAACCTCTTTTGCGCCGGGTGCGAGCAACAGTCCGCTGTTAAGCACGTTCAGGGTGAACGATTTACCTGATCCTGTCGGAGCAAATCCTATGGTCGCCCAGTAGTTCTGCAAGCTGGAGCCAAACTCCACCGGATAGGGTCGGCCCTCATTGGTGGTGAACACGATCTGGCCGCGGTTCCAAAGGGAAGCTGGCCGCCCGATGGGCAGCATGTTGGCAATATCCGGAATCGGGACGGGCAGGAACGGCGCTGGCGAAACCGTGCAGAAACCAGACGCTGAAGCAAGCATCGCACGGCCCGGCTCGCCGGTCTGATTGGTGCATCCGGCAGCACCCCAGCTTTCGATGCTTGATGAAAGGGTCGACAGATTGACCGAAGCCTTCTCGCGCGTATCAGCCCAGGTGGTTACCACCAGACGCAAGGTTCCCACATAGACCCCCTCGCTGGACAACTCCCTGAGGTGATTGAAGGCCTTGCGGATAGCCTGGTTGTAATCGCCGACAGCGCCGAGAATGGAGGACAGCAGGCGCTCGAGCTGACGCGCATTGTTGCCGTTGGGTTGCACCTCGAAGGAAGCGCGCCACGGGAAGTTTCGGCCGATGCGCGAAGCCAGGTTGTCAAAGGGCTCGCTACCGGACTCTGGCACGATCTCGAGCACGACAGACGCATACCAGCGCCCGGCATGGCAGGCCAGCTCCCGCCCGCTGAAATGGTCAGTCACAGGGCCGGTCAGCATCTGCCTGGACAAGCGTCTCGGCAGCAGATGTGAAGCATCATGTCCAACCGGATTCGCCGCCGATCCAGCGGCTGCCGCCCTGTCCCCCATCAGTCGGGGCCGCCAAGACGATGCGAGCATGCTCGCATCCAGATGTTTGCGGATGGCTGCTACTGCTTCGTGGCAGCCGAGTACCTTGACGAGTAGCTGCGCGCCGTGGCTCTTGAGATCGCGTGAGAGATCGTCTACGAGCGAGCCGACAGCGGCCTGATGTTTGGGAAGAAGCGCCCCCATCGGCACGCCCACGCCCTGAGCCAACCGGAAATCCAAGCCCGCTTTCCCCGCTGCGTTTCGTGACTGCGTGGATAAGCGTTGGCGCTCCTGTGCTTGCGACTTTCGTTCGTGGGGCTGGAGATCTCTGGCATTCGTGCGCACGACGAGATAGACGGACTCGTCGGTACACACGCTGGCAAGTTTGGCCCGGCGATCGATGAGCATGCGCACATTCCTGATGTCCAGTGCCTGCGCCGTGGACATTTGCGGGGCCATGATGCGTGCGATCGCTGCCTCGGCATGGTCAGGGTCACTTCGAAAGCCGATTGAAAAGGAGTGCTGCGACCCTGACCCTGCCCGAAAGAGCTTCTCCAGGGATTTCGCAATGTTGGCTGTCATCAGCCCGTAATCGTGCTTGCCGATAAACTTTCTCGCGCCGCGAACATCGATCACACTGATCAGATCTCCGTTGGTCTGCGCGATGACGCATGGCTCCGCCCCCTCTTCACTATGCACGGGTCCGTCGAGCGCGCATACCGCGTCCACGTCCGCGCCCGTGGCGTAGCTGGAAAGCCAATAGACAAATTTTTCGAGAGTTCGCACGGGGTCTCCGGAGTCAGCTGCAAAACGCAGCGCGCGAGATTGCCTTCGGACGGCCGGAAAGATCAGTCAAGGCGCCGCTAAGCGGGGAAGTCGGCAAGCAGTGGACAAGGCGCTGCGGGTCAGTGCGAGCAACAGCAGGTTGTTCCTTGTAGAGGAGATACTGTTGATTTCGAGGCAGTGCCTCCCCGCGCGGAGCCAACCTGGAGGCAGGGATTAAAACGTCCGCCCCATATCGCTGCGGCTTGCGCCCGACTCTTCGACCACCGACTGAATCACAAACAGGATGATGGTCGCAAGGCCGCCACCGATGATCGGCCAAAGTACCTGGCGCCATTCGATGTCATCGCCGCGGCCCAGCCCTTTTTTGATCATCATGACCATGCCGTAAAGCACGCCTGCAACACCAGCCAGCAGGCCGCCAAGCAGGATCAGATCAGTGGCGGCCCCCAGGGCGCTCTTCCATCCCGTGAAGAATCCCGTAACCCCAGCGCCGCGGGTCTGGGCCTGGGCGCGTGAAACGGCCGATACCAAAGCCAGCAGGACCACCATATGGATACGCAGGGACCATTGGCCGGACTTCCGCGTGACGATATCCAGCCGCAAGCGCATTGCGCTCAGCCAAAAGTGAACGTTGCTCATATCAGATCCTTTTTAAATGTTGTGAGAAGAGTCAGGAGAAAATCTGTATCGCGAGCGCGCTGAAAATGATGTGCCAGAGCGCTCGCCAAAATGCGTCGTGGCTGTCCTGCATGCCCTGCGAGGCTTTGTCCAACAGGAGGAAGCCTCTAAAAAACCCGATCGTCGCGATGAATACGCACCAGGTGCATATCGCCGCCCATATGGCTCGCGCGACTGCTGACTGGCTTGATTGACCTTGCGCGTAAGCCAGCACAGTCCGTGCGCCGTCAACGGAACCATTGGTGCCGATGACCGCCTCGAGCTTCGTTGCCAGCGTGGCAAGGGCTGAGGCAATCAGCAGACGCCCTGCGATAGCGCCCCAGCCGGCCCTCGGTTCCGTGTTGAATCCGCCGGCATTGCCTTTTTTGACGATGGTGGTCAAAGCCATAAACGTCAGGCATATTCCGCAAGCAAGAGCGAACCAATAAACGAAGCCGATGCCTGCTTGCGCGAACGAAACAAGCTCCTCCGCTATTTCCTGGTAATTCATGGGCGCAGCCCTCGAGTGGTGACGACCCCCGAAGTGGTTACCACCTCCATTCGTTCTGCATTCACCGATCCGACTTGCACGCCTTGGAAGATTCGGTCGCCCTCGCGCACGATGAAGGTCTTGCCCAGGCTGTCGGCCAACCACGCTTGGGCGTGGGGCCCGGAAAGTGGATAAACAGCGACCACCCGCAGGCTTTCAGGGAGCAGCCACTTCTCGCTGGAATCTGTCGAACCAGGAATTGAAGGCAACAGGCGTGTGCTGTTGGGTTTGGCGGAACTTTGGTGTTTGTGCTTCCCGGTGCTTGCGTGCCCTGGTTGAAGTGGACGCTGCGCTCCACCGAAGCGCGCGTGAGCCGGCGTTGCCCTCGCGCGACTCTCGCGAGGGGGATCGGACGCCTTGCCAGAGCGAGCAGATGGTGTGCCCCCCACGGGAATTGAATTCGTAGGTGACTCGTTCTTGATTTCGGTTGTTTGCGGATTGGCTACTACCTCGACGGTGCGCGCGCCGGAAGCCAGGGGGGCGCTCGAAGAATCGCTTGGGGCAGCCAAGGGATCCGGCGCTGCCGCGGCGCCCTCCGTGTTTGCGGATACAGACGAACTTGCGGTCACGAAGGGTGCGATGGATCCTTGGCTGAGCAGCGATTCCTCGGTACGAGCGGAGCGAGCCTTGAACTTCACCTGTGCCATGTATGCCGCAACCGCAACCGTGCACAGCAGCAGCAATAACGCGCTGCCGAGAATGAAGATATTGGGCTTGCGCGAAGCGCCTTGCGATTCTGCCGGCGCAAGAGGGCTCTCGTCACTCTCGGCCAGCGGTTCGTGCTCTATGTCGCGATACATATGCGGGGCCGGATCATCAAAGGCAGAAAGCTGCTCCACGCCGGCGGCGTTGGCAGTGGCCCAGTCGTTCCGCGCAAATGCTGGTTTTTCGGACTCCACCATCGGCTCCTTACGGCGCAACCGGTTCAAGGAAAAGTATTCCGATAGCGGCGCGCTCTGGCATGTACGCAGTGACCCCTCCCTTGGGCTGCA
This sequence comes from Pseudomonadota bacterium, assembly GCA_040385065.1. Taxonomy (GTDB): domain Bacteria; phylum Pseudomonadota; class Gammaproteobacteria; order Burkholderiales; family Burkholderiaceae_C; genus Polaromonas. The sequence continues at coordinate 156,124 of JAZKIC010000005.1, forward strand.
ATGACTCTGCCGCCTTGCTGAGCCCTGCACCTGCTCCGGCTGCAGCGGCTTGCCGGGCAGTAGCTTCAGGGCTGACGACCTGCGCCACGCCGTCGACCGGTGTTGTGACAATCGATGAACCCGGGCGGGCAAGCGCATCGAAATAGGCCTTGGCGGTGGCGCCGAATATCGGCAAGACATAGCGCGTGAACAACTGGCGATCAATCGCCGCGCTCATGGCGTTCGAGGACGTCTGCTGATCCAACGCGATGGCGCTGATCGAATAAGCCTTGCCGTTGAGGCTCATGCGATTGAACGTCACGCTCAGGCCGGCCTCGTTGACCACCACAGCCGATCCAAAAAGCAGGGCCCCCGAGGCGGGGCCGGAGGCGACCCGCGCTGACGCGTAGCCTGTCTTGGCGGTGTCTACTACAGACATCAGTTCTGCCACTGCGATATGCAGGCCGGGAATCAGCGGTTTCGCCGCATTGGCCGCCACGGCGGAGGCGGGGGCGGCAGGCGAGGAAGGCTGAACTGCAGGGGTATTGGGTGCGGCAGCCTGGTCGACCTTATAGGCGGGAGCCGAGGCGGTACCGGGAGCGGCCAGCGATCCCACCATCCGCTCCAGCTGGCGCTCCAGACCTTTCTCGACGCGAGCGCTGTAGGCTGGGTCGAGTTGTGGGCCAGCGTCGCCCACGTTGTACCGATAGCCGGGTCCGGGACCAGGGGTCGCCAAAGGTGGAGCAACGGCCTCGGAAACGAGGGGAAGGTCTGAAGGAATGAAAGTGCCGCCCTGTTTGCTTGCCAGGTCGCTGGCACGTGTTGCCACGCGGCTGATTCGATCAATGTCGGCAGCTGTGGGTACGGAAGGTTTTCCGGCCGTAATGAGTGCGCCCGGAATGGCCATGGACGCTTCACGAGCGTTGGCTGAATCGGCGGGGGAGGCCGACGTCCGGTAAACAGACCAGCCAACGCCCGCTACCGCCACGGCAAGTACAAGTCCCAGAAGCTTCAGATTGCGCGTAAAGCCCTTGTCGAATTCCCTCGGACGAGAGTTTTGCTCCAGGTTGCCCGTGACTTCAGGTTGCACATCCACGATCTGATCTGCTCGCATTACGGCCTTACTTCATCACTGCCGTCGATGGCACGTTGTAACCTTCTATCCGGACCTGGTGGATCGCGCCATCCTGTGTGATCGATACCAAAGGGCTGAGAGGCACTTCATAAACAGCTGCTCCGTCCGTGCTCACATGGCGGCGAGTCCACGCCGGCAGGACCACAAGACCCGCTGCGCGGATCACCATTTGCGTCTCTGATATCTGCCATGCCATCACGCCTGGCATGCCGCTCGCCCGGAGCGCCCGCGCATCTTTGGAAGGTGTGCGGTAAAGATAGTCCAGCAGTTCTGGTGCATTAAAGGCAATGCGCCGCCTCGAGATGAGGCCGTTGCCGCTGCGGGCGCGACCCCATCGATAAACCTCGGGACGGTGAATTCCTTCAGGTAATCGGCTTCATCCGTTGCGGGCAGAGCCGTGATCACGATGGGGCGTGGAAGCCCCTTCAGGACCACCGTGATGTTGGCCGGAACCGCTCGCTTGAACGCGACGCTGTAAAGGTGCGGACCGATGAGCTTTGTGGCATAGGCTTCGTCGTTGAAGTTGAGGTTGTCCACGATTTCCCATGGGCGACCTGCCGCGTCGGAAAAGCTGATGACCGTGCCTTGGCCAAGCGCAACGCGCACGACCGGCGGCGCTGATCCGGGGGACAGATCCAGGGTCTCCATGCTGGTCACAGGCCTGGCTGGCGCGCGGCCTGTGACGTTTTCGGTGCTTGCCTGTTGGCGTCTGTAAAGCTGCTCGAGCAACTCCCGTATTTCTTTGGGAGTCAAAGGCGCAGTCTGATCGAGGGCCTCGGTCACGCGGTTCGGCCCGGGCAATGGAGAGGGCATTGGTTCCAAGCGCGAAGCGGGCGCTGAAGCCGAGCGTCCTGAGCCGGGGTCCGTTACGTAGCCCGGAGTAGCCTTCGCGGCGGGTACGGGGACGTATTGAGCCTGTGCAAGACTCCAGGTGGGGGCAGTCAGCACAAGTAAAAATGCGCGCGCCATGCCCGGCACCGTCATGAAAACTCCCGACCGGTGATCGCTGCAATTTCCAGGCGCATGGTGTATTTGCCATACATGAGAGCCAACGCGAAATCGTTGGGGGCCGTGCTTAGCAGTTCGACCACCTCCGCGCGAGACGCCGAGTCAGGCATAGTGATGTCGTAGAGGGCATACCAGTCGGGATACGCCAGCGCAAGGGCGTCCATGTGGCTTTCGCACTTGCCCAGTGCCTGCCGTTCATCGATGTTCTCGAACGCAGTGCCGTAGAGAAGCGGGTCAAAAAGAGGTTGGTTCGACATTTGATGTTTTTGCAGCTGCTTGCTAGCTGGCGGGCTTTAGATTGATGGTCTTCAAGCTGATGCCTCTGACGTGCTCGTCCAGCGAAACGCGACGTACGACAGACTCGACGCGGTATTTCTGGGGAGCTAGTGCTTCCCGGGTTCCGCGTCGGTACAGGGTCATGGGTGTTTGTGTTTCCCAATAAACCACGCCTGAAATCTTGTAGACCTTGGTCACAACCGTGGGCTCGAAGGCTGCGCTGAGTACCAGGTTCTTGGTGGTGATGTCGGTGAGCAGTTGTCGCATGGCCCCCTCAAAAAGCTCTGCGCCGCCTGGCGTGTAGCAAGCCTTCGCGTTCGCCATGCTCATTCGATAGTTTTCGAAGTCATGAGAAAAAGACGTCCGCAGACACTCCTCGACGAATCCCGCAATGCGGCTGTCGTTCAGGAAGGGTTGGTCCAGTGGCACAAGCGGAATCACCACGCCGGCATCGTTCACGGCAAAAACGGAAACCTTTTTGCTGAACAGGAACCATGACTGGATGAGCAGGGCAACCACCAGGCAAAAGGATCCGGTCGCCAAGGCGGTAATCACCCTCAGATATTTCGGGATCAGCTCTTTGTCGGTCACGGGCGCTTGTCCAGTTTGGAAGCGTTGAGCTTTGCCGTGGTTGAGCCAAGCCCGTCCGGTAAGGGCGCCAGCCTGGACACAGCGCCGGAGCTCGACACTGCGTAGGCCTCATAGTTCACTGTCAGCAGCAGGGTCGAAGTGAACAAAGCGAACGCGCTGAACATTGCGAAAATAAGTGAGGCAGCCATTAGCCAGCTCACCGCAACCGGTGCAAGTCTTGCAGCCATCAGTTCATGCAATGCGCGGGTCTGATCGCCTTGCATGCTTAAGCCTGTGCGTCCGGTTTGGTTTTTCTGTCATGAGCCAGCGTTTTTCGATGGCCCTCATCAAGGCGTGGAGCGAGGTTGCCCGTGGACTGGGAGCAGGAGCTTGCGGCGGGGGACAGGGTAGAGCTCAAGACTGACAGCTTCAATTCAAGGGTTCAAAGCACGACGGATGGCAGACAAGCAATACCAAGAGGGTAATAAATGGAGAAATGCGATCCGAAATTGCCAAATAAAGTAACACTATCGTATCAATTTACTGCGGCTTAAAGAGACCGCTTGTCGCGCGCGCGGTGACCGTCGCGCGGGCGGGACTAGGTACTAAACACAGCTGCGCATCACCCGAAGCGTTCTGAACGCGGAGCCAAATGAAGGGCCGACCCATTGCGCCCGCAGCCAGAGCGTGGCGGGGGGTTCATACGAGGCAAGCGAAACTCGGGTGAGGATGCGGGGGTCTGCGGATGAGCCTCGCGGAAGGCTTCGATTTGCTGCTCAAATCTCGCAGCGGTTGAGAGGTCGCGAAGCCATGATCAAGGTTCGAAGCGACCGCTGCGAGCGTGCAGCTGGCGCGGCTTATATCTCAGGCCGATCTCGCCACATGCGACGTGCGCGCCGCTAGATGAGTGGGGTGTAGAAAGCTGAAAGCCGCGACCCAACGGAACTTAGACCATTCAGAAGAGGTGTTCCAAGTCAGGGCCACGATCAAATGTTCGGGTGACGACCCTTTGGGTTCCCGTCGTCCAAACCTTCAAATCACCACTTTGCCTTTCAACAAGGCGATGCGCTCAGGTGAATAGCCCAACAGCTCCTGCATTACTTCTGCGGTGTGCTGGCCAAGGAGTGGCGGTGGAATGCCGCCGTTGCCGGGTGTGCGTACCGGGGTTTCGCTCAGCTTGAGCGGGCTGGCGACCAGGGGCAGGCTGGCCTTCGCCGGGTGTTGCCAGGCCGTGACCATCGCGCGTGCTTCGACTTGTGGATCGGCGAAAACCTCGGCCAGGTTGTTTATGGCGCCGCAGGGAACCTTGGCGGCTTCGAGGGAAGATAGCCAGTCGGCTTTGGTGCGGGTGCGCATGACCGCTTCGAGGATGGGCACCAGCGTTGCGCGGTTGAGGACGCGGTCGCGGTTCTTGGCGAAGAGGGCGTTTTCGGCGAGTTCGGGGATGTTGGCGACCTTGCAGAACTTGGCGTATTGCTGGTCGTTGCCAACCGCGAGTATCAGGTGGTCCTTGTGGCCGTCGGCAGAGGGTGCAGTTTCAAAAACCTGGTAAGGCACGATGTTCTGGTGTGCGTTGCCCGCCCGGCCCGGTGCCGTGCCGCTGACGAGGTAGTTGGCGCCCAGGTTGGCCAGCATGGCGACCTGGGTGTCCAGCAGCGCCATGTCGATGTGCTGGCCTTCGCCAGTTCGCTCGGCGTGGCGCAGCGCCGCCAAAATGCCCACCGTGGCGTACATGCCGGTCATGAGATCGGCCACCGCCACGCCGACCTTTTGGGGGCCGCCGCCAAGGTCGTCACGCTCGCCCGTAACGCTCATGAGCCCGCCCATGCCCTGTATGGCGTAGTCGTAGCCAGCACGCTCGGCGTATGGCCCCGTCTGGCCAAACCCCGTGACCGAGCAGTAGACCAACGCCGGGTTGAGCGCTTTGAGCGCGGCATAGTCCAGCCCGTAGCGGGCCATGTCGCCGACCTTGAAATTCTCGACAAACACCTGGCAATGCGCGGCCAGTTCCCGCACCAGGGCCTGTCCCTCCGGCTGCGCTATGTCGCAGGTGACGGACCGCTTGTTGCGGTTGGTGCCAAGGTAGTAGGCCGCCTCGCTTTCGCCGCCCTGGTCATCCTTGAGAAAAGGGGGGCCCCAGGTGCGCGTATCGTCCCCGGTGCCGGGGCGCTCTATCTTGATGACGTCGGCGCCGAGGTCTGCCAGCGTTTGTGTGCACCACGGCCCGGCCAGCACGCGGGACAGGTCGAGTATGCGAATGCCTTGCAATGAATTCATCGCCGCATTTTGCCCTTCGGCATGGCGGCCTTAACGCTCGGCCCGAAACTTGCGCGGCAATTGCATGCCCACGCGCCCGGAAACCTCCCACATCGCAGCCTATGACTGGCACGCCCAGGAACTGCTGCTGCTGCATGAAGTCATGCGGCTGGTGGGCCGCAGCATTGCGCCCGAGCTGGTATTTCGGGAAATGCTGCACCTGATGAGCGAGCTGGTTGGCTTGAACCGGGGGCGGCTGGTGCTCGCCGATTCCTCGGCCGCCGAGGGCTCGAGTCAGCCTGATACGCCCTCGGCGTCGATTCGCCACGCCTACGGCCTGACACGCGTGGAGATCGAACGCGGCCGCTACGCGTGGGGTGAAGGCATCACCGGCTGCGTGCTGGCCACGGGCCAGCCCCTGATCGTCCAGGACATCGACCGCGAGCCGAAATTCCTGTTTCGTGCTGTCGAGCGAGCGCAGTTGCCGCCCGAAACGGTGGCCTTTCTCGCGCTGCCGGTGCTCGTCAATGGGCGACCCATTGGCGTGCTTGCCTGCCACCGCATTCGCAGCCGCCAGCGCCACCTCAATGACGACCTCGCATTGCTGCGTGTGCTGGCCACATTGGCCGGACAGCTGCTGCAACTGGCGCAATTGGTGGACGAGCAGACCCGGCGTCTGCAGGATCGCAACGCGATGCTGGCGCGAACGCTGGAAACCAAGACGGCGCGTTATGGACTGATCGGCAGTTCCCCGCCGCTGCTGCGCGCACTGGCCGAACTGGAACGAGTGTCGCAAGCTAGCGTGAGCGTGCTTCTGCTCGGTGAATCCGGTACAGGCAAGGAGCTCTTCGCACGAGCGGTTCATCTGGCCAGCGGCCGGCGCGACAAGCCATTTATCAAGGTTAATTGCGCGGCCATTCCAGAAATGCTTTTTGAGTCCGAACTTTTCGGCCACGAGAAAGGCGCCTTCACGGGTGCAGCCAGCGCGCGTCCGGGCTGGTTCGAGCAAGCCGACGGCGGAACGCTTTTTCTGGACGAGGTCGGTGAGCTGCCGCTGGCGATGCAGGCGAAGCTTTTGCGCACTCTCCAGGAAGGCACGCTGGTGCGGCTTGGCGCAAGACGCGAGACGCGGGTGGATGTGCGGCTGGTGGCGGCCACACACCGTGACCTGTCGGCCGACGTCCAGGCGGGGCTGTTCCGGCAAGACCTTTATTACCGCCTTAACGTGATTCCGATTCGACTGCCTTCGCTAAGGGAGCGGCGCGAGGACATCGCGCCGTTAACGATGCATTTTCTGAGCCGAGCCAACCAGGCGCACGAGCGCAATGTTCACCTCACACCCGCCGCGCTCGACCACCTCGGCCAGCACGATTGGCCCGGCAATATCCGGGAGCTGGGCAACCTGATCGAGCGGCTGGTGCTCTTGTCGGAAACGCCGGCGGTTTCACTGGACGCGCTTGGGCGCTTCCTGGGGCGCCGGGAGTTGGCTTCGAACGTACGCAACGTGGCGAGCATTCCCGCAGTCTTGTCGCCGCAAGCGCCGCTGGTTCGCGACTACGGCCCGGCAAGTTCGCACACCACGGGTGACTTGCAGGCAGCCATGCAGGCCAGCGGCGGAAATCAATCCCGCGCCGCGCAAAGCCTGGGCCTGACCGTGCGCCAGTTCAGCTACCGGCTTCGCAAGGCTGGCCTGCTGTAGCGCCCGCGAGCCGACACTGTGTCGACAATTTGTCTACGCAGTGTCGAAAGCTGCCTTGGCGTCTGGGGTGAGGGCGTCAGACATTCCGTGGTTTGCTATAAATACGCTAGCGCAGCGTCGTTTATTCAAGCGGCTTTTAACGCTTCTATGAAAAGTTGAAGGGAATGGGAAAAGGTGGCACAGGCGTTGCAATAAGGTTTCGTCGCAGCAACTTTCAACCCCCGAGGAACCCATGGCCAACGCAACCGAATTCCCCGTCCTGATCTCGCCCGAGCAGCTCATCGCGCTGCAAGCCATCGAGCCTGTCGTCATCATCGACACCCGCGACGCCGACACCTATGCGGCCGGTCATATCGATGGCGCAGTCAACCTCCGCGAAATTTTCACTTACCTTGCGACGTCAACGCCCGAAGGCCTGAAAGCGCTCAAGGACAGCTTTGCCACACAGCTCGGCGCAGTAGGCCTGTCGGGCAAGGAAACGGCCGTTTTCTATGAGGATGCGATGAACAGCGGCTATGGCCAGTCCTGCCGCGGCTATTACCTCCTGACCTGGCTGGGCTATCCCAAGGTACGGGTGCTCAACGGTGGTTTCTCGGCGTGGAAAGCCGCTGGGTTGGCTGTCTCCACCGAAATGCCCAGCCCGGTTGCTGCTACGTTCCCCATGGATCTGCTCATGGCCGACGTCATGGTCACGCTTGATGACGTCAAGGCGGTACTGGGAACCGACACCGTCCTCATGGACGTGCGGGACGTGGACGAGTGGATCGGCGACAGCTCTTCTCCCTACGGCAAGGACTTCGCCCCGCGCAAGGGCCGCCTGCCTGGCGCCAAATGGCTGGAGTGGTATCGATTCATGAAGCCTTCAGCTCAGGGGCCGGTTTTCAAATCGCCAGACGAGGTGCGCGCCGAATGCGCCACCGCCGGCATCCAGCCCGAAGACTCCGTCTACCTGTATTGCTTCAAAGGTGCTCGCGCGTCCAATACTTTTCTTGCGCTCAAGCAGGCGGGTTTCAAGGATGTCCGCATGTACTTCGGCTCGTGGAACGAGTGGTCGCGTGATCCGGCCCTGCCTATTGAAACCGGCCTGCCTACGGTCGCCCGCGCCTGAGTTTTTTGCACAACCTTCCCGGGCCGCGCTCCCTGCGGCCTTCTTTTGAAAGCCACTCCACATGTCCGTCATTGACACCGCCCCTCCCGTGACCACTTTGAAGACTGCCACCAGTTACCTGCGCCCGATCGACCGCGACGGCCTGCTCGCCTTTGCCGATAAAGGCCGCAACAACCCCACATCGCGCGGCACCAACAAAGTTCACACGGTCATGGAAGGCCAATACCGTTCGCTTAGCCAGGTGGGCAACCACAACCCGGTAGTGGTCGACGAACCGCTGCATCTGTTCGGCCAGGACACTGCGCCCGCACCCGGAGAAATCGTGCTGTCCGGCCTTGGCGGATGCCTTGCGGTTGGCATCACCGCCGTTGCCACCTACCGACAGGTCAAGCTCAGCAAACTGGAGATTTTCATGGAAGGAGACATCGGCAACTCCGCTGCCTGGGGCGCGGGCGGTGCGCTGGACAAGGAGCCTCCGCAAATGGGTTTTCAGGCCATCCGGGTCAAGGTGGTAGTGGAGGGAGACGCGACGCGCGAAGAACTTGACGAGATCGTCCGGCATGCCAATTACTACTCTCCGGTGGCCAACAGCATGCGCAACCCCATCGCGTTCGATATAAGTCTGTCGGACTGAAAAGGCACGCGATGAACATTGCCGATCTGCCTGCAAGCCAGCGCAATATGGATGCCCCGCAATCGCATGAGTCGATGTTGGCCGCCGTACGCGAAATTGCGGAGGGGCCGCTCAAAGCGCAAGCCGAAGCGATCGATCGAGGGCTTTATCCCGAGGCCGTGCTGCGAAGCCTGTGCGCTGCGGGTGGCATGAGTGCGCATCTTGCCCCGCCGCATGGCAGGGGCGATTACGGCTTGGCTATTCGCGCCATGGCGGAGGTCGCGCGGGTGTGCGGCGCCACCGGGTTCATGGTGTGGTGCCAAGCGGTTTGTGGGCTCTACATGGAGCAATCCGGCAATCCGGCCTTGATGGGCGAGGTGCTGCGTCAGCATGCCAGCGGCGAGCGCCTGGGCGGCACCGCCCTGTCCAACCCCATGAAGAGCTACGCCAAGATAGAAAGCCTGCTGCTGCACGCTACGCCGGTCGACGGCGGTTATCGCATCAGCGGTAGCCTTCCCTGGGTGAGCAATCTGGGGGCCGACCACTATTGCGGCGCGATTGCGGCGGTGGTGGACGCCTCGGGTGTGTCATCGCGCGAAGTCATGTTCATGCTGCGCTGCGATGCGCCTGGCGTCGAGTTGCGCAATTGCCCGAGCTTTTCGGCCATGGAGGGCACGGGTACCTACGGACTGCGCCTGACAGATCTTTTTGTGGGGGCCGACGATGTCATCGCCAGCACCGCCAAGCCGCTGATAGGCCGCATTCGCGCGGCGTTCATCATGCTCCAGTGCGGCTGGGCGCTTGGGGTGGCACAGGGCGCCATCGATTCGATGTGGGCCGTTGAAGCGCAGCTCGGCCATGTCAACCAATTTCTGGACGATCGCCCAGACGCGCTTCAGTCCGAGCTCGACGCACTCACCGCGCGCATCATGACCGTGGCGGCCACGCCGTTTTCGGAGTCGACCGAGTTTCTTATCGACGTGCTCGACACACGCGCGCATGCCGCTGAACTTTGCCTGCGTACCGCACAGTCGGCCCTCATGCATCAAGGCGCGCGGGGCTACCTGCTCAGCTCCGACGTGCAGCGGCGCGTGCGTGAGTCGCATTTCGTGGCCATCGTCACGCCGGCGATCAAACACCTGCGCAAGGAAATCGATCGGCTGAGCACCGAGGAAACCCCTGCGTGAGCGCGCCGCAAGACGCTGCAGGCTGGCGCAGTTTCATTTGCGACGCCTGCGGCTACGTCTACCACGAAGCCGACGGCGACCCGGATGGCGGACTTGCACCCGGCACACGCTTTGCCGATATTCCCGACGATTGGTCATGCCCCTTGTGCGGCGTGACGAAGGCCGACTTCACCCCCTACACACCGCCTGGCCTGGATGCCTTGCGGGCACAGATGCAAGGCAGTGTCCATGTGCCGGTCGCAAGGCAAACGCCGGGTGTCGTCATCGTCGGCGCTGGACGCGCGGGCTGGCAAGTCGCAGAGGCGCTTCGCAGCGAAGACGCCAAGCTCCCCATCACGTTGGTGACCTCCTGCGCGGGTGACGTTTACGACAAGCCGTTGCTGTCGGTTGCCGTGGTGCGCCAGCTCACGCCCGCTCAGCTGGTGCGCGAAAACGGAACGGACGCGGCAGCCAGGTTGAACGTGCGGCTTTTCGCGCATACCCACGCCGTGTCCATCGACAAGGTCAGCCAGAGCCTGCGCACCACGCGCGGCACGCTACCCTATTCGCGGCTGGTGCTGGCGCATGGCGCACGACCCGCGTTGCCCCCGTCCTTGCCGGCTAACCTGTGCTGGCGTGTCAATCACCTGGGTATGTACCTGCAGTTGCGCGCGGCACTTGGCGAAGCCTCGCTGTCCGGCAGCAAGCGCGTCGTCATCGTCGGCGCGGGGCTTGTCGGCAGCGAGCTTGCGAATGATCTGGCGCTCGGAGGCCACGTGGTGACACTGCTCGATACGCAGGCCGAACCACTCTCACGCTGGAAAGCCGAGCGGGCAGGCAGCCAGCTGCTTGCCGCGTGGGCAGCACTTCCACTGCGATTTTTTGGCGGACTCGTTGTCAAGAGCATCGAAAAATCGGCCGGAGCATTGCGCGTGACGACCGAAAGCGGCCAGACCTTCATCGCCGACCAAGTCATTGCGGCGACGGGACTGGCAACGCCCAGCCGGCTGGCACAAAGCGCCGGCCTGTCATGGCACAACGGCATCTCCGTCAGCGCCTTGACGCTTCAAACCAGTGAGCCCGGCATTCATGCACTGGGCGATTGCATCACCGTCGATGGGCAGGCCAGCCGATTCATCGAACCCATCGCGCGGCAGGCACGTACCATTGCCGCTGCAATCCTTGAGCGCGCGCCGTTGCCCTACGAAGGACGGGCAAGCGTGGTGCGCGTGAAGACGACTTCACTGCCACTAACCCTCCACTGAATTCGGTTATTGCGCGGGTGCAGTGGGCCACGTCCGCAAAGCCAGCGGCACGGATCGCCAGCCAACGAGTCCTGAGTCACTTTTTTGAAAGCATGCCATGTCCCAAAAAGCCGAGTTCGAGTTGTATGCGTTCTGGCGCACCTCGGCCACTTACCGCGTCCGCGTGGCACTGCGCCTCAAGGGCCTGCATGCTACAGAGCATGTGGTCGACCTCGATAAAGGCGAGCAGCGCAGCGAGGCGTATCTCAGGATCAATCCGCTGGGGGGAATCCCCTCGCTGGTCGAAGCGGGGCACGATCCGATCACGCAGTCACTGGCCATCCTCGAATTTCTGGAAGAGCGCCAGCCATCGCCGCCGCTGTTACCCGTCGATCTCCACGGCCGGGCCCGCGTGCGATCGATTGCCGGAATGCTGGCGAGCGACACGCACCCGCTGATCACGCCACGCATCCGAAAATACCTCTGCACCTCAGGCGGCTTCGACGACGCGGCGTGGCGGGCCTGGCAGATCCACTGGTTCACGACCGGCCTGACTGCAGTCGAACAGCGATTGGCGGCCGAGTCGGGAACAGGACGCTACTGCCACGGCGACGAGGTCACCCTCGCCGACATCTGTCTTGCCAGCGTGGCCGCTGTGATGGCGGTCTTCAAGATCGAGGTCGAGGGCACGCCGACCATCGACCGCATCGTGGCGCACTGCCAGACGCTGGAGGCATTTGCCCTGGCAAGTCCGCGCTTGCAGCACGGAGCGCCGTTGGCGGCTTGACGCGGTCGGTATCCCTGGGGACCCGGACCTGAACCCTTGGGATCAGCCGTGAACCGGGGGGCTGCTGCTCAGTACGTTTTGTACGGCAGGAATTTACCGGAGAGCACCACATTCACGCGGTCGCCCTTGGGGTCGGGCTGGCGCACGATGTCCATCGAAAAATCGATCGCGCTCATGATGCCGTCGCCGAACTCCTCATGGATCAGTTCCTTGATGGTGGTGCCATAAACACTGACGATCTCGTACCAGCGGTAGATGAGCGGGTCAGTCGGCACGGGCGTGGGCAGCGAGCCCTTGTACGGAACGACCTTGAGCCACTTCTGCTCTTCGGTGGTCAGCCCAAAAATCTTGCCGATGATTTTGGCCTGCTTGTCGTCGAATGTCATCTGACCCAGGCAACCGGCCGTTGTCCACTCTTTGCTCAGGCCGACTTTCTTGGCCACGTCTTCCCACTTGATGCCTTTGGAGACCTTGGCTGTGATGATCTTTTCGGTGATGTCGTTGCGGTTCATTCGCGTCTTCTTTCTGCTGGGTTGCGGTAAGGTGGATCAGGGGGCGACAGGGCGCGGCCAGTGAAACTTGCGGTCGGCCTGCTTGATGGGCACGTCGTTGATGCTGGCCTCGCGCCTTCGCATCAGCCCGAACTCGTCGAACTCCCACTGCTCGTTGCCGTGAGAGCGAAACCAGAAGCCGGCGTCGTCGTGCCATTCGTACTCAAAGCGAACCGAAATGCGGTTGTCCGTGAAAGCCCATAGCTCTTTCTTGAGTCGGTAGTCCAGTTCCTTTGCCCACTTGCGCTGGAGGAACTCCCGGATCATGGGACGGCCGCTGAAAAAGTCGGCGCGGTTGCGCCAGACCGAGTCTTCGGTATAGGCCAGCGCAACACGGTCCGGGTCGCAGGTGTTCCACGCGTCTTCTGCTTTTTGTACCTTCACCAGAGCGGTCTCGCGGGTGAAGGGCGGAAGCGGGGGACGGGCGTGATCGGGCAAGGTCATGCAACAGCTTTCAGAGTGACGGGTGAGCCAGGCGTAAGGGGTGACGCGGCTTGCACGACAGCACGGCCAGGTTCCACAACAGGCGGAAATTCGGGTGCCTTGCCATGCGAAAGATGCTTGGAGCGGGTGACCAAAAAGTCCACCAAATGGTTGCGGATCGGGTAGTACTCCGGGTCGTGGTGCAGCGTGGCGCGCTGGCGGTCGCGCGGCATGGTGTTGCGCACCGACTCGGCAATTCGCGCCTGCGGCCCGTTGCTCATGAGCAGGATGGTGTCGGCCAACAGCACGGCTTCGTCGACGTCATGCGTGATCATGAAAACGGTCTGACGCGTCTCGCGCACGATGTTCATGAGCTCGTCCTGGATGGTGCCGCGCGTCAGCGCATCGAGTGCGCCGAAAGGCTCGTCGAGCAGCAGCATCTTGGGCTCGATCGCAAAGGCGCGGGCGATTCCCACGCGCTGCTTCATGCCGCCGGAAAGGGCAGAAGGCTTCTTGTCGATGGCGCCCGACAGGCCGACCAGTGCAACGTATTTCTTCACTTGCGCATCGACCTGGTCGGCCGACCAGTCGGGCCATTTCGAGCGTACGGCAAAGGCGATGTTCTTGCGGACACTGAGCCACGGCATCAGCGCGTGCCCCTGAAACACGACGCCGCGCTCCAGGCTCGGCCCCGCCACTTCGCGGCCATCCATGAAGACCAGTCCGTCGCTCGCGGTTTCGAGTCCGGCAAGTACGTTCAGGATGGTTGTCTTGCCACAACCCGAGTGGCCGATGATGCAGACGAACTCACCTCGATGGATGTTGAAGTTGACCGCGTCGAAAACTGGTTCGGTGGTGCCGGGGTAGCGCTTGGCCAGACCCTGGACTTGCAGGAACGGCCGCGCTGCAGCGGCGTCCCGGGCGGCGTCATTCTGCATAGGTCACCGCCTTCTGAAGCCGGGCAAACATGAGGTCGAGCAGCATGCCCGTGACGCCGATCACGATGATGGCGAAGATGACGTTGGTCAGCGATAAATTGTTCCACTCGTTCCACACGAAATAGCCAATGCCCGTGCCGCCGACCAGCATTTCGGCCGCAACAATCACCAGCCAGGCGATGCCCATCGAGATCCGCATGCCGGTGAGGATGGTGGGCGCGGCGGCAGGAAGAATCACCTGGAAAGCCTTGCGAAGAGGTTTGACCTCGAGCGTGCTGGCGACGTTGAGCCACTCGCGCTTGACGGCGGAAACGCCGAAGGCGGTGTTGATCAACATCGGCCAAACCGAGCAGATGAAAATCACGAAAATGCCCGAGGTCGACGAGTCCTTGATGGTGTAGAGCGCCAGCGGCATCCACGCCAGCGGTGAGATGGGCTTGAGCACCTGGACAAAGGGGTCGAGTGCGCGGCGCATCAGGGGCGACATGCCGATCACGAAACCAAGCGGCACGGCGACGAGGCAGGCCAGCAGAAAGCCGAGCCCGACGCGACCCAATGAATGCCCCAACTGGATGGCGATGCCTTTTTCGTTGGGGCCGCGGTCATAGAACGGATCGCTCAGCTGCTTGACGAACGTCTGCCCCATCTGCAAAGGCGTCGGAAAGCCCGAGCCCTTGCTGGCGCCTGGGTCCTTGCCCATCATCTTCTGGTACTCGATCTGTTCGGCCGTGAGCCCCGCCGTGGTTGCGGCGGGTCCGACCGCCGAAGCAGTGGCCGCGTACCACACGGCGATGAAGAGCACCAGCAGCAGGGCCGAGACGACGCCGGCTCGAAAGCCAAGGGTTCTAAAGGGGTTCATGTCAATCGGTAGGGAGGGAGACGAAAGGCTGGATCACGCGCTCGCGAGATGACGCGCCTGGCGATGGATGAAGCGATGCAGGCGGCAACGCGTGGAAGCCCCGAAGCGAGCCCGCGCGTCGCTCATGCTCACGACATCTTGCTGATGGCAAAGCCCTTGGCGTACTGGTCGGCCTTGGCTGCGTCGAACTCTTTGCCCATGATCGTGAACTTGGGGTAGGCGCCTTCCGGAGTCTTCTGGTCCAGTTCCTTCATGTACTTCCTGGCATCCGTGATCAGGAAAACCTTTTCCGCGATCTGCTTGTAGTTCACGTCGCCCTTGACGTAGCCCCAGCGCTTCATCTGGGTGAGCATCCACACGGCCATCGATTGCCAGGGCATGGGGTCAAAGTCAGCGCGGTCCGGCACGTTCTTGATGTTGCCCAGGCCGTCTGCGAACTTTCCGGTCAGCACTTGCGTGAGCACGGCTTCGGGCTGGTTCAGGTACTGGGCCGGTGCGATGACTTTGGCGATCAGTTCGCGATTTTTGGGGTCGCGTGCCATCGCGGCGGCCGTCAACACAGAGCGGTAGAGTGCCGCGAATGTGTTGGGATTCTTCTGGATGAACTCGGTACTGGTGCCGAAGGCGCAGCAGGGGTGGCCATTCCAGATGTCTTTGGTGAGGATATGGATGAAACCGACTTCCTCAAAAACAGCGCGCTGGTTGAATGGATCGGGGCCGAGGAAGCCGTCGATGTTGCCGGCGCGCAGATTGGCCACCATCTCTGCTGGAGGAACCACCCGCAGTTGCACGTCGGTGTCGGGATTCAGTCCTGCTTCGGCCAGATAGTAGCGAAGCAGGAAGTTGTGCATCGAATACTCGAACGGGATCGCGAACTTGAAGCCCTTCCAGTTCTTGGGATCGCGGTTGTCCTTGTGCTTGAGGGACAGGGTGATCGCCTGACCATTGATGTTCTGGATGGTCGCCACATTCATGGGTGTGGCGTTCGAGCCCAGGCCCATCGAAATCGCCAGCGGCATCGGCGACAGGAAGTGCGTGGCGTCGTACTCTTTGTTGATCATCTTGTCGCGGATGAGCGCCCAGCCGGCGGTTTTCGTGACTTCGACGCTCAGGCCTTGCTGCTTATAAAAGCCCAGGGGGTGCGCCATGATCAGGGGAGTTGCGCAGGTGATGGGAATGAAGCCGATCTTGAGGTTGGTTTTCTCAAGCGAGCCGGGCTTCTTGCCCGCGTCCTGCGCCAGGGCCTGCATGCTTGCGACCGGCAACAGGCTGGAAATGGCCGCCATGGCCGTACCCTTGCCAACGGCGCGCAGAAAACGTCGGCGCACGTCGTCTTGCGGAAAGAGCGACTTGACCAGCGTCGCCTCGATGAATTCGTTCGAATAAGCCTCGAACTCGCTCGTGTGGCTGCGGCGGCGCAGTTCGCGGGCGGCTTCGGCGGCGCCCAGTTCCTGCTGATGCTCGGCTGCGGTGTGGTCGCGGCCGCAGCTGCATTTCATCATCAGCGGGCGGTCGGCATCGTAGGGCGAGAAGTAGTCGGACATGGTGCGCACCTCATTTAAATGTAACGACGCACTGCCATGCAAGCAGCGCGCCACTTGAGCCCGTTGGCGCAAGAGGAGGGCAAGATCGCGATGCGCCGCATGACGGCTTGTAGGGCTTGCACTACATCGGGACACCGCCCGCCAATGTCAGGAGCCGCTCGAAGTGCGCGTCTGCCGTTCCGCGTACAGGGCCAGCTCGACGTCGTTGCGGGTGCCGGTTTTTTCCAGAATCCGCTGGCGATAGGTGCTTACCGTGTTGGAGGCCAGGCCGAGCTGCACGCCGATTTCGCTGACTGACTTGCCTGCGCTCAGCAGACGAAACACCTGATGCTCGCGGTGCGACAAGGCCTCTGTTCCACTGCGCGCAGCGGCCGCGCCCACCGCCGAGGCCAGGGCTTCGGCGGCCAGCGCAGACACGTACATGCCGCCGCCCGCAACCTTGCGCACCGCCGCGACCATGTCGTCGGGGCTGGCGCTCTTGTTGAGGTAGCCGGCCGCACCCAGGCGGATGCAACGCACAGCGTATTGCTTTTCCGGGTAGGTGCTGAGCATGAGGACCGGCAGCGCCGGCCAGCGCGTTTTGAGCTCCTGCAGGACTTCGAGGCCATCCCTGAGCGGCAGGGCGATGTCCAGCAGAATGGCGTCCAGGCCCTCGGGCCCAGCCAGCAATTCGGCACGGCTCAGCACGTCGGGGCCGGTTTCGGCCTCGGCGACGACCTCGATGTCAGGCGCCTCCGCAAGCACCTGCTTGAGGCCCTCGCGCACGATGCGATGGTCGTCGCCGATGAGGATTCTTGTTTTCCGGAGGTTCATGCGCGCGCTCCATCAGGCACCGGCAAGGGAATGCGAAGCCGGAAGCGGCTTCCCGCGCCAACTTCACTGCTGATCTCCAGATGCCCGCCGAGGTGGCGGGCCCGCTCTCGCATACCCATGACCCCATAAGCATTGGTCGCTTCAAATGCGGCGGGCAGGGCGCCGCGGCCGTTGTCTTCGACCGCAACGCTGATCTCGTCGGGCTGGGCATGGATGGAAATCGCCACGTGGCTTGCCGCTGCATGCCGGCCGACATTGCTCAGCATTTCCTGAAAAATCCTGAAAACGGCTATCGCCGAGGCGTCGTTCAGCAGGGCTTGCGGGCTGTCCAGGCTGGGGTGCACATCCATGTCCCAATCGAGGGCCAGTTCGGCAGTCTGCACGAACTCATGCGCTTGCCAGTCCAGCGCGGCCCACAGGCCCTGGTGGTCAAGAATGCTCGGGCGCAGGTCCGTGATGATGCGCCCCACGTTGTCCACGGCCGCTTCGATCAGGCGCCCCATGTTTTGGCATTTGCCGCGCATCCGCCCGCGCATGTCTTGGGCGTCGTCAGGGCTGCGCTCTTGCTGCTCACCCAGGCGCTTGTCAAGCCATCCCACGTCCATCTTCAGGGCCACCAGCAGGCTGCCCAGTTCGTCATGGACTTCGCGGGCGATGCGGGTCCGCTCTTCCTCCCGCACGGTATGGGCATAGGCCGAGAGTTCGCGCAGCTGCTGCAGCGCGTCGGAAAGCTCTTGTGTGCGCTCACTTACGCGCTGCTCCAGGACCAAGTGTGCTTGTCTCAAAGCCTCTTCGGCGGTGCGGCGCGCGGATATGTCGACGAAGGTCACCACCGCTCCCTGAACCTCACCGCCTTCGACGATGGGGTAGGAGGAGTACTCCACGGCAAAGCGCGACCCGTCGCGCCGCCAGAAGACCTCGGTGTCGATGCGACAGGGCAGTGCTTTGCGAAAAGCATTGAAGATCGGGCAAAGCGGCTCGGGGTAGTGCGACCCGTCCAGGTGCGTGTGGTGCGCCAGAACGTGCATGCTGCGGCCCAGCACATCGGCGGGCGCATAGCCCAGTTGCTCGGCGCCCGCCCGGTTGATGAATGTGCAGCATCCGTGCAGGTCAATGCCGAAGATGCCTTCGCCGGTGGATTCGAGCAGCTGGGACAGCCTGTCTCGCCAGACGGGCTGCTCCATCGCCTGCGCAGGCAGGCCAGGCGCGGAAGCGGGCGGCGAAAGTGGGACCATGGCCAACTTAAGCAATCTTTGCGCCCAGAATAGGTGCGGGATTGGCCCGCCGGCGCGCCCCGCGCCGCTCCAAAATGGTGCCAACTGGTGCACCCTTAATGCCCGCCGAAGCGGCGGAGTGCGCGAATGGCGGTAAAGTTCAGAGCGTTGTCAGGCGGCCGCCTGGCTGCACAGCGCTCCCCATAAGTCCCCTGGAAGCCGGTTTTGAATCTTCGATTTGCTTATCGCGGGCGCCTTCTGCTCGCGGCCCTGATCAGCAGCTGCTTAAGCTTGCTGGCCTGCAGCCCTGCACTGAACTGGCGCGAAGTCCGGCCCGAAGGCACCCGGCTGAGCTTGCTGCTGCCCTGCAAACCCGACTACGCAAAAAAGGAAGTGCCCCTGGGGGGATCGCCGGTGCTGCTCTCGATGGCGGGTTGCGGTGCCGCTGGCGCGACATTTGCCGTCGCGTTTGCCGATCTGGAGGATCCGGCCAAAGTTGCGCCCACACTGGCGCAGTGGCAAGCCCTGACGCTCGCGAATATGAAGGCCGCGCCCCCTTCGGCAAGCGGCGCCCCGGACCGCACCCGGATTGAGACCCTGAAGCTTCCCAAGGCACTGCCTCAGCCCCAGCCGACTCGAGTGTTCGCCCGAGGACAGCGCGCCGACGGCTCGCCGGTTCTTGGGCAGGCAGGCTACTTCGCCCAGGGAACGCAGGTTTTCCAGGTCGTGATCTATGCAAAAGAGATCAAGCCCGAAGCCGCCGACACCTTTTTTTCCAGCCTGAAGCTGGACTGACCTGAACGATTGCCCGTTTTGAACACGACCACCCTCACGACCACGGGTACGACCACCTCCAACACCAGACCCACGAACCCGGTCGCCCGGCGCATGCGCTGCGCCACGGTTCCTCGCGCACGCTTGCTGGCCTGCGCGCCAGCGCTGCGAAAGTGGTCGCAATGACCAGCGCTGCCGCCGCGTCCAGCACCGGCCTTCAACTCGACAAAAGAACCGGAACGGCCGTATTCCTGGCTTTTGCCGTGGCCTACTTTTGCTCGGCGCTGGTGCGCGCCATCACCGCCACCTTGTCCCCCGTGCTCACGCGCGATTTCTCGCTGGAGGCGAGCGATCTCGGATTGCTGGGCGGAGGCTACTTTCTGGGCTTTGCCGCCATGCAGCTTCCCCTGGGGACCTGGCTGGATCGGCATGGCCCCAAGCGGGTCATTTTGGCCTTCCTGAGCCTGGCTGTGCTCGGCTGCCTAGCGTTTTCCATGGCCGGCAACTTCGCCAGCCTGCTGGCAGCGCGCGTGATGATCGGCATGGGCGTGAGCGCCTGCCTGATGGCGCCACTGACAGGCTACCGTCGCTGGTTCGACGCAGCGACCTCCCTGCGCGCCAATTCCTGGATGTTGATGACGGGCTCTTTGGGCATGCTGGCGTCCACGCTGCCGGTGCAGTGGCTCATGCCCATGACGGGCTGGCGGGCGCTCTTCTGGCTGTTGGGGCTCATGATCCTGGCCTCGATGGCCTTGATCGCCGTGGTCGTTCCCGAGTGGCACAGCGCAGCGCCTAAAGGTTCACATGTCCCGCAGGGCGTGGCTCAGGCAGGCGCCTATGCGGCCATCTGGAAGAGCCCGTACTTTCGCAGGATGTCACCGCTGGCATTCTTCAACTACGGCGGGCTGGTGGCAGTGCAGACGCTGTGGGCTGGGCCGTGGATGATCCGCGTGGCCGGCTACACGCCGCTGGAGTCTGCCACCGGGCTTTTCTATATCAACGCGGCGATGCTGGTCACCTTCTGGTCGTGGGGCATGGTCAACCCCTGGCTGGTCAGGCAAGGCTGGAGCGCCGAGCGGCTGATCACATGGCTGGTGCCACTGAGCCTGGCGGTGCTGGCCGGCAACATTGTTCTCGGGAGCGCGACGGGCTGGTTCGGCTGGGCGCTTTTCTGTGTGGGTTGCAGCGTACTGGGGCTGGCCCAACCGGCCGTGGGGATGGCTTTTCCGCCGACGCTGGCGGGGCGCGCACTCTCCGGCTACAACCTGGTCATATTTTCCGGCGTGTTCGTCGTTCAGTGGGGAATCGGCCTCTTGATCGACGCGTTCAAGCTAGGCGGACTGGGTGAGGTCGCCAGCTTTCAAGCCGCCATGACGGTGTTTTTGTTCTGCTGCGGCGCCGCCTACGCCTACTTCGTCCTGGTCAAAGCTGATAATCCTCACCAATGATCGGCATTCTCATCATCGCGCACGCCCCGCTCGCCTCGGCACTGCGCCAGTGCGTGGCACACGTCTTTACCGACAACCCGCAGGGCGTTGCAGCGCTTGACGTCCAGCCCAATGTGCCGCCCGAGGAGACTCTGGCACAGGCGCGCATCATGCTCGATCAGCTCGGCACCAAGTCGGCGATCGTCATGGCAGACGTCTTTGGCGCCACGCCGTGCAACGTGGCGCTCAAGCTGGTCGATGGCATCAACTCCAAACTGGTCACGGGCGTGAACCTGCCCATGCTCCTGCGCACGGTTTCTCATCGCCACGAGCCTCTGGAGGCGCTGACGGCCCGAGCGCTCATGGGCGCGACGCAGGGTGTGATGCAGGTCGCGATCACCGCTCCTCAAAATCAGAACCGCCGAACCCATGATCAAGACCAGCACGACCATCAGCAATAAGTTGGGGCTGCACGCGCGGGCCTCGGCCAAGCTCACCAAGCTGGCCGGCAGCTTCCCGTGCGAAGTCTGGATGACGCGGGGCGAGAGGCGCGTGAACGCCAAGAGCATCATGGGCGTCATGATGCTGGCCGCCGGAATCGGCAGCACGGTTGAACTCGAGACGGACGGCTTGCAGGAGCAAGAAGCCATGAGCGCGCTGCTTGGCCTCATCGCCGATAAGTTCGGCGAAGGGGAGTGAGTAGTGCCCCCGCGCTCGCTCACTGCGCGTAGCTCGCTGCCCCCCGAGGGGGCGCTGCGCCTGCGGGCTGGGGTAGTGGTGCCCCCACGCTGCTCACTGCGTGTAGCTCGCTCGAGGGGGTGCTGCGCCTGCGGTCTGGCTAAGCCAGTCCCGCGGTCCCTGCTGGAGAATGCGCAGATCGGATCATTTTCCAAAACCGTCGCGGGACCATGCCCTCGCGCGTTGGGGTGACGGTATGACTTTTTCTGTCCACGGCCTGGCGGTTTCTCGGGGTATTGCGATCGGGCGGGCTGTGCTGGTGGCTTCGAGTCGGGCTGATGTCGCGCATTACTTCATCGAGGTTCCGGCGATCGAGGCGGAAATCCAGCGTTTGCGCGCGGCTCGAAATGCGGTGACGGATGAGATTTCCCGTTTGCAGCGCGACTTGCCGGCCGATGCGCCGCACGAGCTGGCGGCCTTGCTGGACGTGCATCTGATGCTCTTGCAGGATGACCAGTTGATCAGCGGGGTGAAGCACTGGATCAATGACCGGCATTACAACGCCGAGTGGGCGCTGACGACGCAGTACGAGGTTATCGCCCGCCAGTTCGACGAGATGGAAGACGAGTATCTGCGCGAACGCAAGGCGGACCTCGAGCAGGTCGTCGAGCGCATGCTGCGCTACATGAAGGGTGTGGCCTCACCGGTGCACGCGACGCTTCCTGCGCACAGCCGACGCAGCCACCAGCCAGACCTTTTGCTCGACGACACCATCGATGTGCCGCTGGTGCTGATCGCACATGACATTTCGCCGGCCGACATGCTGCAGTTCAAGGAGAGCCTGTTTGTGGGCTTTGCGACGGACGTCGGCGGCAGAACCTCGCACACCGCCATCGTCGCGCGCAGTCTGGACATTCCGGCGGTGGTGGGCGCACGCAGCGCGAGCCAGCTGATCAAGCAGGACGACTGGGTGATCATCGACGGCGATGCCGGCGTGCTCATCGTGGATCCTTCGCCCATCATTCTTGCCGAGTACGGCTTCAAGCAGCGCCAGGGCGAACTCGAGCGCGAGCGGCTGAACCGGTTGCGGCATACGCCGGCCATCACGCTCGACGGCGAAAAAATCGAACTGCTGGCGAACATCGAGATGCCCGGCGACACCCTCAACGCCGTCAAGGCAGGCGCCATCGGCGTGGGGCTGTTTCGCAGCGAATTTCTCTTCATGGGCCGTACCGGCAGACTGCCCGACGAGCAGGAGCAGTACCTGGCTTACCGGGAGGCCATCGAAGGCATGCAGGGCATGCCGGTGACTATCCGTACGGTGGATATCGGCGCCGACAAGCCGCTGGACCGCCTCGAGAAAGCGCAGGAAACGCACCTTAATCCGGCGCTGGGCTTGCGTGCGATTCGCTGGAGCCTGGCCGACCCGCCGATGTTCCTTACCCAGCTGCGCGCCATCCTCCGCGCGGCCGCCCATGGGCAAGTGAATCTGCTGGTTCCAATGCTTGCGCACGCCAGCGAGATTCGCCAGACGCTGGCCTTGATCGACCATGCGCGCGCGCAGCTGGACAACAAGGGCGTGGCCTACGGCAAGGTGCGCCTGGGTGCCATGATCGAGATTCCTGCAGCGGCGCTGACGTTGCATATCTTCCTGAAGTACTTCGACTTTCTCTCGGTCGGGACCAATGACCTGATCCAGTACACGCTGGCCATCGACCGCGCGGACGAATCCGTGGCGCACCTCTACGACCCGTGCCATCCGGCGGTGCTTCGCCTGCTTGCAGACACGATCAGCGAGTGCAGGGCGCAAGGCAAGCCTGTCAGCGTGTGCGGTGAAATGGCTGGCGACCCGGCCATGACACGCCTGTTGTTGGGTCTGGGGCTGCGCAGCTTCTCCATGCATCCGTCGCAGATCCTGACCATCAAGCAGCAGGTGCTGCGCGCCGATGCGGGCAAGCTTAAGGCGTGGGCCCAGCGGGTTCTGGCCAGCGAAGACCCGGCCGCCCTGCTGAACGCCTAGCGCGTGCCGGAGCGGGTGCCGGCAATTGCCGCGCTCATGATCATCAAGGCGGACAGGCCGATGCTCCAGGTCCACGCGCGGCCACTGACCAGCATCAGCAATGCCGTCGAGCCCAGCGGCGTCAGGTAGCTCAGGATGCCGATCTGGCGAGCGTCTCCCAGCTTGAGTGCCTTGTCCCAGAGAAAAAACGCACCGCCCAGCGGCCCGAGGCCCATCAGGCCCAGCAGCACACCGTCTTGCGCCGTCAAGTGCATCGGCGCTTCGAGCAGTGCATGGCAGATCAGCGCAAGCACCCCGGATGCCAGGCCGAACAGACCGATGGCAGCGGTGGAAAAAGGCGGCACACGTTGCGTCAATACCGAGTAGCTGGCCCACAAGAATGCCGCTCCGAGCGCCGCCGCGTAGCCCCATGCGGAGGCCGCGGTAAGGCTTGCGCCAAGGGCATCGCTTTGCGCGCCGACAATGGCCACCGCAGCGCCGCTGAATCCCACCAGCGCGGCCACCAGGTGAACACCCCGCGCCTTCACCCCGGGCAACAAGACCGGCGCCAGCACCACCATCAGCAAAGGCCACAGGTAGTTGATCAGGTTGGCCTCTACGGCGGGCGCATGCCGCAAGGCCATGAATAGCAGGAAGTGGTAACCGAAGAGGCCTGTGACACCAAGCGCCAGCGTCGACAAGGGGACCTTCCATTGGCCGATGTCTCTCACGACATAGGGCAACGACAGCAAGCTGCCCAGCAGCAGGGCAATACCGGTCAACAGGAAGGGCGGCACATGGCGCAGGGCAACGCCGAGCGTCGCAACTGAAACCCAGAGGGCGATCGCGCCGAGCGCATAAAGATTTGCTTGCATGTCAGGGTCGGACCGAGCGGACCGTGCGGTCCGTGCGGGCGTGGTGAAGGAAGGGCGTCATCGGATGTGCTGGTGAAAGAGCCGCGATTGTGACAAATGGCGGGCGAGTTCCCGGCCTCGTTGCTGCGGCCCGACAATCACGTCAACACGGAGCTGCGAATGACTTTGACCACGCGCCTGGGGGTGCTCACCCCTTCATCCAACACTGCGCTCGAACCCTTGACCAGCGCCATCATCGGGCAGGTGGCACATGCGACGGTGCATTTTTCGCGATTCCCGGTGACGGAGATTGCGTTGAGCGACAGCGCGCTCGGCCAATTCGACGACAGCAAGATTCTTGCTGCGGCCGAACTGCTGGCTGACGCCAAGGTGCAAGTCATAGGCTGGAGCGGCACGTCTTCCGGATGGCTGGGATTTGAACGGGACCAGCGCCTTTGCGAACGCATCGAGGCTAGAACCGGCATCAAGGCCACCACCGCCGTGCTGGCCCTCAACGAGATGCTGGTGCTGCGCGGCATTCGGCGCCTTGCGCTCGTGACGCCCTACACCGAAGACGTGCAGCAGAAGATCATCGCCAACTATCGGGATATCGGCATCGAGGTCGTCGCCGAGCGGCATCTGGGCATTCGGGTCAACCATGATTTTGCGCTGGTCGAACCCGGGACGCTTCACCGGCTGATGGGCGAGGTTGCCGAGTCCGGACCGCAGGCCATCACGACCTTTTGTACCAATCTGCATGCGGCCCCCCTGGCCGCTCAGGTTGAAAAAGAGCTGGGCGTGATTCTGCTGGACACGGTCAGCACCACGGTGTGGGGCATGTTGCGCGAAGCCAACCTGCCCACGGCGCAGGTCAGCGGATGGGGCTGCCTGTTCCAGTTCGAGTAGCCAGCAGCCCGCGCACGGTTCAGGCCTGCGGGAATCCCGCCAGCACGTGCCCTGCCTGCTGGTCCGCGTGGTAACTGGAGCGAACCATCGCACCCACGGCGGCATGTGAAAAGCCCATGGCGTAAGCCTTTGCCTCGAACATGCGGAAGGTGTCGGGGTGGACGTAGCGGCGCACGGGCAGGTGCGAGGTCGACGGCGCGAGGTACTGGCCAATGGTCAGCATGTCGATGCCGTGGTCGCGCATGTCCTGCATTACCTGCAACACTTCCTCATCGGTTTCCCCCAGGCCGACCATGATGCCGCTCTTGGTCGGAACCCCAGGGTGCAAAGCCTTGAACTTCTTGAGCAGGTTCAGCGAAAACTGGTAGTCGCTGCCGGGGCGTGCTTCCTTGTACAGGCGCGGCGCAGTTTCGAGGTTGTGGTTCATCACATCTGGCGGCGCTGCCTTGAGGATGTTGAGTGCACGGTCGTCGCGGCCGCGGAAGTCGGGCACGAGCACTTCGATTTGCGTGGCAGGGGAAAGCGCGCGGATGCGCGAGATGCAGTCCACGAAATGCTGCGCACCGCCGTCGCGCAGGTCGTCGCGGTCGACGCTGGTGATGACCACGTAGCTCAGCTTGAGGGCGGCGATGGTCTTGGCCAGGTTCTCGGGCTCGTTCACATCGAGGGGATCGGGGCGACCATGGCCCACGTCGCAAAATGGGCAGCGCCGCGTGCATTTGTCACCCATGATCATGAACGTCGCGGTGCCTTTGCCGAAGCATTCGCCGATATTGGGGCAGCTCGCCTCTTCACACACGGTGTTGAGTTTGTTCTCGCGCAGGATCTGCTTGATCTCGTAAAAGCGTGTGGTCGGGCTGCCCGCTTTTACGCGGATCCAATCCGGCTTTTTCAGCACCTCGGCACGCTCGACCTTGACGGGAATCCGCGAAAGCTTTGCGGCTGCTTTTTGCTTGGCCAGCGGGTTGTAATCGTCGACGCTCTGGACTTCCCGGACGACGGGGTTGGCAACTTCAGGTGTGCTCATGGTTTTTTCTGGGTGAGATAGGCGAGTAGCGGGTAGGCGCTCCGGCGCCTCATGGGGCGAGATACGTGATGAGCTTTTGGCTCAGGATGTCCGCCACCTCGTCCCGGCTGGCCTGGACCCCGATTGTAGAAAGGTCTGTCGTTACCAGTCCGGCGTAGCCGCAGGGGTTGATGCGGGAGTAGGGCTCCAGGTCCATTTCGACGTTGAGGGCAACACCGTGGTAGGTGCAGTGGCGGCTGACCTTGATGCCGAGCGCGGCGATCTTGCCCAGTCCTTGAAACGGATCGAAGGACGGACGCGGCCCGCGCAGCGCGGCGTGCGAGAAGGGGTCATTTCGCAGTACGTAGATCCCGGGCGAGCCGGCGACGCGGTGGCCGGTCACGCCAAAATGGGCCAGCGTACGGATCACGGCTTCCTCCAGCCGGAAAACGAACTCCTTGACGTAATAGCCCGCCCGCTTGAGGTCCACCAGGGGGTAGGCCACCACTTGCCCGGGCCCGTGGTAAGTGACTTGGCCGCCCCGATTCGTCTGGACCACGGGGATGGCTTCAGCATTAAGGATATGGTCGGGCTTGCCAGCGAGCCCCTGCGTGAAAACTGGCGGATGCTCGCAGAGCCAGAGCTCGTCGGACGTGTCGGTATGGCGGGCAGCGGTGAACGCCTGCATGGCTTCGTAAGTGGGCAGGTAGTCCACGCGGCCCAGCTGGCGCAGCTCGATGCTCATGCGCGCCCGGTGCAGAACGAGGCCATCCGTGCTTTCGTGTTCAGAGCACCACCTTGACCAGCGGATGCGTGGACAGCGTGCGGTAGAGCTCGTCGAGCTGCTCGCGGCTGGTGGCCGTTACGGTGATGGTTACACCCAGGTAATTGCCGCCCTTGCTCTCACGCAGCTCTATGGTGGTGGCGTCGAAAGCCGGATCGAACTCGCGCGCAATGAGCGTGATGGCATGAACCAGGCCCTCGACCTTTTTGCCCATGACCTTGATGGGAAAAAGCGATGGGTAAACGATCAGGGATTCAGGGGCGGTCGCCGAGGGTTCGCCCGGTGCTGCGGGGGGCTTGGGTGGGAGCGGGGAGTTCATTTCAGGGATTCTTCCATCTTGGCGCGCTGGTAGCCGGCAAAAAGCGCGTTGTAGACCGGACCGGGGAGCCCGTTGCCGACAGGTTGCCCGTCGAGCAAGGTCACCGGCAACACTTCTTTGGTTGCAGAGGACAGCAAGAGTTCATCGGCGGCCAGCACTTCCTGTCGCATCACGCGGCGAAGTTCAAAGGGAATGCCGGCCTGCTGGCAAAGCTCCTCGATGAGGCCGTAGCGTATTCCTTCGAGCACCAGATTGTCCCTGGGCGGGCCAATCACCTTGGCGTCTTTCACGACCCACACATTGCTGGCAGCCGCCTCGCTCAGGGCCTCGCCGCGGAACATCACGGTCTCTACGGCCCCCTGGTCCGCGCTGATTTGCCTGGCCAGCACTGAACCCAGCAAGCTGACACTTTTTATATGGGCCTTTTCCCAGCGAAAGTCTTGTGCGGTGACGCAGGCCACACCCTTTTGCCTCTGCTCGGCCGTGGGCGGTTTCATGGGGCTGGTCATGACGAAGACAGTCGGGCTGATGTCGATCGGCATGACGTGATCGCGCGGCGCGACGCCTCGCGTCACCTGGATATAGACCAGCTGGTCCGGAGCGCCGTGCGCGTTCACCAGTTTCATCGCAACGTCGCGCCAGTCCGCATGCGAAAACGGATTGCCGATCCGCAGCTCGGCCAGGCTGCGGTCCAGCCGACCCATGTGCTGGGCAAAGCGAAAGGGCTGTGACTGGTAGACAGGCACGACCTCGTAAACGCCATCACCAAAAATGAAGCCGCGGTCCAGCACGCTGACCTTGGCATCTTTCAAGGCCGAGTAATCGCCGTTGAGAAAACACAGCGAGTCGGGCAGGGCGGCCGTGGGGTCGCTCGAAAATAGGGGGTGGTCTGTCATTGCGTGAACCTCACAGGTGTTAACGGCCGCGGCGCTTCAGCCAGATTCGCACGCGCCATGCCAGCTTGACGCCTACATAGGCCAGGGCAGCCCCAGCCAGCGCGAAGACGCCCATGCCCAACGCAGCAGGTCCGCCATAGGTCATGAGCCATTGCAGAATGCCCGATGGGTCGGGCGACGGGTCGGGTGCGCTACCGGAGCGGCCCAGCATGCGCCCACCTACCTGAAAGGCCAGCCAGAGCCAGAAACCGATCGTGAACGGGTTGGTGATGAGCGTCACTCCCGCAGCCACGGGGATATTGCCTCGCCACCATACGCAATGCGCCGCGGCAAACAGGAACTGCCCGAACGGAATGGCAAAGGCCCAGAAGACTCCTATCGCCGCGCCACGCGCAACGGCTTCATGCCGGATGTGCCAGAGCCCCGGGTCGAGCAGGCGGTCTGACACCGGCCGCAACCAAGGGTGAGCCGAAAGTTGCTCCCGACTGGGCAGTGACGCGTACAGCCGCGCTCTCCAGCCCTTCGCGCCCGCATGTCGACCGTCTTTACCCGCCGGGCTTTTCATGATGCCGGCCGCGCGGGGAGCTGGCGCGTTTCGCCGATTTTCATCAGGAAGAACTCTTCTTCTGCAAGTCCAGCGGCCGCGCGCGCATTCGCGAGATCGCGCGGCGGCTGGTCGAGCGGCTCATCGGTGAGCGCAAAGGTGCCCCAGTGCACCCCGAGGCTGCGCTGCGCGCCAAGGTCGCGGTGGATCTGGACAGCTTCAGCCGGATTGACGTGTTGCTCCTTCATGAACCACCGGGGCTCGTAAGCACCAACAGGGAGCAGGGCAAGATCGAAGCCACGCGGTCCGTTCAGTCCCGCGAAATGCTGCCGGATGTCCGCGAAGTCTTTGGAATATCCGGTGTCTCCGCTATAGAACCAGTGAAAGCCGGGCGCAAATACCGCGAAGCCGCCCCAGAGCGTCTGGCTGCGGTCGCCGAAGCCGCGTGCGGACCAGTGCTGGGCGGGCGTGAAATGAAACTGCGTGCCTTCCAGCTCGAGCCGGTCCCACCAGTCAAGCTCGGACACACGGGTCGCGCCGAGTCCGGCCAACAAGGTTTTCTGCCCCAGGGGAACAATAAAAAGCGGTTGCGGTTGTTGTTTTTCGGCCGCCAGCGCAATCAGCCCCTGGATGCTTCCGGTGTCCAGATGATCGTAGTGGTTGTGGGAAATCAACACCACATCGATGCGCGGAAGCTCGTTCAAGGCCAGACCGGGCGGCTGGGCGCGCCGCGGCCCCAGAAACTGAACCGGACTTGCGCGATCCGAAAAGATCGGGTCAGTCAGTACGTTGAGCCGCCCGGCCTGAATCAACACGCTCGCGTGGCCGATCCAGGTCACCCGGGGGGGCGGTGCCACCGGGCTGGCAGAAGTGGGCGTCTCTGCGATCAGGGCAAGATTCGCGGCCTGCTGTGGGGTCGGCTGGCCGGCCGGCCGGGGCAAGTCGTCGCGCCAGGCTTGCCAACGCCAGCGCAGCAGATCGTTGAACGGTTTGTTGACCGTGTCCGCATAGCGATTCCGAAACCCGGAAGGCGTGTGGTGCGACTTGCCGGCATCGTAATAAGGGTTGATGGCGGCGCAGCCTGACAGCAAAACCAGCAGGAAGCCAAGGGGCAAGCAAAAGACGCGGCGCACGGGTGCCCTTGTTGTTGTCTCAGGCAAGCAGCACCACGGCGGCGATGGCCAGGGTACCGAGCGCGAGGTTGAGCAAGGCAAGGGAGGCAACCTGGCCCGCGCGTCGGCCGCCTTCGGCCCAGTCGGCCGCAGCGACCGCCGCCTTCATACGGCGAAAGGGTCCGAAATAGAGATGACCGAATATCGCGAACATGACGATGCCCAGGCCCGCCATCAGGTGCCACCCGAGTGGCGCGTTTTTCATGCCTGCTCCCATGAACATGCCAAGTCCCGTGACCAGAAGCACCGCGATGCAAATCCAGACAAGCGCGAAAAACCGGCCCAGTGCCGCAGCCATGAGGGGCAGGCGCTGCGGCGGTGGCAATTGTTGCGCAGCCGGGCGCAAGGCGAACACCACAAAACCGACACCACCGAGCCATGCGATTGCAGCGGCCAAGTGCAGAAAATTCAACAGGGCATTCATAGGGTCTTTCGTCAGGGGGTTGCAAGCGGCAGCTTGCAGACTCGACCGATTGTGTGCCACACGCCATCAGGTGCGAGCGTGCCTTGCATCAGTCGGCGTAAGCCGAAGGGCTAGGACCTTGCTACCCTCTGGGGTTTCTACGTATAATCGAAGGCTTTGCTAATAACGGCCTCTAGCCTTACGGCAATTTGAGACGTACCGCTATGGACTTTGAGGCGAAAGACGAGGAGTTCAAGCCCCTCACCCGCGAAGAGGCCCTGAAGCTGCGCGCAGAGCACCCGTCAGTGTCGCCTTGGGCGGTGCTTACCGGTCAGCTGGTTGCAGGGGTTCTGGTTGCCATAGTGGCCGGACTCTGGGCCGGCAAGGCGGCAACAGGCTGGTCTGCGCTGTATGGCGCGCTGGCGGTGGTCATTCCCGCAGCGCTCTTTGCGCGGGGCTTGACCAGCAAGGTGTCTTCGATGAATCCGGGTGCTGCGGTGGCCGGATTTTTCTTGTGGGAGATGGTCAAGATCGGCTTGACCGTGGCAATGCTGTTTGCAGCGCCGCGATTGGTTCTGGATTTGAGCTGGCCGGCATTGCTGGTTGGTCTGGTAGTCACGATGAAGGTGGTCTGGCTGGTGCTCTGGCTCCAGTCCCGACCGAAAAAGTTTGCGTAACCACTTTAAAGAGTTTGAGAGATGGCTGAATCTTCGGGAAACGCTTTGACCGCTGGTGAGTACATTGGCCACCACCTGGTCCACCTGCAGAACAAGAAGCAGGTGGGAATCGTCGACTTTTCCGTCTTCAATATCGACACGATCTTCTGGTCCGTCACGCTGGGCGTGATCGGCTTGCTGGCCATGTGGTCTGTTGCCCGCAAAGTGCATTCGGGCGTGCCTGGCCGCATGCAGGCGGCTGTGGAAATCCTGCTGGAAATGGTCGACAGCCAGGCCAAGGGAATCGTCAAGAACGCCACCTCACGCAAGGCAGTCGGGCCACTGGCCCTCACCGTTTTCATCTGGATCTTCCTGATGAACTCGATGGACTTTCTACCCGTTGACCTCTTTCACTCGATATTCGCAGTGACTGGTCTCGACAAATCCATACCTTATTTCCGTGTCGTGCCTACGGCCGATCTCTCTGCAACGCTGGGCATGTCCTGCGGCGTCCTGCTGGTTTGCCTGTACTACAACGTCAAGATCAAGGGCTTTGGCGGCTGGGTGCATGAGCTCTTTTCGGCACCGTTCGGCGACAAGTGGTTCCTGTACCCGGTCAACTTCCTGATGCAGATGATTGAGTTCGCGGCCAAGACGGTTTCGCACGGCCTGCGATTGTTCGGCAACATGTACGCGGGTGAATTGCTGTTCATGCTCATTGCACTCATGGGCGCCGCCGGCCTTGCTTCGACCACTGGCGTGTTCCTCTTCATCGGTCACATCATTGCCGGCACGGGCTGGGCCATCTTTCACATTCTGATCGTTGCGCTGCAGGCGTTCATTTTCATGATGCTGACGCTGGTGTATGTGGGCCAGGCCCACGACCACCATTGACCTGGCTCCGGCCAACCCGCCATTTCTCGTTTTCTCTCGGTTTCGCTTTCGTTTTTTCTTGTTAGTTAGTTCATTTCTTTGGAGCATCAAATGGAACACGTTCTCGGTTTTGTCGCTTTGGCCGCTGGCCTGATCATTGGCCTCGGCGCAGTTGGCGCATGTATCGGCATCGGCATCATGGGTAGCAAATACCTCGAAGCTGCTGCACGCCAGCCAGAGCTGATGAACGAACTGCAGACCAAAATGTTCTTGCTCGCCGGTCTGATCGACGCAGCTTTCCTGATCGGTGTCGGTATCGCCATGCTGTTCGCGTTCGCCAACCCGTTCGTGCTGAAGTAATTACCGCCTTTTCCGACCAACCTACTGAGGTGCCGCTGTGAGTATCAACTCCACATTCTTTGCGCAGCTCGTCGTGTTCGCGATTCTGGTGCTCTTCACGATGAAATTCGTGTGGCCACCCATCGCCAGCGCCCTGGACGAACGTGCCCGAAAGATTGCCGATGGCCTCGCCGCTGCCGACAAGGCCAAGTCTGAACTTTCCGTTGCCAACAAGCGCGTGGAAGAAGAACTTGCCCGCTCGCGCAACGAGTCGGCGGTCCGCCTGGCAGAAGCCGAGCGCCGCGCCCAGGCCATGATCGAAGAAGCCAAATCACGGGCAACCGAAGAAGGCAGCAAGATCATCGCCGCAGCCCAGGCAGAAGCCGAGCAGCAGACCGTCAAGGCACGCGAGATCCTGCGTGAGCAGGTCGCTGCGCTGGCCGTCAAGGGTGCCGAGCAGATTCTGCGCAAGGAAGTCAATGCCACCGTGCATGCTGACTTGCTGAGCCGCCTGAAGACAGAACTCTAAAACGAGCAACACATGGCTGAACTTGCCACCATCGCGCGTCCCTACGCTGAAGCGCTGTACAAGGCTTCGGGTTCCGATCTGGACGGCGCCGCCGTCTGGCTCGACGAGCTCGCGGCCATCGCGGGCAACTCGCAGTTGCTGCAGTACGCCGGCAACCCCAGCGTGACTTCAGCGCAGACCTTTGACGTGGTTTCGGGCGTCGTGGGCAATCCCCTTCCCGATGCCGCCAAAAATTTCCTGCGTACCATCATCGAAAATGGGCGCCTTGGCGCCCTGCCCGAAATCGCCGCACAGTTCCGCACCCTGAAGAACGCCCAGCGCGGCTCTTCCGACGCGACGGTCTACAGCGCTTTCGAACTGCAGGGCCAAGCCCTTGCCGAACTGGCGGCAACGCTGGAAAAGCGCTTCGGACGCAAGCTCAATCTTCAGGTCGAGCTGGAGCCCGAACTGATTGGCGGCGTGCGCGTGGTCGTGGGTGACGAGGTGCTGGACACTTCGGTCAAAGCCCGTTTAGAGCAAATGAAAGCGGCGCTGATTTCCTGATCTGCGCGTTCGCGTAATTTCAAGTTTTTGGCCCAACACACATAGAAAGAAGGAAAGAGTCATGCAACTCAATCCCGCAGAGATTTCCGAGCTGATCAAGAGCCGCATTGAGGGCCTTGGCGTCAGCAGCGACATCCGTAATCAGGGTACCGTCGTCTCCGTCGCTGACGGTATCGTTCGTATCCACGGCCTGTCCGACGTGATGCAGGGCGAGATGCTGGAGTTTCCGGCAACTGCCGACGGCACCCCGACTTTCGGTCTGGCACTGAACCTCGAGCGCGACTCGGTTGGCTCCGTGATTCTGGGCGAGTACGAGCACATCGCCGAAGGCGACACCGTCAAGTGCACGGGCCGTATTCTTGAAGTGCCGGTCGGTCCTGAACTGCTTGGCCGCGTGGTCAACGCCCTCGGCCAGCCGATCGACGGCAAAGGCCCGGTCAACGCCAAGATGACCGACGTGATCGAGAAAGTTGCGCCCGGTGTTATCGCCCGTAAATCGGTCGACCAGCCCCTGCAGACCGGTCTCAAGTCGATCGACTCCATGGTGCCGATCGGCCGTGGCCAGCGCGAACTGATCATTGGCGACCGCCAGACCGGCAAGTCTGCCGTCGCGATCGACGCCATCATCAACCAGAAGGGCCAGAACGTCGCGTGTATCTACGTGGCTATCGGTCAAAAAGCTTCTTCCATCAAGAACGTCGTGCGCTCGCTCGAGCAAGCCGGCGCCATGGAATACACCATCGTCGTTGCCGCTTCCGCTTCCGAGTCGGCCGCCATGCAATACGTCAGCGCCTACTCTGGCTGCACGATGGGCGAGTACTTCCGCGACCGCGGCCAGGATGCACTGATCGTCTATGACGACTTGTCCAAGCAGGCCGTGGCTTACCGCCAGGTTTCGCTGCTGCTGCGCCGTCCGCCCGGACGCGAAGCCTATCCCGGCGACGTGTTCTATCTCCACAGCCGCCTGCTCGAGCGTGCAGCCCGCGTCAACGCGGACTACGTGGAAGCCTTCACCAAAGGCGAAGTCAAGGGCAAGACGGGCTCGCTCACGGCACTGCCCATCATCGAAACGCAAGCTGGCGACGTGTCCGCTTTCGTTCCGACCAATGTGATTTCGATCACCGACGGCCAGATCTTTTTGGAAACCAGCCTGTTCAACGCCGGTATCCGTCCCGCCATCAACGCCGGTATCTCGGTGTCGCGCGTCGGCGGTGCCGCCCAGACCAAGCTGATCAAGAACCTCTCCGGTGGTATCCGTACCGACCTAGCCCAGTACCGTGAACTTGCCGCATTTGCACAGTTCGCATCTGACCTGGACGAAGCGACCCGCAAGCAGCTGGACCGTGGCGCCCGCGTCACTGAACTGCTCAAGCAGTCGCAGTACTCACCCCTGTCGATCTCGACCATGGCTGCCACGCTGTTCGCGGTCAACAAGGGCTTCATGGACGACATCGACGTCAAGAAGATTCTTGCCTTCGAAGCTGGCCTGCACAGCTACCTGAAGGACAAGCACGCGGCCCTGATGGCCAAGCTCGAAGCCAACAAAGCCATGGACAAAGACGCGGAAGCAGAAATGACCACGGCCGTAGGCGACTTCAAGAAGTCTTTCGCCTAAAACGATCGATCCGACCAATGAGCGCGACTGAATTCTCGAGGACCGTCTCCTGCCAGCAGGGGCCGCGGAACCGGCTATGCCGGGCCGCAGGCGCATCCTTCGATACCTCAGGACGAGCGGAAGCCTCCGTGGGGGGCACCCTTCGATACCTCAGGGCGAACGGGATTCGAGTGCAAAGCGTGGGAGTTATCTAAATGGCAGCAGGCAAGGAAATTCGCGGCAAGATCAAATCGGTGGAAAACACCAAGAAGATCACCAAAGCCATGGAAATGGTCGCCGCCTCCAAGATGCGCAAGGCGCAGGAGCGGATGCGCGCGGCCCGGCCTTATACCGACAAGGTGCGCAACATCGCGGCCAACCTCGGCAAGGCTAATCCCGAGTACACCCATCCTTTCATGCGGATCAACGACGCCAAGGCCGTAGGCTTTATCGTCGTGACGACTGACAAGGGCTTGTGTGGCGGCATGAACACCAACGTGCTTCGTGCCGTGACCACCCGGCTGCGCGAAGCGCAGGCGGCAGGCCAGGCAACGCAGGCGGTGGCCATTGGCAACAAGGGCCTGGGCTTTCTGAATCGCGTCGGCGCGCAGGTCGTGTCGCACGTGACCCAGCTGGGTGACCAGCCGCATCTCGAAAAGCTCATCGGCCCGGTGAAGGTGCTGCTCGATGCGTACACCGAGGGCCGTGTCAGCTCGGTTTATCTGTGCTACACCAAGTTCATCAACACGATGCGCCAGGAGCCTGTTGTCGAGCAGTTGCTCCCCCTTAGCGCAGAACGCCTGCAGGCCGATAGTAATGAGCCTGGCTGGGACTACATCTATGAGCCGGACGCTCAGAGCGTGATCGATGATCTGCTGCTGCGCTACGTCGAAGCACTGGTCTACCAGGCCGTCGCCGAGAACATGGCTTCGGAGCAATCGGCCCGCATGGTTGCAATGAAAGCCGCAACGGACAACGCCGGTAGCGTCATTGGCGAACTCAAGCTGGTCTACAACAAGACGCGTCAAGCGGCGATCACGAAAGAACTTTCGGAAATCGTCGCCGGCGCCGCCGCTGTCTAGCCCGACGGCCGCAGCGCTTCAGAATTTAAAGAACGTAAGAACGGAAGAAGGATTCAATCATGGCTCAGGCTCAAGGCAAGATTGTTCAGTGCATCGGCGCTGTGGTGGACGTCGAGTTCCAGCGCAACGAGATGCCCAGCGTCTATGACGCGCTCAAAATGGAAGGCTCCGCGCTGACCCTCGAGGTGCAGCAGCAGCTCGGCGACGGTATCGTCCGCACGATTGCACTGGGCACTTCAGACGGCCTGCGCCGCGGCAACATGGTCTACAACACGGGTGCGTCGATCACGGTTCCCGTCGGCAAGGCAACGCTCGGCCGCATCATGGACGTTCTCGGCGCGCCCATCGACGAGCGCGGTCCGGTCGACCAGACGCTTACCGCTTCCATCCACCGCCGCGCGCCGGCCTACGACGAGCTGAGCCCGTCGCAGGAGCTGCTCGAAACCGGCATCAAGGTGATTGACCTCGTGTGCCCGTTTGCCAAAGGCGGCAAGGTCGGCCTGTTCGGCGGCGCCGGCGTCGGCAAGACCGTGAACATGATGGAACTCATCAACAACATTGCCAAGGCGCACTCGGGCTTGTCCGTGTTCGCCGGTGTGGGCGAGCGTACCCGTGAAGGCAACGACTTCTATCACGAGATGGCCGATTCCGGCGTCGTGAACCTCGAGAAGCTCGAAGACTCCAAGGTCGCCATGGTCTACGGCCAGATGAACGAGCCCCCCGGAAACCGCCTGCGCGTGGCCTTGACCGGTCTGACGATTGCCGAGTCGTTCCGCGACGAAGGCCGCGACGTGCTGTTCTTCGTGGACAACATTTACCGCTACACGCTCGCCGGCACCGAAGTCTCCGCACTGCTGGGCCGTATGCCTTCCGCCGTGGGCTATCAGCCAACCCTGGCCGAAGAAATGGGCCGCCTGCAAGAGCGGATCACTTCCACCAAAGTGGGCTCGATCACCTCCATCCAGGCCGTGTACGTTCCTGCCGATGACTTGACCGACCCTTCGCCGGCAACCACCTTTGCCCACCTTGACTCCACCGTGGTGCTCTCGCGTGATATCGCTTCGCTCGGCATTTATCCCGCCGTGGACCCGCTGGACTCGACCAGCCGCCAGCTTTCCCCAGCAGTCGTTGGCGAAGACCACTACAACACGGCGCGCGCCGTCCAGGGAACGCTGCAGCGCTACAAGGAATTGCGCGACATCATTGCCATTCTGGGCATGGACGAGCTGGCTCCTGAAGACAAACTGGCCGTGGCCCGTGCGCGCAAGATTCAGCGTTTCCTGTCGCAGCCCTTCCACGTGGCAGAAGTGTTCACCGGCTCGCCCGGCAAGTACGTCAGCCTGGCCGAGACGATTCGCGGCTTCAAGATGATCGTCGCTGGCGAATGTGATCACCTGCCAGAGCAGGCGTTCTACATGGTCGGCACGATCGACGAAGCTTTCGAAAAGGCGAAAAAGGTAGCGTAAAGCGATTGCTGGACGGGCCTTTCAACGGCCGGTCCGCGATTAACTTTCCATACCTTTTCAACAGATCCAGATCAAGGAAGCGTTCATGTCAACCATCCACATAGACGTCGTCAGCGCGGAAGCCTCGATCTTCTCGGGCGAGGCGCGCTTCGTCGCGTTGCCGGGTGAAGCGGGCGAGCTGGGGATCTATCCCCGCCACACGCCCCTGATCACGCGGATCCGCCCGGGCGCCGTGCGTATCGAAAAAGAAGACGGCACCGAAGAGTTCGTCTTTGTGGCCGGTGGCGTGCTCGAAGTCCAGCCCGACTGCATTACCGTCCTGAGCGATACCGCCATCCGTGGCAAGGACCTTGACGAAGCGAAGGCGACAGAAGCCAAGGCGGCAGCGGAAGAAGCGCTCAAGAACGCGAAGAGCGACATTGATCTTGCCAAGGCTCAGTCTGAACTCGCGGTGATGGCTGCGCAGATTGCTGCGTTGCGCCGGTATCGCCAGAAGCGCTGAAGAGAGCCGAAAAAGCTGAAACAGCTCAAGGGCCGGGCGAACGAACCGGTCCCTCGCCTGGAAAAAGCCAGCCGCAAGGCTGGCTTTTTTATGCCTGCACGCGGCAGATGCGCCAATGGCAAGTGCTCAGAGCACGGCTGGAGTATCTGGCAACTCGTTGGGGTTGGGACTGGTCGAGCCCGGCGAAACGGCAAAATGCTCCATGAGCAGTGCTGAGATTTCCTCAAGCGCTTGCGTCAAGCCGTCTTCGTGGCGCCCATCCTTGAATGCCTGCCCCAAATGCCCCACGACCTGCGCCCAGCGCTCGCTGCTGATCACCCCGTTAAGCCCCCGGTCAGCCACGATCTCGATCGCATGTTCGGCCAGCAGCACGTAAATGAGCACGCCGTTGTTGGCCTCTGTGTCCCACACGCCCAGTTTGCTGAACATCATTACCGCGCGTTCCCTGATCACGGCCGTAAGTGGGCGCTCACGGCTTACGCGCCACAGATAACTCAGAGGTAGCGACGCTTCAATGCAAAAGCGGATCTCGCCCGAGTGCCGTTGCTCACTGGCAGCCACCCGCTGCGCGATGCGTTCGAGCACGGCTTTACCCACCTTGCGTTCGGCATCGGACGCGTCCAGCCAAAGATGCCTGAGGAATTTAAAAGCGCTTGCTGGCATTCGCAGACCCTTACCAGTTGCCCGACGCGCCACCGCCGCCGAAGTTTCCGCCACCGCCGCTGCTGAAGCCGCCGCCACCGAAACCACCGCTGCGTCCGCCGCCGAAGCCGCCACCGCCAAACCCGCCACCCCCGAACGGCGGGCCACCCCACCCGCCCCGGCGTCCGGTGGGAAGTGCCCCGCCCACCAAGGCAAAGATCAGTCCGGCTGCAGCAGCAACGCCTGCGATCAGCAAGCTCGCGGTAAACATCCAGGCAAGAAATCCGACAATGCCACCCGTGGCAAACGAGCCGAGCTTGCGCCCGAGAAAGCCCGACAGGATTTTTCCGCCGATGGGCACCGCGAAAAACAGCAGGACGGCAAGATCGGTCCAGTCGATGCCTTGCTGCTGAGCGCGCCCGAACTCACCTTGCGCGGGCGGTTGCGGCAGCTTTTCCCCCGTGACGAGCGCGATAAGTTGGTCTATGCCGGCACTCAGGCCGCCGGCAAAATCCCCCTCACGGAATTTTGGCGTTATCACGCTGGCAATGACTTGCCGGGCGGCTAGGTCGGGTATGGCCCCTTCCAGAGTCTTGGCCGTGGCGATGCGCACTTTGCGGTCGTTCTTGGCCACCACGATGATCAGGCCGTCCCCAATGTCTTTGCGGCCGATTTTCCAGAGGTCGCCAACGCGCTGCGTGTAGTCGACGATATCCTCCGGCAGCGTGGTCGGGATCATGAGCACGACTATCTGGGTACCCTTGGCCTTCTCGAAGCTCTCGAGCTTGCTTTCCAGAGCCTGCTTTTGGGTCGCATCCAATGTGCCCGTGCTGTCGATCACCCGCGCACTCAGCGCCGGAATTGCCTGCAAGCCGTCCTGCGTCTGCGCACCGGCTGCCAAAGGCATGAAAAAGCCCATGCAGCACAGCCAGCCCGCCAGTAGGAAATGCGCGACTCTGCCGGAAAGGCGGAACATCGAGTTTGCCAGCGTCTTTTACTTCTTCTCGAAGTTCACCGAAGGCGGCAAGGTGATCTGCGCTTCGTTCTGAACCGAAAGATCGGGTTTGACCTTGTAGCCGAACATCATGGCCGTGAGGTTGTTCGGAAAGCTGCGAGCCAGCACGTTGTACGCCTGCACGGACTGGATGTAGCGGTTGCGCGCGACTGCGATGCGGTTTTCCGTTCCCTCGAGCTGAACGCGCAAGTCCTGGAAGCCCTGGTTTGCCTTCAGGTTGGGATAGTTCTCGCTTACGACGAGCAGCCTTGACAGCGCGGAGCTCAACCCAGACTGCGCCTCCTGGAATTTCTGGAAGGCGGCGGGGTCGTTCAGCGTTTCCGGCGTGACCTGTATCGACGTTGCCTTGGCACGCGCCTCGATGACGCGCGTCAGCGTTTCCTGCTCGAACGCAGCCTCGCCTTTGACCGTGGCGACAATGTTGGGCACAAGGTCGGCGCGGCGCTGGTATTGGTTGAGCACTTCAGACCAGGCGGACTTGGTTTGCTCATCCAGTTGCTGGAACTGGTTGTAGCCGCATCCACCGAGCAGCATAGCCGTCATCAGGGCCAGAAGCAGCTTTAAAAATCGTGAGGTCATGGTGGGCATCCTTCGCTGGGGTTTAGCGGTAACGTTACCATGGAGATGCAGCGAACAGCCTTCTCATCCGACGCCTGAACAGGTCGGCCGAACGCTCAAGATCGCAAGCCCCTCATGACCACGCGAGCCTGCCCTAGATGAACTACACCGCACCATGGTGGCTGCCAGGCGGCAATGCACAAACCATTTTCGCGGCAACGCACGGGCAACGTTTCGCTAGAGAGGCGCCGCGCCTGAGGCGCGAGCGATGGACCACGCCTGACGAGGACTTTGTCGATGTGGACTGGCTCGCGGATCCGGCGCAGACGACACCTGCCGGTGCTGGCAGTTCAGCCGCGCAGCGGCCGCTGATGGTGGTCTTTCACGGACTCGAGGGTTCTTCGGAAAGCCACTACGCCCAGGCCTTCGGCGACGTGGCCAGGTCGCGTGGATGGGCCTTTGCCGTGCCCCATTTCAGGGGGTGCTCGGGCGAGCTCAATCTTGCTCCGAGGGCCTACCACTCCGGCGATTTCACCGAGATCGACTGGATGCTCCGCCGCTTCAAGGCACTGCACCATGGCCCTGTGGTGGCCGTCGGCATCTCGCTGGGCGGCAACGCGCTGATGCGCTGGGCGGGCGAGTACGCCAGCGAGGCTTCTCGGGTAGTGCAGGCCATAGCCTCGGTGTCTTCGCCACTGGACCTGACCGCCAGCGGCCAGGCCATCGGCCAGGGATTCAACCGACAAATCTATACGCGCATGTTCCTGCGGAGCATGGTGCCCAAGGCCTTGCAAAAGCTGGAGCAGCACCCGGGGCTCTTCAGCAGGAATGCCCTGCTCGCTGCCAGAGACTTATACAGCTTCGACAACGTTTTTACAGCGCCCGTGCACGGCTTCGTCGACGCGGATGACTACTGGGCACGGGCTTCCGCAAAGCCCTATTTGAATGCTGTTCGTGTTCCGGCGCTCGCGTTGAATGCCTTGAACGATCCCTTTGTTCCTGCCTGGAGCTTGCCGCGCACGCAGGACGTGAGCGACCAGGTCACGCTCTGGCAGCCCGATGCGGGCGGACATGTGGGATTTCCCGTCGCCATGGGGCGCGCGCCCCTGAACGGCCACGTGCGGGGCATGCCCGCGGCGGTGGCTGACTTCCTCGCGCAGCACCTCTGAACTTCACGCTTCTGCCTTCACGCTCAGGAAAAATCATATGGATGACATCGTCAAGGCCGCCATCGCCAAATGGCCAAACGTTCCCAATTGCTTCGGCTGGCTGGGTCTGGATGCGCGCGGCAACTGGTACATGCGGGACGACCGTGCCCAGGCGTCTGGCGCCTTTGCGAGCGGAACAGTCCAAAGCAAGGGGTCGCTGCTGCGGCACGAGAAGCTGGTGGACTTCATTCAGCGCAACTACGAGAGCGACGACGCAGGGCAGTGGTACTTCCAAAATGGTCCACAGCGCGTTTATGTCGAGCTCGAAGCCACGCCGCTGATCTGGCGCGTGGCTGCCGACCTGAGCGTGGCGGCCCACACGGGCGAGCCCGCACGCGTGCAACGCTGTGTCGTAGATGAGCATGGGCGGCTCTACCTCGAGACCGCGCTGGGCTTTGGCCTCGTTCACACGCTGGACATGATCCAGGCCGCAGAAGCAGTCGAAAGCGGTCTGTGGGTGCCGCAGGACGTCCCCACGCGTGAGCTTCCCGTGCGATTCGGCTATGTGCGCAGCCCCGCTTCGCGCCACGCTGGACTCAAGGTTGCCGACTGAGGCGGGGAACATGCCTGCGGCAGGCATAAAAAAAGCCAGTCGACTCGACTGGCTTTTTGCTGAGGTTACTTCGGTCGTAGCGCTACAAGCGCCCCTGCGCAGAAGCGCAACGCAACCTTACTTAGACGCGTTGACCATGTACTCGACAGCCGCGCGAATGTCCGCGTCGGGAGCGGCGGAGCCACCTTTGGGCGGCATGGCGCCTTTGCCCTTGATAACGCTGGCGGTCAGCGCATCCAGACCGGTCTTGATTCGCGGTGCCCAGGCCGCCTTGTCGCCGAGCTTCGGCGAGCCGGCCACGCCCGCGGCATGACAAGCCACACAGGCCTGCTTGTACAGTGCCTCACCTTTACCCGCTGCGGCTGCCGGCGCTGCTGCAGCAACGGCGACCGCTGGCGCGGCCGTTGCAACAGCCGCGGGAGCGGCTGCAGGAGCCTGAGTCACGGGAGTCACGGGAGTCACGGGAGCGGCGGGAGTGGAGGGAGCGGGGGCAGCGCCACCTGCGGCCGCCTGCGCAGCAGGCACCGCTGGCTCGGCAAACTTGCCACCGGCTGCTGCGGTCATGTAGACCACGGCGCGTCCGATTTCGATGTCGTCGAAGTCACCGCCGCCTTGAGCACCCATGGCGCCTTTGCCTTTGAGGGCCGAGTTCCACAGCGACTCGAAGCCGGTCTTGATGCGGGGAGCCCAGGCAGCGACGTCGCCCAATTTGGGTGATCCAGCTGCGCCGTTGGTG
The DNA here is from genome assembly GCA_040385065.1 of Pseudomonadota bacterium. GTDB lineage: Bacteria > Pseudomonadota > Gammaproteobacteria > Burkholderiales > Burkholderiaceae_C > Polaromonas. Next base: position 198,365 of record JAZKIC010000005.1, read on the forward strand.
TGACACGCCGCACACTGGGCGGCGTAAACCTGCTCACCGGATTTCAGTGGACGGTTGGCATCGCGGATCTCGACAACACCAATTTTCTGGATGCGCTGGGCAATCGCCTTTTGCGCGTCACCGGCGCCAGGGGAAGGCCGGCTGTCCCATGCGACGTAATAGACGAGCCCGATGATCGCAAAGATGGGAATCACAAACGAGAAAAAGACCACCAGAAGCAGTTGCTTGGGTGTCTTGATCGGGCCGGTGTGGCCTTCTTCGTAAGCCGAAATGGGGTCGTTAGCGCTCATGGCGTCCTCAAAAAACGGAGAAAGGTGCCGCCTTGGCGGCCTTAGACGATAACCCGCGATTATAGCCGGGGCACTTTCGCGTACCCCGTTTGCAAGTGGGGCGGTTCAGTCGCATTGATGTGCCGCCATGCGGACTGCTTGCCCTCGCTGCAGTCGAGCCAAAAAAATTCCCAGCTTGAAGGGGACAAAGCCCAGATCAGGTTTCTTGAACTATCACCTCTGTTCCGAGGCGCCTGGACTCGAGATTGAGGCCTGCCTGTTGATTCATTCTTAAAACTGAGCCAGTTTTGAAGTAATTCACGCGGAAATT
>JAZKIC010000006.1:0-103558 GCA_040385065.1 Pseudomonadota bacterium
GGCTGGAAGGAAACGCAGGTCGTCGTGCGTTTCTGGATCATCACCATGCTGTTGTGCCTGGTCGGCTTGTCCACATTGAAGCTGAGATGAAACACCTGGCCGACAAAAACGTTCTGGTGCTCGGTCTCGGCACGTCCGGACTTGCGCTGGCCCGCTGGTGCGCCCGCTTTGGCGCGACAGTCACCGTGGCCGATACGCGCGCAGAGCCGCCGCAGCTTGCCGCCTTGCAGGCCCAGGTGCCCCAGGCCATGTTTGTGGCGGATACCTTCGCTAGCGCATTGGTGGAAGGCCGCGAGTTTGACCTGATCCTTAAAAGTCCAGGGCTGTCACCGGCCGATGTGGCGGACGTGGTGCAGGCCGCCCAGGCGCGCGGCACAGCGGTCGGCAATGAACTCACACTCTTCAGCCTGGCACTGAAGGAGCTCGCTGAGCCGACGCAAACGGCGGGGAATGGGGCCGATGGAGTGGTCAGCGAGGGTGCCGTCGATGAAGTGGACGAGCCCGCCGACACCTTGGCGCAAGAACCACCGGCCGAGGTCCCTGCTCCTGTCTCCGGTTCTTCCGAAGAATTCGATCAGCTCCTTGAGGTGGATCAGCTCGATCATGAGGCGCAAGTCCGGTCGGAAGACCTCGCAGACGCAGCAGCGGCTCCTGCTATCGAGATGCCTCTGTCCCAGCCCGGCTACCGTCCCAAAGTCATCGCAATCACCGGCACCAACGGCAAAACAACGGTGACTTCCCTGACGGGCCAACTGGTCGCACGCGCCGGCAAGTCCGTTGCGGTGGCCGGCAACATCGGGCCCAGCCTGCTCGACACGCTGTCCGATTGCCTTGACCGCGATGCCTTGCCCGAAGTGTGGGTGCTGGAGCTGTCCAGCTTTCAGCTTGATGGCGTCACGGGTTTCGAAGCCTCTGCTGCGACCGTGCTCAACATCAGCCAGGACCACCTCGACTGGCACGGCTCGATGGCGTCTTACATCGCGGCGAAAAACCGCATTTACGGCAGCCAGGCTCTGATGCTGCTCAACCGCGACGATGCCCAGGTCATGGCCGCGCTGCCGCCGCTGGTCAAAGGCAAGCAGTTGCGCCAGTACCTGACTTTTGGCGCCGACGAGCCGCAGCGGCCGGGCGATTACGGACTGGTGCAGGTCAACGGCATGGAGTGGCTGGTGCGCGCCGCCGAGGCAGACGAAACCATCAAACGCCGCAAGGGCGAAGAAACACCGCTGTATGTGCAGCGTCTCATGCCGGTCGATGCCTTGCGTATTCGCGGCCGGCACAACGCCACCAATGCGCTGGCCGCCCTCGGGCTCGCCGTGGCGGCCGGTTGCGCGATGGCGCCGTTGCTGCATGGATTGCGCGAGTACCGTGGCGAGCCGCATCGGGTCGAGTCAGTGGCTATTGTTCACGACGTCGAATATTTCGATGACAGCAAAGGCACCAACGTCGGAGCGACGGTCGCCGCCCTCACCGGTCTGGGCGCCGAGCGCCGGCTGGTGGTGATCCTGGGCGGTGAAGGCAAGGGGCAGGATTTCACGCCGCTCGCCGGGCCGGTAAGCCGTTACGCGCGGGCGGTGGTGCTGATTGGCCGTGACGCGCCGCTGTTACGCGCGGCGCTGGCGGATGCTGGCGTCAAGTTGCTCGACGCGGCCTCTATGGAAGCTGCCGTCGAGATTGCAACGGCCCAGGCACAGGCCGGCGACGCCGTGCTGATGTCGCCGGCGTGCGCAAGCTTCGATATGTTCGACAACTACGGCCATCGCGCCGAGGTGTTCTGCCAGGCCGTCAATTCACTGGCACTCGATGCGGGGGTGGTCCTTTGAACGCCGCCAATCGCGTGATCGGGTGGTTTTCGGGCCTGAGCGGTGGCACGGCGGACGCACTGCCGGTCCGTATTGCGGGGCACGGCCGTTCGGGCACGGCTTCAACGCAGCCAGCCAATATATCGGGGATCGACCAGAGCCTCGTATGGGTGGCGGTGGCGCTGGTGTTGTGGGGGCTCGTGATGGTCTATTCGGCTTCGATCGCGATGCCGGACAACCCGAAGTTCTCCCGCTACGAGCACACCCACTTCCTGATCCGGCACGTGTTGTCGCTGGCGGTGGCGTTCACTGCGGCATGGGTCACGGCGCAGATTCCCATGTCGACCTGGGAGAAAGTCGCGCCCTGGTTGTTCATCGGCTCGCTCGTACTGCTCGGTCTGGTGCTGCTGCCCTTCATTGGCAAAGGCGTCAATGGCGCACGTCGCTGGATCGCGCTGGGCTTCATTAACTTCCAGCCTTCCGAACTCGCCAAATTTGCGACGCTCATGTATGCGTCCAACTACATGGTGCGCAAGATGGAAGTCAAGGAACGGTTCTTCCGCGCCGTGCTTCCCATGGCCGCTGCCGTCGGCATAGTGGGCGTGCTGTTGCTGGCAGAGCCGGACATGGGGGCGTTCATGGTGATCTCGGTGATCGCGATGGGCATTCTGTTTCTCGGCGGCGTCAATGCCCGCATGTTCTTCGTCATCGCCTTCGTGGTGGTGATCGCCTTCGGCCTCATGGTCGCACTCAGCGAATGGCGGCGCGAGCGCATCTTTGCCTACCTCGATCCCTGGGATGAAAAGCATGCGCTCGGCAAGGGCTACCAGCTCTCGCATTCCCTGATTGCCTTCGGCCGCGGCGAGCTCTTCGGCGTCGGGCTGGGTGGCAGTATCGAAAAACTGCATTGGCTCCCGGAAGCGCATACCGACTTCCTGATGGCCGTCATCGGCGAAGAGTTCGGCCTGCTGGGCGTACTGGTCGTGATCGGGCTGTTTCTCTGGATGACGCGGCGCATCATGCACATCGGCCGCCAGGCCATTGCGCTGGATCGCCTGTTCGCCGGCCTGGTGGCGCAAGGCGTCGGCATCTGGATGGGCTTTCAGACCTTCATCAACATGGGCGTGAACCTCGGCGCACTGCCCACCAAAGGCTTGACGCTGCCCCTCATGAGCTACGGCGGATCGGCAATCGTGATGAACCTCATCTCGCTGGCCGTTGTGCTGCGCATCGATTATGAAAACCGCCTGCTGATGCGTGGAGGCCGCCTGTGACCCAGCATTGTGCACTGGTCATGGCGGGTGGCACGGGCGGGCATATCTTCCCCGGCCTGGCCGTGGCCGAGGCGCTTGGGGCGCGTGGATGGCGTGTGCACTGGCTGGGTGGCCGGGGCGCGCCGGCACAACCCAGCATGGAAAGCCAGCTGGTGCCTCCGCGCGGCATTGCCTTTGAAGCCATCGACTTTTCGGGCGTGCGCGGCAAGGGCTTCGTCACGCTGGCACTGTTGCCGCTACGGCTGCTCCAGGCCTTCTGGCAAAGCATCCAGGTCGTGCGCCGCGTTCGGCCGGACGTCGTGATCGGCCTGGGTGGCTACATCACTTTTCCGGGCGGCATGATGAGCGTGCTGCTGGGCAAGCCGCTCGTGCTGCATGAGCAAAATTCCGTGGCGGGGCTCGCCAACCGCGTACTGGCCGGAGTGGCCGATCGTGTCTTCACGGCATTTCCCCGCGTGCTGCCCAAGGCCGAGTGGGTTGGCAATCCCCTGCGCGCCGCTTTCACGCGCCAGGCTGACCCCGCCGAACGTTTTGCCGCTCGTACCGGCCCGTTGCGGCTGCTCGTGGTGGGCGGCAGTCTGGGTGCCAAGGCGCTGAACGACATCGTGCCGCGCGCTTTGGCCCGGCTGCCCGCCGACCGTCGCCCCCTCGTGCGCCACCAGAGCGGCGCACGGCAGATCGACGCGCTACGCGCCAGCTATGCCGCGGCAGGCGTCGAAGCTGATTTGACGCCCTTTATCGATGACACGGCCCAGGCGTTTGCCGATGCCGACCTCATCATCTGCCGCGCTGGCGCGAGCACCGTGACCGAAATCGCCGCCATCGGTGCGGCCGCGCTTTTCGTGCCTTTCCCGTCCGCGGTGGACGACCACCAGACCACCAACGCGCGCTTCCTGGTCGATGCGGGCGCTGCTTGGCTCGTCCCGCAACAGGACCTCAAGCCCGAGTCGCTGGCCGAAATGATCGCGACGCTGGAACGCCCGGCGCTGCAAGCCATGGCCGAGAAGGCAAAGCAGATGCAAAAAATCGAAGCTACCGACGCGGTGGTGCAAGCCTGTGAGGAGCTGGTGAAATGAAGCACGCCGTGCGCAATATCCATTTCATCGGCCTCGGCGGCTCCGGCATGTCGGGAATTGCCGAAGTGCTGCACAACCTGGGCTACGTGATTTCGGGCTCCGACTTGTCCGACAGCGCTACCTTGCGCCGCCTCGGCAGCCTCGGCATCAAGACCTTTGTCGGCCACGCGGCGGCCAATCTGACGGCGGTGGATGCGGTCGTGACGTCGACCGCGGTCCGGGCCGACAACCCCGAGGTGGTGGCCGCGCGCGAAAAGAAGATTCCGGTGGTGCCGCGCGCACTCATGCTGGCCGAGCTGATGCGGCTCAAGCGCGGCATCGCCATTGCCGGCACGCATGGCAAGACCACCACCACCAGCCTGGTGGCCTCGGTGCTCGCCGAAGGCGGGCTGGACCCGACGTTCGTGGTCGGTGGCCGACTGAACAGCGCAGGGGCCAATGCGCGGCTGGGCTCGGGCGAATACATCGTCGTCGAGGCTGATGAGTCCGATGCCTCCTTCCTGAATTTGCTCCCGGTGATGGCGGTGGTGACGAACATCGACGCCGACCACATGGAAACCTACGGGCACGACTTCTCGCGCCTCAAGGGGGCGTTCGTCGATTTTCTGCACCGCATGCCGTTTTACGGCACCGCCATTCTCTGCACCGACGACGCCGCGGTACGGGACATCGTTTCGCAGGTGTCCTGCCCCGTCACGAGCTACGGCCTGAACGACGACGCGCAGGTCCGCGCGGTGGATGTGCGGCACATGGACGGACAGATGCATTTCACGGTTCAACGGCGCAACGGCATCACCCTGCCGGATATGCCGGTGGTGCTGAACCTGCCGGGTGTGCACAACGTGCTGAACGCTCTTTCTGCCATCGCGGTGGCGGTAGAGCTGGACATCCCCGATGCCGCAGTGCAAAAGGCGCTAGCGGAATTTCGAGGTGTCGGGCGGCGCTTCCAGCATTACGGAGAAGCCGCGGCGCCTGGCGGCGGCAGTTTCCGCGTGATCGACGACTACGGCCATCACCCCGTCGAGATGGCCGCCACGCTCGCGGCGGCGCGCGGTGCGTTTCCAGGACGGCGGCTGGTGCTGGCCTTCCAGCCGCACCGCTATAGCCGCACCCGTGACTGCTTTGACGATTTCGTCAAAGTTATCGGCCACGCCGATTCTGTCTTGCTCTCCGAGGTGTATGCCGCAGGGGAAGCTCCGATCGTCGCGGCCGATGGCCGCTCGCTCGCTCGCGCACTGCGCATCGCGGGCAAGGTTGAACCGGTTTTCGTGGACGACATCGAAGGCATGGCCCAGGCGGTGATCGACAACGCGCAGGCGGGCGACGTGCTCTTGTGCATGGGCGCCGGCTCCATCGGTGCAGTGCCCGCCAAAGTCATCGATATGGCGCCGGCATCGCCTGCACAAGCAGCTGGAGTTTTGTCATGAGCATCGATTCGAGCCGCTTCGGCAAGGTGGCCGTACTCATGGGCGGGCATTCTGCCGAGCGCGAGATTTCACTGATGTCGGGCAAGGGCGTGTTGCAGGCGCTGATCTCCAAAGGCGTCGATGCGCATGCGTTCGATCCGGCGGAGCGTCCCCTGACTGACCTGAAGACAGAGGGCTTTTCGCGTTGCTTCATCGCCTTGCACGGCCGCTTCGGCGAAGACGGCACGGTGCAGGGCGCACTTGAGCTGCTGGCGATTCCTTACACCGGCTCTGGGGTCATGGCTTCCAGCCTGGCCATCGACAAAGTGATGACAAAGCGCATCTGGCGCGCCGAAGGACTGAGCACGCCCGACTACGCATTGCTGCGCAGAGGGGTCTATACCGCCGAGGCGGTGGCATCTGTTCCCGGCCAACTCGGCCTTCCCCTCATCGTCAAGCCCGCGCGCGAAGGCTCGTCCATCGGCCTGACCAAGGTCGTTCGCGCTGACCAGATGCCCGCCGCCGTGGCGCAGGCCGTGCAACTCGATGCGGACGTACTGTGCGAGCAATTCGTTGCCGGCGATGAGGTCACATGCCCGGTGCTTGGGTCGGGCGGCTCGGCCCGTGCGCTGCCGGTTATTCGTATCGTGGCGCCCGACGGCAACTACGACTACCAGAACAAATACTTCACCGACACCACGCAATACCTGGTGCCCTGCGGCTTGCCTGCGGGCGAAGAGCTGGCCATCCAGCAGCTGGTGCTGGCGGCCTACACCACACTGGGTTGCAGGGGCTGGGCCCGCGCCGACGTGATGATTGATGCGCGCACGCGCCGGCCTTACCTGCTGGAGATCAACACCTCGCCCGGCATGACCAGCCACTCTCTCGTGCCGATGTCAGCCCGCGCGGCGGGCATCTCCTACGAAGACTTGTGCCTGGAAGTGCTCACAACGGCGCGGCTGGATCATCAGCCAACGGCGGGGAGCGGCTCATGAGGCGCACCAATGGCAAGACGCCCGTCGTGGCAGCTCTGCCGGCGGACGTGCGCATCATGAATGCCGCAGCACTAGCAATGGCGGCGATGTTCGTGGTGATGGCATTGTCGGCGGCGCTGTTCTGGGGCCTGCAGCAGCCGCTTTTTGCGCTTCGCGCGATCCGCGTCGAGGGCGAGCTCACGCACAACAATGCCGTCACCTTGCGCGCCAACGTTGCCCCCAAACTGACCGGTAATTTTTTCACCCTCAACCTTGCCAATGCGCGGGCCGCCTTTGAATCGGTCCCCTGGGTGCGCGAGGCGGAGGTTCGGCGCGAATTTCCGAACCGCCTGAAAGTGCTGCTCAAAGAGCACGAGCCCGCCGCCTACTGGGGCAGCGAAGACGAGACCCGCTTGCTCAATTTGCAAGGCCAGATATTTGAAGTGAACCAGGGCGACGTCGAGGCCGAAGACCTGCCCGTGCTCAGCGGCCCGGCGTCTCAGGCGGCGCTGGTGCTGCAGGCCTACCGCGTGCTGGCACCGCTTTTTTCGCAACTCGACACCAGCCTCAGCAAGCTCGAACTTACCGGCCGCGGCAGCTGGCGCGCAAGACTGGAGAGCGGCGCGGTGGTCGAGATGGGTCCGGGCACGCCCGACGAAATTCAGGTACGGGCGCAGCGCTTCGTCGCCACGGTGGCGCAGACCTCATCGAAATTCGGCCGCAACTTCGAGTCGGCCGATCTGCGCTACAGCAATGGCTATGCACTCAGGTTGCGGGGCGTGACGACGGTAGCTCCCGGCGAAAAAACGGACAGGAAAACAAGGTAAGACTATGGCCAAGGAATACAAAGATCTGGTGGTCGGGCTCGACATCGGCACCAGCAAGGTCATGGTGGTGGTTGCCGAGGTCATGCCCGGGGGCGAACTCAAGCTGGCCGGACTTGGCATTGCTGCCAGCAATGGCCTCAAGCGCGGCGTCGTGGTCAACATCGACGCCACCGTGCAGAGCATCCAGCAGGCGCTGCGCGAGGCCGAACTGATGGCCGACTGCAAGATCGCGCGGGTCTATACCGGCATCACCGGCAGTCACATCCGCGGCATCAATTCCAGTGGCATGGTGGCGGTCAAGGACAAGGAAGTGACCCAGGCCGACGTGGCGCGAGTCATCGAGACCGCCAAGGCCATCAACATCTCGACCGACCAGCGCCTGCTGCTGGTCGAGCCGCAGGAATTCGTCATCGATGGCCAGGACGTTCGCGAACCCATCGGCATGAGCGGCATCCGCCTGGAGGCCAAAGTGCATATCGTCACCGGCGCTCAAAGCGCGGCCGAGAACATCATCAAGTGCGTGCGCCGCTGCGGTCTCGAAGTGGACCAGCTGATGCTCAACCCGCTGGCGTCCAGCCTGGCGGTGCTGACGCAGGACGAGCAGGAGCTCGGCGTCGCACTGGTCGACATCGGCGCCGGCACGACCGACGTGGCCATCTTTACGGGGGGCGCTATCCGCCATACCGCGGTGATTCCCATTGCCGGCGACCTGATCACCAGCGACATCGCGATGGCGCTACGCACGCCCACCAAGGACGCCGAAGACATCAAGGTCGAGAACGGCTTTGCCAAGCAGCTGCTGGCAGACCCGGATACACAAGTCGAGGTCCCCGGCCTGGGCGATCGCGGCCCCCGCATGCTGAGCAAGCAGGCGCTGGCCGGCGTGATCGAGCCGCGCGTGGAAGAAATCTATTCGCTGGTGCAGCAGGTCATACGCGAATCAGGCTACGAGGAAGTGCTGTCCTCGGGCATCGTCATCACTGGCGGCAGCGCCGTCATGCCCGGCATGGTCGAGCTGGGTGAAGACATCTTTTTGAAGCCCGTGCGGCGCGGCATTCCGCGCTACTCGAGCGCTCTGTCCGACATGGTGGCGCAAGCGCGTGCTGCCACGGTCATGGGTCTGCTCGAGGAAGCGCGCCTGGCCCGCATGCGCGGCTACAAGGTGGCCCAGAAAGCCGGAAGCGTCCACAACGCTTTCGGCCGGGTCAAGGACTGGTTAGTGGGGAATTTCTGATGAACACATCACTGAATTTTTCGTGGCCTTCATCCCCCCTGCGGTCAGGAGGCGCTGACCCGCCTTCATGACTCTCATCTGCCAAAAATAATCATCCATTCTTTTTGCATACCCCATATCTACAGGAGGCTCCCATGAGCATCGAAATGATCGAAATCGAGGAATTCAACCAAGGCACCCAGATCAAGGTGATCGGCGTTGGCGGTGGCGGCGGCAATGCCGTCGAGCACATGATCGGCTGCCGCGTCCAGGGCGTCGAATTCATCTGCGCCAATACGGACGCCCAGGCGCTGAGCCGTGGCACGGCCCATAAAACCATCCAGCTGGGTGGCAGTGGACTGGGCGCGGGGAGCAAGCCTGAGAAGGGGCGTGACGCAGCAGAACTGGCCGTGGATGACATCCGCGAAGCCATCAGTGGCGCGCACATGCTCTTCATCACGGCTGGCATGGGCGGCGGCACCGGCACCGGCGCCGCTCCCGTCATCGCTCGTGTGGCCAAGGAAATGGGCATCCTCACCGTGGGTGTGGTGACCAAGCCCTTCGACTGGGAAGGCGGACGCCGCATGACCAACGCCGACAACGGTCTGGCCGAACTCGAAGCCAACGTCGACTCCCTCATCGTCGTGCTCAACGAGAAACTGCTCGAAGTGCTGGGCGACGACATCACCCAGGATGAAGCTTTTGCGCATGCCAACGACGTGCTCAAGAATGCGGTGGGCGGCATTGCCGAGATCATCAATGTGCCTGGGCATGTGAACGTCGACTTCGAAGACGTGCGCACAGTGATGGGCGAGCCAGGCAAGGCCATGATGGGCACGGCCAAGGCCAATGGTCCCGACCGCGCGCGTATCGCCGCTGAGCAGGCCGTTGCCTGCCCTCTGCTCGAAGGAATCGACCTGTCGGGCGCCAAAGGCGTTCTGGTGCTGATCACTGCAGCAAAGGGCTCACTCAAGCTGAGCGAGTCCAAGCTGGCCATGAACACCATTCGCGCCTATGCGTCTCCCGATGCGCATGTCATCTACGGCACGGCCTACGACGACGAGCTGGGTGACGAAATCCGCGTGACGGTGGTGGCTACCGGCCTGAGCCGCCAGGGCGTGCGTCGCACGGCGCCTCCGCTGCAAGTGCTGCGCACCGGTACGGACAACCTGCCGGTGCTCAACGTGACCGCCAACCACAATGGCAACGCCACGCATGTCGGCAATTCCCAGTTGGGTTCCGTGCATCAGCACGACTACGGCAACATGGCCGTTCCGAGCGTGTGGCGTACAAACCGCACGCAGGCAGCGGCCAAGGTCGATGCGCTGGCGTCCGGCGGCATGGACGACTTCGAGATCCCGGCGTTCCTGCGCAAGCAGGCCGACTGAGGTCATGCACGGCATTCGGGCCCGCGACCCATCCGAAGGTCGCAGCCCGAAAGCCCCTGACGGGCCCTGGGCCACCTGGGCAAGGCTATTGCCCCGATTGACCTTTGTTTTCCGCGTCCGGTGTCCGCAAACTTAAAATAGCGGAATGCTGGCGCAACGAACCCTCAAATCCCTGACCAAGGCGGTCGGCGTCGGGCTGCACAGCGGCCAACGGGTCGAGCTCACGCTGCGTCCCGCGCCTGCGGATACGGGCATTGTTTTTCGGCGGGTCGATCTTCCCCAGCCGGTCGATATCGCGGTAACCGCACTGGCCGTGACCGACACGCGGATGGCCTCGACGATCTCCAGCGGCAATGCCAAGGTGTTCACCGTCGAGCATCTGATGTCGGCGTGCGCCGGGCTCGGCATAGACAACCTTTTCATCGACATCACGGCCGAAGAGGTGCCCATCCTCGACGGCTCTGCGGCGTCTTTCGTGTTTCTTTTGCAGTCCGCTGGCATTGCATTGCAGAAGGCGCCCAAGCGCTTCGTGCGGCTGACCAGGACCGTCGAAGTCCGTGAGGGCGAAGGAGCGCAAGGCAAGTGGGCGCGCCTGTCGCCGTACGACGGCTACAAGCTCAGTTTCGAAATTGATTTCGACCATCCCGCGGTCGACTCCACCGGGCAGCGCGTCGAGTTCGACATGGGCTCGGGCTCCTACACCCGCGACATTGCGCGAGCCCGGACCTTCGGCTTTACCAAGGACGTCGAAATGATGCGCGCCAACGGACTGGCCCTGGGAGGCGGCCTGGACAACGCCATCGTGATGGACGACTACAAGGTTCTCAACAGCGACGGGCTTCGCTACAACGATGAATTCGTCAAGCACAAGATCCTTGACGCGATGGGCGACTTGTATCTGCTCGGCAAGCCGCTGCTGGCGGCCTACAGTGCGTTTCGCTCGGGTCATGCCCTGAACAACAAGCTGCTGCGCGAGTTGCTGGCGCATGAGGATGCCTACGAGATCGTTACCTTCGAGGACGCCTCCACCGCACCCAGGGGTTTGGCGCAGCTCGCGCCAGCCTGGTGACCCGGGGCGACCGTGCTCTTTTTTCGTACCCTGTTCTTTTTGCTGCTGTTCGGCTCGGCGGTCGCTTTCGGCGTCTTCGCGTGGACCGGCGAGCAGCGCTACAAAATCCTCGGGCTGCGGGTGCTGCGGTGGACGCTTGCCGCCGCATTCGCCTTTTTCGCGGTCATGATTCTCGACCGGCTCTTCGGCTGACGCCCCAGCTTTAAGAGCCTGATCCCGGGCGGCCATCCTTGTAGCCACTGCGCTTCAGATCGAGTGCTGTGGCCTTGGACAGCAGGCTGGCCGACCTTCCCGCATGCGCATGCGTGATCGCCAGGCCCAGTGCATCGGCTGCATCTTTGCCGGGTAGCGCCGGCAGCTTCAAAAGCCGCATCACCATGTGCTGCACTTCGGCCTTGCCGGCCTTGCCATACCCCGCCACGGCCTTCTTCAACTGAAGCGCGGTGTACTCGGTGACATCCAGGTCGGTCGAGACGAGCGCCGTCACGCAGGCGCCCCTCGCCTGCCCCAGCAGCAAGGTGGCCTGGGGGTTGGCGTTGACGAAAACGATCTCCACCGACGCCTGATCAGGCTGGTAGCGCGCAACGACTTCGCGCACCCCATCGAACAGCACTTTCAGGCGAGCCGGCAAGTTGCTGCGCTCCATGTGCGTGGTCTTGATGGTGCCGCTGGCAACGTAGGAGAGTGACTGTCCGTCCACGTCGATGACGCCAAAGCCTGCGATTTGAAGACCGGGGTCGATACCAAGGATGCGCATTGGGGGAGTTTAGGACCGGTCAGACACCGAAGTACCAGCGAACCGAATGAAAAAAGACGGGCGCGGCAAAACACAATGAATCCACGCGATCGAGCAGCCCCGTCGCGCCCGTGACCGACTGCCCCTGTCCGCCCCAGTTGGTGATGCCCCGATCGCGCTTGAGCGCTTTCATCACCAGGTGACCGAGCGAGCCGGCGACGCAGGCGATGAACGCCATGGCGACGGCCTGCGCGGGCTTGAAGGGGGTGAGCCCGGCCATCAGGCCGCCCATGAGGCTGGCGACGCAAACGGCGATCAGCCAGTTGCGCCACGAAAAACTTTTGCTGACGCTCGGCGTGCTGGGCGCCAGGGCAAAGCGTCGGCTGGTCAGGTGCTGGATCAGCAGGCACACCTGGACAACCAGAACCAGAAAGAAAACCAGAAACGCATTCTTGCCGGAATAGCCCGGAAACTTCAGGAGCATCAGCGCGGGCACGTGGCTCATGCCATAAACGCAGACCATGATGCCCCACTGCAGCTTGGCATTGCGTTCCAGGAAACGGTGCGTATCGCCTGCGAGTGCGCTGACCACGGGGAGCGCCAGAAACGCGTACACAGGAATGAACACGGTGACGAGATCGAAGCGCCGCGATCCCACCAGGGTGAACTGAAGCGGCAACACGATGAAGAAGGCCAAGATCAGGCTTCGGTGATCGCCGCGCCGCGTGGGCGAGAGGGTGATGAATTCACGCAAGGCAAAAAACGACACCAACGCAAAAAGCACCGTTGCCCCAGCTTCGCCCGAGGCCCAGCCGATCCAGAAAACCGTGCACATTGCCCACGAGGTCTTAAGCAGTGACTTGTAGTCCTTGATCGCCGCTGTTTTTGCTTCGTCGTCGCCGCTGTTGCGCACCGAAGCGGTAAAGAGCGCAACCGTGGCCAACAGCAGCACACCGAAGACCAGCAGAAAAAGCAGTGCCACCTGGCTGGAGATGGGCAGGCCGCGCAAAAAAGTGTTCACGGCTCAGGTGTCCTTCAGGCTCATCACCGCGAGCCGCGCTCGTGTGAGAAAGGCAGTGCGGTCTTCGCCTGATGCCAGTGCAATCGGCACGCCGAAGGTGACTGAACAGAGGATGGGAACCGGCACGACTTCACCCTTCGGCATGACACGTTGCACGTTGGCAATCCATGCCGGGACCAGCACCACTTCGGGAAACCGGAGCGCCAGGTTGTACAGCCCTGACTTGAAGGCCTGGGGGTCCTCCTGATTGCCGCGTGTGCCTTCAGGGAAAAGAATGATGGAATCACCGCTTTCCAGCGCCTCGATGAGAGGCTCCAGCGGATCCTGTTCGCTGGTCTTGACCCGGTCGACGTAGATTGCATTGAACACCGCACTGGTGATCCACTTCTTCAGCCGCGAACGCGTCCAGTAGTCCTTGGCAGCAATCGGCCGCGTAATGCAGCGCAGTTCTTCCGGCAAGGCCGCCCAGATCAGGACCAGATCGGCGTGGCTCTGGTGGTTGGCGAAATAGATCCGCTGTTCGGCCTTGGGCGGACACCCCTGCCAACGTGCCTGCGCCCCGGTGAGCGCACGCACCAGGCCAAGCAGAAACAGGCTCATGGCTTTGGCTAGGATATTGCCCCCACGCTTGTCGCTTGAACCCCGTCCGTCCTGAGGTATCGAAGGATAGCGAGTGAGGCACTCGCACGTGCTTGAAGAAGAATCCGTTCGGGCTGAGCCTGTCGAAGCCCTTCGATGAACGCAGGTCCGGTACTGTCGAAGTCATTCGACAGAATCGGGACGAACGTCGAGCACCGGCATGAGGCCGCACTCACGGTACGGCCACCCCGCCCATGCGTGCGGCGATGGTGCTGGCGCGGGCGCTCAGGTAACCCGATTGCGGCCGGGTTTCGAAGTAGCGGGGGCGCGGCAGCATGACGGCCAGTCGGGCGGCCTCGTAGGCGGTGAGCCGGGACGCGGGCTTTCGAAAGTAGTGCTGCGCCGCAGCTTCAGCACCGAACACGCCTTCGCCCCACTCGACGCTGTTCAGGTAGATTTCGAGGATTCTCTGCTTGTCCAGCAGCACTTCGAGCAGCAGCGTCAAAACCAGCTCCTGGCCCTTGCGCAGCAGAGATCGTTCACCTGAAAGAAAGAGGTTTTTGGCGAGTTGCTGGGTTATGGTCGAACCGCCCACGATCTTCACGGCGGGTGCGCCTTTGGCCGGTCCCCGCTGTGGCTGGGCAGCCAGTTTTTGAACGCGTTCCTCGGCCTTGGCGTTCTTTTCCCACGCCTTTTCGAGCGCCTCGATGTCCACGCCATCGTGCTCGGTAAAGCCTGCATCTTCCGATGCGATCACCGCGCGCTTGATTTGCACGGACAGGCGGTCATACGGCACCCATTCCTGGCGCCATTTGAGGCTGCCTGTCGCGCTCGCGATACGGAAGGCTTCTGAGCGCTGGAACGCCGTGGACTCGGGGGCAATCACAGCCATCATCGCTATGCGCAGCACAAAATACAGCTGTAGAGCGACAAAAGCCACTACAACGAGGCCAGCCAGGCGAAGCAAGCCTCTCATGCGCAAAGACCCCACCGGATTCTGCAAGCGCTCACGGATTCTGGCTCCGCATTTCCAGCAGCACGTCAGAAGAGGGGGGCCGAATCCCGCGCCACAGCAAAAAAGCTTCCGCCGCTTGCTCGACGAGCATGCCGAGCCCATCGCGCGGCACGGCCCCATGGCTCGCAGCCCAGTCGAGAAACGGCCGCGAGGCCGGGCCATACATCATGTCGTAGGCTAGCGCGTCGGGCTGCAGCACGCTTGACGCGACCGGCACATCGGCCCCGGAAAGACTGCTGGCCGATGCGTTGATGACCACATGAAAGCTGCCCGTCACGCCTTCCAGGGATGATGCCGAGAGAGCCGTTGCGCCAAGGAGCGTCTGAAGCGAAGGGTGGCTCCGATGGCGCTCCACCAGCGCGTGGGCCTTGGCGGCTGTCCGGTTGGCCACATGCAGGCGCCGCGGTGCAGCACCGAGCAGCGGCGCCAGAACTCCGGCCGCGGCGCCGCCTGCGCCTATCAGCAGCACATCTCGGCCAGCCAGGCTGACGCCCGCATTGCGCTGGATGTCGTTGACCAGACCTGCGCCGTCCGTGTTGTCTGCGTGGATGCGGCCCGACTCGAACTTGAGCGTGTTCACCGCCTGGGCCAATTCGGCACGGTCGCTGCGCGTGTGGGCGGCGGCGTAGGCTTCGAATTTGAAGGGCACGGTGACGTTGCAGCCCTTGACGCCCGTCTCCAGCAACTCCTCGATGGTCGCCGTGAACCCGTCCAGGGGCACCAGGCGCCGGTCGTAGTGGAGTGTCTGGCCCGTCAGTGCGGCAAAGCGCGATTGAATGGCCGGCGAGCGGCTGTGAGCGATGGGGTTGCCGAGGACGAGGTAGGTATCCATCATGCTTTCTCAGGTCAGCGTCCCAGCACCTGGGTTTCAAGCGTTTCGTCGCGGGTGAAGCGAAACCGCGAAGAGGTGACCAGCACCTGGAATTCACGCAGCATCTCGGGCGTGAAGCGACCATAAGGGGCGCCTGCGCGCACGATGGTCTGCGCCAGCCGGTCAAGCGTCTTGTTCCCGGATGACGTCACGATCTCGGTCTGGATCACCTGGCCTTTGGCGTCGAGGCTGATCAGCATGATGAGTTCGCCATAGAGCTTTCGGCCGGCCACCGAAGGGAAATTCTGCGTGCCCAGTTTTTCCACGGTCTCCTTGAAGCGCGTGGCGTAGATCGCATGCACGCCTGCCATGGTCGACGGGCTGATGAAGCGCTTCTTCGGCCGGGCGTTTTCCTCATTGACGCGTTTTTCGATTTCACCCAGAACCTTGACCAGCTGGCGCCGTTTTTCTTCCCGTGCGAGTTGCGCCTGGCGGTTGGCCGGAACCTGCGGATCGGGTGCGGACAGCTTGGCGACTTCCTTGCGCACTTGCGCAAGTAATTGCATCTGCTGCTCCTGCATCGCGTCGATGCTGCGCTGCGCATCTTCGGCAGCATCGCCTGTGAGGGTAAGCGCCGACGGCGGCAGGGGCGAAGTCGCCCGGCCCTTGTCAAGCTGGCCGCCGCCTGCCAGCGAGAACTGCGCGATCGCCTGGGCCTTCTGCGGCTTTTCACTCGCGCGGGCATTCACCAGAATGACTTCGAGCGGGGTGTCCTTGAACACCTTGTTGAAACGCTCGGGATCGGCAAAGCGGACCCCGAGCAGGCCGGCGTGCAGCGCCACGGAAACGCCCAGGGCAATTTGCAGAGTACTGGGAGATTTCACAAAAAAAGATTATCGGCGTAAGCGAAGAGCTTGCGGCCGAAATTCAACTGGCCGCAACAGGCGCCGCAGCCGCGACGGGCGCCACCGGTTCGTCCAGGTCGACCGCGATAGAAATCGGCCCCGCAGCGAGTTCGGACTCTTCACCCTCGAGTTCGTCTTCGTCGCTGGCGGCGCTAGCACCAGCGTCGGCGTCCAGGCGCTCGATCACGGTCCCATTGACGTCCAGCGTGATTTCATCGATTTCGCCCAGCCGGACGCGTACGCGGGTGCCCCGCGGCAGGCCCTGCGCGCCCGCGGCCGGCAGGACAAGCGGCAAGTCGCCGGCGCGCACGAGGTTGTCCTTGAAGGTCGAGGCCACGAGTTCGGTCAGGCCGTTTTGCTGCAAGTATTTCAGCGTCCAGTAGCGTTCGATCCCGGCCTGGAAACTGTTGTACGCGCCATACGCCGTGTCGAAGCTGGAGATGATGGAAAACAGTTCCGCGTCCTTGGGTTTGAACGGCGCGGCCAGGGCGGCGGTTTTTCCGTGGCGAACGCAGGCGATGATTTGCCACTGGTTTACGAGGTCGACATAGCGGCGCAGCGGAGACGTGCTCCAGGCGTAGCTCTTGACCCCGATGCCGGCGTGCGGCAAGGCCTTGGTGCCCATGCGAACCTTGACGCCGGGGGCCATGCTGGCCTGGCTGCGGTAGATGCCGGGCACACCATGTTCGGCAAGCCATTGGCCCCAGGTGCTGTTGGCCAGGATCATGGCCTCGGCCACGATCAGGTCCAGCGGGGAGCCGCGCTGGCGTGTCGTAATGCTGACGCGCTCGTTGCCTTGCGGCTCGGCCCCGCCCGGGTTGTCGAGTTTGAAGTTGTAGTCAGGCCGGTTGAAATTTTCGGGTTTGCCGCGCACGATTTCCCGTGCCGCTTTCAGGTGGCGCGCAAGCCTATATAAAAAGCCGAGCTCCGCAGCCCACGGAACGTCCGGAGGCGGCTGCACGGACGACCCCTCGAAGAACGACTCCGTGAAAGTCGTGTCCAGCACGTCGTGGCGCAGGTTGCTGGCGATAGGCACCTGTTCGAGCCGAGTCACGGCGCCGGAAATCTCCAGGGTCGACTCGTCCATCGTGACATAGAGCGACAAGGCGGGGCAGTTCCGGCCTTCCTGCAAGGTGTAGCTCTGGACCACTTCGTCCGGCAGCATCGTGAGCTTGTAGCCCGGCATGTAAACGGTGGAAAGGCGTGCTCGCCCGAGCTGATCGATCGGGCTGCCCGGGAGCACGGCAAGCCCTGGCGCCGCAATGTGGATGCCCAGCACGATCGTGCCCGAACCCAGCCCCTGGAGCGACAGCGCGTCGTCGATTTCAGTGGTGCTGGAATCGTCGATCGAAAACGCCTGGACCGTCGCCAGCGGCAGCGACTCCTGCACGGCAGGCGCCTGCAGAGCAGGAAAGCCGGTGCCCTTGGGAAAGTTCTCGAACAGGAACCGCTTCCAGTGGAACTGGTAGGCCGACGCGATCGCCCCGGCCTTTTGCAGCAGGTCGAGCGGCGCCATGTGGGTGGCCCGGGATGCCTCGACCACGGCCTTGTATTCCGGGCCATTCTTGTCGGGCTTGAACAGGATCTTGTAGAGCTGGTCACGCACCGGCGCCGGGCACTCACCGCCGGCCAGGCTTTCGGCCCAAGCCGTGATCTGGGCGCTTACTTGCTTCTTCTTTTCAATGGCGGCCAGCGCCTGTTGCAGGATCTCGGCGGGCGCCTTGCGAAAGCGGCCCTTGCCGGCGCGGCGGAAATAATGCGGCGCTTCAAAAAGGCGGAAGAGCGCGGCAACCTGCTCGCCGGTCGAGGCGCTTTGGCTGGGGTCGGACTGGAAATAGTCGCGCGCCAGGTCGGCAAAGCTGAATTCGTCTTCGCTGGCAAATTCCCAGGCCAGGTCCAGGTCGATCTCCCGGCTCAGTTGCTGGCCTTTGGCGATCAGCTCGGCGGGGGAGGGCTTTTCAAACTTCAGCAAGGCGTTCGCCGCCTTGACCTTGACGCGCTTGCCCGAATCGAGCTCCACCTGCACGGAGGAGTCGGCTTCCGACAATATCCGGCCGGCCATGAACTTGCCGGCCTCTTCAAACAATACAAACAAATCAGCCCCTCGGTTAGAGCGGCTAGTGTAGCCAGCGTGACTCGGCGGGACAGGCGCCGCCCTGGGCACTGCGCTGCCGCTAAAGCCCGAGGAATTCCTCTATCTCAGGGAGGTGATCTTCGAAGTCGCTGAGCGCGTGGTCGCCGCCTTCGAGCACCTTGCAGCGGGCGTGGGCATAGCGGCCCGTCATTTCCCGCCAGTCGAGCACTTCGTCGCCCTTGGCGATGATCGCGAAGTAGCGCTCAGGCGCCGTCAGCTCGCCGGTTTCGAGCGCTTTCAGCTCATCCACGAACTGCGGCTGGAAGTAGAAGGTCTGCGAGGGATCGTTCCAGGCAGTCTGTTCGCCCACGTAGCGGGCGAGGTCGCGTGCGGGATGAACCGCCGGGTTGAGCAGCACAGCCTTGCAGCCCGTCTGCTCGGCCACCGCGGTAGCGTAGAAGCCTCCGAGCGACGATCCGATGACGGCCATCGATTCGCGCGGCCAGTCGGCGATATGCGTTCCGACCTGTCGCATCGCCTCTTGCGGCGAAGGCGGCAACTGGGGGCACCACCAGTGCAGGGCGCCAAAACGCTCGCGCACCCGCGAGGCCATGGTCTGGGCCTTGATCGACTGGGGCGAGGAGCGAAAGCCGTGCAGGTAGAGAAGGTGCGTCAAAGCCATGCGCCATGATACGGGCCGAGTCATGTGGGTCCCCGCCTGCGTGCGCTTGCAGGGCCTGGGCTTTCACCGCAGCGATGCTGGCGGCCGATAATGAGTGGATGGCTGCAGTTTTCGACAAACCTTCTGCGTGGCGGCGCGCCGCTGTCCTGTACGAGGGCTTCGACGGACCCTTGGCATTTGCCGTGTTCATCCTGGCGTGTGCCGGGCTGCTGATCATGTATTCGTCGGGCTTCGATCACGGCACGCGCTTCGTCGATCACGCCCGCAATATGCTGATTGCCGGGGCCATCATGTTCGTGGTGGCGCAGATTCCTCCGCAACGCCTGATGGCCTGCGCGGTTCCCCTCTATCTGGTGGGTGTGGGGCTTCTCGTCGCCGTCGCGGTGTTCGGGATCACGAAGAAGGGCGCCAGGCGCTGGATCAACCTGGGCGTAGTCATCCAGCCGAGCGAGATACTGAAGATCGCGATGCCGCTGATGCTGTCCTGGTGGTTCCAGAAGCGGGAAGGGCAGTTGCGACCGCTCGACTTTGCAGTGGCCGGCGCACTCTTGCTGGTGCCGGTTGGCCTCATCATGAAGCAGCCCGACCTCGGCACTTCGCTACTGGTGCTCGCAGCGGGACTGGCCGTGATTTTTTTCGCCGGACTCAGCTGGAAACTGATCGCACCGCCCCTGCTGCTCGGCTTCATCGGCGTGGGTCTGGTTGTCTGGTTCGAGCCTCAGCTCTGCGCTGACGGGGTGCGCTGGCCCATCCTGCATGACTACCAGCAGCAACGTATCTGCACCTTGCTGGACCCGTCCCGGGACCCGTTGGGCAAGGGCTTTCACATCATCCAGGGGATGATCGCCATTGGTTCGGGCGGAGTTTTCGGCAAGGGCTTCATGGCCGGGACACAGACGCACCTGGAGTTCATCCCTGAACGCACGACCGACTTCATCTTTGCGGCCTATTCGGAAGAATTCGGTCTGCTGGGCAACCTCGGGCTGATCCTGGGTTTTGTGTTCCTGGTGTTCCGTGGCTTTGCCATTGCCATCGAGGCCCCGACCTTGTTCTCCCGTCTTCTGGCGGGCTCACTGTCGATGATCTTCTTCACCTACGCCTTTGTGAACATGGGAATGGTCAGCGGCATCCTTCCGGTCGTCGGCGTCCCCTTGCCCTTCATCAGCTATGGCGGCACCGCCATGGTCACGCTGGGGCTTGCCATCGGCATGCTCATGTCCATCGCCAAGGCCAAGCGCCTCGTTCAGTCGTGATGGCAGGCCAGTCCATCACGATCATCGGTGCGGGCAACATGGGCGGCGCCA
This sequence comes from Pseudomonadota bacterium, assembly GCA_040385065.1. Classification (GTDB taxonomy): domain Bacteria; phylum Pseudomonadota; class Gammaproteobacteria; order Burkholderiales; family Burkholderiaceae_C; genus Polaromonas. The sequence continues at coordinate 20,157 of JAZKIC010000006.1, forward strand.
TGGCCGGCAACCTGCTTGGCAAGGGCTGGACCGTCGACATATGTGACATCAACCCTGATGTTTTGCCGGCTCTGCAGGCGCAGGGTGCAAGCGTGATCGATGCGCCCTGCAACGCCCGGCCCGATTGCACGACCTTTATCGTCAGTGTGGTCGATGCGCCGCAGACCGAAGAGGTGCTCTTTGGCGATTTTGGCCTGGCACGCGTGCTCAAGCCGGGCGCTTGCGTGATGCTTTGCCCGACCATCGGCCCAGAGGACGTGGAAAATTTTGCGCGGCGCCTGGCCACGCTCGGGGTTCACGCGGTCGACGCCCCCATGTCGGGCGGCCCGGTGCGCGCCGCCGAGGGCAGCATGAGCCTCATGGTCGCGTGCGACGAGGCAGTGCATAGAGCGCTGCGCCCTGTTCTCGATGCGCTGTCGAGCAAGGTCTTTCATATCGGCAGCCGGCCGGGCGATGGCGCACGCACCAAGCTGGTCAACAACCTGCTGGCCGGCATTAACCTCGTGGGGGCAGCCGAGGCGCTGGCCATGGCCGAGCGGATGGGGCTGGACGTTGCAAGAACGCTTGAGGTGATCGAGCAGTCGAGCGGCCAGAGCTGGATCGGCTCGGACCGGATGCGGCGGGCGCTCGCCGGGGACTATGCACCGCGTGCGCATGTCACGCTGCTCGAAAAAGACACGCGACTGGCCGTCGAGGCCGCGCGCCAGGTGGGTTTTGAGGGCCCGCTCGGTGACACGGCGGCCGGCGTATTCCGGCAGGCCCATCAGCAGGGCATGGCCGGGCTCGATGATGCCGCGCTGTATCGCCTGCTGTCGCAAAAGTAGGCTGAACCGAGGGTGCATTCCGGCTCCCGCGCCGTTTGTCAAGCTCGACCGCACAGCACATGCACAGCGGACGCCGGGAGGGCAGACTGCCTACAATGCCGCGATGGCCCTACTCAAATCATCTCCTGCGTCGTCTCTCAAGCCGTCCCCCGCATCCGCATTTACCACGCACCAGATCAAGCCCAGCACGCAATCCACCCATGAGCGACTGGCCATCGCTGAAAAGCTGCTCCTTGCGCCTTTCGGCCTGACCGAAGCCCATCTGAGCCGCGCACTGGGAGAGATCACCTCGTTTGGCGTGGACGACGCTGACCTCTATTTCCAGTACACACGCAGCGAAGGCTGGAGCCTGGAAGAGGGCATCGTGAAAACAGGCTCTTTCAGCATCGACCAGGGCGTCGGTGTCCGTGCTGTCAGCGGCGAGAAGACGGCCTTTGCCTATTCAGACGACATTTCCGAGGAGTCCTTGCTCGATGCGGCGCGTACCGTCCGCACGATCTCGGCCGCAGCAAAGGCCGGTCGCATCAAGACCGTGGCACGCAAGGTTGCAGGAACCCGCTCGCTTTACGGCGATATCGATCCCATCTCGACACTGGACAGCACCGCGAAGGTCAAGCTGCTGGAGCGCGTTGAAAAACTCGCAAAGGCCAAGGACCCGCGCGTGGTTCAGGTCATGGCCGGACTCGCCAGCGAGTACGACGTTGTCATGGTGGCCCGCGCAGACGGTACGCTGGCGGCAGACGTCCGGCCGTTGGTGCGCTTGAGCGTCACGGTGATTGCCGAACAGAAAATTGCTGGCGTCAGCCGGCGTGAAGTCGGCTCGGGCGGCGGCGGCGGGCGATTCGGCCTCGCCTATTTCGACGACGCGCAAATCTCCGCCTACGTCGACGATGCCGTGAAGGCCGCGTTGACCAACCTCGAGGCGCGCCCCGCACCAGCCGGTCAAATGACCGTCGTGCTGGGTCCCGGCTGGCCAGGCATTCTGTTGCATGAGGCCATTGGCCATGGCCTCGAAGGTGACTTCAACCGCAAGGGCTCGAGCGCGTTTGCCGGACGGATCGGCGAGCGCGTGGCGGCCAAGGGCGTCACCGTGCTCGACGACGGCACGCTGGCAGACCGCCGCGGTTCGCTCAACGTCGACGATGAAGGCAACGCCAGCCAGCGCAACGTCCTGATAGAAGACGGCATCCTCAAGGGCTACATCCAGGATTCGCTCAACGCGCGCCTGATGAAGGTCAAGCCGACCGGCAACGGGCGGCGCGAGAGCTACGCACACATGCCGATGCCGCGCATGACCAATACCTACATGCTGGGCGGCGACAAAACCGCTGAAGAAATTGTCGCCAGCATGAAGAAGGGCTTGTACGCCACCAATTTCGGCGGCGGCCAGGTCGACATCACTTCGGGCAAATTCGTCTTTTCGGCGAGCGAGGCCTTCTGGGTCGAAAACGGCAAGATCCAGTATCCCGTCAAGGGCGCAACCATCGTCGGCAATGGTCCGGATTCCCTGACACGCGTCACCATGATCGGCAACGACATGCAGCTCGACAGCGGTGTCGGAACCTGCGGCAAGGAAGGCCAGAGCGTGCCCGTCGGGGTCGGTCAGCCAACCTTGCGAATCGATGGACTGACGGTGGGCGGAACGGCGTAAGCTTTTGCAGCTTCGCGCAAACCCCTGTGTGACCGCGAAAACAGCTGTGCTATATTGCCCTGCATGAAATCGGCTTCGTTTTATTTTGGTTATTTTTGGTTCTCAAGCGCCACCGGCGGTAGAGAGATCATTGCGTAGCCCCTGAAAACGTCAATCCATCTCACACCAACCGCCGGCTCCCCGGCGGTTTTTTTTTGCCCCCTCTTTGTCTCCCCTTTTCCGATTTGCCCGGATACCCGTCCACCGAAAGGAAGCTCACATGAATGCTCCAGTCCTCCCCACCAGCGAAGCCTGGTATGCGCGTCCCGTCGACAAAACCAGCCAGACCGACGACGAACGCATCAAGGACATCACCGTGCTACCTCCTCCCGAGCATCTCATCCGCTTCTTTCCCATCCGCGGCACGGCGGTCGAAAGCCTGATCACGGACACGCGCCAGAAGATCCACAACATCATGGCCGGACAGGACGACCGCCTGCTCGTCGTCATCGGTCCTTGCTCCATCCATGATCCGGCGGCTGCGCTGGAATATGGCCGCCGCCTCGTCGAGTTGCGCAAGAAGTACTCGGCTTCGCTTGAAATCGTGATGCGGGTCTACTTCGAGAAGCCGCGCACGACCGTAGGCTGGAAAGGCCTGATCAACGACCCGTACCTGGACGAGAGCTTTCGCATCGACGAAGGCCTGCGTATTGCGCGCCAGTTGCTCATCGACATCAACCGCCTGGGCTTGCCGGCCGGCAGCGAATTTCTCGACGTGATTTCGCCGCAGTACATTGGCGACCTCATTTCATGGGGCGCCATCGGCGCCCGCACGACCGAAAGCCAGGTCCACCGCGAGCTTGCCTCGGGTATTTCCGCCGCCATCGGCTTCAAGAACGGCACCGACGGCAACATCCGCATTGCCACCGACGCGATTCAGGCGGCAGCACGCGGACACCATTTCCTGTCGGTGCACAAGAACGGCCAGGTCGCCATCGTGCAGACCAACGGCAACCGCGATTGCCACGTCATTCTGCGGGGCGGCAAGACGCCGAACTACGACGCTGCGAGCGTTACAGCCGCCTGCCGCGATCTGGAAGCTGCCAAGCTCCCCGCCACGCTGATGGTGGACTGCAGCCACGCCAACAGCTCGAAGCAGCACGAAAAACAGCTCGACGTTGCCAAGGATATTGCGGCGCAGGTGGCGGGCGGTTCGCGACAGGTCTTCGGCGTCATGGTCGAGAGCCACCTGAACCCGGGCACGCAAAAATTTACGCCGGGCAAAGACGATCCGCGCGCGCTGGAGTACGGCATGAGCATCACCGACGCCTGCCTGAGCTGGCCAGATTCGCTGGAAGTGCTGGAAGTGCTGTCCCAGGCAGTAGAAAAGCGCCGCCAGCTGCCCAAGGCCTGAACCCGAGCTCACGTCGGCCTGCCGACCCGCCCGCGCTCACGGGTCCCCGTGCAGCACCTCAGGCTGGCTCCGTGCCTCTCAGGCCTTGAGGGCGTCCAGCAAGCGCGCGTGTATGCCGCCGAATCCGCCGTTGCTCATGCATAAAAGCTGGTCGCCAGGTCGCGCGGCCTGACTGACCTGATCGACCAGCTGATCGATGCTGGCCGCGACGTGTGCGCGTGCGCCCATGGGGGCCAGCGCAGCGCCAGCGTCCCAGTCGAGGCCTCCGGAATGGCAGAAAGCCAAGTCGGCCCCCTCCAGGCTCCAGGGCAGCTGGGCCGTCATCGAACCCAGTTTCATGGTGTTGCTGCGCGGCTCGAAAATCGCGAGGATGCGTGTAGCGCCCCGTCCCTGGCTCGAAAGTCGGCGGCGCAGGCCGTCGATGGTCGTGTGGATGGCCGTGGGGTGATGGGCAAAATCATCGTAAACGTCGATATTGCCACCGGCGCGCTGTAGGGTTCCGCGCAATTCCATGCGGCGCTTGACGTTTTCAAAGCTTGCGAGCGCGGCAGAGGCATCTTCAGGTTGAACACCCAGATGATCGGCCGCGGCAATCGCTGCCAGGGCATTGCGCTGGTTGTGCACACCGTCGATCGACCAGCGAACCTGGGCCACCGCGCGGCCGTCTCGCAGCACGGTGAAATCATCGGGCTCGCCCAGGGCTGTAAAGCCCTGCCCACTGTCGGAGTCCCCGCCAAAAAGGATCTGCTCGCTCCAGCACCCTTGGGCCAGTACCCGCGCCAGGCTTTCTTCGCGTGCATTGACGACGACGCGGCCCTGCGAAGGAACGGTCCGGACCAGATGATGAAACTGACGCTCGATGGCGGCGAGGTCCTCGAAGATGTCCGCGTGATCGAATTCCAGGTTGTTCAAAATTGCCGTACGAGGCCGGTAATGAACGAACTTGCTGCGTTTGTCGAAAAAGGCCGTGTCGTATTCATCCGCTTCGATGACGAAGGCGTTTCCGGTGCCCAGCCGCGCCGAGACCCCGAAGTTCAGGGGCACGCCGCCGATCAGAAAGCCAGGGGCCAACCCGGCCTGGTCGAGAATCCAGCTCAGCATGGCCGTGGTGGTCGTCTTGCCGTGCGTGCCAGCCACCGCCAGCACATGCCGGGGTCCGGTCGCGTGATGGGTGGGGTGATGCAGCACGTGGCCCGAAAGCCATTGCGGGCCACTGGTGTAGGGCTGGCCGCTGTTGAGGATGGCTTCCATGAGGGGGTAGCGCGGAGTTCCATCGGCAAGCCGGGCGCGGGACACCACGTTGCCGATGACGAAAACATCGGGCGCCAGGGCCATCTGATCGGCGCTGTAGCCCTCGATGAGCTCGATGCCCAGGCCGCGTAGCTGGTCACTCATGGGCGGATAAACGGCCGTGTCGCAACCGGTGACCTTATGCCCCGCCTCGCGGGCCAGCGCCGCCAGACCGCCCATGAAAGTGCCGCAAATGCCCAGGATATGAATGTGCATGAGTTCTATTTTAGGAGTCCGGGCGGCAGAAGGAACGTGCGCTGCAAAGTGGCCGCGCCGGTCCATTTTTCACTCGCTTTTTGACCGATAGCTGGGCTATCGGCCTTCAAATCCGGCAAAAACTGTCCTCGGCGGGGCCACTTTTCGCCATGCACGCCTTCTGCCGCCCAGACTCCTGGGCAGCCAGTTTCCGGTGCTTGAACCCACGGCGGCGTGGCGACCGCTGCCAGTGCAAAATCAGGCATGGATTTCACGGGATCGACCAGCCTGAAGCTGGAAATAGCCGCCTCGGCCGCCACCATGGTGGTGGAAGAGGGGCTGGAATATGGACCGGCGAAGCGGCGGGCCGTCAAGCAGATGGGATTGCCGGCTCGCACACCGCTGCCGTCGAACGACGAAGTCGAGGACTCGGTGCGAGAGTACATTGCCCTGTTCTGTTCCGACACGCAGCCGGCGGAACTCCTGGCGCTTCGGGAGCTGGCATTGCTCTGGATGAAGCGCTTGGCGCAGTTCCGCCCTTTCCTGGGCGGTGCGGTCTGGCACGGCACCGCGACCCGGCTTTCCGACATCTATCTGCAGCTCTTTTGCGACGACCCCAAGTCCGCCGAGATTGCCCTCATCGAGCACAACGTAGACTACGAGCCGCGCACGGTCACAGGCTTTACCGGCGACAAGGTCGAAGCCCTCAGCGTGCGCGCGACCTGCAAAACCCTGAATGAAACCGTGGGAGTTCACCTGATGGTCTACGACCATGACGATCTGAGAGGCGCGTTGAAGCTGGACGCCAAGGGCCGCTCGCCACGCGGCGACATCGCCGCGGTTGAGCGCCTGTTGCTGGCGGCTCCATGCCGTTGAGCCGCCGCAGCGTTGTCATGGCCGGCGCCGGGCTGGCCGCGGCTCTGGCCGGCGTCGGGGTAGCTTGGGTGAGCGGGCATGGTTCGGCATCGGCGCCGCCGTCGCCGGGTGGGGATGGAAATTTCTGGCAGCTGGAATTCGACACCCCGGACGGCCAGAAATTGCCGACCCAACAGTTCCGGGGCAGGCCCTTGCTGGTTAATTTCTGGGCAACCTGGTGCCCTCCGTGCATTGAAGAGCTGCCTTTGCTCGACCGATTCCATCAAGAGAAGAAGGCACTGGGCTGGCAGGTTCTGGGACTGGCGGTCGATCAGGTCCCCGCAGTTCGCCGATGGCTAGAAGCCAAGCCACTGTCTTTTCCGGTGGCCATGGCCGGGGCAACGGGGACCAGCCTGAGTCGGGCGCTGGGCAACCTGACGGGCGGGCTTCCGTTCTCCGCGGTGTTTGGCGCGCAAGGGCAACTGCTTCACAGAAAATCAGGACAGGTGTCAGAGTCAGACCTGCGCAACTGGGCCAGCCTTAAATAAAATTCGTCAACTGCACGCAATTTCGTCAAAATTCTCGTTTTGACGTAAGCTGTGCCGCACCCAACCGTCGGTCGAGGCTAGTTAAGCAAGCCTGATCCACCTCTTCAATTCGTTACAATAGCTTTGTTCTTGGCCCGACTTAACCGTATTTAACGACAAAAGCCGGGCCGACTTCGTCCCACGTTGTGGGGCTCAATCACAACAACGAGCGGCTGCCCTGTTTCGGCTGTTCGCGTCCCCTGGAGCACACATGGACCTACGCAAACTCAAGACGCTCATCGACCTGGTGTCGGAGTCCAATGTTTCCGAACTGGAAATCACTGAGGCAGAGGGCAAGGTGCGTATTGTCAAGTCGGGCGCTGCGGCGCCTGTTTTGATGCAGGCGCCCGTCATGATGCCTTCGCCCGTTGCTGCGGCTCCCGTGGCCGCGGCTCCGGCAGAGCCGGCAGCCCCCGCACCAGCGGCCGGCCATGCCGTCAAATCGCCCATGGTGGGCACTTTCTACCGCTCCGCCAGTCCGGGCGCCAAGGCATTTGTGGAGGTGGGCAGCGTTGTCAAGGAAGGCGAGACGATCTGCATCATCGAAGCCATGAAGATCCTCAACGAAATCGAAGCCGACAAGTCGGGCACGGTGGTCAGCATCCTCTGCGAAAACGGCCAGGCTGTGGAATATGGGCAAGCGCTGTTCATGATCGAGTGATGACAGCCAACTTCACCCTTCCCACAACCGCCACGGCATTGACGCATGTTTAAAAAAATCCTCATTGCCAACCGCGGCGAGATTGCCCTTCGTATTCAGCGAGCCTGCCGGGAGCTCGGCGTCAAGGCCGTGATGGTCTATTCCGAAGCCGACCGCGAAGCCAAATACATCAAGCTGGCCGATGAGTCGGTGTGTATCGGGCCCGCGCCTTCCGCGCAGAGCTACCTGAACATGCCCGCCATCATTTCGGCGGCGGAAGTCACCGACGCCGAGGCCATTCATCCCGGCTACGGTTTTCTCAGCGAAAACGCCGACTTTGCCGAGCGCGTGGAAAAAAGCGGCTTCAAGTTCATTGGACCGACACCCGAGTCGATCCGCATCATGGGCGACAAGGTTTCCGCCAAGCAGGCCATGATCAAGGCGGGCGTGCCCTGCGTGCCAGGCTCCGAAGGAGCCCTGCCGGATGACCCGGCGGTGGTCAAGCGGATCGCCAAGTCGATCGGTTATCCGGTGATCATCAAGGCGGCGGGCGGCGGCGGCGGGCGCGGCATGCGCGTGGTTCACACTGAGGCCGCGCTGGTGCATGCCGTGCAGACCACCAAGGCGGAGGCGGGCGCAGCCTTCGGCAACCCGGCGGTCTACATGGAAAAATTCCTGCAGAACCCGCGCCATATCGAAATCCAGATCCTGGCTGACCAGCACAAAAACGCGGTGTGGCTCGGCGAGCGAGACTGCTCGATGCAGCGCCGCCATCAAAAAGTGATCGAAGAAGCGCCTGCCCCGGGCATTGCCCGAAAGCTCATCGAGAAAATCGGCGAGCGCTGCGTCGCTGCTGTGAAGAAAATCGGCTATCGCGGCGCGGGAACGTTCGAGTTCCTGTTCGAAAACGGCGAGTTCTATTTCATCGAGATGAACACGCGCGTTCAGGTCGAGCATCCGGTCACGGAATGGATCACGGGTGTCGATATCGTCAAGACGCAGATCCAGGTGGCTGCCGGCGAGCGCCTGCCTTTCACGCAGCGCCAGATCAGCCTCAAAGGGCACGCCATCGAGTGCCGCATTAACGCCGAAGACCCGTACAAGTTCGTACCCTCACCTGGCCGCGTCACCACGTGGCATGCGCCAGGCGGACCCGGCGTCCGGGTCGATACGCACATTTATGCGAACTACTTCGTGCCGCCCAACTACGACTCGATGATCGGCAAGATCATCGTTCACGGGGACACACGGGAGCAGGCCCTGGCGCGCATGCGCACGGCACTGGCCGAAACCGTCGTCGAGGGCATCAACACCAACATTCCGCTGCACCGTGAGCTCATGGTGGATGCCAAGTTCATGGACGGCGGCACCAACATCCATTACCTCGAGGAATGGCTGTCCAAGCGGACCCGCTGATCCACACGATTCGTCCATGAGCCTTTTTGAACTGGTTTTGCTGGCGCCTGTCGACAGCGTCGACACGCTGAGCGAGGCGCTCGACGCGCTGGATGCGGTGAGCGTTTCGGTCGAGGATGCCGATGCCCAGACCCCGGCGGAGCAGGCGCTTTTCGGAGAACCGGGCATGCCACCGCCGCAAGCCGGGTGGGAGCGTTCGCGGATCGTCGCCCTGTTTGCATCGGAAGCCCTTGCGCGCGAAGCCGCCGACCTGCTGGCGCTGCAGGACTTTTTTGCAAGCTGCAGCTTCGTCGCGGTCAATGCGGTACCGGAGCAGGACTGGGTCCGCCTGACGCAATCCCAGTTTGCGCCGGTCGAGATCACGCCAGAGTTCTGGATTGTGCCGACCTGGCACGAGCCGCCTGCAGCTGCAAAGCAGGTCATACGGCTAGACCCCGGCCTTGCCTTCGGAACGGGCACGCACCCCACGACGCGCATGTGCCTGCGCTGGATTGCAGCGAACGGCCAGACCGGGGCAGGCAAAGCACTCGGCCGCGTGCTCGACTACGGTTGCGGCTCAGGTATCCTCGCCATCGGCGCTGCCAAGTTCGGCGCTGAATCCATCGATGCCGTCGACATCGACGAAGCGGCGGTCCAGTCGACCCTGGCCAATGCCCAGGCCAATGACGTGGTCCTGAATGCGGGCTTGCCTGACCAGGCGCACGGCAGGTATCAGACCGTGTTGGCCAACATTCTCGCGACCCCACTGAAGGTGCTGGCCCCGCTGCTGTGTGCACATGTCGGCCCGGGTGGACATCTCGTTCTGGCGGGAATTCTCGAGCGGCAGGCGGCAGAACTGCAGCTGGCCTACCAGCCTTATTGCGCGCTCGAAGTGGCAGATTCCCAAGAAGGCTGGATCTTGATGACGGCCCGCTTCTGACTGGAAGCAAAAGGGGCTGATCGCCAGCGCGTTGGCTGCACCGCAACCCTACAATGGCGCGCTAGATGAGCCTCATAACGCGCTGCCCCGCCTGCGACACACTGTTCAAGGTCGTGTCCGACCAGCTCAGGATATCTGACGGCTGGGTGCGCTGTGGCCAATGCTCGGAAGTCTTCGACGCTTCCCTGCATCTGCAGGCCGATGCGGCGGTTCCAGCGCCCGCGCCGCATCGGGCGCCGGCCGTGCCCCCCCCTGCACAGCCTTCCCGGCCTTCACAGTTTGAATCCTTTGCCAGTGTCGGGCTCCTAAAGCGCAGCAGTGACGACGTTTCGCCTGGGTTGCCGAAGGGAGCAGTGCCTGCTTCGCTTCCCGCGCCTGCCCCTTTGGTTTCCTCCGTACCTTCCGGCGGGTTGAGTGCCCCGCCGGCGGCTCATGCGCCACCGAACGGCAAGCCCGTGACTTCGTCGCCGCGCTTCTCCGCTGACGACAGGGCAGATGGCGATGCCGATGCCGATAAGGTTTATCCGCAATTGGACGATGAGGACGAAGACCTCAAGGCTAGAAGAGCCGTGCGTTGGGACTTCCCGTCGTCTCAAATTGAGCACCCAGCCGAGAGTGTTCCTGCCGAAGACGAACTTGCCGAAGTGCCTTTCGTCAGGCAAGCGCAGCAAGAGACCTCGTGGCGCAGTCGGCGCGGCAAGGCGTGGCCGCTGCTGGTGGTGGCTGCGCTGCTCGGGCTTGCGCTTATGACGCAAGCGGCCCTGCATGAGCGGCATTTGCTGGCTGCACGTTTTCCGGCTTTACGCGACGTGCTCCAGGTGCTCTGCCGTCCGCTGGGCTGCGCGATCGAGCCCCTTCGGGCCATCGATGCCATCGTGATCGACAGCTCCGTCTTTGCCCGCCTCGCGCCCGATCGCTACAGGCTGGCCGTGGTGATTAAAAACACGGGTGCGGTCGAGGTCGCGATGCCGTCGCTGGAAGTCACCTTGACCGACTCACTCGACAAGGCGCTGATCCGCCGGGTCGTTTCCCCCCAGGAGTTCGGCGCAGGTAGCGCCGCCATCGAACCGTCGGGTGAGTTCAGCAGCGCATTCACGATGCATGTCCCGGCGTCCTCCGCAATGGGAGGCAGCTTGCCTTCCGCGCCCGGGTCATCACAGGTAGCCACACACCCGACGCTGCCCCCTGCGGCCGAATCCCTGCCGATCGTGGGTTACCGCGTTCTCGCTTTTTATCCCTGAACCCAACCGGAAAATGTTTTTATGCCTGCTGTAATTTGTGGCTCCCTGGCCTTCGACACCATCATGAATTTCGAGGGACGCTTTGCCGAGCAGATCATGCCCGAGCAATTGCACATACTGAACGTCTCCTTCCTGGTGCCGGGCTTGCGCCGCGAGTTCGGCGGCTGCGCCGGCAACATTGCCTACGCCCTGCGCCAACTTGGCGGCGTGCCGTTGCCGATGGCGACCGTGGGCACCGATGGCAAGGTGTATGTGGCGCGCCTGCTCGACAACGGGATCAGCACGGAGTTCGTCCGCGAAGTTGCCGACGCCTATACCGCGCAGGCCATGATCATGACCGACCGCGACAACAACCAGATCACGGCGTTTCATCCCGGTGCGATGGGCCAGGCACACGAGACGCGCATCGAAAAGCGCGATGACATCCGGCTCGGCATCGTCTCGCCGGACGGCCGCGACGCCATGCTTCAGCACGCCGAGCAGTTTGCCTCCTGTGGCATTCCGTTTGTGTTCGACCCGGGCCAGGGCCTTCCCATGTTCGACGGGGCCGAGCTTCTGCATTTCATCGAGCTCGCCAGCTGGGTCACGGTCAATGATTACGAAGGGCGGATGCTCAGTGAGCGCACAGGCCTGTCGTTCGCTGAAATTTCACGCCGGGTCCGTGGCCTGGTCGTGACGCTGGGCGGCGAAGGCTGCGAGGTCTGGGAAGACGGCGTCAAAAGCAGCGTGGACGCGGTCGTGGCCGACAAGCTTGTCGACCCCACGGGTTGCGGCGACGCTTTCCGCGGCGCCCTGCTGTTCGGGCTGGAGCGGGGCTGGTCCCTGGCTCGCTGCTGCGCACTCGGCAACCAGGTCGGCTCATTGAAAATTGCCACGCCCGGCTGCCAGAACTACACCCTCGACAGGGCAGCTCTCGGCACCCTGTGAAGCATGCTGCAGGTCTCGGCCTGCTGGCCTGGGCCTCTTCAATGGCGCATCCGCTTATGGCGCGTCGAGTCACTTAGCGGCATCGGCCGGCAGCAATCTTTCCCAGCGGGCGTCACGGGCAGGAATGGCCTCGACGAGAAGCTGCTTGTCACGCGCACTTTGGCCTCGATGCAGGCTGACGTGCCGCTGTGCAATGCCCAGTTCAGCTGCAATCCACTTGATGAGCGCCGCGTTGGCCTTGCCATCCACGGGTGGCGCATTCAGCCGGATGCGAAGGGCGCATCCCTGCGTGGCCTCGTAAAGGCCATCGACCCGGGTCTGGCGCGCATTGGGCGTCACGTGCACGGCGAGGGTGACGTCACCCGTTCGACTGTTCAGGTGCAGAAAGCCCGCGTTGGGAAGGTTGGGGAATTCGGTCGACATGCTTTCAGGCGCAGCAGGGTCCGCTCGTCACAAATGAAAAAGCCCGACATCTTCCGATGCCGGGCTTTGAGCAGATCGCCCTGAGACTTAAGGCTTGCTTGCCGTTGGAAACGGCCAGGCAGCTTGAGGGTTCAGAGTGGTCTGGGCCGCGGGGCCAGGGGGTGCAGCCGGTGCTGGGGCAGCGGGTGTTTTCGCGGCTTTCTTCGCAGCGGGCTTTTTCGCAGCTTTTTTTGCAGCAGGCTTTTTGGCTGCTACTTTTTTCGCGGCGGCCTTTTTCGCAGGGGCCTTCTTGGCAGCAGCTTTTTTCGCTGGTGCTTTTTTCGCGGCAGCTTTTTTAGCTGGTGCCGCTTTCTTCGCCGGGGCCTTCTTGGCAGCTGCTTTCTTCGCAGGTGCTGCCTTTTTGGCTGGAGCGGCTTTCTTGGCTGCTACTTTTTTGGCCGGTGCTTTTTTCGCTGGAGCGGCTTTTTTCGCTGCTACTTTCTTAGCTGGCGCTTTCTTGGCCGGTGCTTTTTTCGCAGCTACCGGGGCTTTTTTTGGTGCAGCTTTTTTAGCCGCAGGTTTTTTCGCAGTTGCCATAGTTTTCTCCTTGATCACATTGCAAAGAGCACTTCACGTCTGGAGTGTCGTAAAGCGATTCAGGGCGTTGGGCAGACGGTCAAGCCGCTGCCCAGCGCCACGAACACCGGAACAGGACCAAGCGCGCACTCTGTGGTGCGCTGCGCTTGGTCTTGTGATTTCAAAAATCATTTTGCTGCAGATCTCAATCCCAGGAAAGGGCGCCGCCCGACTGGTACTCGATCACACGGGTCTCGAAGAAGTTGCGTTCCTTCTTGAGGTCGATCATTTCGCTCATCCACGGGAACGGGTTTTCTTCGTTCGGGAAAAGTGTCTCGAGGCCGATCTGGGTGGCACGGCGGTTTGCAATGTAGCGAAGGTAGCCTTTGAACATGGAAGCGTTCAGGCCGAGCACGCCGCGCGGCATGGTGTCTTCCGCGTAGCGGTATTCGAGTTCGACGGCTTTCATGAACAAGGCCTTGATCTCGGCCTTGAACTCCGACGTCCAAAGATGCGGGTTTTCCAGTTTGAGCTGGTTGATGAGGTCGATGCCGAAGTTGCAGTGCATGGACTCGTCGCGCAGGATGTACTGGTATTGCTCAGCGGCGCCCGTCATCTTGTTCTGGCGGCCCAGCGCAAGGATCTGGGTGAAGCCGACATAAAAGAAGAGGCCTTCCATGAGGCAGGCAAAAACGATCAGCGACTTCAGCAGCGTCTGGTCCGCCTCGGGGGTGCCCGTCTTGAAGTTGGGGTCGGAGATGGCGTCGATGAACGGAATGAGGAACTGATCCTTGTCGCGGATCGATTGCACTTCGTTGTAGGCGTTGAAGATCTCGCCCTCGTCCAGGCCGAGCGACTCGGTGATGTACTGGTAGGCGTGGGTGTGAATCGCTTCCTCGAACGCCTGACGTAGCAGGAACTGGCGGCATTCGGGCGCGGTGATGTGGCGGTAAGTGCCCAGCACAATGTTGTTGGCGGCCAGCGAATCGGCGGTGACGAAAAAGCCGAGATTGCGCATGACCAGACGGCGCTCGTCTTCGGTGAGGCCGTTGGGATCTTTCCAGAGCGCGATGTCGCGCGTCATGTTGACCTCTTGCGGCATCCAGTGATTGGCACAGGTGGCGAGGTATTTTTCCCAGGCCCACTTGTACTTGAACGGAACCAGCTGGTTCACGTCGGTCTGGCCATTGATGATTCGTTTGTCGGAAGCCTTGACGCGGCGATGCACGGCAGGAGCAGCAGCAACAGCAGGAGCTGAGTCCGCGGATGCGGTAGCGGTAGCGGTGGAGGCTGCCTGAGGCGTTGCGGTAGCGGCAGGTGTCACTGCCGACACAGAGACTGCAAGGGCTCCGTCGTCGAGCCTACGGACTGCGTTGGCTGCAAGGGCGTGAGGCTGCGCGGCAGCGAGAAGGGAAAGGTCTTCCATCGAGCGGCTGTCAGAGCCGCTGTGTAGCGAAGGTTGCAACGATGGTTTGACTTCTTCGTCCCAGGTCAACATGTGAGGTGTCCAATACTTCGGATTATGAAAGCAGCGAATGAAAATGAAAAGTATTCATTCTTCTGCTGCCGATGATTTGTTGTTCCATTGCGTCGTGATGCGGCCGTGCACTTCTGCTTTGCCGCATCACGCGCGCCGATTTTTTATTGGCAAGCTTCGCAACCTGGGTCATCGATCGCGCAAAACTTGATGTCGGTGGCGGGCGTCGCGCTCAGCTGCGCATGTGCCATCGCCGCTGCTGCGTCCATTGCATTCATGCTGCCGCTGTCGTCGGTGTTGCCTGATGCGACAGAGTTGAGCTTGCCCGCTTTCACGGTGGATTTCTCGGCGTGCGTTGCGCCCATGGTGCGCAGGTAATAGGTCGTCTTGAGGCCGCGCAACCATGCCAGCTTGTAGGTGTCGTCGAGCTTTTTGCCCGAGGCGCCGGCCATGTAGATGTTGAGCGACTGAGCCTGGTCGATCCATTTCTGACGGCGCGAGGCAGCTTCGACCAGCCACGTGGCGTCGACTTCGAATGCGGTCGCATACAGCGCCTTGATGTCCTGGGGCACACGGTCGATCGGGCGCAGCGATCCGTCGAAGTGCTTGAGGTCGACGACCATGACGTCATCCCACAAGCCGAGACGCTTGAGGTCGCGAACCAGGTAGCCGTTGATGACCGTGAATTCGCCCGACAGATTGGACTTGACCGACAGGTTGCCGAAGCAGGGCTCGATGCAGGCATCGACGCCGATGATGTTGGAGATCGTCGCGGTCGGGGCAATGGCCACGCAGTTGGAGTTGCGCATGCCGTCCTTGGCAATCTTCTTGCGCAGTGCGTCCCAGTCCATCGTCGAGGAGCGATCGACTTCGACGTAGCCGCCGCGGGCCTTGGCCAGCAGGTCGATGGTGTCCAGCGGCAGGATGCCCTGGTCCCAGAGTGAGCCCTTGTAGCTGGCGTACTGGCCACGCTCGCGGGCGAGTTCGGTCGATGCCCAGTACGCGTGGTAGCAGATGGCTTCCATCGACCGGTCGGCGAACTCGACAGCCTCCTGGCTAGCGTAAGGAATGCGCAGTTCGTACAGGCAGTCCTGGAATCCCATCAGGCCGAGGCCGACGGGGCGGTGGCGCAGGTTGGAATCGCGTGCCTTCTTGACGGCGTAGTAGTTGATGTCGATCACGTTGTCCAGCATGCGCATGGCCGTGGTGATGGTCTTCTTGAGCTTGTCGTGGTCGACGGCGCCGTTCTTCAGGTGCTGAACGAGGTTGACCGAGCCGAGGTTGCAAACAGCGGTTTCGGTGTCGCTGGTGTTGAGCGTGATCTCGGTGCAGAGGTTGGACGAGTGCACCACGCCGCAATGCTGCTGGGGCGAGCGCACGTTGCAGGCGTCCTTGAAGGTGATCCAGGGATGTCCGGTCTCGAACAGCATCGAGAGCATCTTGCGCCACATGTCGACAGCCTGCAACTTGCGGGCTGGCTTGATTTCTCCGCGCTCGGCGCGGGCTTCGTAGGCGGTGTAGGCCTTTTCGAATTCGAGGCCGAACTTGTCGTGCAGGTCGGGCGTGTCGGAAGGCGAGAACAGGGTCCAGCTGCCTTTTTCCATCACCCGGCGCATGAAGAGGTCGGGGATCCAGTTGGCCGTGTTCATGTCGTGCGTGCGGCGGCGATCATCGCCCGTATTTTTCCGGAGCTCGAGGAATTCCTCGATGTCCAGATGCCACGTCTCGAGGTAGGTGCAGACCGCGCCCTTGCGCTTGCCGCCCTGGTTTACCGCGACGGCCGTGTCGTTCACGACTTTCAGGAAAGGCACCACGCCTTGCGACTCGCCATTGGTTCCCTTGATGTGGGAGCCGAGGGCGCGTACGCGCGTCCAGTCGTTGCCCAGACCGCCCGCGAATTTGGAGAGGAGCGCGTTTTCCTTGATGGATTCGTAGATGCCGTCGAGGTGGTCGGGCACCGTGGTGAGGTAGCACGACGAGAGTTGCGAGCGCAGCGTGCCGGCGTTGAACAGGGTCGGCGTGCTCGACATGAAGTCGAAGGAAGACAGGACTTCGTAGAACTCGATGGCGCGGGCTTCGCGGTCGACCTCGTCGAGCGCCAGACCCATGGAAACGCGCATGAAGAAGGCTTGCGGCAATTCGATGCGCTGCTTGCGGATGTGCAGGAAGTAGCGATCGAACAGCGTCTGCAGGCCGAGGTAGTCGAATTTCAGGTCGCGCTCGGGCTTGAGCGCCGCGCCCAGGCGGGCCAGGTCGAAGCCCTTGAGCAGGCGCTCGTCGAGCAGTTCGTTGTCCACGCCCTTCTGGATGAACTCGGGGAAATACTCGGCATAGCGCGTGGCCATGTCTTCCTGGGTGACTTCACCGCCCAGCACTTCGCGGCGGATGGTGTGCATCAGCAGGCGGGCCGTGGCGTAGGTGTAGTCGGGGTCTTTTTCGATCAGGGTACGGGCTGCCAGGATGGACGCCTTGTAGACCTCGTCGATGGGCACGCCATCGTAGAGGTTGCGCATGGTCTCGGCCACGATGGGGTCGGGCTTGATGTCTGCGCCCAGGTTGGCGCACGAGGCGTTGATCAGCGATTGCAGGCGTGCGATGTCCAGCGGCACTTTCTTGCCGCCGTCCAGGACATGCAGGGCAGGCGCTTGCGGCGTCTGGGCCACCGACTGGCGCGCGCGTTCCTGCGAACGCTTTTCGCGGTAGAGCACATAAGCGCGGGCAATCTCGTGGTGGCCAGCGCGCATCAGGCCGAGTTCGACCTGGTCCTGCACGTCCTCGATGTGAAAGGTTCCGCCACCGGGACGCGAGCGCATGAGCGCGCGCATGACCGCCTGCGTGAGGCCGTCGACGGTCTCACGAACGCTGGCGGAAGCGGCGCCCTGCGTGCCATGCACGGCCAGGAAGGCCTTCATCATGGCGACGGCGATCTTGTTCGGCTCGAAAGGAACGACCGCGCCATTGCGGCGAATGATCTGGTAGTGGCTGTACGGATTGGACTGTGCGTTCGTGTCGCTGGAATCTGCCGTGGCCAGTGGGTTGCTGCTGGTGACGGCGTAGGTCGCCTGGGGGGCTGTTTGCATGGAAGTCCTCGTTGAAATTCAGGGGCGGGTTTGATACGGAGCAGACGGCTACCGGAAAACGCTGGTGACGACAGGGCTGGCCAATAATGGGAGCGGTGCAGACCCCGTTTTCACATCAAACTGCAGTGGGGTCTGGACACTATACCTAGGGTCCAAGTGCAGTTCAAGCACTACATGTAGTGTATCGGCGGGAAAGTGGAAGTTTGCTTCCAGGGCCGAAATTTGGCTTGTCAGGGAAGAATTTCGGCGAGGAACTTCGAGCGGTATTTGTGACCGGGGCCGCAAGCCTTGCTGTGTTTGGTTATTGACAAAAAAGCCCAAGCGTGGCGCGGCTTCGCCGACATTTTTCCGGGCAAAGGCGCGTGAATATTGAGTCGGAGAAGTTTTGTCTTTTTCAAGCGCAGCGGAAATCTCCCGGCCCGGCGGGATCAAGTCCGCGCTCGATGCTCAGGTGTTCAAGGGAAAACACTGAGAAGAAAGCGAGAGGCCTCGTTTGAGGACAGCCCAGTCAAACGCCGCCCCCGGATCGTGCTTGCGGCCCGGCGCTATATGCTCGTGCCCCGCCACATGTGCGATGGGGTAGCGCTGGACCAGCGCGGCGGCCAGTCCCAGCAGAGTTTCATACTGCGGTGCCTCGAAGGCTCCGCCTTCCAGGCCCTCCAGTTCAATGCCGACCGAGTCGTCGTTGCAATTGCTCCTGCCCCGCCAGGCGGACTCGCCTGCGTGCCATGCCCGGGCGTCGCAGTCCACGAATTGCCAGAGGCGGCCGCTGCGCTCTATAAAGAAGTGCGCGGAGACCTGCATGCCGCGGATCGACTCGTAATACGGGTGCTCACTCCAGTCGAGCTGGTTGGTGAACAGGCGCTGCACGTTGCCGCGTCCGTAGTCACCGGGGGGCAGGCTGATGGAATGAATGACCAGCAGGTCGGGCTGCATGCCGGCGGGACGCTGGCCGAAGTTGGGCGAGTCGAGGCGGCGCGCGAAGCGGTACCAGCCGCCCGTCCAGAGCGACGTAGCGCCTTCAGCGGTCGTCGATGTCATCGTTCGCACTGCCTTGCGGCATGGGAATGTTCAGCCGGTTGATGCGGTAGCGCATTTGCCGGAGTGTCAGCCCCAGGCGCGCGGCGGCCGCCGTGCGGTTGAAGCCCGTTTCCTGCAAAACCTGGGTCAGGATGCTGCGCTCATGTTCGTCAAGGAATTTCTGCAGGCTCTCCGGAATGGCGATCGAAGGTGTATCGGTGGCGGGCGCGCCCTCCGCTGCGCCCGTCCGATCGGGATAGAGGTCGCTGACGTCGCCCAGCGCCACGGCCCGGTGCAGCATGTTCTCGAGCTCGCGCACGTTCCCGTGAAAGGGGTGGGTTCGCAATTGCTGAAACAACTCGCCCGGGAATTCGAGCCGCGGCGCATCCGAATCCTGGCTGATGCGCTCGAGCAGCGAATGACAGAGGGCTGGCAAGTCCTCGAGCCTGTCGCGCAGTGGCGGCACCATGATGCCGATCACGTTGAGCCGGTAAAAAAGGTCCTGGCGGAATCTTCCGGCCTGCACTTCCGCGTCCAGGTCCTTGTGCGTGGCGCTGACCAGCCGCACATCGACGGTATCTTCCTGTGGCGAGCCGAGGGGGCGCACGGTCCGCTCCTGGATGGCCCGCAGCAGCTTGGATTGCATCGCCACCGGCAGGTCGCCGATCTCGTCGAGAAAAAGTGTGCCGCCCTTGGCGGACTGGAAGTAGCCCAGCCGGTCCTGGGTCGAGCCGGTGTAGGCACCCTTGCGGGCACCGAAAAATTCGGCCTCGAGCAGGTTTTCGGGAATGGCGCCGCAATTGACGGCGACGAAGGGGCCGGCACTGCGGTGGCTGCAGGCATGGATGGCGCGGGCGACCAGCTCCTTGCCGGTGCCCGACTCGCCGCTTACCAGGATAGGCGCCATGCTGGTGGCCACCTTGACGATGCGCGACTTGACGGCACGCATGGCGGGCGATTCGCCGACCAGCCGTTTGAGCACCGCAGAGGCGGCCTCGGCGCGCTGCCCGCCGCCAGCGGGAAGCGCGGTACGAGCTTCGGACAGGGCGCGGGCCGGAGCCTCGGTGCCCTGTGCGCCGGCGCGCGGCCCGGCGATGGCCGAAGCCACGACGCTGCGGAACTGTTTGAGGTCGACGGGTTTGGTGAGGTAATCGAAGGCGCCTGCCTTCAGGGCTTCGACGGCGTTGCTGGCCGATCCGTGCGCGGTAATGACGATGCAGCGATCCGGGCGCTGTTGCGCGACCAGCTCGCGCAGCAATTCCAGCCCGAGTCCATCGGTCAGGCGCATGTCTGTGATGACCGCGTCGAAGCGCGCTTCGTCCAGCCAGGCACGTGCCTGCGCCAGGTCGGCGGCGGAGTCCACCCGGTAGCCTTCCCGCAACAGGGTCAGTTCGTAGAGGGTGCGCAGATCAGGCTCATCGTCGACGATGAGGATGCGTGGGGGCAGGGCGGGGTTGGAGGCTGGCAAGCTGGACATCGGGGAAGGCATCAGCCAGCGATTTTGTCGAAATCCGCCACGGGTGGCTCGGCAATGTCATTCGCTGTCTGAAAAACAACGAAGAACTCGTTGCCTTCCCGCTGCTCCGACGTCACCCGCTGGTAGCCCAGCGTGGCGCCGTAGCGTTCGCACAGTTCGCGGCACAGGTAAAGCCCGAGTCCGCTGGAGCGGCTCTCGGACGAAAAGAAAGGCTCGAACAGATGCGACAGGACACTCTTTTCCAGCGGTTCGCCGTCGCTCCAGACGCAAAGCCTGGGCGCCGTCGGGGTTAGTTGCGTGCCGACGCGGATGGCCCCCGGCCGGGCGCTCGCGTAACGCAGCGCGTTGTCCAGCAGGTTCACCAGCACGCGGCGCAGGTGTTCTTCTTCGAACACGATGTGCGGCTGTCCGGCGGTGAGATCGGTTTGAAGGATGCGCGTCGCCGCTGTCTGATGCGCCCAGTCGGCGCAGATGCGGGCCACCTTGGCGTCCAGCCCGACGAGCTTGAGGTCGGCTTCCATGCGGCGGTTGCGCGCCCGCGAAACGTCGAGCACCTCCTCGACGATGCGGTCCAGGCGTTGCACGTTCTGGCGAACCAGCGACGTCAGCTGTTGATGGAAGGGATCGGTGAGGTCTTCCTCCAGCAAGCCGTTGGCCTGGGAAATCGCCGAAAGCGGGTTGCGGATTTCATGCGCCACTGCAGCCGACATCCGCCCCATGGCCGCCATTTTTTCGGTGCGGATCCGGGCTTCCATTTCGCGAAGGTCTTCAAGAAACATGACGCACAGATCGTTATGCTGGTCCGTGCCAGACTGGGCCAGCCGCGTTCTCACATGCACGCGGCGCCGGTCTGCGGCGGAGTAAGCCAGGCTGACATTCGCCTCCTGGGGCGCGCGGGCGACAAAGGTCCGCTCGGCCAGCTTGCTCAAGGGCGCCCAGGCTTCGGTTGAATCGAGCGTGAAGCTGCCGCTGCGTGCAAGCGCCGCGCACTCCAGCAGGTCGCGCGCGGCGGGATTGGCCGATCGCACTGAGCCCGCGGCGTCGATCACCAGCACGCCGTCAGCCAGCGTTTCCATCACGAGCTGGTTGACCTTGGACTGCATACGTGCGGCCGAGCCACCCAGCCGGGCTCGACGCTCTTCCCGGGCGAGCCGCTGGGCCAGTTGGTTAGCCAGCAGGGCGATGACGAAAAAGCCGAAGCCGCTCAGGCCCGCCTGCAGAAAGCGCGAAGACGGGTCGGCGCCCGCCTGCAGCGAGCCGTGCCAGGCATCGGCCAGCAGAAAAAGCGCAACGCTCGCAGCGGTGCCCAGTGCCAGCATCATCGGGCCGAGCACCGAAGCCAGCAATACGGGCAGCGCGAACAGCGGCGTGAAATAGAAGCTTCCGGCCTGCAGGTAATTCAGCGCTGAAAAGGTCAAGACGTCCACGCCCACGGTAGAAAGCCACTGGGCGTCGAATGAGCTGCCCGGCGGTTGCGGACGCGCCAGGATTCGCACCGAGATGGTGGCCGCCAGATAGAAGACGCAAAGCAGCAGGCTTGCGGTGTAGCGGCCGTGGTTGAGTACCAGCAGCGATGCCTGCAGTGTGAGCAGCACGGCCGCCACCGTGATGCGGGCCGACATGAAGGCATGCCACAGGCGGCTGAACGATCCGGTCTCGCGGCTCAGCGGGGCGGGTGCCGGAGGCTCCTCCCATTGGCTCAGACGGTAGGCGGACTCGGTCAATGGTGCTTCCTGCCCAGGCCGTTGGCGAACTAGTGGTGGACCTGCTCGTCCTGCTTGCGATGCGCTTCGCTGCAGTAATAACCGTCGCCGCCGGGCAGGGCTTCCTGGCGCGGCAGGTGCACATCGCAAACCCGGCAGGCGACGATCTCCGTCGGCCCGAGCGTGGCAGGGCGCTCTTTCTTGCTGCGCGCCTGGGCGTTCGCGCGCAGGCTGGCGTCGCGCATGCCCCGCCACCAATAGATGACGACAACCACCACAACGAGGACGAGGACGTATTTCATGTGCGTTGCAGGATCACTTCAAGCACGAAGCGCGACCCGGCGTACCCGAGCAGCAACAGGCCCGAGCCCAG
The DNA here is from genome assembly GCA_040385065.1 of Pseudomonadota bacterium. Lineage (GTDB taxonomy): Bacteria > Pseudomonadota > Gammaproteobacteria > Burkholderiales > Burkholderiaceae_C > Polaromonas. Next base: position 42,203 of record JAZKIC010000006.1, read on the forward strand.
GTAAAGCACGCGCAGGGCTTTTTTCCCGCGCCATCCCAGCCGGGCACGCCCGATCAGCAAACCCGCGAACGTGAGCCATGCGAGCACGGAAAACGCGGTCTTGTGGTTCCACATGGGGGCGATGTGCATGCCGTAAAGCGTCTCGGCAAAAAACCAGCCCACGAGCAACGAGCCGGTGAGCAGCACGAAACCCGCCTCGACGAAACGGAAAGTGAGCCGCTCGAGCGTCAGGAGCGGAACGCCCGCGTCGGCGGCGCCGACCGATCGCATCGCGCGCTCGGACCGACTCATGAGGCCCGCATGCACCACGGCCGCGGCGAACAGCCCATAGGACGCGATGCCCAGCGCCCAGTGCAGCGGCAGCCAGGGCGAGGCGATGCGCGGGTAGCTCGAGCCCGGGAACACCAGGGAAAGGATGACGGCCGCACTGCCCAGGCCGGCCAACGTCCAGCGCGCGCGCAATTGCGGAAAAAGCCGGCTTTCGATGCCGTACACCGTCACCACCAGCCATACCGTCATCGAAAGCGCGGGTGCGAACCCGAAGCGTGGAGGCTCTCCGAGCAGACCCTCCGCCAACGCGAGTGCGTGCAGCAGCCAGGCAACGGTCAGTGTGAGCCGAATGGCGCGGGTGCTCATGCTGCTGCTCATGAGCGCCAGAATCGCGTAGGCCACGGCCGCGCCCAGGCCTGCTGCCATGCCCCAACCCGCGCCAAAAGCTAAAATCATGGCGACAGTTTAGCTGTCCCTGCGTCTTTTCTAACCCTTGCTCCACCCGTGGAGCCATGCCATGGCCTCAGCACTTACCGACAAACTCTCCCGCCTCGTCAAGGAAATGCGCGGCCAGGCCCGCATTACCGAAAGCAATGTGCAGGACATGCTGCGCGAGGTGCGAATGGCCCTGCTCGAGGCCGACGTCGCGCTCCCGGTGGTGCGCGATTTCATTGCACGCGTCAAAGACAAGGCCATGGGCCAGGAGGTCATGGGCTCGCTTTCCCCAGGGCAGGCGCTGGTGGGTATCGTCAGCCGCGAGCTGGCGGCCACCATGGGCGAGGGCGTGAGCGACATCAACCTCGTGGCGCAGCCTCCGGCGGTCATCCTGATGGCTGGCCTGCAAGGCGCGGGCAAGACCACCACCACCGCCAAGCTGGCCAAACACCTTATTGAAAAGCGCAAGAAGAAAGTCCTGACGGTGTCGGGAGACGTCTACCGGCCGGCCGCCATCGAGCAGCTCAAGACCGTGACGAAGCAGGCGGGCGCCGAATGGTTTCCCAGCACACCGGACCAAAAGCCGGTCGATATCGCGAGGGCTGCGCTCGACTATGCCAAACGCCATTTCTTCGACGTTCTGCTGGTCGACACGGCCGGCCGCCTCGCCATTGACGAAGCGCTGATGCGCGAGATCAAGGAATTGCACGCCGCGCTCAATCCCGTCGAGACGCTGTTCGTGGTCGACGCCATGCAGGGCCAGGACGCGGTGAATACCGCCAAGGCCTTCAAGGAAGCGCTGCCATTGACCGGCATCATCCTGACCAAGACCGACGGCGACTCACGCGGCGGCGCGGCCTTGTCCGTGCGGCAGATCACGGGCGCGCCGATCAAGTTCTCGGGCACGAGCGAGAAGATCGATGGGCTCGAAGTGTTCGACGCCGAGCGGCATGCCGGGCGCATCCTGGGCATGGGCGACATCGTCGCGCTGGTCGAGCAGGTGGCCGCGGGCGTGGACATGGCCGCAGCGCAGAAGTTTGCGGCCAAGATGAAGAGCGGCTCAGGTTTCGACCTCGACGATTTCCTGGGCCAGCTGCAGCAAATGAAAAGCATGGGCGGCCTGTCGAGCCTGATGGACAAGCTGCCGGCCCAGATGGCCGCCAAGGCCGGCCAGGTCGACATGGACAAAGCCGAAAAGGATGTGCGCCGCAAGGAAGGCATCATCCAGAGCATGACCCCGCTCGAGCGCCGCAAGCCCGAGCTCATCAAGGCCACCCGCAAGCGCCGCATTGCCGCCGGCGCCGGCGTTCAGGTCCAGGAAGTCAACCGCCTGCTCAACGAGTTCGAGCAGATGCAGGGGATGATGAAGAAAATGAAGGGCAGCGGCATGATGAAGATGATGAAGCGCATGGGCGGCATGAAGGGCATGCCCGGCATGCCGAAGTTTTAGCCGCTTTCATCCGCGCCCCCGGACCCGCGTGCGAACTCTCGTACGCGCCATCCATTTGTTTTGTTGCTTGGTCCGCTTTTTTCGCTTTTTCGCGCATCACCGAGTCACGTTCCGGGCTTCACGGGGGGCCTTCCCCCGCTTCGGCTCCATGTTTCGAGCCGCTCAGGCAGCGCCCAGTTCCAGCCGCGCCAGCTGGCGCGCATGCATCCAGGCCCGGCGCAGCACGGCCGGTGAGCGTGACTCTTCCGGAATCAGCAAGTAGCTTTGCGCGCGCAGCGCCGCGCCCACGCCAACCTGGCTCGTCAGCACGGTCATCGGGATGGCCAGCAGCAGAGGCAGGCCCACGGGCAGCAGCCAGACCAGCGCAGTCATGTCGACGAAGGCAAATCCAATGGCCAGCACGGCCACGAATGCCGAGACCGGACCGAAGCGCGCAGCCGCGTCGCGCCATGGCACGGCGTTGGCTTCACGCGGTGGCGATTTCCAGTCCAGCTTGATGCCGGTGATCGCGGCGACGACGAAGATCGAATGGCCGACCATGCGCACGGGCGCCTGCACCAGCGCGATAACTGTTTCCAGCAGGGCGCTGCGCAGCAGGCTGAACGCGCCGCCATAAAGGCCTTGCTCGCGCCGGATGAACACGGCCACCAGGCCGAGAATGCGCGGCAAAAAGAGCATGCTCAGGGTCCACATCCACAGGGCGACCAGCTCGGACGGCAACAGCTCCCAGTCGCTCAGCATGGGCGAGCCCGACATCCAGAGGGCCGTGCCCAGCGTCAGGAAGCACAGCCACAGCGGCGCGGAAAGATACGACATCGCGCCCGTGCCGAACATGCAGCGGTGAACGCGGTGAATGCCAGGCTCGGCGATGAGCCTCGAGTTCTGCAGGTTGCCCTGGCACCAGCGGCGGTCGCGCTGCAGTTCGGCCAGAAGGTCCGGCGGCTGCTGCTCGTAGCTGCCTACCAGGTCGGACACCAGCCACACGTAATAGCCGGCCCGGCGCATCAGGGCGGCCTCGACGAAGTCGTGCGACATGATGCTGCCCGACATGCCGCCCGTGCCCGGAATATGCGCCAGAGCGCAGTGCTTCATGAAGGGCTCGATCCGGATGATGGCGTTGTGGCCCCAGTAGTGGGACTCGCCCATCTGCCAGAACTGCATGCCCAGCGTAAACAGCCGGCCCGTCACGCGCGAGGCGAACTGCTGCGCCCGTGCATGCAGCGTCACATGGCCGATGGCCTGCGTCGCGGTCTGAATGATGCCAGCCTTCGGGTTGGCTTCCATCAGCTTGGCCATCGCCACGAGGCAGTCACCGCTCATGACGCTGTCGGCATCGAGCACGACCATGTAGCGGTAGTCATTGCCCCAGCGGCGGCAGAAGTCGGCCACATTGCCGGCCTTGCGGTCGCTGCGGCGCTTGCGCAGCCGGTAGTACACCTCCACCGGCGGCTGGCCGCCCTGCGCGGCGAGCTTGGCGCGCAAAGCCTCCCACGCAGAACGCTCGGCCTTGATGATGTCGGCATCACTGCTGTCCGAGAGGATAAACACATCGAACGAGCCCGCATGGCCCGAGGCAGCCACCGATTCGCAGGTTGCGCGAAGCCCGGCAAACACCGTGTTCACGTCTTCGTTGCAGATCGGCATGATGATCGCGGTCCGCACTGAAGCGTCGAGCGTGTGATGGGTGACCTGCCTGGCTGACAAGGCATGCGGATCACCGCCACGAACTGACACATAAAAACCCATCAAGGCGGTGAGGAAGCCTGTAACGACCCATCCGGACAGCAGGAAGAAAAGCGCCAGCTGGCTGTAGCGCAGCGCAACGTTGTCATAGTCGGGCTGCACGCCTGCGAAGAGCCATGTCGCGAAGATCGTGCTGAGCACCGTGGCCACGGGCAGGAAGATGCGGCGGCGGCGGGTGGCCTTCATCCACGGCTCCTCGGGCAGCTCGCTGGCGGGCCGGCCCGGTGCCTTGTTGAAGAGCTGTGTCAAAGACAGCAGGGCGGCCGTAAGCAAGCTGTTCCAGAAGCCGCGCCAGGGCCTGGCCGGCATCGAGCCCCGGTTGATGGGGGGCGCAGTCACGGAATTAGGATGCCGCTCCTCTCGCAGCGCTTGCGCGTGGCGTTGGCGGGCTACCAGGGTGGAGCGCGTTGCCGCCTCCTCGATCAGGGCGTGATGAGAGTGGTCCATGTTTCGCTCAGGGTGTGAAGGTCGTTTTTGAGGAAGGCGCGGACTTCGACCGGCTTGGCCGGATCGAGTCGCTGCACCCGCAAGGTCATGCGCCACGTTCCCGTGGCGGTGTTTTTGTAGGCCAGGCTTTCGAGCACACGGCCATTGGCGTCGGCCGTGACAACCGCCTGGACCGGTGCGTCTTCGGCCAGGCCGTCGAGCGCGGGGCCGGTGAAGTCGACGACGTATTGCGTCTGCTGGCTGAGGTCGGATTCGGTCAGTTTCGAGTAGCCGATGCCGCGGCGGGACTGCGTGGCCCAGCCGTTGGGAGGCCGCTGCTGTGTGTTGCCCTGCCAGGCGATCTGGTAGGCGAAGTCGAGCGATGCGCCCGGTGCTGGCAGCGTCGCCGGCACCCAGTACGCCACGATGTTGTCGTGCGTCTCGTCGGGTGTCGGCAACAGCAGCATTTCGACCCGCCCTGGACCCCAGTCGCCCAGTGGCGTGACCCATGCGCTCGGCCGCAATTCGTAGCGCGCCTCGGTGTCTTCGTAATTGGCAAACGCTCGATCCCGCTGCATCAGCCCAAAGCCCTTGAGGCCGCTCATGCTGAAGGAGTTGGCCGTGGCGCGCGCCGGATTTTGCAGCGGCCGCCATAGCCATTCGCCTTCGGAAGTGGCGATCATGAGCCCGTCCGAGTCATGCACTTCGGGGCGAAAATCGCCGCGCTGGGGTTGGTTCTCCCCAAACAGGAACATGCTGGTCAGCGGTGCGATTCCAATCGTCTTCGCCGCGGAGCCCTGGCGCATGAAGACCCGCGCCCGTACCTCGACCACGGTCTGTTCGCCCGGCCGTAGGTCAAAGCGGTAGGCGCCGGTCAGGCTGGGGGAATCCATCAGTGCCCAGAGCGTCGTTTGTGGCGCGCCCGGCTCGGTCTTTTGCAGCCAGAAGTCGGTGAAGCGGGGAAACTCTTCCTTCGCGGCGCCCACCGTGTCTACCGCCAGCCCGCGCGCTGACAGCCCGTATCGCTGGCCCTGGCCGAGCGCGCGAAAATAGCTGGCACCCAAAAAAGCGATCAGCTCATCCTGAACCGTCTTCGAGTTGAGCTGGCCGATCAGGCGAAAGCCCGCATGGCCTATGTCGCCCCAGCGCTGTGCGTCGAGCTGATTCTTGCCGTAGTCGTAATCGCGCGGGGCATAAGGCACCGGCCGGACGACGCCGCCTGCAGAAACATCGTGGATCCGGACGGTCTCGCCCTGGCGGCCGACATGAAAGAAAGTCGCCTCCACGGGCGAACCCTGCCAGAGTGCGCGGTCACGGCGAAAGCGGATGTCGCGGTACTGGTCGTATGTCAGCAACGCAAGGTCTTGCGGGGCTGACGTGCTGAAGGGCTTGAACGGGGCTTGTGCGCGGCGCTTGGCCAGGTCGGCTACGGTGTCCAGGTCGAATGCGTGGGCGGCCACGGCTGTCCAGGCGAGCAGCGCGACCAGTACGCTTGCGGGCCAAGGGCGCGCGGAGCGGATACTGAAAAAAGAGGGCAGGCGAACATGCATGCACCTACTAGGGCAAACCCTGTGCCAGCTCTGAATTCTTCAGTGAGATCAAGGGCTTATGGCACAGACTCTTCGGTGTCGTGTCTCACAGCCGGGCTTGCAAGCCACTAATTCGCCATATCCGTCGCCGGTGGGCGACAGCATTTGGGCGTCAAGCCGAAACGTCGCCTATTTCAGGGGAAAACCCATGTCGCCATCCGGCGACAGGGTGCCCGAAGAAGGGACGCCTTCCGGTTTGAAGTGGCCGGGCGTGAGCCCGTGCTTTTGCAGCAGGCGGTAAAACTCGGTCCGGTTTCTGTCGGCTAGCCGCGCGGCATCGGCGACGTTTCCATCGCTGAGCTTGAGCAGGCCCACCAGGTAGTCCCGCTCGAAACGTTGCCGGGCTTCGGCGAGAGTCAGCACCTCGACGCTGGGCGAGCGCAAGGCGCGTTGCACGAGCGAAAGCGAGATCAGCGGCGTGGTCGACAGCGCGCACACCTGCTCGACAACGTTGTGCAGCTGTCGAACGTTGCCGGGCCAGGCCGCCGTGGTCAAGGCTTTCAGGGCCTCGGGCGCAAAACCGCTCAGCCGTTTGCCGTATTTCTGTGCCAGCTTGAGCAGGAAGTGGTTGGCCAGCAAAGGGATGTCCTCGCGCCGCTCGGCCAGAGGCGGCAGCGTGATGGTGACAACGTTCAACCGGTAATAGAGGTCCGCGCGGAACTGACCCTGATCCATTGCAATGTCGAGGTCTTGGTGGGTGGCCGAGATGATGCGCACGTCCACCGCAATCGACTGGCTCGACCCGAGCGGGCGAACTACGCGCTCCTGCAGCACACGCAAGAGCTTGACCTGTAGAGCCGGCGGCATGTCGCCGATTTCGTCCAACAGCAGCGAGCCACCGTCGGCCGCCTGGAACAGGCCCTTGTGATTTGCGACCGCATCCGTGAACGCGCCCTTGACGTGGCCGAAGAGCTCCGACTCCAGCAGCGCTTCCGGAATGGCGCCGCAGTTGACAGCCACGAAGGGCTTTCCGGCGCGCGAACTGGCGTCGTGGATGGCCCGAGCCAGCAGTTCCTTGCCGGTGCCGCTTTCGCCGCGGATGAGCACGCTGGCGTCGGTCTGGGCCACCATGCGCGCTTCGGCCAGCGCCTCGGCCATGCGGCTGGAGCGGCTGACGATGGAGGTTTGCCAGGCAGTGTCCGCGCCGCGCGCTGGCGCAGGCGCCGGTCCGCTCAGGGCCAGCGCCTCGGCGATTTTGTCGAGCAAGGCCTTGCCCTCGAAGGGCTTGGTCAGGTAGCTGTAAACGCCGCGCTCGGTGGCCTGTACGGCGTCTGGAATGGTGCCGTGTGCCGTCAGCAGGATCACCGGCAGGGACGGGTGGCGGTCGCGGATTTCGTCGAACAGCGCAAGGCCGTCGCGGCCGGGCAATTGCACGTCGCTCAGCACCAGTTGGGGCCGCTGGATTTGCAGCTGGGTCAAAGCGGCTTCGGCCGAGGTGACGGCGCTCACCTCGTAGCCGGCAGCGCTGAGCCTGAGCGTAAGCAGTCGCAGCATGTCGGGGTCGTCATCGACGACGAGCAGGTGCGCTCGGTGTGGCGTGCCGGTGGGCGGGTTCTTGTCTTTCATGGCGCGGACGACCGGCGCGGCGACGAAGGTGTGGAAGCAGGCACCGCGGGCGGCGCAGGAAGCACCGGCGTCGCGGCAGCCGGCCGGCTGCTCAGGCTGCGTTCGATCGCCTTGAGCGCTTCAAGCCGCTCGTTGGTCTGGTCCAGCCGCCGCTGCGTGTCCCTGAGCTGCTGGTTCTGGCGTTCGAGCTGGTCTTCGATACGGCGCTGCTCGGTCAAGCGTGCAGCAATGAGTCGGGCCAGGGGATGCAAAGCCTTCGCTTCGGGCGATTCACTGGAAAGTACCTTGGCCAGGGTTTCCTGCGCGCGTCCCGTCTCGGCCGGCTGGCGCAGCTGGCTGAGCGCCAGCGCGAGCTGGAGCTGCTCGACAGGCTCCGAGGAAGAATTCCACTGCGCTACTTCGGCCGGCAATTCGGCGGCTGGCAGCGTGCGTACCCGATCGGCATAGGACAGCACGGCAGTGATCGCTTCCAGGGTCGGGTCGGGCCGTGCCGGCACCGGCCGCAGCTCGACCACGGGCGCGGGTATGACCACAGCGGCAGGCCGCGTGGCCGCATGGGCTGGATCGGCTGCCGGCGATGCACATCCGCCCACCAGGGCAGCGGCGGCAAGAGCGATCAAGGACGCCCGCTCAACGTGAAGATGCATAAGGAAGTTCAAGTCTGAAGTGTGCACCAGTGCCTGCGGAAGAGGAGGGCAGCAGTTCGACGCGCCCGCCATGTGCCGAGACGTATTCATGCACGATGGACAGGCCAACGCCACTGCCGCGCACGGGGTCGGCGGGCTGGCGTTCTCCGCGGTAAAAGGGCTCGAAGACCCGGCTTTGATCACGCTCGCTGACCCCTTGCCCCTCGTCCTGGATGTCGATGGCGGCGACGCCGTCCAGGCGGCGCAGGCCGATGGAAATGGTCCCGCCGGAAGGGGAGAAGCGGATGGCGTTGGACAAAAGGTTGGCGATGGCTGTGCCGATCTTTTCGGCATCGATCTCCACTTCCAGCCGCTCGCCCTCGACGTGTACATGCAGGTCACGTGCGCGCCACTGCAACTGCTGCGCGTCGACCTGCGCATCGATCAGTTGCAGCAGGTCCACGCGACTGCGCTTCAGCTGCCGGGCCTCGAACGCCACCGCATTGAAACGCAGCAGGTCTTCGATCTGTTTTTGCAGCATGCCCGTGTTGTGGCGCAGGATCTGGACGATCTCGCGCTGGTCGCCGCTCAGCTCGCCGCCCACGCCCTCCTCGAGCAGCGAGACGCCCTCGCGCAGCGAGGCAAGAGGGGTTTTCAGTTCATGCGAGATGTGGCGCAGGAAGCGCGCCTTGTCGGCGTCGAGTTCCACCAGCCGCAAGCGCAGCCAGTTCAGGCGTTTGCCCACCAGCGCCAGGTCGGCGGGGCCGTCGATGCGGATGTCTTCATCCAGCCGGTTCTCGCCCAGATCGACAATGGCGTGCTCCAGCCGCTTCAGCGGCCGAGTGAACCAGATACCAAACACCAGCGCCATGAAGATGGCCAGTGCGATGGCCCAGCTGACCTGCTGCGCCATGCGGCGGCGGCTGTCTTCGAGCTTGCCGAGCAAGGCTTGGTTGCGATCCTGCAGGGTCTGGCGCACCCGCTGCGCCACCGAGGCATTGACGGCGTCGAGTTCGCGGAATTCCAGCGCCAGCTCGCGCTCGCGGTCGAGCGCCGTCGCGGCCGGGCCCGACAGCAGTTGGGTGATGCTTTGCATGTGCGCACGCCAGCGCGCCGCCTGAGCGGGCAGAACCCCCTCCGGTCCGAGGCGATCCAGGCTTTTTTGCGTCTCCCGCGCTTCTTCGCTGAATCGCTGGCGGAGCACGGGGTCGTCCAGCACTACGGACTGGCGCGCCATCCGCTCCAGCGACACGCTGCGGTCCAACAGGGACTGTGCCTGCGCGCTCAACTCGACGGCGCGCTGCGTGCTGTTGCGGCTTTGCAGTGTCAGCGCTTCCAGGGTGAAGACGGCACGCAGGGAGGCCGCCGCCAGCAGCGCGGCGACCAGCAGGAACGCAATGACGAGAAGTTGCCGGAACGAAAAGCGCTGGAGCATCCTGGCCCGCTGCGTCCGTCAGGCCGGGACGGCCAGCGCCAGTGCGGCGTTGTCCGCCGTGACGACTTCACCGCGCAACGAGCGCTGCTGGGCTTCGGTAATGTGGATGTCGACCATTTCGCCCACCAGGCGCATCGGCCCCTTGAAGTTGACGACGCGATTGCACTCGGTGCGCCCCATCAACTCCGAGGCGTCCTTGCGCGACGTGCCCTCAACCAGCACGCGCTGCACGGTGCCCTGGCGGCTCGCGCTGATGGCACGCACGCTCTGGTCGAGCGCGTCCTGCAAATGACGCAAACGCTTGAGCTTGACCGCATGCGGGGTGTCGTCGGCGAGGTTTGCGGCAGGGGTGCCGGGCCGGGGGCTGAAGATGAAGCTGAACGAGGTGTCGTAGCCCACGTCGTCGATCAGCTTCATCATCTTGCTGAAATCGTCTTCGGTTTCGCCGGGGAAACCGACGATGAAGTCGCTGCTCATGGCGAGGTCAGGACGGATCGCGCGCAGCTTGCGCACCGTGCTCTTGTATTCCATGGCCGTGTAGCCCCGCTTCATCGCCATGAGAATACGGTCGCTGCCGTGTTGTACGGGCAAATGCAGGTGATTGACCAGCTTGGGCAGGCGAGCATAGGCGTCGATCAGCCGCTGGGTGAATTCGTTCGGGTGGCTGGTGACGTAGCGAATGCGCTCGATGCCGGGGATGTCGGACACATAGTCCAGCAAAGTGGCGAAGTCGGCAATTTCGCCGGAGCCGCCCCTGGGTCCGCGGTAGGCATTGACGTTCTGGCCCAGCAGCGTGACTTCCTTGACGCCCTGTTCGGCCAAGCCGGCCACTTCGACCAGCACGTCCTCGAAAGGCCGCGAAACCTCTTCGCCCCGGGTGTAGGGCACAACGCAGTAGCTGCAGTACTTCGAGCAACCCTCCATGATGCTGACAAAGGCGCTCGCGCCCTCGACGCGGGCGGGCGGCAGGTGGTCGAATTTCTCGATTTCCGGAAAGCTGATGTCCACCTGCGACTTGCCGAGCCTGGCGCGGCTGCTGAGCAACTCAGGCAGGCGGTGAAGCGTTTGCGGCCCGAACACCACGTCAACATAGGGCGCGCGCTGAATGATTTCGGCGCCTTCCTGGCTGGCAACACAGCCGCCCACACCGATGAGCACCCCTTTTTTCTTCAGGTGCTTGACTCGACCGAGGTCGCTGAAGACTTTCTCCTGGGCTTTTTCGCGTACCGAGCAGGTATTGAACAGGATCAGGTCGGCCTCTTCCACGTCCTGCGTAGGCTCATAGCCCTCGGCGGCCCGCAGCACGTCCTTCATCTTGTCCGAGTCGTACTCGTTCATCTGGCAGCCGAAGGTCTTGACGAAAACTTTTTTGCTCATGGTGTGCTGTTCTGTCGATGTTGTAGCAAGTCCCGGCAGGCTCGCCAAGAGGCGGGGAGCTTGCGGGAACGTCAGGGCGCGGGCGACCGGATTCGCCGGGGCGCTATTTGTAGCGCGGCAGCTGGTCGTAGGGCGTGTTGGCGTCGATGGCGGGCGTGGCGGATGGCGTGCCGAAGAAGCGGTCCCAAGCGGAAGTGCCGGAGGCGCTGGCACGCTTTTGCCGCGCTTCTTCGGCGCTGAGAATCCAGACCTGATGGACCTGTCCGGAGGGTTCACGTACGTAGTTGACCACCACAGCCTGGTCCACCAGCGCGCCCGACAGCACATCGGTATTGCTGGCGTTCTTGATGCGCGCACCCGGCGCAAGGCGGCTCGGCACCCCGTCGATCAGGACCTCCGGCGGCTGCGTCACTTGCAGGACGCCACGCAGCGCATTGGCGGGAAACTGGCGGGAACTGCCGGGATCGTCAGCCTGCGAAGACGCGGGTTGCGCAAGGACGGGGCTGGCGAAGCTGGCGACCAGTAACAGGGAAAGCAGATGCAGGGCGCAGCGGTTCATGGTGTATATCCAGAGGCTGTGGCAAAAGACAAAAGCCCCAGAGGAAAGGACCTGTGGGGCTTCTGCAAGATTTGGTGGTGATAGGTGGACTTGAACCACCGACATCAGCATTATGAATGCTGCGCTCTAACCAACTGAGCTATATCACCGCGGAGACAAATTATAGCGGCTGAAAACGGCCTTCGCTGGCGCCTGGGTCAGCGGTGCGTGAAGGCTGGTTTGCGCTTGTTCAGAAACGCGTCCATGCCTTCCTTTTGATCAGCCGTCGCAAACGTCGAGTGAAACAGGCGCCGCTCGAACATCAGGCCATCGGACAAGCCGCTTTCGAAGGCGCGGTTGACCGCCTCCTTGGTCGCCATGACGCTGATCTCGCCGTATTCGCAAATCGTCAAAGCCGCCGCCATGGCCTCGTCCATCAGCTGCGCCAGCGGAACCACGCGGCTCACCAGGCCCGAGCGTTCGGCTTCGGTGGCGTCCATCATGCGGCCGGTGAGGGCCATGTCCATGGCCTTGGCCTTTCCCACTGCACGGGGAAGACGCTGGGTGCCGCCGGCGCCTGCAATGATGCCGAGCTTGATTTCGGGTTGGCCGAAGCGCGCGTTGTCGGCCGCGATGATGAAGTCGCACATCATGGCCAGCTCGCATCCGCCCCCTAGCGCGAAACCGCTGACGGCAGCAATGACCGGCTTGCGTACGCTGCGCATCTGTTCCCAGTTGCGCGTGATGAAGTCGCGCTTGTAGGCGTCGGCGAATCCGAAATGCGCCATGGCAGCAATGTCGGCGCCAGCCGCAAAAGCCTTTTCGCTGCCGGTCAGGATGATGCAGCCGATCTGCGGGTCGGCGTCAAAAGCCTTCAGGGCTGCCCCTAGTTCGTCCATCAGCTGGTCGTTCAGTGCGTTGAGCTGCTTGGGACGGTTGAGTGTGATGATGCCGACCTGGCGGGTATCGGGCCCCTGGGTGGCGATGGAGATCAATTCATAGGAAGCCATGCGAGTCAAGTCCTGGGTGTTGTGAAAACAGGACTTGCATGATGCCATGGGCCAGTGGCGCCCCGCTGTCGGCAAACGGCGAGCGCGCGACACTTGTCTCGACGCCGGGCAGGCGCGCCCGTACACTTCGGCCAAAAAGAGAAAAAGGCAATAAGGGACAAGATGGCAACTTCACCGATCATCTACCGCAAGACCGCCAAGGGGCTCGACGCCATGGCCAATCGCCAGTCCGGCCTTGCGCCGCGGCTGCGTTCGCTGTTGCTGCTGGTCGATGGCAAGCGCACCAAGGCTGAACTTCTGGTGGTGGCCGAGGCGCTGGGAGGGCCGGAACAGCTCGCGCGCATTGAGGAGGAAGGGCTGATCGAGCCGTTGGTGGCGCAGGCCTCCGCCGCGCAGGCACCTTCCCCCCGTCCGTTGGCCTCCGCCACTGCCTCGGTTCCAGCACCAGTCGCCGCGATGCCGCGCGCTGCGAGCATGGCAGAGGCGCAGCGCTTTACATCCCGCCTGCTCGAAGACACGATCGGTCCGGCGGCCGAGGCGCTCTGCATCCGGCTCGAAAAGGCGCGCGACCTGACCGAGTTCATCGCTGCCGTGCGCCGCGCGCGCGAGGTGGTGCGTGAAATCAAGGGCTCAGCCCATGCCGAAAAATTCATTGCGCAGATCGAAGCGCAGATGCCTGCGACCTGATCGGCCAGGAGTCTGGGCGGCAGAAGGCGTGCATGGCGGCCCCGCCGAGGACAGTTTTCGCCAGATTTGAAGACCGATAGCCCAGCTATCGGTCAAAAAGCGGGTGGAAAATGGACCGGCGCGGCCGCTTTGCAGCGCGCGTTCCTTCTGCCGCCCAGCCTCCTAGCGCCCTCAGGGCCGATCGTTCAGGTCGCTGCCAGCCAAAGATCGAGCTGGGCGGCGTTCTTGATGACAAGCCGCCAGGTAGTGCTGGTGTCGGGGAGTTTCAGGTCAAGCCACAGCAGCCGTTTGTCGCGGGCCACCAGGGCCCGCAGTTTGGTTGCCGCGCCGGCATACAGCGTAATGTCCTCGAGCTTGGCAAGGCGCCAGGCCGAGGGCTGCGAGCCTGCCCGTTTGGGCACGGTTTCGATGCCCAGCCATTCATCGCCGGCCATGAAGCCTGCCTGTTGCGCCGCTCCATCTGCCAGCACCGTCTTGATCACGATGCCCGCCGATTCAGCCACGCGCAAGCCCAGTCTCTGGGCCATTTGCGAAGGCTCGTCCAGAACGCCGATGCCGTGGCGGTCGAGCAATTGCCTCACGGGTAGATCGGCGGTGCCGTGCACCCATGCCGCGAGTTCGGCGCTGAAATCGCGCCCGGACTGCGCAGCAAGTTCGGCGGCGAAGTCGGCCTCGGTCATGCCACCGGCTTTGCACCGGCTCCACAGTCCGCGCATGACGGCGTCGAGTCCGGCTGCACGCTCGCCCGGAGCCGGGTCACGCAGGCTGAGATCGAAGCACAGGGCCACCAGCGCCCCCTTGGTGTAGTAACTCACGGTGGCGTTGGGCGTGTTTTCGTCCTGCCGGTAGTACTTCACCCAGGCATCGAAGCTGGCCTCTGCGACGGACTGCACGTGCCGCCCTGGCGTTTGCAGCACCTGGTTGATGGTCTTGTTCAGGAGCTTGACATAGCCGGAGTTGTCCAGAAGGCCGGCGCGGCGCAGAAGCAGGTCGTCGTAGTAGCTGGTGAAACCCTCGAAAAACCACAAGAGTTCGGTGTAGTTTTCGCGGCTGAAGTCGTAGGGCACGAACTCCGCTGGCTTGAGGCGCTTGACGTTCCAGGTGTGGAAATATTCGTGGCTGATCAGGCCGCGCAGCGTGGTGTAGCCGTCGGATACTTTGGCCTCGCCCAGGCGGGGCAGATCACGCCGGTTGCAGATGAGCGCGGTGGAGTTGCGGTGCTCGAGGCCGCCGTAGCCGTCGTCCACGACATTCAACATGAAGAGATAGTTCGAAAAGGGCGGCTTCTTGCTGCCATGCCAGAAGCGGATCTGCGTCTCGCAGATCTTGCGGGTGTCGGCCAGCAAACGCTCACCGTCGAAGCTGGGCGCGGCGCCCGCCACGACGAAGCGGTGCGGCACACCGCAGGCGTCGAACTGTCCGCTCCAGAATTCACCCATCTCGACGGGCGAATCGGCCAGCTCGTCGTAGTGGGCCGCGCGGTAGGTGCCGAATCCCGACTTGTCGATTTTCTGGCTGGCCAGTCCGGTGGCTAGCGACCAGCGCGGACCCGCCTTGGGCTTCACGACTTCCAGCAGCAGGGGAGTGTCTTCCAGGCCGTCCACGCGCAGGAAAAGGCTGGTGCCATTGAAGAAGCCGCGGCGGCTGTTCAGGCAAGCCGTGCGAACGGAGTTGTCATTGGCATACACCTCGTACACCACTTCCACAGGACGCGGCGGCGTGCAGCTGATTTGCCAGGTGCATTTGTCCAGCTGGCTAATACGTGAGGCGGCAAGAGCGCGCTTGCCCTGGCGCGCACCGAGTTTTTGCAAGTGCCCTGAAAACTCACGCAGCAGGTAGCTACCGGGAATCCATACCGGCAGGCAAACCCGCTGGATCGCCTGGGGCGAAGGGATGGTCAGGGTGACGCGAAAAAGATGGGCGTGGACATCGGCGATTTCAACGCGGTAGCGCAAGGCAGGCTGCTCGTGCGGGGCTGAGGTCTGTGGCATGGCGTGTGGAAGTTGTTCAGCCACAGAATACCGCAGAGCCGCAGCGCTCTTGCGGCGAAAGGGGAGCGCTGGCTTAGCGCACCTTCGAATCGCTCAGGTATTTCTCGACCTGCTCGGCGTTGATGGCGCCGGGCACGCGCGTGCCGTCGGCAAAAACCAGCGTCGGCGTACCCGTTATGCGGTATTTTTTTCCGAAGGCCACGTTGCGCGACAGCGCTGCCGCATCGCACGTGGCCGAGGGTGGGGCCTGATCGCGCACCATGTAGTCTGTCCAGGCTTTCGCCTTGTCCTTGGCGCACCAGATATTGCGTGATTTCTCCAGCGAATCGGCGCCCAGAATGGGGTAGAGAAACATGTGGATGGTCACGTCATTGACCTGCTGCAGGTCGCGCTCGAAGCGTTTGCAGTAGCCGCAGTTGGGGTCCTCAAATACCGCCAGGCGCCGCTTGCCGTTGCCGCGAACGATGGTGAACGCATCCTTGACTGGCAGGGCGTCGAATGAAACGGCGTTGAGTTTTTCGACACGCTCTTCGGTCAGGTTGCGCCGGGCTTTGGTATCGATCAGGTTGCCTTGCACCAGGAAGTTGCCCTGGGAGTCGGTGTAATAGATGTCGCTGCCGTTGACGCGAATCTCGTACAGGCCGGCCATGGGCGATTTGCTCACTTCGTCGATGGCGGGCAGATTGGGAAGGCGCTCTGCCAGATTCTTGCGAATGGCGGCCTCTTGGGCCAGCGCCCCGGCGCCCATCGCCGTCAGCGCAAGCGTGAAACACGCTGTACGCCAGCCACGGGTGATTGAATTCAACGTCATGCCGATCTTTTCCTTGTTCAGTTCTTCTGCCATCCCATCGCCTGCCTTGTCAGCCAGGCTTTGAGCGGGCCGCTGCGTTCGACACGCTTCATGCCCCAATTGCGCAAGACCTGCCACTGCCCGGCGCTTTGCGCGAACAGGCCGTGCAGGCCGTCGGTGACTGCACCCATGGCGGCCACGTCACCTTTTCGGGCTCTTTCATACCGCCGCAGCAGTCGCTCGTCCCCAAGCCCCCGCCAATACTCGCGCCCCGTCAAGGTCTTGGCCAGCTCGGCCGCATCTGCCAGACCCAGATTCAAGCCCTGGCCGGCCAGCGGGTGCACCGTGTGCGCCGCGTCACCTGCCAAAGCCCATCCGGGACCTACCCAGCGGTCTGCGCTCGACAGCGCCAGCGGCCAGCTACTCACCGCACTCTTCAGCGTGAGCTGCCCTGCTTCGTCACCACAGGCTTGCATCAATGCCGCTGCAAACTCATCTGCAGTCATTTGCTCCAGCGCTTGCGCCCTCGACACAGAGACTGACCACACCAGCGCCAGTGAGTTCCCGGCCGGCCCGCCAATAGGCAATAGCGCCAGCACATCCCCCGCTGAAAACCACTGCCGGGCCACGCCCTGATGCGGCTTGTCGGCGCCAAGCCGCGCGGCTACGGCGCGCTGGGCATAGGGTTTGACGGTCCAGTGCGCGCCGAATTCGTCGCGGCTGCTGCTTTTCTGGCCCTCGCAAATCACGGTGAGTGGCGCCTTGACCTCATCAGCCGATTCGAAGCGTTCAATCTGGGGCTGAAAGCGCAGCGCCTGGCCCAGTTCTTCTTCCAGCGCCGGAACGTCGACGATCCAGGCGAGTGCCGAGGACGCTTCTGCCCGCGGCGCTTCGAAGTCGAGCCGGCCGCCCTGGTCGCCCCAGACGCGCATTTCGGACACGGGCGTGATGACTTCCGGGGAATTCAAGGCGCGGGCGTCGGGCCAGGCCCTCAGACCCTGCAGCAGCAAACGAGACGCCTCGTTCAGGGCATAAGCGCGGACGTCGGGCGACGAGACCTGCGTTGGCCGCGAAACGATCGCAACCCGCAATCGTTGCTGGGCCAGAAGCAGGGCCAACGTGCGTCCGACGATGCCGTCCCCGCGGATACACACATCAAATGACTTGGACATGCCGCATTTTAGGAGGCAGTGCAAAATCCCGGGCATTACCGGGCTTCGCCGCCGGGTTCCGGTATCGTTTCGTCCAATCAGCAGGAAGACCGCATTGACCGCTATTTCCCTCGCGACAGATTCGCTGTCCGCCAGTTCCGCCATTTCTGCCACCTCTGCCACCGGTGCCAGCTCCGGCTCGGCCAATCACAGCGATGTCGAGGCCGTGATATCACGCCTCTTCGTCTACCCGGTCAAGTCTTGCGCGGGCGTGGCCGTCAAGAAAGCCATCCTGACCGAGACAGGCCTGGAGTTCGACCGCGCGTGGATGGTGGTCGACGCAGACGGCAACTTCCTAACGCAGCGCGAGTTGCCACGCATGGCGCTGGTCACGCCGCAATTGCGCCTGCACGACATCGTGCTGCGCGCGCCCGGCATGCTGGCCCTGCACCTGGCGCTGGATCAGGTGGAGTCCGCCACGCGGGCAACCGTGTGGGGCGACGAGGTGGCCGCCTACGACATGGGCGCGGTGGCAGCACAGTGGTTCAGCGACTTTCTTGGCGTCAAGGCGCGCCTCGTGCGCTTCGATCCCGAACACAAGCGGCTGTCGAACATGGCCTGGACGGGCGGGCGCGAGGTGGTCAACCAGTTCAGCGACGGCTATCCCGTGCTAGTCGTCAGCGAAGCATCGCTCGCGCTGCTCAATGAGCGCCTCGTAGCTGCCGGCGGTGCCGCCGTGCCCATGGAGCGCTTCCGGCCGAATATTGTGCTGGCGAGCGCGACTGACTTATCGGCTGCGGCGCCATGGCTTGCGCATGACGAAGACCGGCTCGCCGAACTGCAGGTAGCCACAGGCCAGGGTGTAGTTCGACTCGAGCCGATCAAGCCCTGTCCGCGCTGCCCCGTGGTCAACATCGACCCGGCCACCGCGACGAGCACCCCGGAGGTATCGGACATGCTTCAGCGCTACCGGCAAGACCCGCGCCTGAAGGGCGCCGTGTCGTTCGGCATGAATTGCATCCCCCTGCGCGGACTGGACCACCAACTCGAAGTCGGCCAGGGCGTGACGGGGCAATATGGATTCTGAGTGCACCATCCTGCGCAAGTCCGTTGCTCCGGACGGCTTGCCCTTGGCAACTGCTTGCCTGCTGCGCTGGGGAGCCTGCAGGCCTCACTGGTTAATGCAACAACATAAAGCGCGAATTAAATATGCAAAATGAGAAAGGTCATCTTAGGATGGCCTTTTGCTTTTTGTCGGACTCAATTGCTGGTGATTTCCTTGGCACCCCGATGTACTCAAACCGCAAGCTCCTTATCTGATGGTTCGTGCCTATTACGCTAGCAGTGCCTCTAATTTTCCTTTGGAAAACCCGGATGCGGTGATCGGTCGCCTTGTCGGCCAATCTCAATACGAAATTACACCTGCTCAGCTTCACGCCTGGCGTTGGGAGATTGCGTTTCTTCTCGAACTCGCCCACCAGGTGCCCGATGCGCACTTTTTTCTTGAGTTTTCGATTCCCAGAATGGGGCGGCGTGCCGATGCGGTGATCCTTTGGCGTGGTGTCGTCTTTGTCATCGAGTTCAAAGTCGGCGCAGCAGACTTCTCGCAGCATGCAATCGACCAGGTGTTGGGCTACGCGCTTGATCTCAAGAACTTCCACGAGACAAGCCATTTGCGGTCAATTGTTCCTGTGCTGGTTGCTACAGAGGCGCGAAGTCCTAACCTGCTAAGGGCTTGGTACCCCGACCAGGTCGCGGTCCCAGTGAAAGCGACGCCCGCCATGGTTTTCGATGTCCTCCGGGCGTTCACCACGGAGGACGTTACCCCTTTCGATCCAACTGATTGGGAAGGTGGTCGCTACCGACCTACTCCGACCATCATCGAGGCAGCACAAGCCCTTTACCGTAATCACACGGTCGAGGACATTTCTCGTAGCGAGGCGGGTGCCACCAACCTCTCGACGACTGCCGCCTACATCGGACAAGTCATCGACAGAGCGAAAGCCGAGGGCAGAAAGGCCATCTGCCTTGTCACAGGTGTTCCCGGTTCGGGTAAAACGCTCGCTGGCCTGAACGTCGCCAACGAGCGAATGCAAGGCCATGACGACGAGCACGCGGTGTTCCTGTCGGGCAATGGTCCGCTCGTTGCTGTGCTTCGAGAAGCGCTGACTCGGGACGCCATAGAACGTGCAAAGGAGCAGGGTTTGCCGACTAGTCGCGCAGGTGAGCTGACGCGCGCTTCTGCATTCATCCAGAACATTCATCACTTTCGTGACGAGGCGCTTCAGACAACGTCCCCGATGGTCGGGAAAGTTGTTGTCTTCGACGAAGCGCAGCGCGCATGGAACGTCGAGCAGACCAGCAAGTTCATGCGTGAAAAGCGCGGACAAGCGGGCTTTTCTCAGTCAGAGCCTGACTTTCTGCTCGGCGTGATGGATCGAAATCAGGACTGGTGCGTTGTCATTTGCCTCGTCGGTGGGGGCCAGGAAATCAACACCGGCGAAGCTGGTCTCCCAGAGTGGCTACAAGCCTTAAGCACGCGCTACCTTGACTGGGAAGTGCACCTGCCAGTTCAGGTCCTTGGCCACGAGTACGTCCCGCCCGACGCACGAGACCTCGCCGCATGCCGAAGAGCGATTAGCGCGCCTGAACTGCACTTGTCGATCTCGATTCGCTCATTTCGAGCAGAGAAGCTGTCGCAGTTCATCGCGGCAGTCATTGAAAGCAATCCGCAACGCGCACGTGAGTTGCTCGCGGAGTTGTCCCTGTACCCGATCGTCATTACGCGCGACCTTCAGACAGCCCGCCTCTGGATTCGTAGGCACCGACGCGGTGAAGAGCGTGCGGGGCTTCTGGCATCGTCAAACGGACTTCGTCTGAAGCCGGAGGGTGTCTTCGTTCGCGCGAAGGTCGACCCCGCGGACTGGTTTCTTGGGGCACGAGGTGACGTGCGATCGAGCGATTACCTTGAAGACGCGGCGACGGAGTTCGAGGTCCAGGGCCTCGAGCTGGACTGGGCATGTGTCTGCTGGGATGCAAACCTGCGACGTGGCGCGTCGGGCTGGGAGCCGCTCCGATTTAGGGGTACTGACTGGCAACGCGTGAATGACGCCGACCGCAAAGCCTTTATCCTGAATTCATACCGCGTGCTGCTCACTCGTGCCCGGCAAGGAATGGTGGTTTTTGTACCTCAAGGTGACCCGCAAGACACTACCCGAGCCCCCGAGATCTACGCTGCAATTGCCGCGTTCTTGGGCGACTGTGGGTTACCTACGGTCTGATCTGTCAACCTACGGGTGGCGATCAGGAGCGTCCGCTTACGGGCGTTCAGCGCACACAGAAGCCACTGAGCATGCGGTCTCGAAGAATGCGCACGTCCAGGGCGTTGGCCTGCGTAGCAGGCGCTCCCTGATAAGTACAATCGTCGGCATTCACCCTTAGGACAAAACGAGGGCAAAAAAGTGCGGAGCAAGCGTGCTTTTTGACCATCTCGGCCGGCTTGCCCAGACGCTGATCGAGCATCTCGACCACGCCAGAGTCGGCTCGATAGTGCGACGGGGTATTGACCCAAAGGAATTTCCATGAGTTTGAAATGCGGCATCGTGGGCTTGCCCAACGTTGGCAAGTCCACCCTGTTCAATGCCCTGACCAAGGCCGGCATTGCGGCTGAAAACTACCCGTTCTGCACCATCGAGCCGAATGTGGGCGTGGTTGAAATGCCTGACCCGCGGCTGGACAAGCTGGCCGAGATCGTCGGGCCCGAACGCATCGTTCCCGCCATCGTCGAGTTCGTCGACATTGCGGGTCTGGTGGCGGGCGCCAGCACGGGCGAAGGCCTGGGCAACAAGTTCCTGGCGCACATCCGCGAGACCGACGCCATCATCAATGTGGTCCGGTGTTTCGAAGACGACAACGTCATCCACGTCGCAGGCAAGGTGGACCCGATCAGCGATATCGAGGTCATCCAGACTGAGCTTTGCCTGGCCGACCTCGCGGCCGTGGAAAAGGCGTTGCACCGCGTGACCAAGACGGCGCGCTCGGGCGACAAGGAATCGGTCAAGCTGGTCGCTATCCTGGAGCGATGCCAGGCTGCGCTGAACGAGGCCAAGCCCGTGCGCACGCTCGATTTCAGCAAGGAAGAGCGGCCGCTGCTGCAGCAGTTTTTCCTGATCACTGCCAAGCCCGCCATGTTCGTCGCGAACGTGGCCGAGGACGGCTTTCAGAACAACCCGTTTCTCGATCGCCTCAGCGCCTATGCGGCCTCGCAGAACGCGCCCGTGGTGGCGATCTGCGCCAAGCTCGAAGCCGAGATGGCCGAGATGAGCGATGAAGATCGCCAGATGTTCCTGGAAGAACTCGGCCAGACCGAACCGGGCCTTAACCGGCTCATTCGGGCCGCCTACAAGCTGCTGGGCCTGCAAACCTACTTCACGGCGGGCGTCAAGGAAGTGCGCGCCTGGACCATCCACGTGGGCGACACCGGACCGCAGGCCGCGGGCGTCATTCACACAGACTTCGAGAAGGGCTACATCCGTGCCCAGACCATCGCCTTCGACGACTTCGTCCTCTACAAGGGCGAGCAGGGCGCCAAGGATGCCGGCAAGATGCGCGCCGAGGGCAAGGACTACGTGGTCAAGGACGGGGACGTGATGAACTTCCTGTTCAGTTCCTGAGCGCTTCCTTGCCCGGCGGCTCCATGCGTGAACCCATACGCCTCTCCAGGCGGGTCGCTGAAATGCTGCCCTGCTCGCGCAGCGAGGCCGAGCAATATATCCAGGGCGGATTCGTGTCGGTCGACGGCGTTGTGGTCGAGGAGCCGCAATTTCGTGTGCTGGATCACACGGTTTCTATCAGCCCGGATGCGAGCCTGCTGGCGCTCACGCCGGTTACGCTGCTGCTGCACAAGCCGCCGGGTTTCGAGGCGGGCTGGGGACGTGTCGGCCGGGAGCCCTCTTGTGTAGAACTGCTGGTGCCGGCCAACCGTTTTGCCCAGGACAGTTCGGGCCTGAAGACGCTCAAGCGGCATTTTTCGCGGCAAGAGCTTGTGTCGCCGCTTGCACCCAGCGCCAGTGGCCTGGTGGTGTTTACGCAGGACTTTCGGGTGGCGCGCAAGCTGGCCGAGGATGCTGCGGTCATGGAGCATGAGGTGGTGGTCGACGTTGCCGGGGAAATCCGGCCCGGCGGCCTGGAACGGCTGAACCGCGCTGACCACGGTTTTCAGTGGGACGGCCCACCGCTCGGCGCTTGCCGCGTCAGCTGGCAAAGCGAGCGGCGGCTGCGTTTTGCGCTCAAGGGCGAGCGGCCGGGGCAAATTGCATTTCTGTGTGAATGCGTGGGCCTGCAGGTGCAGGCCATGCGCCGGATCCGCATTGGCCGGGTGGCCATGAGCACCTTGACTTCAGGCCAGTGGCGCTATCTGCTGCCGCACGAGAAGTTTTAACGAGCCAGGAAGGGCTCAAAACTTCAGCACGCCCGGGAAGGCCCAGATCAGGCTGCCCGTCATCAGGAAGTAGCGCGCAAATTTGCCGATGGCCATGTAGCCAAGGCAAGGCCAGAACGGGAACTTGAGCCAGCCCGCCACCGCGCAGAGTGGATCGCCAATACCCGGAAGCCAGGCCAGCAGGCAGGCCTTCGGCCCCAGTTTTTCCAGCCAGCGTATGGCCCGGCCGTGGTGCGAGGAATGCGAGTATTTGTCGACCACGCGGTGCGCGCCGTAGCCCATCCACCAGTCCAGCGCGCCGCCCAGGGTGTTGCCTGCGGTCGCGACGAGCACCGCGGGCCAGAACATCTCGGGATTGAGTTTGACGAGTCCGAACACGACCGGTTCGGAGCCCAGCGGAAGCAGGGTGGCCGATATGAAGGAAACCATGAATACCGTGCTCAGTCCGTACTCGGGCAAGGCAAGCAGTTCGGTCAGGCGGGTCACCCAATATTCCATATCGGGGAAGTATAGGCAGCAGTAATCGGCCGGCCTGTCAGCTGGCTTCGTCGACTGCTGTCCTTGTGCAAACGTCACAGTGGTTTCATTTGCTGAAAAATTAGGCAGCTACAATCCCTTTCCCCCGTCCCGCTTTCACCCTCCACTTTCATGAACATTGGTCCCTACGCCTTGCCGAACCGCGTGTTCGTCGCACCGATGGCCGGGGTCACGGACAGGCCGTTTCGCATGCTGTGCAAGCGGCTGGGTGCAGGCTACGCGGTCAGCGAGATGGTGACGTCCCGCCGCGACCTCTGGGACACCCTCAAGACTTCGCGCCGGGCAAATCACGAAGGCGAGGTCGAGCCGATCGCGGTGCAGATCGCCGGCACCGACGCGGGGATGATGGCTGACGCCGCACGCTACAACATCGACCGTGGTGCACAAGTCATTGACATCAACATGGGCTGCCCTGCCAAGAAGGTCTGCAACAAGTGGGCAGGTTCTGCCCTCATGCAGGACGAGCCGCTGGCCCTGGCCATCGTCGAGGCCGTCGTGGCAGCCTGCCTGCCCAGCGGCGTTCCCGTGACACTGAAGATGCGTACCGGGTGGGCCGCTTCCCACAAGAATGCCCTGCAGCTCGCGCTGCAATTCGAAGCAGCGGGCATCCAGATGATTGCCGTGCACGGCAGGACCCGCGAACAAGGCTACAAAGGCTTTGCCGAATACGACACCATCGCCGCGGTCAAGTCTGCCCTGGGCATACCCGTTGTGGCCAATGGCGACATAGATACGCCGGAGAAGGCCAGGGCGGTGTTGGCGTACACCGGCGCCGATGCCGTCATGATCGGCCGCGCCGCTCAAGGCAGGCCCTGGATATTCCGCGAGATTGCCCACTACCTGGAAACCGGCACGCATTTGGCGCCGCCGCTGGTGGCCGAGGTCAAACGCCTCTTGCTGGACCATCTGCAGGACCACTACACGCTGTACGGCGAGTACTCGGGCGTGCGCACGGCGCGCAAGCACATTGGCTGGTATGTCAGGAGTCTTCCGGGCGGCGAGGCGTTTCGGGGGCGCATGAACCAGCTGGAAAGCTGCGAAGCGCAGCTAGGCGCTGTAGCGGAATATTTCGATGGACTGGGGTCGGAGGGCGATCGCATGCCGGAAGCATCAAGCGCTTCAAGTGCGAATCCACAAGAACAACAAGAGGCGGCAGTTGCATGAGCAAAAAACATATTGAAGAGTGCGTTCGCACCAGCCTGGAAGGCTATTTCAAGGACCTGCACGGGACGGAACCGGCCGGCATGTACGACATGATGGTCAGGGTGGTCGAAAAGCCTCTCCTGGAAGTGGTGATGCAGCATGCCGAACAGAACCAGTCGCGCGCTGCCCAGTGGCTCGGGCTGAACCGCAACACGCTGCGCAAGAAGCTGCTCGAACACAAATTGCTCAAATAGTCGGGGCGATCCTGGCCAAGGCGCCTTGACAGCGCCCGGCGCAGCGCCGCTTCCTCTCCCATTTTTCGAAATCGCTGCAAAGACGGCAGCCTTTCCCCATCGGCCTTTTTTTTCAAATCCAAACCTTCACATGAACGCCCTCATTTCTGTATCCGACAAGACCGGCATCGTTGAATTCGCCCGTGCGCTCCAGGCGCTCGGCGTGGGGCTGCTCTCCACGGGCGGCACGGCCAAACTGCTGGCCGAGCAGGGCCTCGCCGTAACCGAAGTGGCCGACATGACGGGCTTTCCCGAAATGCTCGATGGCCGCGTCAAGACGCTGCATCCGAAAGTCCATGGCGGCCTGCTCGCGCGGCGTGACATGCCGGAGCACATGGCCGCGCTCAAGGCCCACCAAATTGACACCATCGACCTGCTGGTCGTCAACCTCTATCCCTTCGAGACGACGGTAGCCAAGCCCGGCTGCACGTTGGAAGACGCGATCGAGAACATCGACATCGGCGGGCCTGCCATGGTGCGCTCGGCGGCCAAGAACTGGAAGGATGTCGGCGTGCTGACCGATGCGTCGCAGTACGAAGGTGTGCTGGCCGAACTCAAGGCCGACGGCAAGCTGAAGGACGCGACGAAATTTGCCCTGTCGGTTGCCGCGTTCAACCGCATCAGCCAGTACGACGGGGCCATCAGCGACTACCTGTCGGGCATTCAGGCCGACGGCAGCCACGCGCTCTTTCCGGCCCAGGCCAATGGCCGTTTCGTCAAGTTGCAGGACCTGCGCTACGGCGAAAACCCGCACCAGCAGGCGGCTTTCTACCGCGACCTTTATCCTGCGCCTGGCTCGCTCGTCATGGCGCGCCAGTTGCAAGGCAAGGAGCTCTCGTACAACAACATCGCCGATGCCGATGCCGCCTGGGAATGCGTCAAGAGTTTCGACGCAGCCCGGGGCGAGGTGGCCTGCGTGATCGTCAAGCATGCCAACCCCTGTGGTGTGGCCATCGGCGTCGATGCGCTCGACGCTTACGGCAAGGCCTTCAAGACCGACCCGACGTCGGCCTTCGGCGGCATCATCGCGCTGAACTGCACCCTGGACGAAAAGGCGGCGCGAGCCATTTCAGGTCAGTTCGTCGAGGTCCTGATGGCGCCGGCTTACACCCCGGAGGCGCTGGAGGTCTTCAAGAGCAAGGTCAACGTCCGCATTCTCGAAATCGCCCTGCCCACCGGCGGAAGCAGCGCCTGGCAGCAGGGACGCAACGCCATGGACGTCAAGCGCGTGGGTTCGGGGCTTCTCATGCAGACTGCCGACAACCATGAAATTGCATTGGCCGACCTGAAAGTGGTGACCAAGGTGCAGCCGACGCCGACGCAGATGCAGGACCTGCTGTTTGCCTGGAAGGTGGCGAAGTACGTCAAATCAAACGCGATCGTTTTTTGCGGCAACGGCATGACGCTGGGCGTGGGCGCGGGCCAGATGAGCCGGATCGACTCGGCGCGCATCGCCTCCATCAAGGCCGCCAACGCGCAGCTCGACCTGCAAGATTCGGTGGTCGCCAGCGACGCGTTTTTCCCGTTCCGTGACGGCCTGGATGTGGTTGTCGACGTCGGCGCAAGCTGCGTCATCCAGCCGGGTGGCAGCATGCGCGACGCCGAGGTGATCGCCGCCGCAGACGAGCGTGGCGTGGCAATGGTTCTCACGGGCGTGCGGCACTTCCGCCACTGAGGGGCGCTTGCGCAGTGCGCAACAAAAAAGGGCCTCGCGGCCCTTTTTTTTATGAATGCGGCGCGGCGGCGTTCATCCTTTGGCGAAAAACGCGCGTGCTGCCTCGACGGTCGCGGCGATGTCTTCGGCCGTGTGAGCGGCACTGACAAAGCCGGCCTCGTAGAGTGCGGGCGCGTAATACACGCCGCTATCGAGCATGGCGTGGAAGAAGCGGTTGAACGCCGGGCTGTCGGTGGTCATGACGGTGGCGTAGTTCTGCGGCAGCTGGCCGAGCAGGAAAAAGCCGAACATTCCGCCCTGGCTGTCGCCGCAGAACGGAACGCCGGCCTTGCTCGCTGCCTCGGTCAGGCCAGCGACCAGGCTTTGGGTGCGGGCTCCCAGGTCTTCATAGAAGCCGGGCTTCTGCAGTTCCTTGAGCGTGGCCAGGCCGCAAGCGGTAGCTACGGGGTTGCCGGACAGCGTACCGGCCTGGTAAACCGGGCCGAGCGGCGCAAGCTGCTGCATCACGGCGCGCTTGGCGCCGAAGGCCGCCAGGGGCATGCCGCCGCCAATCACCTTGCCCAGTACCGTCATGTCAGGCTCGAAGCCCGGAATGAGCTGGGCATAGATGCTTTGCGCGCCGCCGAGCGCCACGCGGAATCCGGTCATGACTTCGTCGAACACCAGCAGGGCGCCGTATTGGGTGCACAGCTCGCGGCAGCGCTTCATGAAGGGCACGCTGGCGCGTACGAAATTCATGTTGCCGGCGATCGGCTCGATCATCAGGCAGGCCAGCTCCTTGCCGTGCAGTACAAAGGCTTCTTCGAGTTGCGCCAGATTGTTGTACTCGAGCACCAGCGTGTGCTGCACCACCTCGGGCGGAACGCCGGCACTTGTGGGATTGCCGAAGGTCGCCAGGCCCGAGCCGGCCTTGACCAGCAGCGCGTCCGCATGACCGTGGTAGCAGCCCTCGAACTTGATGATCTTGCTTCTGCCCGTGGCGCCGCGCGCCAGCCGCAAGGCGCTCATCGCCGCTTCGGTGCCCGAGCTGACCAGGCGGATCATCTCGATGGAGGGCACCAGCTTGATGATTTCTTCCGCAAGGTCCACTTCCCGCTCAGTGGGGGCGCCGAAAGAAAAGCCGTCGAGCGCAGCACGCTGCACGGCCTCGACCACCGCAGGATGGCCGTGGCCCAGAATCATGGGCCCCCAGGAGCCGATGTAGTCGATGTACCGCCTGCCATCGGCGTCCCAGAAGTAGGCTCCTTGCGCGCGCTGCACGAAGCGTGGCGTGCCACCTACGGCCTTGAAGGCGCGCACTGGCGAGTTCACGCCGCCCGGGATGAGGGCTTTCGCCCGCTCGAAAAGTGCGTCGTTCCGGCTGGACGTCTGCGCCGCTAGCGAGCTAGTGTTTGATGCCATTGGGGGGTATGTCAAAAGGAGAAAGGTGCTTCATCGGGTTGGCGGGATCGCCATCGGAGGGTGCGTCTTCGGCCGGCTCGTCGTCGCCGTCGACGTCGGATTGCGCCCAGAACAGGCGGTCGGGAACAAGGTGACCCATGCCGGGATGAAAGCCGGCATCCAGGCTGTGGTCCAGGTAGGAGAGCGCTTCGGCCGTTGCCGCCTGCAGATCATGGCCGTTGGCCAGCAAGGCAGCCAGGGCCGCGGTCAGCGTATCGCCGGCGCCGGCGAAGCTGGCTTCGAAGCGTTCGAATTTCTCGCTGTAAAGGACGGTCAGCGGCGACGCCAGGACGTTGTCGATCGATTGCTCGGGCGAGGTCATCCCCGTGACCAGCGTGTAGGGCACGCCGAACTCGGAAGCCGCCTTGGCGATGTCACGCGCGCCCGGGCTTTTGTCCGCGGCCCAGTCCGGGAGCAGCCAGCGCCACAAGGTACTGTGGTTGCCCACCAACACGGTGGTCTGCGGCAAAAGTAACTCCTTGAAAGCGTCGAGGTAGGAATCGAGCTGGCTTTCGTCCCACCAGGAGAGGTTGGGCATATACGCAATAAGGGGTAGCTCGGCGTAGTCGGCGGCGATTTCGGCGATGGCGGAGATGTTTTCCGGCGTCCCGACAAAGCCCACCTTGATGGCGGCAACAGGCATGTCCTCGAGGGCCGTGCGGGCCTGCTCGGCCACGGCTTCTTCGTCGAATGGGAAGTGGTCGTATATCTCGGCGGTATCGCGGGCATAGGCGCCCGTTACCACGCTCAGCGCATGCGCACCCGCCGATGCAATCGCGGTGATGTCGGCGGCAAGGCCGCCCGCGCCGCTGGAGTCGTTAGCATTAAAGCTCATGACGCAAGCGGGGGTCGGATCGCCTTCTTCGGTGCTCAAAGGAATGCTATCGGCCGGGGGGGAAGGTGGGTTTGCCATAGCAGGGGATTTTGCCGCGCGGGGGAAATCGCTAGCTCCGACCGATACAATTGTTGCATTCTATTCGAAGGCAAATTAAGCTGTGATTCAACCTAAAACATGGATGTGTTTGATCTGCGGATGGCTCTACGATGAGGCCACCGGCGCACCCGAGCATGGCATCGCTGCAGGCACGGCCTGGGCCGATGTTCCGATGAACTGGACCTGCCCCGAGTGCGGAGCAAGAAAAGAAGATTTCGAAATGGTGCAGATCTGAGCAATTCTCCGTGGGCTCCGTCTGGCTGTACTGGTGCAATCCTTGCGCTGACAGTTGAAGCTTTTTATTTATCGTCGGCCTAATCAGGAGAATCTCAGTGACTATTGCGAGCTCGGGACTCAAGGTGCTGGTCGTTGACGACAGCAACACCATCCGGCGCAGCGCCGAGATTTTCCTCAAGCAGGGTGGCCATGAGGTCATGCTGGCCGAAGACGGTTTCGACGCGCTGTCCAAGATCAACGACTATCTGCCCGATGTCATCTTCTGCGACATCCTCATGCCCCGGCTCGATGGTTACCAGACCTGCGCCATCATCAAGCGCAACGAAAGATTCTCCGGCGTGCCCATCGTGATGCTCTCGTCCAAGGACGGCGTATTCGACCGTGCCAGGGGCCGCATGGTCGGCTCCCAGGAGTACCTGACCAAGCCTTTTACAAAAGATCAGTTGCTGCAGTCGGTCAGGACACTGGGCAATGCGAGCAACGAAGGAGTAGCGTGATGGCAATAAAAAAAGTTCTGGTGGTGGATGATTCCAAAACCGAGTTGATGTACCTGACGGACCTGCTGGTCAAAAAAGGTTTCAGCGTGCGAACGGCCGAGAACGCCGACGACGCGCTCAAGCGGCTGGCCGAGGAAAAGCCCGAACTCATTCTCATGGACGTCGTCATGCCGGGGCAAAACGGGTTCCAGCTGACCCGCACCATTACCCGTGACCCGCTCTATGCAGATGTTCCCATTGTCATGTGCACGAGCAAAAATCAGGAAACCGACCGTGTGTGGGGCATGCGGCAGGGTGCGCGGGACTACATCACCAAGCCGGTGAATGCGGACGAACTGCTCGCCAAGATCAAGGCGCTGGGTTAAAGCCCGCTAGCCCATGGCGAATCGACAAGCCCTTCGCGAACTTCAAAGCCGACTCGCCGAACGGCTGCTAGCGGCCCGTACCAAGGGTGTTTCGGCGTCGTGGCTTGCCGTCGAGGCCGGTGATGGCCGCTACCTCTTTCCGCTCGGCCAGTCGGGCGAAATCTTCCCCTGGAACTCACCGCAGCCGGTTCCCTATACGCAAGACTGGTTCGTCGGCGTGGCCAACCTGCGCGGTGGCCTGTTTGGCATCGTCGATCTCGGCCGGTATCTTGGGCGAGCAGGCACGGCCACCCGAGGCGAGCGCTCGGCCAATGAAGCCCGCTTTGTTGCCCTCAACGCAGCTATCGACGTGAATTGCGCGCTGCTGGTGGACCGGCTCTCGGGCCTTCGCAACGCCGAAGCCTTCTCAGAATTTACAGAGCCCGAGTCGGGGTCACCCGCATTCTTTGGCCATCGCTATGTCGACTTGCAGGGCAAGGTTTGGCAAGAAATCAATCTCCAGCAGTTGGCGCAGCAAGCGCATTTCCTGACCATCGGCGCCTAGCCGCCACGCACATTTCCTGAAGGTCTGCCATGTCCGTAATCGACTCCATCCGAAAACTGTTCAAGACCAAGCCCCAGTTTGAAGAAAGCGACTTCCTCGCCCTTCCGCCTGAAACCGCAACGGTGGCGCAGACGGGCCAGTTTTCCTCGTCGATCAATACCGAATACCTGGCGCAGCGGCCCGAAAGCGTAGCGCCCGCCAGCGAGATCATCGGGGCCGATGAACCGGCTGCTCCTGATGATGCAGCAGCGGCCGGCACTTTGCTGAGCCTGCCACTGCTGGGAAAAAGGCCGATTGGCACGCACCGCCAGATCTTGCTGACCTTGCTCGGTTTTTCCGTCGTCGTGCTGATCCTGGTGACGGCATTTGCCCTGAAACAATCCAACAGCGTTGCACAGCAGGTGGCCGCCACCGGCCAGTCCCTGATGCAGTCCCAGCGCCTTGCCAAGTCGGTTTCGCAGGCGCTGCTCGGGAGCGCCAACGCTTTTCCCGACGTGCGCGAAAGCTCCGACGTTCTGTCCAAGACCGTGCGCGGCCTCCGCTCCGGTGAAGACTCGCTCCGTCTGGACCCGGTCGCCCCCGACATGCAGGCCGGCGTCGATAAAGTCACGCCGCTGATGGAGCGCGCCGAAAAGAATGCCGGCACCGTGATGGCCCAGCAAAAAGTCTTGACCCAGGTCGGCAGCGCGCTGCGCACCATCAACCGCCAGTCTTCCGACTTGCTGGAAATCGCTGAAACGGTCTCGTCCCTCAAGCTCCAGCAAAACGCGGCCGCTGCCGACCTTTCAGCGTCGGGCCAGTTGGTGATGTTGACGCAGCGCATCGGCAAGTCGGCCAACGAATTTTTGACCATGGAAGGCGTAAGCCCCGAGGCTGTGTTCTTGCTGGGCAAGGACCTGAACTCCTTCAAGGAAATCGCCCAGGGCCTCCTCGACGGCAGCCCCGACCTGCGGCTGGCCGGCTCCAAGGACCCGCAGACGCGCGAGCGGCTTCAGGCCCTGCTGGCGCTGTACGAAAAAACGCGCACCGAAGCCGGTGCGATTCTGGGCAATCTGCAGGGCCTGGTCTCTGCGCGTGAAGCGCAGGCCTCGATCATTGCCGACAGCGAACCCATGCGCCGCGGACTCGAAGATGTCCAGGCCCAGTTGTCCAACCAGACCGGCCTGGGTGGCGGACCTTTGTCGGTGCTGGCATTTTTCGCGCTGATGGCCTTGTTGAGCGCAGCTGGCCTTGCAAGCTTGCAGGTGCAGGAGAGCAAGTTGCGCCAAGACGTTGCCGAGCAGCAACAGCTCGAAGCCAAAGGCCAGGAGCAGGACGCCAAGCGCGTCAATGACGCCAACCAGGCGGCCATTTTGCGGCTCATGAATGAATTGCAGACGGTTGCCGAGGGTGACCTGACCCAGGAAGCGACCGTGACCGAGGACATCACCGGCGCTATTGCCGACTCGGTGAACTACACGGTGGAAGAGTTGCGGCTCCTGGTCGGCAACGTGCAGAACACGGCAACCCGTGTGGCCCGTACGACGGCGGAGGTAGAAAACACGTCCACCGAGCTGCTCGCCGCGTCCACTGAGCAGCTGCGCGAAATTCGTGAAACCGGCCAGTCTGTGCTGGATATGGCCACGCGAATCAACCAGGTGTCGACCCAGGCGCAGGAATCGTCCCAGGTGGCGCGCCAGTCCCTGAATGCGGCCGAGTCCGGCCTTCAGGCCGTGCAGAACGCCATCGGCGGCATGAACTCCATTCGGGACCAGATCCAGGAAACCTCCAAGCGGATCAAGCGTCTCGGTGAGTCTTCCCAGGAAATTGGCGAGATCACCGAACTGATTTCGGACATTACCGAACAGACCAACGTGCTGGCGCTCAACGCAGCCATCCAGGCGGCGTCTGCCGGTGAAGCCGGCCGAGGCTTCTCGGTGGTTGCGGAGGAGGTGCAGCGACTGGCCGAGCGCTCGGCTGACGCGACGCGCCAGATTTCGTCACTCGTGAAAGCCATTCAAACCGACACCCAGGATGCGGTGGCCGCCATGGAGCGCTCCACGCAGGGTGTGGTCGAAGGAGCCAAGCTGTCCGACAACGCCGGTACTGCACTGTCCGAAATTGACCGTGTGACGCGGCGACTGGCCGACCTGATCGAGCAGATCTCGAATTCTGCTGCCCAGGAAGCGACCTCGGCGAACGTGGTGGCCGGCAACATTCAGCACATTTTTGCCGTGACCGAGCAGACCGGAGAGGGCACGCGCTCCACCGCGCAGCAGGTGCGTGATCTGTCGCGCATGGCCGACGAGCTTCGCCAATCCGTCTCGCGATTCAAGATCGCCTGATCGGCCTGAAAGCAAGTGTTTCGAACTGACGAATCTGATTGGTCGCGTCCTCTATGCAATCCCCGGTTCTCTCCCCAGCCTCCACGCAGGACGTAGCCCTTCAGGACCTGGGGCCCTTGGCCTGGGTTCTCGAGGAGTTGCGCAAGTCGCTCGATGCCTCGGCCAAATCGCTCAAGCGTTTCGTGCGCGAGGCCCAGGCCGCCATCGGATCGGACCTTGCCACGCTCGATGCCAACCACTTGAGGCTGGCGCGCCAGCAATTGCACCAGGCAGCGGGCGCGCTGGAAATGATCGACCAGGCAGGCCCCGCCACGCTGCTGCATGCCATGGAAGCGGCGGTCCAGCGTTTTATCGAACGGCCCGAACTTTGCACGCCCGCTGCGGCCGTCTCCATCGAGGCGGCGAGCTTTGCGCTCACCGAATATCTCGAAGCCCAGTTGGCCGGCAAGCAGATTTCGCCGGTGGCTCTTTTCCCGCAGTACCGCGACGTCCAGCAACTGGCGGGCGCTGACCGCATTCACCCGGCCGATCTATGGGCCCAGGAGTGGGAGTGGCGCGAACCCGCGGTGACCCTGCCCGCCATGGCGCAGAGCTACGCTGGCGCATCGCGCACGACCCTCGATACCGCCATGCTGGACATCTTGCGCGGCCGCCCCAGCGCCAGCTCGCTCGACGATTTCTGCCTGGCGCTTGCCAAGGGTTGTGAAGAACCCCGGCAGAGAATTTTCTGGAAGCTCGCCGCGGCTTTTTTCCAGGCGCTGGGCTCGGGCCAGCTGACGATCGATCTACATGCCAAGCGCGCCGCTTCGCGCGTTTTGCTGCAGTTCAGCACCTTGCAAAAAGGCCAGGCCGGTGTTTCCGACCGGCTCGCCCAGGACCTGCTGTTTTTCTGCGCGCAGACTGGCCCGGTAGGTGCGGATGCGCAGGCACTGCTGGCGGTTCGCGCGGCGTACGGGCTGGATCGATTTCGACCCGTCAATTACGACGCCGTGCAGTTCGGCCGTTTTGATCCCGCCTTGCTCGCGCAGGCGCGCAAACGCATCGGTCTTGCCAAGGAAACGTGGTCCGCATTGGCGGGCGGCGACACCAGCAAGCTTCGGCTGGTGTCCGACCAGTTCAGCCAGGTGGCCGACTCTCTGGTCAAGCTT
Source organism: Pseudomonadota bacterium (assembly GCA_040385065.1). Lineage (GTDB taxonomy): Bacteria > Pseudomonadota > Gammaproteobacteria > Burkholderiales > Burkholderiaceae_C > Polaromonas. Next base: position 75,864 of record JAZKIC010000006.1, read on the forward strand.
TACCCGGCCAGCGAGCCTTTGGCGCAGGCGCTGACGCAAGCAGCGCGGGCAACCGCACAGTCCGCCAGCGTACCCCCGGTGGCGCTGGCGATGGAAGTCGCCACGTCCGTGCTCTATCTAGAAGCGGCATTTGCAGATCTCGATCCCGACGACGCCCATCTCAAAGGCCGCACGCAGCATCTTGTCGAGCGGCTGCAGGCCGTTTCCGCAGGAAAGCCCGCACAGCCACTGGAGCAGTGGATGGAAGACCTGTACCGGCGGGTCAGCGACAAGCAAACGATGGGAAGCGTGGTCGGAGAGCTCCGGCTTACGCTGAGCGACATCGAAAAGTCTCTTGACCTGTACTTCAGGGATACGTCCGCGAAAGCTGTCCTCCAGAATGTGCCGCACCAGTTGCATCAGATGCGCGGCGTGCTTTCGGTGCTCGGCCTCGACCAGGCAGCTGAGGCAGTGCTCCAGATGCACGGGAGCGTTGAAACGCTCGCGATGTCCGCTGGCGCCCAAGACCCTGCACAGCCTGCGGACGCCACTTCATCCGCCGCTTCTTTCGAGAAGCTGGGAACGAACCTGGGCGCCCTGAGCTTCCTGATCGACATGCTGAGCTACCAGCCCGATCTGGCACGCAAGCTCTTTGTCTACGACCGCGGAGCGCAGGAGCTCAAGCCCTTGATGGGCAGGCGCGACAAGCTCGCGCCTGCTGCCGAAGCCTCCGATGGCAACGCGCTCGGACTGGTGGCGGGTTCGGCTCAGGCCCGGCTCGACGCCGCCGACCAGGCCGGCTCGCGCGCAGACTTCACGCTGCGCCTCGACGAACTGGCAGCTAGCGCTGCGCTGGCCGATCAGCCCGACCTCGCGCGCGCAGCGCGCCAGGCGTCGTTGGCGGTGGCGGCCGAGGACAACACGGCGGCTGTAGCGGCGCTCGAGTCCCTGGCGGGCGCCGTTCCGCCTCCGCACGTACCCGCCCTGCCCGAAGCCCTGCCGGCCGTTGAAGAAGACGATCTCCAGGACATCTTCCTGGAAGAGGCCCGTTCTGTTTTTGTGACTGCAAACGAGGCGCTCCAGGCACTTCAGACCGCGCCCTCGGAGCACGAGCCCAAGATGGTCTTGCGCCGTGCATTTCATACGCTCAAGGGCAGCTCGCGCATGGTTGGGCTGGAGGAATTCGGTCGGGCTGCCTGGGCCTTGGAGCGACTGCTCAACGGCTGGCTGGCCGAGCAGAAACCTGCAACGCCGGCCCTGCATGCCCTGTGTGCGCAAACGCTGGAGCGCTTCAGCGCCTGGGTCGAGGACATCGCCGCCCGAAAGGATGCGTCCTGGTCTGCCGAGCCCTTCATCTCCAGCGCTGCTGCAATGGCCGAGCGCGGCGTGTTCGAAGAATTCCAAGCCCCGGCACCCGTGGAATCGGCCGCTCCTGCTGCTCCTGTGGCCTCGGTTGACCTGCTCGCCACTGCAGCCGCGCTTCCTTCGGTTGCCTCTCCCGCTTCCGCGGCAATGGACTTCGACTTCGACCTAAGCGAGGCCGATTTCCCCGCGGTGTCCGCGCCCGTGGCTGCTTTGCCGGCGTTGCCGTCCGACATCGAGCTGCTTGAAATCGACCTGAGCGCACTCGATGACCTGACAAGCCCTGCACCCGGCGTGGCCGAACCCACGCCCGTGCCCGCCGCACCGAATGTGACGCCAGTCGCCGCATCCTATGCCGGGTTTGATTTCGATCTCGAACTCGACGCGCCTGTGGGTGGAGAGCCACTTGAGTTGTCCGAGGACGATTTCGACGCGCATTTTGCGGCGCCCGTCCAGGCGATGGCGCCGCCGGTGCCTCCTGCCGATATCTCGCTCGATCTCGCGGGTCCGCAAGATGTGCCCGATTCAGCCGAGGCGCTTCGTGCGGCTCTGGCCCCGCTGACGCATCTGGACCTGGACCTGTCGGCACCCCGCGAAATGCTGCCCGAAGCGTCCGCCGAGGCCTTGTTCGACCCTTCGCAATCACCCGTGCAATCACCCGCCCAGGTTTCGGCTGCCGAGCTGGATGCGCAGATGATTGCCCGGCTTTCCGGATTGCAGGTAGCTGATGACGCCCCGGTTGCAGGTTCGGTCGCCACCGGAGCAAGCGCTTTCCCGCCTCTCGACCTCGATCTTGATCTTGATCTTGATCTGAACCTCGACTTCCCGCTCGATGCCCCGGCAACGGCAAATACGCCTTCCGCGCCGGCCGTGCCAACGGTGGATTCATCCGCAGAGCAGCCCGAAACGTTCCTTGAACTCGATACGAGCGATAACGACGAGCACGTCAAAGTCATCGGCTCCCTCAAGATCGGCCTGCCGCTTTACAACGTCTTTCTCAATGAGGCGGACGAGTGGTCGAGGCGACTGGTCACCGAACTCACGGAGTGGACGCTGGATGCGCAAAACCAGCCCGTCGCAGACTCGACCGTCGCACTGGCGCATTCACTGGCCGGCAGTTCAGCCACCGTCGGCTTTGCCGCGCTGTCTGAAGTCGCGCGGGCGCTGGAGCAGGCACTGCAGCAGGCGCAGGCCCATCCCTGGGCCGATCAGGCGTCCTGGGGTCCGCTGTTCGTGGACACCGCCGAAGACATCCGGCGCCTGCTGCACCAGTTTGCTGCCGGATTCCTCAAGGAACCCAACGCACGCTTGCTGGCAGGCCTGAGCGAACTCGACTTCACAGAGCCAACGCCCTCCCGCCTGGCCGCATTGCAGGACGAATGGGCGCTGCAGGAAGAAACCGTCCAGGACATTCCGCCGTTGCGCCGGCCGTCCGCCGAGCTGCGTTCCGTGGCCGATCTGGTCGACGAGCGGGATGACGAGATTGATGCCGTCGATGCGATCGATGGCGACCTGTTCCCGATTTTCGAAGAGGAAGGCGCGGAGCTTTTGCCGCAGCTGGGTGGATCGCTGCGCCAGTGGGCTGCGCGGCCGGACAACCTGAGCGCCCGGTCCGAGATTTTGCGTGTATTGCATACCCTCAAGGGCAGCGCACGCCTGGCGGGTGCCTTGCGTCTGGGCGAAATGGCGCACCAGCTGGAATCCGACGTGGAGGGCCTCGACCAGCATGCCCACGACGGTGCAGCCTCTGACCGCCTGCTACACCGCTTCGACGTGATGCAGGCGACATTCGAAGCGCTTCGCCATGCCGACTTGCAAGCCGGCGACGCCGCTGCGTCCCATCCTGCCGAAGACGAGGAAGCAGGGCAGGCGCCCGCCGACCGGATCAACGTCCTTCCTGTGCTGGACGAAGTGGCCGGGGTGCTAGACCCCGACGCCATTCCCGGCGTGGCCGCCTTGCTGGCCGCGCCCGAGTCCGCTACGCGCAAGATTGCGATGCCGCTGACCCAGGGCCTGGTGGCCCAGCCAGTGCGGCAGGTTGCCGGTGCTTCCATCCGTGTCCGCTCGCAACTGCTCGACCGCATGGTGAACCAGGCGGGCGAGGTCATGATCACCCGCTCGCGCCTCGAAGCAGAGCTGGGCAACCTGAGATCATCCCTTGGCGACATGACCGGTAACTTGAACCGCCTGCGCCAGCAGCTGCGAGACATCGAGGTGCAGGCCGAGGGACAAATGCAATCGCGTCTGGCCCAGGCGAAGGAAGCCAAGCAGGGCTTCGATCCCCTCGAGTTCGACCGCTTCACGCGCGTGCAGGAACTGACCCGCATGATGGCCGAGTCGGTGAATGACGTCGCAACCGTACAGCGCACCTTGCAGCGAACCGTCGAGGCAACCGAAGACGACCTCGTGGCTCAGGCCCGGCAGACCCGCGAACTGCAGCGCGACCTGCTGCGCACGCGCATGGTCGAGTTCGACGGAATTGCAGACCGCCTTTACCGCGTCGTGCGACTTGCGTCGAAGGAAACGGGCAAGCAGGTGCGTCTGGACCTCACCGGCGGCACCATTGAAATGGACCGCGGAACGCTGGACCGCATGACGCCCGCGTTCGAACACCTGCTGCGCAATTGCGTCGCGCACGGCATCGAAAGTCCGGAGTCACGCCTGGCCGCAGGCAAGGACCCGGTCGGGCTGATCTCGGTGAGCCTGCATCAGGAAGGCAACGACGTCTCGGTCCAGTTCAGCGACGATGGCGCCGGGCTGAACCTCGAGGCGATCCGCCGCAAGGCCCTCAGCCTGAACCTGGTCGGCCCGGATGACGCCATCACCGAAGCCGAGGCGGCAAACCTGATCTTCATGCCCGGCTTTTCCACCGCCTCCCAGGTCACCGAACTCGCGGGTCGCGGCATCGGCATGGATGTGGTGCGCGCCGAGGTCAACGCCTTGGGCGGCCGCATTGAAACCACTTCGGTTCCAGGCAACGGTACCCGATTCAAGCTGGTGCTGCCCCTGACGACAGCTGTGACGCAGGTCGTGATGCTGCGCGCCGGAAACCTTTCCGTCGGACTCCCGGCCAACGTGGTCGAGACGGTCCGCCGCGCCACGCCCAAGGAAGTTCAGCAGGCCTACAACACCGGCACCCTGGAGGTGGCCGGCGAAAGCGTGCCTTTCTTCTGGGCTGGCGCCCTGCTGCAAGGCTCGCAACGCAGCCTGGAGCCGCAGGGTCGCACGCTATCTGTCGTCGTCTGCCGAAGTGCGGCGCAGCGCATTGCGCTGCACGTGGACGAGGTCTTGGGCAACAAAGAGGTCGTGGTCAAGAATCTTGGCCCGCAGTTGTCCCGCCTGGCGGGCTTGGCGGGCATGTCCGTCCTGGCTTCCGGCGCCGTGGTGCTGATCTACAACCCCGTCGCGCTTGCTGCGGTCTACGGTGCGCAGGCGCATGCGTGGAGCGCTGACAGCGCGCAGCCGCATATGCTCGAAGGCCAGGCCGGCACGCCCATGGCGGCGCTTCCTGATGCGCCTTCGGTTCCTCTGGTGCTGGTGGTCGATGACTCCATCACCGTGCGCCGCGTCACGCAGCGCCTGCTGCAGCGCGAGGGCTACCGGGTTGCGCTGGCCGCAGACGGATTGCAGGCGCTCGAACTGCTGCGCAATGAGGCGCCTTCGGTTGTGCTGTCCGACATCGAGATGCCGCGCATGGACGGGTTCGATCTGTTGCGCAACATCCGCTCGGACGTTCGCCTGGGCAAGCTGCCCGTCATCATGATCACCTCGCGGATTGCCGAAAAACACCGCGAGTACGCGCGCGAACTCGGCGTCGACCACTACCTTGGAAAGCCGTATCCCGAGGAAGAGTTGCTGAGCCTGGTCAGGCGTTACTGCGAAGCGGCGGTCGCCGTCTAAGGCCGGGGGCCGAAAAGCTTCGGCCTGCCCTGGCGCTCCAAACCAGCGCTGCCAAACCAGCGCTCGCACCCATGCTTGCCCGGCCGCGAGGGTCTCTTGCTCTTGCCGCTCAGTCTGGCCGCATCCGGCCAGTTGCCCGGCCTATTCTCTGGTTTCGGCCAGTTCCGGCGACTGCTTGACGACTGCATAGCGCTCAAGCGTTCGGGCGCGCGCCTGGGCGTGCTGCACGACGGGCCTGGGGTAATTCACGCCCAACTCGACGCCGGCTGCCTGCAGCATCAGCGGATCCGCCTCCCATGGGCTGTGCAGGTCTTTCCCGGTGAGGCGTCCCAGCACAGGCAGGTACCGCCGGATGAACTTGCCTTCCGCATCGAACTTCAGGCTTTGGCTCACCGGATTGAAAATGCGAAAGTAGGGCTGCGCGTCGCAGCCGGTGCTGGCGGCCCACTGCCAGCCGCCGTTGTTGGCGGACAGGTCGAAATCGTTGAGCTTCTCGGCAAAATACCGCTCACCCCGCCGCCAGTCGATGCCCAGGTCCTTGACCAGAAAGCAGGCCGTCACCATCCGGAGCCGGTTGTGCATGTAGCCGGTCTGATTGATCTGTGCCATGGCCGCATCAACCAGGGGGTAGCCCGTCCGGCCTTCGCACCATGACGCAAAAAGCGCGTCGGCCTCCGGACCGGTCTCCCAGGCAATGGCGTTGTAGGCCGGCTTGAAGGCGCTGCTCGCCGCGTGGGGGAAATTGCTGAGGATCTGCGCATAGAAGTCGCGCCAGATCAACTCGCTCAGCCAGACGGCCGCGCCCGGGCTGCCCTGGGCCTGGGCGTCGTAGGCCGCACTGGCCAGCCGACGGATCGAAACCGTGCCGAAGCGCAGGTGTACGCCAAGATAGCTGGGGCCTTTGACCGCCGGAAAATCCCGCGTTTGCCCATAGCTGTCCATCCGGCCGCGGAATTCCTCGAAGAGTCGCTCCCCGCCCGAAATTCCGGCGGGCAAGGGCAGGTCGGCCAGGTTGCCGGGTTTGAAACCCATGGAGGCAAGAGACGGCATTTGCGTTGCCGGCAGTGCCGCCCTTGGCGCCAGCGCGCCAGCGTGCCGGGACACGCTGTAGGGTTGCAGGTAGAACCGCGTCACCTTTTTCAGCCAGGCATTTTTGTAGGGCGTGAAAACGGTGTAGGGCTTGCCGGATTGCGTCAGCAGTTCGCCACGCTCGAAGATCACATGATCCTTGAAAGTGTTCAGGACAGCGCCCGCCCTTTGCAGCTCGGCCGCCACGCTGGCGTCCCGGTTTAGGGCTTGCGGCTCGTCGTCGTGATTTGCAAAAACGGCCTGCACCCCCAACTCTCGCGCAAGGCGCGGAATCGCCTGGCTGGCGTGCTCGTACAGCACGATCAGGCCGGCGCCTTCTACCGCCTGGGCAGCCGCAATGCGCTTCAGTGCGGCGTCGAGTTCCTGCAAGGACGCCAGGATGAACTCGACACGGCGATCGACCCGCGGCAGCGGGTCCAGGATTTCACGGTCGAGCACGAAAACGCAGCTCACCTGCCTGCAGCTTGTCAGGGCGTGGTACAGCGCCGCGTGGTCGTCCACGCGCAAGTCGCGCCGGAACCACACCAGCCCGCGCTCGTATTGTTTTTGCATCGGGCGATGGTAGCGGCAGTCGCGCCGCCATGTTGACGCTGACTGGTCAAGGCCGAGCACGCCGGGCTTTAACAGGGTGGCCCGGCTCGCGTAAAATTTGCCCCATGCCTCAGGACGCCGCACCGATCAATCTGACACACCATTTCCTGATCGCGATGCCCGGTCTGGAAGGCGAGCCATTTGCCCGCAGCGTGGTCTACATGTGTGAGCACAGCGATCGCGGTGCTTTGGGCCTCGTGATCAACAAGCCCAGCGACATCAGCCTGAAAAACCTGTTTGACAAGGTCGAGTTGCCGCTGCGCCGCGAAGACCTCAACCAGGCACCCGTCTACCAGGGCGGGCCGGTCCAGACCGAGCGCGGTTTTGTCCTGCACGAAAGCATGATGCCGGGCAGTGAGTCGGTCTACGCCTCGACCATGAGCATCCCGGGGGGGCTCGAAATGACGACCTCCAAGGATGTGCTCGAAGCACTTTCGACCGGCGCTGGTCCGCGCAAGGTGTTTGTTTCGCTGGGCTACTCGGCCTGGGGCGAGGGCCAGCTCGAATCCGAAATTTCCGACAACAGCTGGCTCACCGTTGCAGCCGACCCGGCCGTGATCTTCGACACGCCCGTCGAGCAGCGCTACGACAAGGCGCTGCTGCTGCTCGGCCTGCAAAGCTGGATGCTTTCGCCGGACGTCGGGCACGCATGAGCGCTGCGGAAGGCCTCGAGACGCCGCCGCCGCATCTGCAGACATTTTTGGCTTTTGATTTCGGCATCAAGCGCACGGGGGTAGCCTCGGGCAACCGGCTGACGCGCTCAGCCACGCCGCGCGGAACCGTCGCAGCGGAAGGCGACGCGCGCTTCCTGCCCATCGGGCAAAAAATCCGCGAATGGCAGCCGGACGCCTTGGTGGTTGGCGTTCCGCTTCACCCGGACGGCGCCCCGCACGAGAACACACGGCTCGCCCAAAAGTTCGCCCGCCAGTTGCGCGGCCGCTTCGGCCTGCCGGTGTTCGAGGTAGACGAGCGTTACAGCACCACCGAAGCCCTGTCCGATGCCCGGCAGGGCAAGCGCCAGGGCGATGCCGACGCCGCGTCTGCCTGCATAATTCTTGAGCAATTCCTAAGGAGTCTTCCATGATCACGAGGCCTCGCCGCCCCGCCAGCCTGCGCGCTACCAGGACGCGGGCATGAGCACGCTCACGCTGGATGCCGAAGCCCTGTACCGCGAACTGCTCGCGGCCATGCGGCAGTTGATCGGCTCTTACGAACAGCCGCCGCATCTGGTGGGCATTGCCTCGGGCGGTGCGTGGCTGGCCGAGCGGCTGAAGGTCGACCTCGGCCTGGCCGCACCCATCGGTGTGTTGTCCTCTGCGATGCACCGGGACGATTTTTCGCGGCGCGGCCTCTCGGCCAGCGGCCAGACGCTGCTGCCCTTCGACGTCAATGGCGCCCACCTGATCGTGGTCGACGACGTGCTCTACACCGGGCGCACGCTGCGCGCGGTGCTCAACGAACTGTTCGACTACGGCCGGCCTGCCAGCGTCAAGCTCGCCGTGCTGGTGGACCGCGGCGGCCGCGAGCTGCCGGTGCAGCCCGATCTGGCCATGGCGCGCGTGGTCCTGCCCGCCACCGAGTCCCTGCAACTTGCCCGCGATCCGCAAGGCGGGTTCACCCTTGAAGTCCAGGGAGCTTGAGAGATGCTGTATCGACGAAATCCCCAACTCAACCGGAACGGCGAACTGATTCACCTGCTGTCCATCGAAGGCCTGCCCAAGGCCACTTTGACGCAGATTCTCGACACGGCTGCCAACTTCGTGAGCATCAATGATCGGGAGGTCAAAAAGGTGCCGCTGCTGCGTGGCAAGAGCGTTTTCAACCTGTTCTTCGAAAACTCCACACGCACGCGGACCACCTTCGAGATTGCCGCGACGCGGCTGTCCGCCGACGTGATCAACCTGGACATCGCGCGCTCGTCGGCCTCCAAGGGCGAGTCCCTGCTCGACACCATCGCCAACCTCAGCGCCATGGCCGCCGACATCTTCGTGGTGCGCCACAGCGAGTCGGGCGCGCCTTACCTCATCGCCCAGCACGTGGCGCCGCATGTGCATGTGGTCAATGCGGGCGACGGGCGCCATGCGCACCCCACGCAGGGCCTGCTCGACATGTACACCATCCGGCACTACAAGAAAGACTTCAGCCAGCTGACGGTCGCCATCGTCGGCGACGTGCTGCATTCGCGCGTGGCGCGCTCAGACATCCATGCGCTGACCACACTCGGCTGCCCCGAGGTGCGCGTGGTCGGCCCAAAGACGCTGGTGCCTTCAGACATGTCTCAAATGGGCGTCCGTGTCTGCCATACGCTCGAAGAGGGCATACGCGGCGCCGACGTCATCATCATGCTGCGCCTGCAGAACGAACGCATGTCCGGCGCGCTGCTGCCCAGCAGCCAGGAATTCTTCAAGAGCTTTGGCCTCACGAACGAAAAACTGCAACTCGCCAAGCCCGATGCCATCGTCATGCATCCTGGGCCGATCAACCGGGGTGTCGAGATCGACTCGGCGGTGGTCGACGGCTCGCAGAGCGTCATCCTGCCGCAGGTCACCTTCGGCATTGCAGTGCGCATGGCCGTCATGAGCATGGTTGCCGGGAACGAAGCATGAAACTCCTCATCAAGAACGGCCGCGTGATCAACCCGGCCACGGGCTTCGACCAAGTGGCCGACGTGGCCATCGCCGCCGGGCGCATCGTCGCCATCGGCCAGGTGCCCGCTGAATTTGCACCGTCCCGTTCGATAGATGCAGCCGGTTGCATCGTGATGCCGGGGCTCATCGACCTTTCGGCGCGGCTGCGCGAGCCGGGTCATGAGCACGAGGGCATGCTCGAAAGTGAACTTGCCGCGGCAGTCGCGGGCGGCGTCACCAGCCTCGTGTGCCCGCCCGACACCGAGCCCGTACTCGACGAACCCGGCCTCGTGGAAATGCTGAAGTTCCGCGCTGAAAAGCTGCACCAGTCGCGCGTGTTTCCGCTGGGTGCGCTGACGCGCGGGCTGCGCGGCGAAGCGTTGACGGAAATGGTCGAACTCACCGAATCCGGTTGCGTCGGCTTCAGCCAGGCTGAAGTTCCGCTGGAAAACACGCAGGTGCTGATGCGCGCCCTGCAGTACGCGGCGAGTTTTGGTTATACGGTCTGGCTGCGTCCGCAGGACGTGCATCTGGGCAAGGGCGTTGCCGCGAGCGGCCCGCTGGCGACCCGCCTCGGGCTCAGCGGTGTTCCGGTTGCCGCAGAAACCATTGCGCTGCACACGCTGTTCGAGTTGATGCGCTCTACCGGTGCGCGCGTGCATGTGTGCCGCGTCAGCAGTTCGGCCGGGCTGGCGCTGGTGGCCCGCGCAAAGGCAGAGGGCCTGCCGGTGACGTGCGACGTCAGCATCAACAGCCTGCACCTCACCGACAACGACATCGGATTTTTCGACAGTCGCATGCGCCTGGACCCGCCGCTGCGCCAGCAGCGCGACCGGGACGCTCTCTCCCAAGGCCTGGTCGATGGCACCATCGATGCACTGGTGTCTGACCACACTCCGGTCGACGAGGACGCCAAGACATTGCCCTTTGCCGAAGCCGAACCCGGTGCCACCGGGCTCGAGCTGTTGCTGGGCCTGGCCTGCAAGTGGAACGACGAGACCGGTTGCGGCATGCAGCGGGCGCTGGCCGTTCTCACCAGCGGTCCCGCACACGTGCTGGGTGCTTCGCTGGGCACGCTGCAGGCCAGCGCCGGACAACTGGTGCGCGGCGGCATGGCCGATATCTGCATTTTCGATCCGGCCATGCGATGGACGGTGGAGCCCGGCAGCCTCCGTAGCCAGGGCAAACACACGCCGTTCTCGGGTTACGAGCTGCCGGTGCGCGTGCGCTGGACGCTGGTGGGCGGCCAGGTCGCGTACGACGCGGCCGCTCAGTGACGGTGCGGCCTCTCGTGTCGCGGGCTCGAACATCTGCTTCCTGCGTTTGAAATCGTGACGAGACCGACATGAAGCGTAGGGAAGGCCGTGACCGCTCGACGCCCAATGTTTTTCCGGCATGAGGCAAGTGTGAGCACGCTGCGCGCCATCGTGACGCTGACGCGCGTAACGACCCACGCCCTGCGCGGCTACTGGACCATCCGCAGGCGCTTTCCGCAACTCGACGCCGAGGCGCAAGCGCTGGAAGTCCACCGATGGGCGCAGCGTATGTTGTCGCTTGCTGGAATCGAATTGGCGGTTGAGGGGCCGCGTCCGCAAGGCCCGGTGCTCCTAGTCGCCAACCATATCTCCTGGCTCGACATTCTGGTCATGCACGCGGCGGGTTATTGCCGCTTTGTCTCCAAGGCCGACGTCAAACACTGGCCGGTGGTGGGTACGCTCGCTTCTGGTGGCGGCACGCTCTTCATTGAGCGCGAGTCCAGGCGAGACGCGCATCGCGTCGTACACCACATGGTCGAGCGCCTGCAAGCCGGTGATGTGCTTGCGGTGTTTCCGGAAGGCACGACCGGCGACGGCATCACGCTCAAGCCTTTTCACGCCAACCTGATCCAGGCGGCTATTTCTTCCGGCAAGCCGGTGCAGCCCGTGGCGCTCGTCTTTCGCGACCGAACCACCGGTGCCATGAGCCACGCGCCGCGCTATGTCGATGACGACACGTTGCTGGGGTCCGTCTGGCGCACGCTGTGCGCAAAGGGCTTAAGCGCCGAAGTGGTTTTCGGCACGCCGGAGCTGGCACAAGGTCGAGACCGGCGCACCTGGGCCGCTGACCTGCGTCGCCAAGTCGACGCGTTGCGGCGCGTCGAAACGGCAGTCGAAACCCGCGAGTTGCTCTAAGCCGCCGGCTTCGCAGGGGCTGGGGTCGTCGCCACCGCCTCCCGCGGGAACGTCACCACGTGATCCACCTCGGCCCGAATGCCGATCCACTCGCCGATATCGTGGTCATGGTGCGACGGCACGTGCGCGAGCACCGATTCGCCCGTCTGCAATTGCAGCGTGTACAGAAACTCCGAACCGCGAAAGGCCTTGCGCACGATCCGCGCCTTTACCGGTGCGCTGTCGTCGTGCACGATGTCGTCGGCGCGCAGCAGCACGTCACATTCGCCCTCCGGGTAGGCGCTTGGAAGCGGGCATTCCAGCACGTCCTTCAGGTCGCCCAGGGAGGTCCGCACGACGACGTTCTCGCCGCGTTGCTCGATGCGCGCGTGCGCAAAAACGCCATGACCGATGAAGTCGGCGACGAAGCGCGTTGCCGGACGGTGGTACAGCGCGTAGGCCTCGTCCCATTGGTGGAGGCTTCCCGCATGCATCACACCGATGCGGTCGCCGATGGCAAAGGCTTCGAGCTGGTCATGCGTCACGAAAAGCGCGGTTGCGCCCGCCGCCTTCAGAATGCCGCGCACCTCGTGCGCCAGACGCTCGCGCAAGTCCACGTCCAGGCTTGAAAAAGGCTCGTCCAGCAGCAAGAGGCGAGGGCGGGGCGCGAGCGCCCGGGCCAGGGCTACGCGCTGCTGTTGCCCGCCCGAAAGCTGGTGCGGGTACAGCGTTTGCGCCCCTTGCAAACCGACTAGTTCCAGCACCTCGGCAACACGCGGGCCCCGCTCCGAGGCGCGCAGATGACTTAGGCCGAAAGCTACGTTGCGGCCGACGTCGAGATGCGGAAACAGCGCGTAATCCTGAAAAACCATGCCGATGCGCCGCGCTTCCGCAGGCACGTGCTGCGATGCACTGCTGACGGTTTCGCCACCTAGGCGAATGCTGCCTGACTGCACGCGTTCGAGCCCGGCCACGGCGCGCAGCAAGGTTGTCTTGCCGCATCCCGAGGGCCCGATCAGCACGCCGATGTCACCGACGTTCAGGTTGAATGAAGCGTCGTCGACGGCAGGGTGCGACCGGCCGGGATACTGCAAACGCAAGTGAGCCACATCGAGGAACATCGGGAAATTGTAGATGCTTACAATTCTCATTCGCACAACCGGCGCGCATGCACCGGCCCGTGAACGGTTATTCCGCCTAATTTTCAAGGGCCCCCAGAACGCATGCTCCGCCGCCTTGTCTTGCCCGCCTTGCTGGTGCTCGTGGTCGCCGTCCTGGCTCTGCCCGTGCTGTCCATCATGGCCTCCTGGTTCGATCTGGACGCGGCGGGATTCTCCATCCTGCGCGAGATGGCCGCGACGGTCCTGCCGGTGTATTCGGGCACGACCTTCATCCTGTGCGTGTGCGTCGGCCTTGGCGTCGCGCTGGTAGGCATGGGAACGGCCTGCGCGGTGACGCTGTTCGATTTTCCGGGCCGCCGTGCTTTCGAGTGGGCGCTGCTGCTGCCGCTGGCCATGCCTGCCTACGTCGTGGCCTATGCCTACACGGATTTTTTGCAGTACGCAGGGCCGATGCAGTCCGGCCTGCGCGAAGCGTTCGGACTCAAGGGTCGACTGTTGCCCGAGATCCGCAGCCTGGGTGGCGCCGTGCTGGTGTTTACCGTGTCGCTCTACCCCTACGTCTATTTGCTCGCCAGGGCGGCGCTCACCGAGCGGGCGAGCCACCTGATGGAAGCGGCCCGGCTTCTGGGGGCTCCGCTGGGCCGCCGCATCCGCGAGGTTGCGCTGCCGCTGGCGCGGCCGGCAGTGGCCGCCGGCGTGGCCCTTGCCTTGATGGAAACCCTGGCCGACTTCGGCGTATCGAGCTACTTCGGTGTCCAGACTTTCACCGCGGGCATCTACAAGGCCTGGCTGGCCATGGATAACCGTGCGGCTGCCGCGCAACTCGCCACCGTGCTCTTGCTCGTGGTGGCGGTCTTGCTGGCGATCGAGCACGGCGCACAAAAGCGGCTGCGTTTCGCGGCCGGGCGCGGCGCGCGCGCCGGCCTTGCGGACGCCTTGCCGGTGCGGCTGGCGGGGCGCGGCGCCTGGCTGGCCGTTGCGACCTGCGCCGTCCCGGTCGCCCTGGGCTTCGTACTGCCCGTCGTCTTCATGCTCAGGCCGCTTGTTCAGGGGTGGGAGAGCGTGGCGCTGGAGCCCTTCCTGCGCTGGTCTTTCAACAGCCTGTGGCTGGCCGGTCTCGGCGCCACGCTGGCGACCGCCATGGCCCTAGCGCTGGCATTTGCCGTCCGCGTGAAGCCCGGTGCGTTTCATCGCGCGGCCGTGCGGCTGATAAGCCTGGGCTACGCCGTGCCCGGCGCCGTCATCGTGGTCGGCATCCTGTTGCCGCTGGGCTGGCTGCAAGCTGCTGCGCCTCAAACCTCAGCGGGCTACTGGATCACGGGCACAAGCCTCGGGCTCCTGTGGGCATACCTGGTGCGTTTTTGCGCCGTGGCGCTGCAGTCAGTACAAAGCGGCTATGCACGAATCCCCGCCAGCTTCGACGACAGTGCATGCATGCTCGGCACGACCGGCGCAGGCTTGATGGCCAAAGTGCACTGGCCTTTGCTCAAGCGATCCGTCGCCGCGGCCGGGCTGCTGGTTTTTGTCGATGTCATGAAGGAGTTGCCCGCCACGCTCGTGCTGCGGCCCTTCAACAGCGACACGCTGGCCGTAGTGGCCTACCAGTTCGCGCGTGACGAACGCTTGGGCGAAGCCGCCTTGCCCGCGCTGGCGCTGGTGCTGGTCGGTCTGTTGCCGGTCGCACTGCTCAGTCGAACACTGCGCGTGCGCGCAAGCCTTTAAGCCTTTCGGGGGGTGTAGGCACCTGCCTACGGCAAAGGTCTTGCGTCGCCTACGGTTGTCCTTCGGGCAGCCTCCTAGAGTGAATTTTCACCTCAGCATTGGCTCGACAGGAGTCGCTGAATTTCATCAACGAGGAGCACGCCATGAACCGGGACCGTATCCAGGGCGATTGGCACCAGGTCAGGGACAAGGTCAAAGCGCAGTGGGCAAGTCTCACGGACGAAGACCTCGACCAGATTGACGGCAAGCGGGAGAACTTGCTCGGGCGAATCCAGGAGCGCCACGGCTACAGCCGCGACGAAGCGGAGCGCCATTTCAACGAGTGGCACGACCGTAACCCGACAGGATTTTTCGAACGCTATTAAAGATAGACGACGAGCGCTCGATGCAGTCCCAGGTGCTTTTTTTATATAACTCCATCATCCAAAGGACACACCATGAAGACCAGAATAGCCATGTTGACACTCGCCATTTCCTGCGCCTGGGCCGGCAACGCCCTGGCCTTGACGAAGGACGAGTACAAGACCCAGAAAGACAAGATCGAGGCCGACTACAAGGCAGCCAGGGACAAGTGCGGAGCCATGACTGCCAACGCCAAGGACATCTGCCAGGCTGAAGCCAAGGGCACCGAGAAGGTCGCCAAGGCCGAACTCGAGGCGCAGTACAAGGCGAGCCCGAGCAACGAGAAGAAGGTACGTGACGCCAAGGCTGATGCAGCATATGACGTGGCCAAGGAAAAATGCGACGACCAGAAAGGCAATGCGAAGGACGTCTGCATGAAAGAGGCCAAGTCCGCCCGCACGACCGCCAAGGCTGACGCCAAAGTGAACAAGGCCAGCGCCGATGCCGCCCAGACCAGGACCACCGCCACAACGGGTACGACCACCAGCCCCGTGACCGGTGCTGCTGTCGGAACTGGTGCAGCCGCGGCCAATGCCAACGCGAATGCCAACTCTACCGTCGCCGCCGCGAAAAAGGACGCCGCAGAAGACAAGCGCGAAGCCGAGTACAAAGTGGCAAAGGAAAAATGCGATGCCTTGAGCGGAAATGCCAAGGACAGCTGCATGTCTTCCGCCAAGACCAAGTACGGCATGAAGTAAGCGGTTGAAGTAAGCGGTTGAGTAGAACCGCTTCACCTTGATTGGCGGTTACGCCGCTGACGAGAGACATCCCGGAACGACACGATCGTCCGGGATGTTTTTCGTTGGGGCTCTTCAGAGAACAATCCACGCCTCAATGCCAGGGCTGCATGCGCTTCAAGCTCTCGGGGCGTTCAGCGCAGCTACCACCAAGCCTTTTGTGGTGCATCCTCTGTCTCGGCTGCTTTGGCTGGGTCTGCGGCAGATGCCACCAGTTCCTCGGCCGGAAACGGCTTCATGAAGGCCATGGACTCTTGCGCGCGTGCGTCGAGCCAGTCCGTGTAGTCGGCTTCTCGAAGGATGACGACCATGCGCTTTTCCTTACCGGGTCGATGAAAGCGGTTCATCAGCGGATGGGCATCGGCGTTGATCGTGAGCATGGTGAAGCTGCGCACTACCTCGCCGGTTTCCGGGTGTCGCCAGGCGTCCCAAAGACCGGCGATGCCCATGGGCTCGCCATCGGCGCGCTCGATGCGGGTGTCCACGCATTTACCTGAACGCCAGTCAGGCTCGTTGACCCAGTCGGCCGGGATGATGCAGTGGCGCTGTGCCCATGGCAGGCGGTAAGAGGCGGTGGTCGAGGCAGTCTCGGAGCGCGCGTTGAGCGTGTCGAACTTGAGCACGCGGCCGGGCGACCAGTGGGGTAGAAGCCCGAACTCGCCGTTGACGAGCTCACGACCGGGCAAAGCTTCTTCATTGCCGTCCGCAGGTCTCGGCTTGCGGATGAAGAGCGCTGAAAAGCGCTTGTAGATATGCAGCTCGTGCGGAGGCACCCACCCCTCGGGCAAGATGACGCCCATCTTCTCGAGCCGTGCTCGGGTCTTGATGGCCTGGTAGTGGCTGCACATGAACGAAATGTTAGACCAGGCGCGGGCGGCCCGTCCACCGAAGGTGCCCTTACCTGCTTTTACTTGCCCTTGAGGTATTCGCGGACCCGGTCGGCGCGGTCGCCCACGGCCTGCACGGCCTCGTTCAGGCGCTCGGGCGTCGTGTTCAGGCTTTTTGACCAGTCGCGCAGCTCATAGTCCTGATGAACATTGATGCGCTCGCGGTCCTGGCCCTGCGCGTTCTGCTGGTTGTCCGGCATGACAGTCTCCTCAAGGTGTCCTCCCACACTATCTGCCGTCCGCCAGGTGATCTGTAGGACGTTCTCCCGCGCAGAAATGGTGCGGCTCGCATAATGAATCCAGGGCAAAGCCGCGCCCGTACATGAGCGGAGGCAAACGCCGGGGCCCTGCCGCTCCAATGCTTTTTATGTCCAGATCCAGATTTCGATCCACCCTGCCGCAGTGCTTGCGGAACGCCCACCTTGAGCGCCGCTGAAGTTCCGGCAGCCGACCCGGGTCCCCTGCGGGCCTGGCATCCCGCGCTTCAGCTCAGCCTGCTGCTCACGCTCGGCTCGTTGCTCATGGCCCTCTTCGAGCGCGCAGGGGTTCCGGCTGCGCTGCTGCTAGGGCCTATGGTGGCTGCAATGCTGGTGCGCACCAGCGGCGGCAGCCTCGTGGTGCCACGCAAGGCTTACCTCGTCGCGCAAAGCCTGCTGGGCGCCTTCATCGGCAGCAATATGGCCGGGCAGCACGCCGTGGGCGTATGGCAGAACTGGCCGCTGTTCGTCGGCGTTGCGCTTTCGATCGTGTTGGCCACGAGTGCCCTGAGCTGGACCGTTGCCCGCTGGGGCTCGCTGCCGGGCACTACCGCCATCTGGGGCCTGTCGCCGGGTGCTGCCACGATCATGGTGATCATGGCCGAAAGCTTTGGTGAGGACGGCAGTCTGGTGGCCTTCATGCAGTACCTCAGGAATCTGGTGGTGGCGATGCTGACCGCTTTCCTGACCCGCCTGTGGTTCGACTCGCCTGCCTCGGGGCTGGCCTCTGTGCAGTGGTTTCCGGAAATTCACCTCGGCGCATGGTTTGTGCTGGCTGCGGTCGCTGCGGGTGGCGCTCTCATCGGGCGACGCTTGCGTGTGCCGGCCGGCATGATCCTCGGGCCGATGGCGCTCGGCGCGGCCGTGCAGGCGAGCGGATGGGTCACGCTTGAAATGCCGCCGTGGCTGCAGGCGCTGACTTTCATGACGCTGGGTTGCCAGTTCGGCTTCGGCTTCACCCGTAAACTCTGCCGGCACGTCGGCAGGGCGCTGCCTTTGATCGTCGCTTCGATCCTTTCGATGTTGGTGGTGTGCGCCCTGTTTGGCTGGCTGCTGGTGCGCACGCTGCAAATCGATCCGTTGAGCGCGTTCCTGGCCACCTCGCCGGGCGGCATGGATGCGGTCGTCATCATTGCGGCTTCGAGCGGCGCAAGCGTACCCTTCGTGATGGCGGTGCAGACCGTGCGGTTTCTCGTCGTGCTCGCCGTCGCGCCGCCGCTGGCGCGCTTAGTGGCGGGTCGCATGCAGGCCCCGCCCGGCTGACTGCCCGCCGGGTTACCGGTAACAGGTCGGTCCGGCCCCGCAAAACCGCTGCAGCCACCAGTGTCGACGCAGTACAGCTGTGGGAATGGGACTACCCCCCGCGCCGCCGGCGTCTCTCAGGTACAGGCGCCTGGAAAAACTCAGATCAAGATGGTGCGCGGCCTTGGAAGGCGGCGTGAAGGGCCGCGGCTTTTCCAAGTCGCGTCGTGGCCCCACAAATTTCGAGACAACACGAGAGGAGCGACGACATGAGCACGATCACGGGAACCCCAGCGGACGATGTCCTCGTGGGCACGGCGGAAGACGACTTGTTTCTTGGGCAAGCAGGGGTGGACCTGGCGCAGGTGGCGGCTGCCAGCGCCGGCGCGGTTTTCCGCCTGGACGGCGAGGGACGCTGGGTGGTGCAAAGTTCCCAAGGCGCCGACACGCTCGACCAGGTGGAAGCACTGGCGCTGCAGGACGGCTCCATCGAGCTGGAGCGCAATGAGTTTCAGGTCAATAGTTCAGTGGCTGTCCCGTTCAATTCTTCGGCTGTCGCCCGACTGGCCGACGGTGGCTTTGCCGTCGCATGGGTAGGCGTGAGTGAGGTTGGCACAGAAACCGCCATAAGAGTGCAGCGTTTCGACGCCAGCGGGGCTCGGGCAGGCCCCGAAACGCTGATTGCGCCGCCCGGCGAGGGCGCTCAACTGTCGCCCAGCATCAGCGGCCTGGACGACGGCGGTCTTCTGGTGACCTGGGTGTCGCGCAGTCCGAGTGGCAACTTCAGCACGCAGGTTTTTGCAGAACGGTTTGGCGCCGGCGGTGAGCCACAGGGTGATCCGTTTCTGGTAAGCGCCGGCGGCACGATGCAGAGCGACCCCCAGGTTGTTACGCTGTCGAGCGGCGGCTACGTCATCGTTTGGCGGACCAACAACGTGGCGCCCGATGGAAGTACGTCGACGTTCACCTTGCTTTCTCAAGTCTTTGACGCGGGCGGGCAGCGCGTCGGAGCCGAAACCGCGTTTGCGGTGAGCGCGTCGCAACCGGGCATCGATGCCGCGGCCGACGGCGGCTATTGGGTGACTTGGGCAGCTTTCGGCAGACCTGAGCAGACGGGAATTTTCGCCCAGCACTTCACGGGGTCGGGCGAACCCGCTGGCGACGCGCTGCGTGTCAGCGACATCCCGTCGAGTAGCGGGCTGACTCCGCTGCAACCGGATCTTGCCGAGCTTTCGGATGGCAGTCTGGTCGTGACCTGGGCAGTGGTGGCGCCGCGAGGCGTCTTTACGGACGTGTACGTCAAGCACATTGATGCGTCAGGGCAACCGATAGGCCCTGAACGACATTTGGGCTTCACGGCGGAAAACGGGCAGACGACCGACCCCGCTGTGGCGGCCTTGCCCGAGGGCGGCTACGTGCTCACCTGGACAGCATCCGGTGGCAGGGCCAGTCCGAATGCCGACGTGATGGCGCAGTTTTTTGCCAACGATGCCACGCCCATGACACAGCCTGTGCGCGTCAACTCGACGACCCTGGGAACACAGGGCCAGCCCGCCGTCACCGAACTGGAAGACGGCTACGTTGCGACCTGGACTTCTTCCGTCGCCCAGGCGGGCGTTTTCGCGCAGCGCTTCGACATGGAAGGCAACCCCGTGCCCAGCGGCCATGTGCTCCAGGCGGGGGAGGGCGCCAATACGCTGCATTTCGAAGGCGCGGCGCCAGTCGACCTGTTGGGTGGCGCGGGCGATGACGTGCTGCAGGGCGGCAGCGGAGATGACATCCTCAGCGGTGGGCTTGGCTTCGACACCGTGGTTTCCAGCGCGGCGCACACCGATCTCACCTGGCAGCTGTCGGGCAATCGCATCTTGTCGGTGAGCAGCCCTTCCCAAGGAATGGACCGGCTCGACTCGGTCGAGCGCGTAGTGGCAGAGGGCGCCCCGATCGGCGTCGCGTTCGATGCGCAGTCGGAGCGTCTGGCAAGCAACCCGTCGGTGGGCAACGACTTTTCGCCGAGCGTCGCGCCCTTGCCGGATGGCGGCTATCTTGTGGCGTTTTACTCGTCGCGCTACAACACCCAGACCCAGAGCAATGAGGCCTCTGGAATTTATCTGCAGCGCTTTGACAGCAGCGGCGAGCGAGTCGGGCAGGAACTGCGTGTGGATGCCACGGTGCAGGGCCAGCAAAGGCCCGAGGTTACGGTCTTCGAGGACGGCAGCTTTGCCATGGTGTGGATGGCTTACGGTCAGAGCAGCAGCGACTGGGGCCAATATGTACAGCGTTTCGATGCCGACGGAAACGCGCTGGCAGGCCCCACACGGGTGGCCAGCACGGCCAATGACTATCTTCCCTCGATTGCAGCGCTTGCGGATGGCGGCTTTGCCGTGAGTTGGGCAGGACAGATTGACAACGGACTGGGCGGGTACGGCGTGTACGCGCAAAAATTCGGCGCTGATGGTGCTGCAGCATCCGGTGTCTTGCAACTGACGACCGTTTCCGACCCCGCTAGAACTGACGTGTCAGCGTTGCCGGACGGCGGGTTTGCCGTGGTCTGGGGTAGCGGCTATTCGCTGCCTGGAAGCGTACTCATGCAGCGGGTGGACGCGAGCGGACAGTTGGCCACCCCTGAGCCGGTCACGCTGAGCCCCGAAGGCAACTTCCCCGCCGTCGCTACATTGCAGGACGGCACCCTGGTGGTGACCTGGTATTCGGCGGAGGTCGGTGGTGAGCAGTTTGTGCGTGCGATGCATGTGGACGCCCAGGGAAAAGTCATCACACCGGCCTTCACGGTCAGCGAGGACAACCTTGCAGACCCTGCCATTGCAGCGCTGCAGGATGGTGGCTATGTGATCACCTGGCATTCTTACGAGACCTTCCAGAGCAGCGCCTTTGCCCAGCGTTTTGACGCCCGAGACCAGCCTGTCGGCGAGCTATTGCAAACTAACGCAACCCGCGCACAGAGCCAGAACAATCCGGTCGTGGCGGCGCTGGAAGACGGCGGCTTTCTGATGGGTTGGGCAACGCTGGGGAACGACAACACCTACGACATCTTCACCCAGCGCTTTGACGCAAACAACCTCCGCGAGGGGCATCTTGTACTGACGGGCGCCGACGAAAACAACGTTTTTCGAGTGACAGACGCGCAAGAAGGCGTCGAGCTGGTGGGCGGGGCGGGCGCTGACGTCCTGGCAGGGGGCCAGGCTTCGGATGTGCTGCGCGGTGGCCCTGGCGGCGACGCCTTCGAGTTCGCTGCCCAGGGCAATGGCGTGGACACGCTGGCCGACTGGGGCGAAGGCGATCGCATCGTGATTGCGGGCGCGAGCTTCGGCGCCAGCGTTACGCAAGGCGATGGTTCGGCGCTCGGGCCTAACGAGGTGCAGATACAGGCCGAACCCGACGCCATGACGCGGGTCTTCGTTGGGACCGACGCCGAGCCTGGCGCCGACGTGGTCGTGCAACTGGCGGGTATCTGGAGCGACCTCAGCTTCGGCCTGTCGGGCGATGAAATTTTCTGGCAACAAGTAGCAGCTCCCATCCATCTCGTCACCGGCACTTCGGGCAACGATCGGCTGGAGGGAAGCGACGCGGATGATGAGATTTATGGTCTCGAAGGTCGCGACCGACTGGAAGGGCTGGCCGGCAACGACCTGCTCGACGGTGGCCCCGGCGACGATGTGCTGACGGGTGGGCCGGGCAATGACAGATACCGCGTCGACAGCGCACGCGACCGCGTCGTCGAGCGCGAGGGGGAAGGCGTGGACACGGTCTACAGCACCGTTAGCCATACGCTGGACGCCAACGTCGAGTACCTCGTGCTGGCCGGCGCTCAGCCGATCAATGGCTTTGGCAATTCACTGGATAACCTCCTGGTAGGCAACGATGCGGCCAATCGACTCGGCGGTGGTGCGGGCGACGACTTGCTGATCGGCGCGGGCGGCAGCGACGTGTTCGTTTTCGATGCGCGGTTGGCGATTGCGGGCCTGGACAGCATCCTTGACTTCAACGCCGGCGAAGATCGGATTGAACTGGACCGCAAGGTCTTCCATGACCTCGCTCGCCAAGACACGCTCACCACCGATGCGTTCCACGTGGGCAGTGTGGCGGCGGACACCTCGGACCGCGTCATCTACAACCCTGACTCGGGCGCGCTACTCTACGACCCGGACGGTAGCGGGCAACAGCCTGCGCAGGCCTTCGTGACGCTGCTCGGCGCGGTGGGCGAAGTGAGCGCGGCCAACGTCATCGTGACCTGAATCGAACACCCGAAGGGGGCTGCCATGACGATCCCGGCAAACGATTCGGTGGAAAACGCTGTGCCGCCTGTTTCCGGAAGAGCCGGCGAGCGGCCGATGTCGGATGACATGGCTCAACTCAAGTCGCGGCTCAAGGCCACCTGGATGGCAGGCGACTACGGCCGCTTCGCGAAATACCTGGAGCCCGGCGCGCGCGAGTTCTTTTCCCGGCTGGACGTCAGGCCGGGCATGCGCGTGCTCGACGTGGCCTGCGGTGTGGGACAACTGTCGTTTCCCGCGGCGCATGCGGGAGCTGAGGTTACCGGCATCGACATTGCGAGCAACCTCATCGAGCAGGCGCGGGCGCGCGTTCGCGGTGAGGGTGTGCAGGTGCGCTTCGAGGAGGGCGATGCCGAGTCGCTGCCCTTTGCCGATGGCGAGTTCGACCTCGTCGTCAGCCTGATCGGGGCAATGTTCGCGCCACGCCCTGATCGCGTCGCCGCCGAGCTGCTCCGCGTGTGCCGCCCGGGCGGCCGTATCGCGATGGCGAACTGGACGCCCGAGGGCCATGTGGGCGAGATGTTTCGCCTGATCGGCAAGTACGTTCCGCCGCCTGCGCTCATGGCGTCGCCGATGTTGTGGGGCAACGAAGCGTCTGTGCGCGAACGGTTGGGCCGAGGAACGTCGCACATCCACCTGACGAGGCGGCTCTACGCCATGCATTACCCCTTTCCGCCGGCCGAAGTCGTCGAGTTCTTCAACACCTACTACGGTCCGACCGTGCGTGCCATGGCGTCGCTCTCCTCTGACGACCAGCGCACGCTTTCGCAGGAGCTCACGTCCTTGTGGACGCGCAACAACCTGACGCCTGCGGCCGGCACAACTCACGTGGCGGCGGAATACCTGGAGGTCATCGCGAACCGGGCCTGAAGCGTCACCCGTCTCAGGACATGGCCGGCTTGAGCACCACCTTGGTCCAGCCCTTCTTGCGCTGGTCGAAGTTTTCGTAGGCTTCGGGCGCCTGTTCCAGCGGCAACTCGTGCGACACGATGCCTGACGGTTTGACTTTGTCGCGCTCGATCAATCGGCTGAGCATGCGGTTGTAGGCCTTCACGTTCGCCTGACCGGTCGCCATGCGCTGGCCCTTGAACCAGAACTGGCCAAAGTCGAAGGCCATCTGGCCGCGCTTTTGCAGCTTGTCTTCGGCCTCCGGATCTTCCGGCACGAACACGCCCACCACGCCGATGCTGCCCGCCGGCTTGACGGTGTGCACGAGGTTGTTCATGGTGAGATTGGGGACCTCTTCTCGGTGCATGTTGCAGCACTGGTAGCCCACACATTCGCAGCCGCGGTCCGCGCCCTTTCCTCCCGTCAATTCCATGACCTGTTCGATGCCGGTGTTTTCGGTGTCGTCAATGGCGACGGCGCCAAATTTCTCTGCGAGCTTCAGTCGGTCCGGGTGCGTGTCGACCACCATCACCAAGCTGGCGCCGCGCAGGTTGGCCGACAAGGCAGCCATCAGGCCCACCGGCCCGGCGCCGTAGATCACCACGGATTCGCCCGGCTTGACGCCCGCCAGTTCCGTTGCGTGGTAGCCCGTGGGAAAGATGTCCGACAGCATGACGTAGTCGGTTTCCTTTTCTTCGGAGTCACGCGGCAGAATCAGGCAATTGAAGTCGCCATACGGCACGCGCAAAAATTCTGCCTGGCCGCCGCTGTAGGGGCCCATGCCAGCGAAGCCGTAGGCTGCTCCCGCGTTGCCAGGGTTGGCAATGAGGCAAAAGCCGCTGAGGCCTTTTTCGCAGTTCTCGCAAAACCCGCAGCCGATGTTGAACGGCAGGCAGACGCGGTCGCCCACCTTCACGCGGTCGACGGCGGGGCCTACTTCGATGACTTCACCCAGATTCTCATGGCCCAGGATTCGCCCGGGTTCCATGTCTGTGCGACCTTCGTACATGTGGAGGTCGGAGCCGCAGATGTTGGTGCTGGTGATCCGGACTAGTACATCGGTGGCGCGCTCGATTTGCGCATCGGGCACGTCCTGCACGCTCACATCGCGCGGACCGTTGAAGACGAGCGCTCTCATGCCGACACCTGCTTCTTGCGAGCGGGTGGGGACGGCTTTTTAGCGCCTGTCAGTGCCTTCTTGCGTGCATACAGCTCGGGCACCATGCCGCGCAGGTCCAGCTCGGCATAACGCGCCTTGAGGAAAATTTTCTCGCGCTCATCCATCACGTGATGGTCGATCAGGTCGCCCAGTTCCTGCACCGTGCCGTCATAGGCCTCGTCCTCGGCGTCCATACCCTGGATCTTCGCGATCATCTCCTTGGCCTCGGCGTGTTCCTGCAACGCGTCCTCCATCATCTCTTCGTCATCGGCCACTGCCTCGCGCACTTGCGGATAGAAGATTTCCTCTTCGATCTGGGCATGAACCGTGAGCTCCTGGCAAATCTTTTCAGCAACTGCCTTTTTCTCTTCGGCGGGCGCATCGTCCTCGCACAGCGCGTTAAAGGTGATGAACAGCTTCTTGACGAACTTGTGGTCTGCATCGAGCAGGTCGATGGCGTCCTCATAGGCCAGAGTGGGCGGCATGGAGTCTCCTGGGAGTGGATCGGTCGACCGCAAGGATCGGGTGACCGGCCAATCTAGAAGCCTCGGTTGCGGGCGCGCTGTGGGAGTGCCTGAGGGCAGAGCGTAGGCAAACCTGAAGCCGAGCTTGTATCGGGCTCAAGCGCTACTTGACTACGTCGCTACTTCGCTACATCGCGATTGAGATGGGAAAGGCTCTTCAGGACACCGAGCGCAGCTCCGCCACAAACGCAGGCGCGGGATGCAGGTCCATGATCCGCCCCGCCTTGGCTACCTGTCCGGGCACTTCATGGCCGACGATCTCCGGCATCTGCCGTGCAATGTCCAGCAGGCGCGGCAGATCGATGCCGGTGTCATAGCCCATGGCGTCGAGCATGTGGATGGCGTCTTCGCTGCTGATGTTGCCGCTCGCTCCGGGCGCGTAGGGGCAGCCGCCGAGGCCACCGAGCGAGCCATCGAAGCGCACGATGCCGCCCTGCACCGCGGCCAGCACATTGGCCAGACCCATGCCGCGCGTGTTGTGGAAGTGCAGGGTCAGTTGCAGCTGCGCAAAGCGATGTTGCAGTGCCTCGACCATGCGGCTCACCTCTGCGGGGTGCGCCATGCCAGTCGTGTCGCAAATCGTCAAGCCGCGCACGCCCAGTGCGGCAAAGCGATCGCACCAGCGCATCACCTCGTCCTGGCTGACCTCGCCGTCCATGGGGCAACCGAAGCAGGTCGACAACGACACATTGATGGGTGTCTTGCCGTTCACGTGCGCGATCACGCCGGCAAGCGCCGTAAAGCTCTTCTCGCGCGGCATGCGCAGGTTGGCCAAATTGTGGGTTTCGGAGGTCGACATCACGAGATTGAGTTCGTCGGCGCGTGATTCGAGCGCCCGCTCGGCGCCCCGCAGGTTGGGCACGAGCACGGTGTACTCAACGCCGGCAACGCGCTCGATGCGGCCCATCACTTCTTCGGCATCGCGCAGCATGGGAATGGCTTTGGGCGAGGTGAAAGATGTGACTTCTATCTTGGCGTAACCGCACTGGCCGAGCACATTGACCAGGGCCACTTTGGTGTCGGTCGGGATGAAGTGGGGCTCGATCTGAAAGCCGTCGCGCGTGGCGACTTCGTTGAAATAGACGCGCTTTTTAGCGCCTGATGAAATGAGTGTCATGGTGTTCGGGGGGCAACGATGCCCTTGTCTTTCAAGCCTTGAATCTGTTCGGGCGTAAGGCCAAGTTCCGCCAGTACCGCGTCGGTGTCCTGGCCGATACTGGGCGCATTGCGGCGATGCTGGCCGGGCGTGAGCGAAAGCTTGGGCACGATGCCGGGTACCGCCAAACTGCTGCCGTCGTCCATCTGCACCGAGGCGAGCATGCCGCGAGCCTGGTAGTGCGGGTCGGCCGCGATGTCTGCGACCGTATAAATCCGGCCTGCAGGAACGCCTGCCTTGTCCAGGACCGCAAGGACTTGCTCGACACTCAGCTGCTCTGTCCATGCGCCGATCGCTGCATCGATTTTTTCGATCTGCGCGACGCGCCCCGCGTTGTCAGCCAGGGCCGGGTCAGCGCCCAGATCGCCCCGTCCGATGGCTGCCATCAGGCGCTTGAAGATGCTGTCGCCATTGCCGGCGATGAGTGCATAGGCGTCATCCCTGCAGCGGTAGGCGTTGCTCGGCGCAATCCCTGGCAGCGCACTGCCCGCCGGGCCGCGCACCGCGCCAAAGGCGCTGTACTCGGGCAACAGGCTCTCCATGCAGTTGAAGACGGCTTCATACAGCGCGACGTCGATCACCTGGCCCCGACCCCTGGGCGCGTCCGCAGAAACAGAGGCCGTCCGATGCTGCAACGCCAGCAGCACGCCAATCACGCCGTGCAGCGCGGCCAGCGTGTCGCCAATGCTCACGCCGACGCGAACCGGCACACGGCCAGGCTCGCCGGTCAGATGCCGCAGCCCGCTCATGGCTTCGGCCACTACACCGAAGCCCGGCCTGTCGCGGTAAGGGCCGGTCTGGCCGTAGCCACTGATGCGCAGCATGACGAGCGACGGATTGAGCGCCAGCAACTCGTCCGGCCCCAGCCCCCAGCCCTCCATGGCACCGGGCCGAAAGTTTTCGATCAGCACATCGGACTCCTGCGCGAGCTTGCGCACGATCTCCTGTGCTTCGGGTTGGCGCAGATCCAGTGCGAGCGAGCGTTTGTTGCGCGACTGCACCTGCCACCAGACAGACGTTCCGTCCTTCAGCAAACGCCACTTGCGCAGCGGATCGCCGGAGCCGGGCGGTTCGATTTTGATGACGTCGGCGCCGAAGTCGGCAAGTGTCTTGGCGGCGAACGGTCCGGCGATGAGCTGGCCGAGCTCCAGCACCTTGAGGCCGGCGAGCGGTTGCCCTTTGGCGGTTTGGAAGGAAGAAGGCAGAGGCAGAGTCATGCCTCAAGTGTGCGATGGTCCTCGCTGTTCGTCCATCCGCGGTTGGCGTGTGCGGCGCTCGTGGGTGGCGATGTGGGTGATTCGAGAGGCGGCTCTACGGCTTGGCGATGGGGCCTACCACAACCGTTCGGGCTGATGTATAGAAGCCAGCGAGCTGTTTGGCCTGGCGAGGCGCGTCTCGGCCGGGCGGGCCAGACCTTTTTAGATATCGGAGCCCGTGTCCTCCACACCCGTTCGGGCTGATGTATAGAAGCCAGCGAGTGGTTTGGCCTCTCGATTACGGGGAGTGTTCACGCGTATCGATGGCACCGATCGCCTCCTCGTGGAAGCCGGGTCGCTCTCCAGCCGTTCGGGCTGAGCTTGTCGAAGCCGGCGAGCTGTTTGGCGTGACAAGCC